>DJPL01000062.1 GCA_002437415.1 Ruminococcaceae bacterium UBA6413 | reverse complement strand
GGTTAATGTTAGCGCAGTTGCACAGATACACTCACGAAATTATTAACACCTTATCAGCACGGAAACTGTTTTCAGCGGTGTTGGCTATATATTTATTGCTCTGGCTTTTTTATAATATGTTGCATTGTAATTTCAATAAACTTTAATAAACTGAAAAGCTGTGATGAAATGCAAAAATTTCATCACAGCTCCATCATTTATGTATTTCGTATTCACTCGCCTACATTACAACTCATTATTCCGAGTGCAAACGGCAGATATGCCACTCTGTGTATCTCTTTTTGCGTAAAACCGTTTTTCTCGTACCAATTACGCACTCTTACACTCTGATGAATTGCGCCTGCGTTAAGCACCGTGCCGCCCATTGAGAAAACCTCGTTTTTAGCAAATTCAAGGCACTTTGCACCGATACCGCCGTATCTCTTATCGGGAAGAACCGAGAACAAATGCAGCTCATACACGCTGTCGTCCTTCTTTTCAAGCGCGAAGCAGGCTATCAGCTCATCTTCCTCAAACGCTCCGTAGAAAAGAAACCCCCACTCCGCCGACATCTTTAAACGGTCAAGCGTAATAAAGCTTGCGTGCTGAGGGCAGTTCATTTCGGTAATGCCGAATGCAAGAGCTTCTGTTTCATAGCTTTTGCGAATGACATCTACACACTGCGTAAGTTCCTCGTTTGTTAATTTTCTGATAGTCATACTCTTCACCCTTTCAATTTATTATATCAGTATTATAAAAAACAATTATTAACCTTATTTTAACAAAATCACATCATAAAAACGATAACTGTTCGTCCTTTTCCGGAAGCTCTCGAAGATAAGCAAACACTTCATCGGGATCATACATAACACCGTGCTTTTCGCACTCATTACAGAATATGCTCATAAGCCTGCCGTTGTTAATACTGTTACAGATATACTCATTACCATACTGCGATATATACCGCTGTTTCATACCCGGAAAATGCCTGTCAAGCGCAGAGTAAAAATATTCTCTGTCGCCGTCACGCATCGTAGTGCCTATCCCCATGCAGATAATGCCCTTTACACCCGCGTCAAAGCAGTATGACAGTATTCCGCGCAAATTTTCCTCTGTATCGTTTATGAACGGCAACACGGGGCTAAACCACACAACGGTGGGAATGCCGTTTTCCTGCATTGCTTTAAGCACTTCATACCGCCGTTTTGTCGTGCAGACATTCGGCTCTATAATGCGGCACAAATTCTCATCGTGTGTTGTCAGCGTCATCTGTACGACCGCCTTCGCCTTGCTGTTAATACTGCAAAGCAGAGCAACATCACGCAAGATCATATCAGACTTTGTCTGTAGCGTTACACCAAATCCGTTCCTGTCGATAATTTCAAGACATCGCCTTGTAAGCAAAAGCTTTTCCTCACAGTGCATATACGGATCGCTCATCGCACCTGTACCTATCATACACAGCTTACGCTTTGAAACAAGCGCTTTTTCAAGAAGCTCGGGAGCGTTCTGCTTTACCTCTATATCTTCAAAATTATGTTGCATATTATAGCAAGTCGAGCGTGCATCGCAATAAATACAGCCGTGAGTACAGCCGCGATAGACATTCATTCCGTTTTTCGGGGATAGTATGGATCTTGCGCTGACAAAATGCATATATACTCCTTATCGGTCAGATACACCGCACGACAAAAGCCGTGCGGTGCACTGTTTATTACGTTTTTATACCTGCAAACTGAGTGTTGTACAGTCTTGCATAAGCGCCGTTTTCGCTGAGCAGCTTTTCGTGATTTCCCGCTTCAACTACCTGTCCGCCGTCAATTACAACTATCTTATCCGCGTCACGGATAGTAGACAGTCTGTGCGCTATGATAAGGCTTGTCCTGCCCTTCATCAGTGCAAGCATTGCCTCCTGGATATGTACCTCGGTACGCGTATCAATGCTTGACGTTGCTTCATCGAGAATAAGTATCTTCGGGTCGGCAAGCACAGCTCTTGCAATAGCTATCAGCTGTCGCTGTCCCTGGCTCAAATTTCCGCCGCCCTCGGTGAGCATAGTATCGTAGCCGTCGCTCATCTTTTCGGCAAATTCAGCAACCTTCGCCGTCTTTGCCGCCGCAATTACTTCTTCATCGGTAGCGTCAAGCCTGCCGTAGCGGATATTCTGCATTATCGTATCGTTGAATATTACGGTGTCCTGAAGCACTATACCTATCGAGCCGCGGAGCTTCTTTTTCGGTATATCGTATATGCTTTCGCCGTCAAGTGTTATGCTTCCGCCGTCGATATCGTAAAATCTCGTCAGCAGATTTACGACCGTGGTTTTGCCCGAGCCGGTAGCACCGACTATAGCCAGCTTCTGACCGCTCTTTATCCAAAGGTCAAAGTTATGCAGTACCTTTTCACCGGGAACGTAGGAGAAGTCGATATCCTTGAACATAAGGTCACCCTTTACGTTATCGATCGAGAAATTCTTATCCGTACCCTCATCGCTTTCAGGTTCGGTATCCATTATCTCGAACACACGCTCCGCACCCGCAATAGCCGTCTGTATTGATGAATACTGCTGTGCAATTTCATTTATAGGACGTGTGAAATTCTTGGTGTACTGCAAGAACGCCTGAATTGTACCGACCGTCATAGCACCTTTCAGCGCAAGGGGATTGAAGTCGATAATAAGGAAATATGCGCCGAAGCCCGCAACAAGCAAAAAGCTTATATTTGATATTACATTCATACACGGACCCATTATACCGCCGCATATCTGCGCCTTTATCGCCGCTTTCTGAAGCTCATCGCTTATCTCACCGAACTCCTCGCAGGCTTTCTTTTCCTTTGAGTATGCCGCTACCGTTCTGTAGCCCGATACCATTTCTTCAATGTGACCGTTCAGTCTGCCTAAAAGCGTCTGCTGTAACGGGAAATACTTTCTCATAAACTTTGTAAGATTTTTGGTTACAACAAGCGTCAGAACGACAGCTGTAAGACTGACAAGCGTCAGCATAGGCGAATAATACAGCATGAACACAAGACAGCCGACAAGCGTCAGAACGCCCGAGAAAAGCGAGGCTATCGACTGAGAAACGGTGTTGGAAATGTTCTCGACATCGTTTGTCATACGGCTCATGATATCGCCGTGCTGATGTGTATCGGTATATTTTATCGGCAGATATGAGATCTTGTCGAACAGATCCTTACGCATAGCCTTGACTGTCGTCTGGGAAAGCTTTGCCGCAAATATACCCTGAAAATATGTAAGCAGTGAATTGACAAGATACACACAGCCAAGCGCTATAAGGCAGTAGATCATACCGCTTATATCGACATTCAGCCGCTGATCCGAAATCGTTATCTTGTCTATCGCAAGACCCTGTAAATACGGTGCAACGAGGTTTAAAACCGTGATTATCAGCATGACCGACAACAGCAGTATCATAAGATACCTGTTCTTGCCGATATAGCCGACAAGCCTTTTGATTGTACCTTTTGCGTTCTTCGGCTTTTCAGCCATCAGCATTCTTTCGTGGGGCGGAGGACCTCCTCTGCCCATCATTCTCATAGGAGGACGTTCGTTAGCCATTTACCGCTGCCTCCTCTCCCTGCTTCATCTGCGAATAATAGATATCTCTGTAGACATCGCTCGTTTCCATAAGCTCCTTATGCGTGCCGAAAGCGCATATCGAGCCGTTTTCAAGCACCGCTATCTTATCGGCTCTCATAACGCTTGCTATTCTCTGCGCTATCATTATAACGGTGACACCGCTTAAGCTCTCACGCAGAGCCGTATGGAGCTTTGCCTCCGTGCTCAGATCAAGCGCCGATGTACTATCATCAAATATCAGTATCTCGGGCTTTTTGACAATAGCTCTTGCTATCGCCATACGCTGCTTCTGACCGCCTGACAGCGACGCACCCTTTTCGCTTATCATCGTGTCATAGCCGTCATTGAAGCCGCTTATAAACTCTTCCGCCTGCGCTATTCCTGCGGCAGTCTTTACCTCTTCGTCCGTAGCCGTTTCACAGCCCCAGCGGATATTTTCTGCTACTGTACCCGAGAAAAGCTCGCTCTTCTGTAATACCACGCCTATCTTACTTCTTAACGTATCAACATCGTAATCCTTGACATTTACGCCGTCAACAAGCACCTCACCCTCGGTCACGTCATAAAACCTCGGTATGAGATTTACAAGCGAGGTCTTACCGCAACCGGTAGAGCCGAGTATAGCTATCATCTGACCCTTTTCGGCTTTCAGATCAATACCTGAAAGCACCGGCTTTCCCGACGCACCCGGATATGCGAAGCTGACATTCTTAAGCTCGACCGTACCGCTGTTATCGCCATCGGCATTTTTATTACCGTTACCGATAACAGGGTCTGTTGAAAGCACCTCGTTCACACGCTTCATAGATGCCGTTGCACGTGAAACCTGCTGGAACATCATACCTACCATCATGACCGACATAAGTATCTGTGTTATGTAGGTCACAGCCGCCATTACATCACCGACCTGCATTGCCTTTGCGTCTACCTGGAAGCCGCCTATCATTATAATTGCGATAACAGACGCATTCATAATGACCATAAGTATGGGGTTCAGCGTTGCTAGAAGCTTCTGGACCTTCAGATTGGTCGACATAAGGTCGGTATTTGCATTGTCGAACCTGTTGATTTCATATTCCTCACGGGTGTAAGCCTTTACCACTCTTGCGCCCGAAACATTCTCCTGTACAACGCTGTTCACCTTGTCGAGCTTAGTCTGCACAATGCCGAAAAGCGGTGCGGCTTTTTTCATAATTATCGCCACCGCAATAAGCTGAACAGGAAGCGATATCACAAGCACCATACCGAAGTTTACATTCAGCGTCAGAATAACGGCAATGCCGCCTATAAACTGCATACCCGTTCTGACAAACATTCTCAGCGACATAGATACAAATTCCTGAATAGCCGTTATATCATTTGTAAGTCTTGTAACGAGTGAGCCTGTAGTAAACCTGTCCGTCTGCTGAAAAGACATATGCATTACCTTTGCAAATGCGTCTTTTCTGAGATCGTTGCCCATCTTCTGAGCCGCAGTTGTACCGAATGCCGCCGAGGCTATACCGCCGAAACAGCCGATAAGCGAAAACATAAGCATTTTAAGTCCCGTTATCAGAACATACCGCAGATTTTCATCGGCAGCCGCAGTGCCTAATATGCCGTTATCAACTATGTCCGACATAAGAGTAGGCTGTAACAGGTCCATACCTACCTCAAGTATCATAGCCAGCGGACACAGTAAGGCGAAAAGCCAGTACGGCTTTAAGTACTTAAGTACCTTCATCTGTGTTTCTCCTTTGTTCCATTAAAAAATATCAAATAAATTATACACTTTTCTTTTCCGTAATGTCAACAAACAGTTAGGAGAGGTCAATGCTTTTTCAGCAAATTTTCACATTCCGACTTGAAATTGACCGCCCGATAAGATATAATAAACTATATACGTTTTCAAAACGCACCGAAAGAAGGACAAAAATGAAAATAGCAATAGTAGGTCTTGGTCTGATAGGCGGCTCTATCTGCAAGGCTTTGAAGAAAAGTACATTTCATCATATAATGGGACTTGACGCCGACGGCGAGGTATGCAAAAAGGCTCTCGACAGCGGCGCAATAGACGAGATAATCACGGCAAACGAGCTCAGTGACGCAGATATGACAATGCTCTGCCTCTATCCCGAAACTATAGTAGAATTTGTAAAGCAGCACAAGGATAAGTTCAAGCCCGGCTCGATCGTTACCGACTCCTGCGGTATCAAGGAGTATGTCGTTACCCGCTGTACCGAGGTTCTCGAGCCGCTCGGCGTTATCTTTGTCGGAAGCCACCCGATGGCAGGACGTGAGTTTTCGGGCTTTGACTATTCGACCGATGATCTTTTCAAGGGTGCAAGCTATATAATCACCCCCTCTGAAAACACGCCGAAAATGGCAATAGATCTGCTGTCAACTCTTGCCTGCTGTATGGGCTTCGGCAAGGTCGTGACCGCAACACCGAAACAGCACGATATAAACATAGCGTTCACCTCACAGCTTGCTCACGTTGTATCTAATGCATATGTAAAAAGCCCCTCGCTTTTCAACGCCGACGGATTTTCCGCAGGCAGCTTTATGGATCTTACCCGTGTCGCAAAGCTGAACGAATATATGTGGAGCAGTCTGTTCCTGTGCAATAAAGAAGCTCTGCTGTTCGAGCTGAACACAATAATCGATAATCTGTGCGAATACAGAGATGCTATAAACAATGACGATATAGACACACTGCGCGATATACTCCGTGACGGCAGAGAGCGCAAGGAAAAGAGCAACGAGCTTTACGCCGAGCACGCAAGGAGAAAGGTTTAAAATGCCCTCAAACAAAAAGACAAGGAGCTACGCTATAGCACTGAGCGGAATACTGAGCGCGATATGCATAGTGCTGATGTTCTGTACAGGCTTTATCCCCATAGGCGTGTATATTCTGCCTGCCGTGGCGGGACTTGTCGTATGGATAATATACCGTGAGATAAGCAGAAAATGGGCGCTTTTGTGCTATGCGGCAGTAGCTCTGCTCGCACTGCTTCTCACCCCCGATATAGAGTCAAAGCTTCTGTTCTCGGGGTTTTTCGGCTACTACCCCGTTATCCGCGATCTGCTTACGAAAGTAAAGCCTGCGGTACTGTCATTCCTACTGCGTTTTTTATGCTTCAACGTTCCCGTTATAGCGATATACGCCCTGCTTTTGAATGTTCTCGGTATGGGACAGCTTATCGAGGACTTTGCAGGCTTCGGACAGTTTGCGGTACTTGTTTTCTGGCTTATCGGAAATTTCACATTTGTCTGCTATGACGTATGTCTGAGCCAGTTATCTTATTTTTATGATAAATGGCTGAGGAAGAAAGTTCACAGGCTTATACGATAAAAATTCTTATCCCACATTAAAACGTGGGATAAATTTAGTTTAGAAAGGATACAAAATGAAAGTAGCACTTATATATCAGGCTCACGAACCGCCCGCGATCGGCGGCATAAAAAAACCGATGAAGCCCGGCGGTTACAGCGACGGCTGTGCGGATATCGCATACTGCCTAAAAAACGGCGGCATTGACGTAATAACCCCTGTAGACGATCCCGATGTTTACAAGGACACCGACTGGTGTTTTCCCGATACACACGAAGGGATACAGCAGGCTATTGACAAAGGCGCGGATACCCTGTGGCTCAACACCGCGCTTTACAAGGGTCACCCGATAGACGATTTCAGCGGAATATACGTTGTCGGACACCGCACCGAAGATGTTGATATGTATGACGATAAATTCAGCACCAACACTCTGCTCTTACAAAATGAACTGCCTGTCGTAACAGACTGTCTTGTCACCGCCGATACAGTCTACAACGGCGAATACCCCTGCATATTAAAGCCGATCCGCGGCAGAGGAAGTCAGGGCGTTGTAAAGTGCGATACCCCCGAAGAATTTATCCGAGCCCGTGATGAAGCCTTTGCATCGGGCAGATACGGCGACACCATGATGGCTGAAGAATATCTCAGCGGTGCGGAAGTTACACTTACGGTTTTCCCCGACGGCACTTCTCTGCCGTTCATTGAGCGCTTTGACCAGAAAAACGGCGTTGCTCCCTACAACGGCGATGTTCCCGTTGTAAAAAACAGCCGTGTAATAAAGGACGACCCTAAGCTTACCACTCTCAGAAAAAGCTGTGAGCTTGCGGTATGGTTACTCGGACTTAAGGCTATGGTGCGTATCGACTGCCGTGCAGATAAAAACGGTAATTACAAAATGTTCGACTTCAACCCCAAGCCTAATCTTACAGGCGCATCACGTCCGCATCGTCCCGACCTTAACTGCCTGTCGCTTATGGCGGCTGAGGCGGCGGGTATGGATTACTTCGGACTTCTCTCAAAAATGCTCGCAACAAGATATATGCTGAATTAAGTCACATTTACATACAATATGTTGTTGACATTCCCGTTATGTTCGGGTATAATAGTACTGTTGAACCGCATTGCGTAAGCTTATGCGGTTTTAAGCGTTGAATGACGCTTACAGAAAGGTAAGGAACATATGCAAAACAAAATACTGTTTACAGCTCCCGGAGAATTTGACAAGTGGGAGCAGCAATGCCAGCCTATCGGAAACGGCTATATGGGCGCAAGCTTCTTCGGCGGCATTTCAAAGGAAAAAATAGTGCTTAACGAGAAAACTCTGTGGGCAGGCGGACCTTCCGAGAGCCGTCCCGACTACAACAGCGGTATCATAGAAGGCAGCTATGAATATGTAAAGCAGGTACAGCAGCTTCTCTATGACGGAAAGTATGACGATGCCGTGGCTCTTCTGCCCCATCTGACAGGTGCGACCGACGGCTTCGGAGCATATCAGCTGTTGTGCGACCTGATGCTGACTTTCTCGAACATAGACGAAACACTTGCTGCAGATTATACAAGGACACTCGACCTTGACAATTCGATATTCACAACACAGTTTACTTATCAGGGCGCAGTTCATAAAAGAGAAGCTTTCGCAAACTACCCCTCAAATGTTATCTGCCTGAAATTAAGCTCAGACAAGCCCCGCAGAATTTGCGTAAGACTGTCACTTGATAATCTTCAGTGCGGCAGTGTTACCGCAAACGGTGATACTCTGACCTATGAGGGTGCATTGTGGGATAACGGACTTCGTTACTGCACCGTATTCAAGGTGGTAAACAAGGGCGGCGAGCTTATCGATGCAAAAGACTGCATAATGGTCGAGCACGCCGACGAGGTATATATTTATCTTACCGCGTCAACCGATTATTCAAACAAATACCCGACCTTCAGAACAGGTATCGATCCCGCGATCGCTGTAAATCAGCGTATCGAAAACGCCGTAAATAAAGGCTTTGACGCACTTTATGCAGAACACCTCGCAGACTACAAGGCCCTGTTTGACAGAGTAACGCTCAAGATAAACGAAGACGCAAATGACGTTATCCCCTGCGACAAGCTTATAAGCGAATATAAGGAGAGCAGTTCAAGGAGCATAGCAAACCGCCTTGAAACGCTTTACTTCCAGTTCGGCAGATATATGCTGATAAGCTCATCAAGAGCAGGCTCTCTCCCCGCTAACCTTCAGGGTGTTTGGAACGAGAGCAACTGCCCTCCGTGGTGCTGTGACTATCATATTAACGTAAATCTCCAGATGAACTACTGGGGTGCATATAACACAAACCTCAGCGAAACAGTACCTCCTCTGGTTGATTTTCTTGACAGTATGCGTCCGTCCGGCAGAAAGTCCGCAGAAGCATACTACGGCATAAAATCAGATGAAGAGCACCCCGAAAACGGCTGGTGCGCACATACACAGAGTACTCCCTTCGGCTGGACAGCTCCCGGCTGGGACTTCTATTGGGGTTGGTCGACCGCGGCTGTTGCATGGCTTATGCAGAACATATATGAATACTTCGAGTTCACAGGCGACAAAACGTACTTTGAAGAACACATATACCCGATAATGCGCGAAAGCGTGCGCTTCTACACACAGTGGCTGATATATGATGACAAGCAGAAGCGACTTGTTTCTTCGCCTACCTACTCGCCCGAGCACGGACCTGTGACTATAGGCAACACCTACGAGCAGAGCCTTATCGAACAGCTCTACAGCGACTTTATCACTGCGAGTGAGGCACTCGGCAAGGACGAAGAACTGCGCAATACCGTAAAAGAGCAGATAGTACAGCTCAAGCCCTACAGCGTCAGCAAAAAGACAGGTCTTCTCAAAGAGTGGTTCGAAGAGGACGATGATAACTTCGACCACAGCAAGACGCAGAAGAACCACCGTCATATCTCCCACCTGCTCGGACTTTACCCCGGCAAGGGCATAAATTCAAACACACCCGAGCTTATGAAAGCCGCAATAAACACCCTTAACGACCGCGGCGACGAGTCGACCGGCTGGGCAAGAGCATACAAGCTCAACCTTTGGGCAAGAGTAAAGGACGGCAACCGCGCCTACTCAATTTTACAGGGACTGCTCAGAGGCTGTACCTTTGATAACCTGTTCGACTTCCACCCTCCGTTCCAGCTTGACGGAAACTTCGGCGGCAGTGCGGGCATTGCCGAAATGCTGATACAGAGCCACGAGGGCTATATAGAGCTTCTTCCCGCGTCACCCGACGCATGGAGAAACGGAAGCTTCAAGGGTCTTTGCGCAAGACACGGCTTTGTTGTCGATGCAAAGTGGGAAAACTTCAATACCACATCGGTAACGATAAAGTCGAACTGCGGCGGCATCTGCCGTATCAAATCCGATTGCGAAGCTGTCATCTGTGACGGCAAATCTGTACCTATGATGTCAGATGACGGCATAGTTTCGTTTGATACGCTCCCCGATAAAACATATACTCTTGTGTTCTGATTGCACAAAAGCGCATAGAAACAGTCGGTATAATTGTACAAGTTGTTGATATGCAAAATTTTTTCAGAAAATTATCAAAAAACACTTGCAATTTGCTCGGATTTCTGTTAAAATGTTAATGTTGTATCGCTATATGATAAATAGTGAATGGCAGATTTGCTGTCTGCCGCAAGATAAAAGCAAGTATTGAAGGAGGTGCAAACCCCATGGCAAAATGTGATATCTGCGGAAAGGGCGTAACTTTCGGCATTAAGGTTTCTCACTCACACAGACGTACAAACAGAGCTTTCAAGCCCAATGTTCAGAAGGTTAAGGCTATCGTAAACGGTACTCCCTGCAGAGTACACGCTTGCTCACGTTGCCTTCGTTCAGGTAAGGTTCAGCGTGCTAACTGATTTCGGTCAATGTTACGATAAGATTGCTCCCCATATGGGGAGCATTTTTATTTATATTAGCAGATTTTGCTTGTCCTTTTACCCTTTATCTATTGACAGAAAAGCTGAATTATAGTAAAATTAACTGGTAAGGCTTTGCCTTAAAATCAACCTGAAGCAATTTTGGAGGAAATATAATGGTTACTGACGTACTTTTACGTTTAAAGCCTGAGCTCGCGCTCACTCTTTATTCCGAAGATTATGCCGGCGGCACTTATGTAGGATACGGCTTTACGCTCAGAGCGCTGAGCGACAAGAGCTGTATCATATTCAACTCATGGGTAAGAAAGAGTGCTCTTACAACAAAAACGGCAGACGACTTTTTCACCGAATATATGGCAAAGCCCGAAAACAGCTTTGTAAAGGCTTATAAGGCGGGCGATCCCAACATATCCGCCGTTCTTTTCGCAGGAAGCGACGACGGTCAAACAGCGGCAGATATAAAGCGCTTTATCACCGACATAGTCAAGTACTATTCGGCTAATTATTACAGCAACGCCTGTGCAAAGTGCAATTCTTCTATAGGTCTTACTTTTGCCAAGGCTTCTGACGGCAGCATAAAGCAGTTATGCAAAATGTGTGTGCAGAGCGAAGAGGACGAGGCTGAAAAGGCAATGTCCGCAGGACAGCCGACACCTGTACAGCCTGCTGTAAACAGTCAGCCTGCTTTTAACCCCGCACAGCCTGCTTTTAACCCCGCACAGCCCATACCTATGCAGAGTGCGCCTCAGCAAAACACAGGAATGTACGGTATGCCGAACGGCGCTCCCGCACAGCCTGTTATGAATAACAGTCAACCCATAAACGCTGTACAGCCTACCGTTGCTCCGCTCCCTGTTCCTAGTACGAGTAATGATACTATGGCGGCGATCGACCCCGCTACCGCTCCGGAGAGCACAGGATACTCGACCGCTCAGTCGCTTGCAGAGCTTAAGCCCCCGACAAACAGCAATCTCCCTCCCATAAACGGAGGATTTTCACAGCCCGCACCTATGCCGATGAATAACGGCGGCTACTCACAGCAGCCCATGAACGGCGGTTTTGTACAGCAACCTATGAACTCGTTTGGCAATGACGGTCGTTTCGTTGCCGGCAGACCTACCGCAATAGTTCAGGAAAGCAAGCCGCTTATGGGTATACTCGGCGCTATACTCTTCTCTCTTATCGGCTGTGCAGTGTGGATACTCATAGGAAAGCTCGGATATATCTCATATCTCGGCGGCGTTGCAATGGCGTTCTCCACAATATTCGGATATCACCTTTTCGGCAAAAGGTTTGATGTTCTGGGTCTTATCACAAGCATTGTGATAGTGCTTATAATGGTACTGCTGAGCAATATGGTCATATATACATGGCAATTAGTCAGCGAACCTGAAATAGCTGAAGCTCTTTCTCTGCTGGGTTATGAAGGTTTCTTCGGTGTGTTATTCGGTCTGTTTGACCTTATGAAACAGTTCGACCTTCTGACAGGACTTGAAGGTATAGACTCAATGACAGGTACGTTTATAAGCGATCTGGTCATCGGATATATCGTTTCCGGCATAGCTACAATTGCTATCGGTGTTTCAATGCTTAAGAAAGACAGATAAACCACATAAAATCACCCCATTCATCGGTATGATGAATGGGGTTTTGTTATATCCATATTACTCTTTAATAAGCATTTCGGCGAAGTATTCGCACAGCTGAGGATTTCTTATAAGCACTGGACCTATAAGGTGTGTGCCGTAGAAATTACCGTAATGTACTCCCTCTTTACTGTCGTCCTTGCCGTTGCCGCTTCCCTGCTTTACATCAAAAAGTGGTGAGGTGACATCTGTCGTAAGGCTTGCCTTGTTTACAAAGCCTATTATATCGCCGCCGCACAGCGAAGTAGTGCAAAGGCTGTCGGTAACGATCCTTTCTTTTCCCTCTGTGGTTTCATAAGGGAAGAATGAAAGTCCGTCATACCTTACGCCGTCGCAGTCGGTAACGCTCTGCCCGAACATTTCAAACGAATTGCCCGTTGCAAGAATGACCGTACCGTTATCAAGGGCAGATTTTATATTATCCTTATAGCCTTGCAGATACTGAAGCGCTACCTTCTGATTTCTCTCGGTTGCAGAGCCGATGAACACAAAGTCCACACCCGAAATATCGATCGTATCGTCTATCGACTGATATTCAACCTCTACAGTCTGTCCCTTGTTTTCAAGCGCCCTTTTCAGAGCGCACACATTGCCGTAATCACCGTAAAGGTTACACAGATCCGCAAATAAATGAATTATTCTCATACGTCCTCCTCCGCAGGTGTAAGTTCTACCTTAGACAAGAATTTTTCCTTATCCGAAAAGCAGGTAACCGTATACAGTTTGCCGAGGGGCTTTGCACCTATCTCATCAAGTGCCGCGGGAATATCCTCGTTTACCGTGACCTTACTCATATCAATATCTGTGTAGGAAAGTCTTGTTTCAAGATCTTTAGCGTGTCTGCCGAGAAGATACAGGTGCTGTATGCAGTCGGCTTTAAGCACACCGTAATCAATATCCCACAGCCAGCTCGTTTCACCGGTCGAATAACGGCGGCTAACCGAATCAATTATTATGATCACCGAGCAAGGTTGATTTTTTCTTATGATATAATCATACACGCGGTCGCTTGCCACAGAATTTTCGTGCTTTGCGATAAGAAATGTACCATTGTTCATACCAAGCTTGAACTGCAAAATACGTCCGCTCTTAAGGAAATAATGTGACAGCTCATCTGCTATGACATCGCCGTCAATTCCGACAATAGAGCAAGCCGCAAAGCAGGCAAGAATGTTATACACATTATAGACGCTCTTGAACAGAAGCTTTATCTTATACTTGTCGTTTATCGTCACGATACCGCTGTCATAATCAACATTTGTTACGGTGTACTGCGTATCATGCTTTTTATGTCCGCAGTTGTCGCAGCGATAGCTGCCGATGTGCGCATAGTGATAATAATCATAGCTCATTCTGTGCTTACACTCGGGGCAGAACGCACCGTCATTGTATACGCCTGTAGCGTGGTCGGTGCTGAAATCCTGCTTGTCCATACCGAACCAGACGACATTATCCCTATCCTTGCCGTATCTCGAAACAAGCGGATCATCGGCATTGAGAATAAGCTGTGACTCGGGTCTGATACTGTCCTTTATCGACTCGTAGACCCACTCCGGGTGACCGTTTCTAGTAAGCTGATCGCGGTAAAGATTAGTTATTATATAGTGTGTCGGAGCGAAGAATTTGAACGAATATTTAGCGTATCTCTCGTCCGATTCAAGTAAAAGCACATCGCCCTTTACCTTACCGCCGAATGTACATTCGGATAATATTATCGCAGTAACACCTGCAATCTGGTTTGAGCCTTCTTTATTCCATATAACTTTTTTACCCGATTTACGCATTACCTGTGCTATCATCTCAACGGTCGAGGTCTTACCGTTGCTTCCTGTGACCGCTATCACCTGTTCGGGGAGCTTAACCCTCGACAGTACATCGGGGCAGAGCTTAAGCGCTATATCGCCCGGCAGACTGCTGCCTCTGCCGATAAGCTTAAGCAAACATTTCGATACCTTGCAAGCAAGTATCGCTAAGAACATTCTCATGCTTTCTATCTCCTTAATGAAACCAATTCTAAGCTTTATAGCTTTAATTATATCACAAAAGTGAGCTCTTTTAAAGCGATTTTATAAAATTTTAGTCTGCACTTCAAAAATGTCAATATTGTCATATAATTCGTGAGAATAAAACAAGACGAAAAGGCTATAGAAGTGCTAAAATAAAGGCAACGGTGCAAAGCACCAAAAACGTTTTCTATTTTACAGAAAGGAAATATTTTATTATGAGCGAAAACAGACTTATAGGCGATTATCCCGTAATAGGAATACGTCCCACGATCGACGGCAGAAGAGGTGTTCTCAAGGTAAGAGAATCTCTTGAAGAGCAGACAATGAATATGGCAAAATCAGCCGCAAAGCTGTTCGAGGAAAACATCAGATATTCCAACGGCGAGCCCGTAAAGGTAGTTATCGCCGATACTACTATAGGCAGAGTTGCGGAAGCGGCAGCCTGTGCAGACAAGTTCAAAAAGTGCGGCGTTGACATTACGCTCACCGTTACTCCCTGCTGGTGCTACGGCGCAGAAACAATGGATATGGATCCTATGACAATAAAGGGCGTATGGGGCTTTAACGGCACAGAGCGTCCCGGTGCGGTTTATCTTGCATCTGTACTGGCAACACACGCACAGAAGGGTCTGCCCGCATTCGGCATCTACGGTCATGACGTATGTGAAGCAGACGATACCTCTATCCCTGAGGACGTTAAGGAAAAGCTCCTGCGTTTCGGCAGAGCGGCTGTTGCCTGCGCTACAATGAGAGGTAAATCATACTTACAGATAGGCTCTATCACAATGGGTATCGGCGGCTCGATCATCGACCCCGCATTCATAGAAGAATATCTCGGCATGCGTGTTGAGTCTGTTGACGAGGTTGAAATAATCCGCCGAATGACAGAGGGCATCTATGATGAAGCAGAGTATCAGAAGGCTCTCAAGTGGACACGCGAAAAGTGCAAGGAAGGCTTCGACAAGAACCCCGAACAGTTCCGCCGCACCCGTGAGCAGAAGGATCAGGACTGGGAATTTGTCGTTAAGATGATGTGCATCATAAAGGATCTGATGAACGGCAACAAAAATCTCCCCGCAGGCTGTGAAGAAGAAGCTGTAGGTCACAATGCGATCGCCGCAGGCTTCCAGGGACAGCGCCAGTGGACAGACTTCTATCCCAACTGCGACTTCCCCGAGGCTATGCTGAACACGTCATTCGACTGGAACGGCGCAAGAGAGCCTTATGTTCTTGCTACAGAAAACGATGTTCTCAACGGTCTTGGAATGCTGTTTATGAAGCTGCTTACAAACCGCGCACAGATATTTGCCGATGTCCGTACATACTGGAGCCCCGAAGCCGTAAAGAAAGCAACAGGCTATGAGCTTGAGGGCGTTGCTAAGCAGAGCGGCGGCTTTATCCACCTCATAAACTCAGGCGCTGCCTGCCTTGATGCCTGCGGTAAGGCAACAGACGAAAACGGCAACGGCGTTATGAAGCCCTGGTACGATGTAACAGACAAGGATATCGACAATATACTTGACGCTACTACATGGAACTATGCAGACCTCGGCTATTTCAGAGGCGGCGGATATTCTTCAAGATTTGTAACAGAAGCAGAAATGCCCTGCACAATGATAAGACTTAACCTTGTAAAGGGTCTTGGTCCCGTATTACAGATAGCTGAGGGCTGGACTGTTCATCTTCCCGATGAGGTTACCGACAAGCTGTGGAAGCGTACCGACTACACATGGCCCTGCACATGGTTTGCTCCGAGAACAACGGGCGAGGGCGCATTCAAGACGGCTTATGATGTAATGAATAACTGGGGTGCAAACCACGGTGCTATAAGCTACGGTCACATAGGTGCGGATCTTATCACACTCTGCTCTATGCTGAGAATACCCGTTGCTATGCACAACGTACCCGAAAAGGATATATTCCGTCCTGCCGCATGGAACGCATTTGGTATGGATAAGGAAGGTCAGGACTTCAGAGCTTGCAATGCTTACGGTCCTATGTACCGCAACATAAGATAAGGCGGCAGTATGAAAAACGTACTTGCCATTGACTTCGGTGCGTCAAGCGGAAGAGCCGTTATCGGCTCTTTTGACGGCACTGTAATAAAGCTCACCGAGATCCATCGCTTTTCAAATGACCCTGTAATTCTCGGAAAAACAATGTACTGGGATTTTCTCCGTCTGTTTCATGAGATAAAGCAGGCGCTGATAAAATCAAAGGAATACGGCGAGATCGACAGTATCGCTATTGACACATGGGGCGTAGATTTCGGCATAATTGATAAGTCGGGCAGACTGCTCGAAAACCCGGTGCACTACCGTGACGGCAGAACGACAGGCACTGCGGACTACAGCAAGCGCTTTATCGACCATAAAAAACTGTACGAAAAGACAGGCATTCAGATAATGGAGATAAACACCGCGTTCCAGCTGTTAAGCATAATAAGGGATCGCGCGGAGCTTCTCGACAGAGCCGACAAGATACTTATGATGCCCGATTTGTTTGCTTATTATCTCGGCGCAGAGCCTGTTGCGGAAATGTCGATAGCGTCAACCACACAGCTATTTGACGCCGAAAAGAAAAACTGGTCGGAGGAATGCTGTGAACGGCTTAAAATAAAGCATTCTCTCCTGCCAAAAATCGTTAACAGCGGAACGGTAGTCGGCACACTGTCAGATGAGATCTGCAAGGAGCTTGACATAAAACCCGCGAAGATAATTGCCGCCTGCGGTCACGATACGCAAAGCGCTATGGTCGCCGTACCTGCAAGCGAAAAGGACTTTGCGTTCCTGTCGTGCGGTACATGGTCGCTTCTCGGAACAGAGCTTGACGCTCCCGTAATAAATGAAAAATCGGCAAAGCTCAATGTTTCCAATGAAACAGGCTACGGCGCAAAAACTTCATTCCTTAAAAATATCATCGGCTTGTGGCTTATTCAGGAGAGTCGCCGACAGTGGATAAGAGAGGGCAAGCAGTACAGCTTTGCCGAGCTTGAGGATATGGCACGAAAGGCAGAGCCCTTCAAATGCTTTATAGATGTGGACGCTCCCGAATTTACCCCTGCCGGTAATATTCCCGAAAGAATAAAGGAATATTGCAAAAAAACAGGACAATATGTTCCCGCAAGCGACGGCGAGGTCATGCGCTGTATCTACGAAAGCCTTGCGATGAAGTACCGCACCGCGGTAAGCGAGCTTGAAGACTGCACCGATAAGAAGTTTGCAAAGCTTTATATGGTCGGAGGCGGAACAAAGGATAAATTCCTGTCGGAGCTTACCGCAGATGCACTCGGCATTGAGGTTTCAAGCGGACCTGTCGAGGCTACTTCTTACGGCAATATAGCAATTCAGCTGATGGCGGACGGAGAGATAGCGGACATTGAAACGGCAAGAAAGATAATCGCCGCTTCCGAAAAGCTATATACATTCACTCCGAAAAACGCTTCGGAATGGAACAGATACTACGAAATATATCTTGAGAAGGTGAAATAAATGCTTAAGAACATTCCCGCAATATTATCGCCCGAGCTGCTCAAAACCCTGTGCGAGATGGGTCACAGCGACAGGATAATCATTGCCGACGGTAACTTCCCTGCCGAAAGCATGGGCAAAAACTGCAAGGTTATCCGCGCCGACGGTCACGGCGTGCCCGAGCTGCTTGACGCAATACTGACACTCTTCCCTCTTGACACCTATGTTGACAAGCCTGTAAATCTTATGCAGGTAATGCCCGGTGACACCGCGAAAACTCCCATATGGGACGAATATAAGGCGATAGTCGCAAAACACGACGAAAGAGGAAACGATGCTATCGGACAGATAGAACGCTTTGAATTCTACGAGCAGGCAAAGACCGCCTATGCAATAATCGCAACAGGCGAAAAAGCCGTATACGCAAACATAATGCTCCAGAAGGGCGTTGTATAAGCGCATAAACAAACACAAAACAACCGAAAGGATATAAATATATGTACGAAGAAATTAAAGAACAGATGGTCGATATCTGCCACAAGCTCTGGCAGAAAGGCTGGGTTGCCGCTAATGACGGTAACGTAACGGTAAAGGTAGCCGAGGGCAAGTACCTTGCAACACAGACAGGTGTCAGCAAGGCATTCATCACTCCCGAAAAGATAGGTCTTATAGATGACGATTTCAATATTCTTGATGCCGCAGAGGGCTTCCGTCCCTCATCGGAAGTAAAGATGCACCTGAGATGCTATAAGGAGCGCCCCGATGTAGGTGCGGTAGTACACGCTCACCCTCCTGTTTCGACAGGCTTTGCATGCGCTCATCTGCCTATGGACGATTACTGTATGATCGAAACGGTTATCGCGGTAGGTTCAATACCACTCACTCCTTACGGCACACCGTCAACCTATGAAGTTCCCGATGCTATCGCTCCCTACTTAAAGGAACACGACTGTATGCTCCTTGAAAACCACGGTGCGCTGACAGTAGGAGCTGATCTTATCACAGCATACTACAGAATGGAAACTATGGAGCTTCAGGCTCATATCTCGCTCGTTGCAAGACTGCTCGGCGGTGTCAAGGATATCACTCCCGACAACATTGATAGACTTATCGGTATGAGAGAACAGTACGGCGTTACAGGCAAGCACCCGGGTTATAAGAAGTATCTTTAATGTAACTTTTACATATATTCTCCGAGTTTAATGTAAAACTTTTGTGAAAAGTGTTGCATTTTTTATCTGAAGATAGTATAATGAATACAGCAACAGAAAGTAATTTCTATGCTTTAATATTAAAGAACAGGATGGTACAGACCAATGGCTAATCGTTTTATCCTTAACGAAACTTCATATTTCGGTGCAGGTGCAAGAGAAAACCTTGTTCCCGAGCTTACAGGCAGAGGACTTAAAAAAGTAATGTTCGTTACCGATAAGGTACTGCTTGAATGCGGAGTGGCTACAAAGGTTACGGCAGAGCTTGACAAGGCAGGAATTGCCTATGAAATATACAGTGACATTAAGGCAAACCCCACAGTTGCAAACGTTCAGGCAGGCGTTGCAAAGTTCAAGGAGATGAACGCCGATTCACTCGTAGCGGTAGGCGGCGGCTCTGTTATGGATACGGCAAAGGCTGTAGGTATTATCATAGCTAACCCCGATTTTGCAGACGTTGTTTCACTTGAAGGCGTTGCAGACACAAAGAACAAGAGCGTTCCGCTGATAGCTCTTCCCACAACATCGGGTACAGCCGCAGAGGTTACGATAAACTACGTTATCACAGATGAAGCAAACAAGAAGAAGATGGTTTGCGTAGATGCCAAGGATATCCCCATAGTAGCTATCGTAGACAGCGATCTTATGATGGGTATGCCTAAAGGCCTGTGCGCATCGACAGGTATGGATGCACTGACACACGCTATTGAAGGCTATATCACAAAGGGCGCATGGGAACTGTCCGACATGGTTGAACTCCGTGCTATCGAACTTATCGCCGGCTCACTGTACGACAGCGTTCAGGGCGACCCCAAGGCAAGGGAAACGATGGCACTTGCTCAGTACATAGCAGGTATGGGCTTCTCAAACGTAGGCTTAGGTATCGTTCACTCAATGGCTCACCCTCTCGGCGCATTCTATGATACACCCCACGGCGTTGCGAACGCACTTCTGCTCCCCTATGTAATGGAATATAACGCAGAAAGCCCCGCAAAGCCAAAGTACAAAGCAATAGCAAAGGCTATGGGCGTACAGGGTACTGAAAACATGACAGATGAAGAGGGCGTAAAGGCTGCTGTTGAAGCTGTCCGCAAGCTTTCACTGTCTATCGACATTCCTCAGAAGCTTCACGAGATAAACGTCAAGGAAGAAGATCTCAAGGCTCTGTCTGTAGCGGCATTCAACGATGTATGCACAGGCGGTAACCCCAGAGAAACAAATCCCGATGAGATCCTTGAAATATACAAAAAGGCATTCTGATAGCATTTGTATCAAATCCCCCTCCGAGATAATCGGAGGGGGATTTCAGACTGTCGAAAAAGCCAA
>DJPL01000006.1:13895-14236 GCA_002437415.1 Ruminococcaceae bacterium UBA6413 | reverse complement strand
CAACATTTATTATAGAGCCTAAAAAGAAAAGATTGTGAATATCATAACTGTGAAAGCAGTAAGAAATATTCCTATCTGTGTTAAATCACTTAGCGTTATGTACACAGCTTCGCCCCCTTTCAGAGTGCTTGCGCACTTTCGGGAGATGAATTTGACCGCCTATCGTCCAAGGTTTCCCTCGTGAATATTTTAGCACAATATAGCAGAAAAAGCAACTTGCACTGTTTTGGCTTTCAGCTTTTGTGTTTGCTTGACAATAATCGGCAACCGTGCTATACTGTAAAAAAGAAAACGAAGCATTTAGTGCTGACGGAAAACGGTGAGAGATATGTATAAGGCAG
>DJPL01000006.1:0-13844 GCA_002437415.1 Ruminococcaceae bacterium UBA6413 | reverse complement strand
GTAAGTTGTGCACAATATCTCTGTGTAAAATTCAATATGGTTATTAAGGCATAGTCCGCGATAGGTGGACTGTGCCTTTTTGTATTTTAAAAGGAAAGAGGTAAGTATTTATGAAAGCGAAAAAATGGCTACTGGGGCTTATTGCCTTTGCGGCAATGGCTGTACTGTGCGCGGTGTGCGCGGGAGCGGAGACTTATGGGGATTTTAATTATAGTGTGCTCGATGATGGAACGGTGGAGATTATAAAGTATAGTGGCGAGGCGGAAACGGTTGATATTCCTTCCAAAATTGATGGAAAGAGTGTGACGAAGATAGGAGATTATTGTGCTGATCTTGGAAACAGCATTACCAAAGTAATAATACCCAATAGCGTTATTAACATTGAAGAAAATGCTTTCTCGTATTGCGATGACCTTTCGGTTATAGATATTGAACAGGGTAATAAAAATTATTCTTCTTCAAATGGAGTTCTTTTTGATAAAAATAAAACAAAACTAATATACTATCCATTAGGCAAAAAAGATAAGAACTACATAATGCCTGATGGCGTGAAGAGCATCAGCGATTGGGCTTTCAGCAATGCGATCTTTACTAGCATTACAATGCCGGATAGCTTGATAGAGATAGGTGATTACGCGTTCTACAGAGCTTCTCTTATTAGTACAAAAATACCCGATGGTGTAAAAACGATTGGAAATGGAGCATTCTGTCATTGTAAGTCGCTGACAGATATTTCCATACCCGGCAGTGTTACAAGCATAGGTGAAGACGCTTTTAAAGAAACCGAATTATATGACAATTATAGTAGTGAAAACGAAGCTATAGTAAACTACATAGATGTAAACGGATGGGCAGTGGGTGTCAAAGATGACTATATTTCAAAATACACTTCATCGTTGACGATACAAGAAGAAACAAAGCACATAGCTGATTACTCTTTCAAAGAATTCGGAATAAATACACCATTAACTGTAAATTTACCTGATAGCATGATAAGCATAGGCAAAGGTGCATTTTTAAATTGTTACACCCTCATTTCTGTATCAATACCGGCAAGTGTACAAAGAATAGATGATTATGCTTTCGGATATGAAGATTATGATAACGACTACAAGAAGATTGACGACTTCAAAATCTACTGCTATCCCGGCACAGCCGGCGAACAGTACGCAAAAGAAAACGGCTTTACATACGAACTTCTTGACAAGCCCACACTCGCAAAAGTAATCGGTGCAAAGCTCACCGGCAGAGCGGCTGACGCTCTTCGTATCAACTGGACTAAGAATGCAAATGTTGACGGTTACATTGTTGAAATGTATCAGAACGGCAACTGGTCAAGAGTTGCTAAGATTACAAACAACAGCACAATTACATACAGAAAAGCGGGGCTTAAAGCGGGAACTGCTTACAAGTTCAGAGTAAAAGCTTACAAGATGTACGGTAGTACAGCGGTTTACAGTGAGTACAGCTCGACTGTTACAGCGAGAACAAATCCCTCTGTTATGACAGGTGCAAAGCTTGGCGGTAGGGCGGCAGACACGCTCCGTATCAACTGGACTAAGAATGCTTCTGCTGACGGATATATCATTGAGATGTATCAGGGCAATAAGTGGGTACGCGCCGGCAAGATCACAAACAACAGCACGACTACTTTCAGAAAATCCGGGCTTAAGGCTTCTACGGTATATAAGTTCAGAGTAAGAGCGTACAAGATGAGCGGCAGCACAGTGCTTTATGGCAACTACAGCGCTACAGTTACCGCAAGAACCAACCCGTCTGTAATGAAGGGCGTCAAGATAGCAGGTAAGGCTAAGGACGCGCTCAGAGTAAACTGGACTAAAAACACTTCCGCACAAGGCTACATAGTAGAAATGTACAAGGGTGGAAAGTGGGTTCGTGTCGCTAAGATTACTAACAGCAACACAACTACATTCAGAAAGTCCGGACTTGCTAAGAATACGACTTATAAGTTTAGAGTGAAAGCTTATTATATGAGCGGTAAGACGGCGCTTTACGGTAATTACGGAAGTGTCAGCGGTAAGACGTTAGCCAAATAACGGCTTTTAGAAAAAGTTAATAATAAAATCGGGCATCGGTGTGAAAATCGATGCCCGATTTTTACGTTCGCTTCCGCTTTGTAATATTTTGCGCTGAATCCTGCCCGGAAAATAAAATATAAAAAAGGGGCTGTCACACAACCCCTTTTACTGCTATATTATACTTCTTTACTTAAGAAATCCCTCTATTATCTTCTCTTCGGCTTCTTCTCTTGTAAGTCCGAGAGAACACAGCTTCAGGATCTGTTCGCCTGCGATCTTACCGATCGCCGCCTCATGGATAAGCTGAGCATCAACATTTGCGGCGTTGAGGGCGGGCTGTGCGTCGACCTTGCCGTTGTCGGCGATTATCGCATCACACGCCGAATGACCCGTACAGCGGTTGTTGCCCTCTACTACCGAGTAGAACGCCTGATGCGAATTTCCTCTTGCGACCGAGCGCGAAACGAGATCCGCGCCGCTGTCCTCACCGTTAAGCTCAACGTGGAACTTGGTTACCGCTTCTTCATCACCGTCAGTCATTATACGCTCGCGGACAACTATCTTCGCGCCCTTGCCAAGCACCGCAGAGGTGCTTCTTGTCGTACTGTCAACACCACGGAGCTGTATGGTATCCATTTCGAGATATGAGTCCTCGCCGAGAACACAGTCGGTCACAGGGTCGATTTTTCTCAGTCCCTTGCCCTTACCGGTACCGATATGCTTTTCCTTGTAAAGCACCTTTGAGCCCTTTTCGAGGAAGAAGCGGTGTATGCCGTTGTGTCGCGCCTGCTCCTCGCCGTCATTGTGTACGCCGCAACCTGCCACGATAACAACGTCTGCACCCTCGCCGATATAGAAGTCGTTGTATACAAGGTCGTCAACATCACTGTGGGTAACGCAGGCGGGGATATAAACCGTTTCGCCGACCGTAAACGGCTTTACGCGGATATTTATACCGGGCTTGTCGTCCTTTGACTCTATGGTTATATTCTCCGATGATTTTCTTCCGGCGCACTTGCTGTCCTCGCGGATATTGTATGCGCCGTTGAAGCCTGTAACTTCATCGTAATCGGAAATGATCTTAAGCATTTCGGCTGTTGTGCCGTTGAAATTTACGTCCATTATATTGCTCACTGACAACCGCCTCCGTTTCTCTGGGGACATCTGCACGCGTATTCGCCGCCGAGAAGCTTCGGGAGTATCTCTTCTCTCGGTCCTGCGGTGCGCACTGCACCGTCCGCCACTACAACTATCTCATCGGCTATCGAAAGAATGCGCTCCTGATGCGATATTATAATAAGCGAGCCTGTCGTGCCGTTTCTTATCTCTTCAAACGTTTCGACAAGTCTTGCAAAGCTCCACAGGTCAATGCCCGCCTCCGGCTCATCAAATACGGAAAGCTTTGCGTTTCTTGCAAGAACTGTAGCTATCTCGATACGCTTTGCTTCGCCGCCCGATAAAGCACTGCTCATCTCTCTGTCAATGTATTCCTCCGCACAAAGTCCGACCTTGCCCAGAAGCCCGCACAGCTCATTATGACCGAGCTTGTTTCCTGCCGCAAGCTCCAGAAGATCCCTTACGGTAAGTCCCTTGAAGCGTACAGGTTGTTGAAACGCATAAGCTACACCGAGCTTTGCCCTGCCTGTGATATCCATATCGGTGATATCCGTACCGTCAAGTACGATCCTGCCTGAGGTCGGCTTTTCGACACCCGCGATCAGCTTTGCAAGCGAGGTCTTTCCGCCGCCGTTAGGTCCTGTTATTACCGTAAGCCTGCTGTCGAGCTTACAGCTGATACCTTTTATAATAGGCTCTCCGTTTTGGAGCTGCCATTTTACGTCCTGAAATTCCAGCAAAGTTAATGCCCCTTTCATCTTTTATCATATTATCGTACCATATTAACGTTATTATGTCAAGAGCTGTCGTTACTATTGAATTTTTCCCTGCTTTATGATAAAATATTATGATGATAAATTCGGAAAGGGTGACAGTATGAAAGTATCTATTATTGATAACAGTCTTTGTGACTCATCGTTTACCGATGATGTAAAGCCGGAGCTCATAGCCGCTTATAAGGACGGGCTCGCAGAGTTCGGAGTTGCATATACCGAAATGACCACCGATACTTTTCTTATGCTCCCGCCTGCGGGCGATATGTCCAAGGTTATACTGCGTATGACCTCGGTAAGGGATCTGCTTTATATAAATTCGTTCAACTTTGCGTATGTCACAGTACCCGCCAATCTTACAGAATTTATACCTCAGATAGAAAGACCCGTGATATCCGAATTGTCGCTCCACGGCGGCGATCTTATCCGCGCGACGGAGATGTTTGAAAAAAACTTCGACCTTGATAAGGTGGCAATGATACGCTTTGTGGACGACTTCCGCGAGTCGCCGCAGGAAATGGCACAGCTTGTACGCGAGTACCGCAATAAATATTACCGCCCTGTCGATATCTGCCCCACAAACAGGTATACAAACGCCGTAAACGAGGCGGTAGCGGCTGTTATCGCAAAAAGTGACAGCATTACAATGCGTTTCGGTGATTATGACAGGTTTGCCGAGCTTCAGGACTACACGATCTCGCTTGCAACTCTTTTCGGTGTTGCGCCGTCACCTCAGATGATCATGGCACTGTATAAATGCGGCTGTCTTTACGCTATGATATACGGCAGAAGAGCAAGGAGCGCTCTTGACGATCTGCGCTTCGGTCAGATCTCGCCGCATTATGTGAAAAATGTTGACAGAACGATACCACTGCAACCTAACGAGCGCACAACACATACATCATATGTACGTCCGCCCGACAATTCCGCACAAAACGGCGATCTTTTGTATAAGAAGCTCCGCAGTATGATGGTCGACGCAGTAACGGCACAGGAGCTTGAAGAAGTGATAGACGAGTTCTGCACACAGCTTTACAATAAATCGGCGGATAAGAAAAACTGAAACTGTATGAAACATCAGTTGCCCACAACTGACTATATGTATAAAAAAATCGCTCATCACCAAGTATATATAGTGTAATTCGACGAAAAATATTGTGAGGTAAAAAAATACTTTTATTTTCTCCGCAGATATGATATAATAAATCTATGCTGTGTCGGTATGCTCCCCGAACATATCGTTATGCAGTATCCAAATGAGATATCAAGCCGTTTCACGGCATTCTATAATTTCTTTACATATATTTATTGAATTGAGGAAGTGTGACTTTTGGAAAAGTTTATTATAAACGGCGGCACTCCGCTCAAAGGCGAAGTGCAGATAAGCGGCGCTAAAAATGCGGCTGTCGCTATAATTCCCGCGGCGATACTTGCGGCAGACAAGTGCATTCTTGAAAACGTACCGTCAATCAGTGACGTAGAGGTGGCACTTGAGATACTTTCGAGCATGGGTGCGGATATAAAAAGACTCAGCAAATCAAAGCTCGAGGTCGATACCTCGAGAATATGCGACGGCACAGTGCCGTATGAGCTTGCGCGTTCAACAAGAGGAAGCAGCTATTTCCTCGGTGCACTGCTCGGAAGATTTAAAAAAGCGAGTGTTCCGCTCCCCGGTGGCTGTGACCTCGGTAGCAGACCTATAGATCAGCATATCAAGTGCTTTGAGGCACTTGGAGCAAAGGCTGATATCAAGCACGGAATAGTTGACCTGTCCGCGGACAAGCTGATAGGCACTCAGATATATTTTGATAAGGTAACAGTCGGCGGCACAATAAACGCGCTCCTTGCCTGCGCTCAGGCTGAGGGACTGACTATTATTGAGAATGCGGCAAAAGAACCGCACATAGTTGACCTTGCAAACTTCCTTAACTCAATGGGCGCCGATATAATGGGCGCAGGTACGGACGTTATCAAGGTAAAGGGTGTTTCTAAGCTCCACGGAACTGAGTATTCCGTTATCCCCGACCAGATAGAGGCGGGAACATTTATGGTAGCCGCGGCGGCGACCTGCGGTGACATCACACTTAAAAATGTTATTCCGAAGCACCTTGAACCTATCACGGCAAAGCTCCGCAAGATAGGCGTGTATGTTGAAGTTGAAGATGAAACCGATAATGTAAGAGTTGTCGGCAGACCTCATTATGAGGGCACCGATATAAAGACCTCACCTCACCCCGGTTTCCCGACCGATATGCAGCCGCAGATGACAACCCTGCTTGCTATGGCAAACGGCACGAGTATGGTGACTGAGAGCATATTCGACACACGCTTCAAGTATGTAGATGAATTGCGCAGAATGGGCGCGGATATCACCGTTGACAGCAGAGTAGCGGTAGTAAGAGGCGTTGATCATCTTACAGGTGCTCCTGTAAAGGCAAGCGACTTAAGAGCCGGTGCGGCGCTTATAATCGCGGGTCTTGCGGCACAGGGAACGACCGAGATCGAGGATATACACCATATCGAGCGCGGATATGAAAATATGGAGATAAAGCTCAGAGAGCTCGGCGCGGATATAGTAAAGCGCTACTATCCCGATGACGAGAAGATGAGAAAGGCGCTCTGATGGCAAAGGTGGTACCTGTATGCTCGTCGAGTAAGGGCAACAGCATATTTATAGGTGATACTTCTTCGGGCGTTCTTGTAGATGCGGGTTGCAGCTTCAAGGCGCTGAAGGACGGCCTTGCACTGTGCGGTATTCCGTTTGAAGCGGTGAAGGCTGTATTGGTAACTCACGAGCACATCGACCATACAAAGGCACTCGGACAAATTACAAAGCGTACATCGCTTCCTGTATACGCGTCTGACGGCACAACAAGAAAGCTGTTTGAGGATAATCTTGTTGCACCCGGTGCGATCATACATTCTTTGTCGGAAATAAAGAGTGTGCCTGTTGATATGGATATAGATTTTTTCCATACACCGCATGACGCGGCTGAGAGTGTGGGATTTACGATCGAGTTCAAGGATCATAAGGTTGCTTGCTGTACCGACCTCGGTTATGTCACGGAGGAGGTCAGAGAAAATCTTCTCGGCTGTGACACGGCATACATAGAAGCAAATTACGACCCGAAGCTTCTTTCGGTAAATCCGAAATATCCGCCGTATCTCAAGGCGAGGATATCGGGAAGCAGCGGACATTTATCAAACCTCAATTCCGCCGAGTTTTGTACCGAGCTTGTCGAAAGAGGCACACGGCGGTTGATACTCGGTCACTTAAGTCAGGAAAACAATACTCCGAAAATCGCATATGACGCAGTTGAACTGAAGCTTGGCAGTAGCGGTATGAAATGCGGAGTTGACTATACACTTGATGTTGCACCTGTCGTAACACAGGGAAAATACATAATTATATAATCGCTTGATATGCACTGCATTTTCTGCTTGGTGGTAACTTTGCAGTTGTGCTGTGCTTTATTTTTTATTATGAAAGGACTTATTTATGGCAGTCTATCTTATACTTATGGCGATAGTTCTGGTTTTGGCTTATCCGCTTATTGAGCACAAACCGAGCGTCGGAAAAAAGCTCTGCTATGTTATCGTGACATTTGCGGCAATGTATTTGATCAGCATTTTCAGATACGGACTCGGAAACGACTATTATTCGTACATCTATATTTTCAGAAATATCAAGGACGCGTCGGGACTTGCAATATTCAATCTCGGATATGAGCCCGCGTTTACTATAATAACTAAACTTATTTCACTGTTTACGTCCAATGTAAATGTACTGTATGCGATATACGCTTTACTTATACTTGTGCCTACGGCATATGCGATATTCCGTTACAGTGAAAACATCTGGATGTCAACTATGATGTTTATCTCGCTGACCTTCTTCTACTGCTCGCTCAGCTTTATTCGTCAGTCTATCGCATTCGCGGTTATTCTGTGCGCATACAAGTATATGAAGGAACGCAACCATTTCAAGGTGCTTCTGTTTATATTTATAGCTTGTCTGTTCCACAGCACGGTAATCGTAATGATACCCATCTACCTTATAGCCGCATTTATAAAGCCTACGAAAATCACAGTTCCGATATACGGCGTGCTGACTGCATTGGTATATTTCCTTTCGTGGCCAATACTCAGACTTGCCGTTATTATACTGCCGCAGTACAAGGGTTATCTTGACCTCAACTTTATTACGCAGGGCTACAGACCTGTGTATCTGATAGTACCGGCTATAATTGCCGTGCTTGCTGTTGTCGCACACTTTACCGGATACGGCAAGGCTCATCCTAAAGACTCGGCGTTGTTTACCAATTTCGCGATTTTCAATTTCATTATCTGGTTTATCGCAACAAAGCACTTTGTTATCGAACGTTTCTCAATGTATATATACATTATGATGATAATGTTTATCCCCTCAATAGCAAGATACTATTTGAACTGCGCAAAGGTTTATCTCGCGAAAAAGAAAGACCCCGAGGCAGTCGTTGTCTTTGATAAAACGGTAGATGAAGTATTCGCCGAGAAAAAGTTGCCAAACAACGGTAAGACCTTACATCAACCTGTCGGTCAAACAGCGACTGAGGAGGCTGATGCTCCGCTCAGCGAGGAAGAGGCTGAAAAACAGCGTATTTTGGCTGAAATAATGGCTGAGGACACAGAAGAAACCGCTTCCGACGGTGCGGATATTGCCGAAGCGGAAGAAGCGTATGAAGACGAAGAAGATGGATCTGAAGCGCTGACTGAAGAAATGACCGAAACGGACGGATCGGAAGACAGCGTGACATATATGAAGAGAAAGCCGGACTCTGCACTCAATTGGAATGTTGCGGCTGACAAACGCTACCTGCCCGAAAACAGAGTGTTTAAAAGCAGAAGCAATAAGCTCCTGCACTTTATTTCGCGTCCTGTTACGATATTTGCCGCATTTATGGTTGTGGTCGTAGCATCAAATCTGTGGTATAACTATTTCGGACTTACGGTTTCCGAAAAGGGCTTCCACGGCGTAATGCCGTATAAGAGCACCATACCCGCGTACACCGAGTTAATGCTCTCAACAGAAAGCAAGGATGATAAAAACAAGCTGCTGAGGGAAGAAGAAAACTTCCTCAATTATATATATCGCCTTAAAGAAAATGACAACTATTCGGTAATCATATCTGCCAGAGGAGATACAGTCGGAGGTCTTAACGACGGTGTGCGTACCGCACTTAAGGAGCTCGGACTTGTCAAGCTTGCCGAGGCTGAAACAGCAAACAGATATGTAGCTGTAATAGAGAGCGGAAAGGTTACGCGCGAGGAAATATCGGACAGCGAAGATATTGATACAGGCGAATTCCGTGTGCTCGGCTTCAAAACGCACGTTACCAGTACACAGCGTACCGCTGTAATAAAGATGGGTCAAAAGGACTTCTCGCTGAATGAACGCGGTATGAATATAGTCGTACTCGACAACACAACAAAGTCCATCGTAGATAAGGTACGCTTCAAAACATACTATGTAATGCTGTCGGCGACGAGATAAGGCGGTAAATCTATGAGAATGCGAAGAAAAAAATATCTCGATGAGCGTTTAGATGCCTGCGGCGATGTAAATCTCGGCTGGCTTGTCGATTATGCCGCAGAGCAGAGGGGCGAAACACAGCAGAGAACTCTCAATGTCCGCGAGATTTTCGGAAACGATAATCCCGTCCACCTTGAGGTCGGCTGCGGCAAGGGCGGATTTGCGGTCGAGGCGGCAAAGCGCAACCCCGATATAAATTTCATAGCCGTTGAAATGGCGCGAAATGTGATAGTAAGCGCTATGGAGCTTGCCATAAAGGAAAACCTGCCTAACCTGAAATTCCTTATGGGTAAGGCTGAATACCTTGAAAAGTTCTTCCCCGAAAATTCGGTAGAACGTATCTATCTCAATTTCAGCTGTCCTTATCCTAAGGAAACATACAAAAAGCACCGTCTTACTCACCCTGTATTTCTTGAGATATATAAGCACATACTTATACCGGACGGTGAGATACACCAGAAGACCGATAATATGAAGCTGTTTGAATTTTCGATAGAAAATCTGTCACAGTGTGGCTTCAGACTTAAGAATGTAAGTCTTGACCTGCACAACAGCGGTTTTGAGGGAAATATAGTTACCGAGTACGAAAAAAGATTTTCCGAGCAGGGTTTCCCGATTTATCGGCTTGAAGCAGTAAATTCGTCAAAATAGGCTTTACTTTTCATTAAAAATGGTATATACTGAGTATAAGAAAACGGGTTTTTCCCGGAAAGGATGTTTAGTATGAATAAAGCAATGATATTTTTCGGTATTGCGGCGGCTGTCGGTACGGGGTATATTTTAGCTAAGAAATATATAGACAATAATCCTGAGGCTGTAGCGGCTGTTAAGGAAAATTGCAGTGATAAGCTCCACAAGGCTTCCGTTTACTGCACAGGAGCGGTAAAGACAGGCAGTGAAAAGCTTACAAAGAGCGTTAATAACATTGTGTCGGCAGGCAAGGAAAAGAGTGCCGAGCTTATGAAGAAGGCGGCTACTACAGGCACAGCGTTCAAGAATGAAATAAACAATCTCAAGGATATGGTGGTATCAATAAACAGCGGTGTTGACGTTGATATTTCGGATGCCGATGCGGATACAGATACCGAGAGCTTTGCCTTTACTGAAGACGGAGTGGAAAAAGAGATACTCGAAACTCCCGAGGAAGGCTCAGAGGCTTTATAATAGGATATTTATCACAAACACAACGAAGTGTCACTGCTTTTGAATTATAGCTGTGGCACTTTTTGTTTGATCATAATTACAGGAAGTGAGGAACAATGAGTGAAATAACAATAAGAACAGCAACGCTCGATGATGCCGGAGCACTGCTCGACATATATAAGTACTATGTCGAGAGCACAGCGATAACCTATGAGCTTGAAGTGCCGACTGTTGATGATTTCAGGGGCAGGATAGAAAAAACGCTGAAGAAATACCCGTACATAGTAGCAGAGTGCGACGGGAAGATGATCGGCTATGCTTACGCAGGAGTATTCAAGAGCAGGGCGGCTTATGACCACTCGGTTGAAACCTCTATATATGTTGCTTTGAACGAAAAGCATCGCGGCGCAGGCACACTTCTTTATAACGAGCTTGAAAAAAGGCTTGCGGCTATGGGCGTAAAAAATGTCTATGCGTGCATAGCGTGCCCTGAAAAGGACGATGAATATCTAAATCACGACAGTATAATGTTCCACAAAAAGCTTGGATATGAACTCGTGGGAACATTCCACAAATGTGCAAAGAAATTCGGACGGTACTATGATATGGTGTGGATGGAGAAGATGATAGGCAAACATGATTAAAATTACTATCTGTAAATTTCACGCTAGATTTTACAGAGAGGACACAAAAAAAGAGTCTTGCGACACAAATGCCGCAAGGCTCTTTACCTATAAGGTTATATACCGCAACAGCTGTCGCAGTGATCTTCCTTTATCTCACCTACAAAAGGTGTGGGATCGATACCCTGTCTTGTGTAGTAGTCCGCAATAGCGGCCTTGATCGCCTGTTCTGCAAGAACAGAGCAGTGGAGCTTTGCCGGCGGCAGACCGTCAAGTGCCTCTACAACCGCCTTGTTTGTAAGCTTAAGCGCTTCTGATAAGGGCTTGCCCTTTATCATTTCTGTAGCGATCGAGCTTGTTGCAATTGCCGCACCACAGCCGAATGTCTTGAACTTTACGTCCTTGATCGTATTGTCCTCGATCTTGAGGTACATCTTCATTATATCACCGCACTTAGCGTTACCTACTTCGCCTACACCGTTAGCGTCTTCAATTTCGCCGACGTTTCTGGGGTTAGCATAATGGTCCATTACCTTTTCCGAATAAATCATCAGTAATACTTCCTTTCAAATATAGTGTATGCTTACTTAATCTTGAATGTTTCGCCCTTGATTATGTGATCCCACAGGGGTGACATACTTCTGAGCTTGTTTACTATTACAGGGAGAACCTCTATCAGCTTGTCGATCTCTTCCTCGGTCGTGTACTCAGACATTGAGATACGCAGTGAGCCGTGAGCTACCTCATGGGGAAGTCCTATGCTCAGCAGAACGTGTGAGGGGTCGAGTGAACCCGATGTGCAGGCTGAACCGCTCGATGCGGCAATGCCCTGAAGGTCGAGCTGGAGCAGTAAGCTTTCGCCTTCAACGCCCTCAAATGAGAAGTTGAGGTTGCTCGGCATACGCTTTTCTCTGTCGCCGTTCAGGTGAACACGGTCGATCTTCATTATCTCGTTGTAGATCTTGTCACTGAACTTTTTAAGCTTCTCGTTCTTTGCGTCAACGCCGTTTACAGCGTCTGTAATGGCAACACCGAGACCTACTATTGCGGGAACGTTTTCCGTACCTGCACGTCTGCCTCTTTCCTGAGCGCCGCCGTCAATGAACGGGGGAAGACGATACTTCTTGTTTACGTAAAGAACGCCGCAGCCCTTCTGAGCGTGTATCTTATGACCGCTGAGCGAGAGCATATCTATATTCTGCTCCTTGACGTTGATATGAACATTACCGATAGCCTGAACCGCGTCTGTATGGAAAATAACTCCCTTTTCCTTGCACAGCGCGCCGATTTCGGGGATAGGCTGTATTGTACCGATCTCGTTGTTTGCGTACATTATCGTAACAAGCGCGGTGTCGGGGCGGATAGCGTTTGCCACGTCCTCAACCTTTACTACACCGTTTGAGTAAACAGGTAGGTATGTTACCTCAAAGCCCTCTTTCTTGAGAGCGTCCAGCGTGTGCAGAACTGCGTGATGCTCAAATACAGAAGTGATTATGTGCTTCTTACCCTTCTGAGCCATCATCTTTGCCGTGCTCTTTATAGCCCAGTTGTCGCTCTCACTGCCGCAGCTTGTGAAATAAACCTCGTTGTCCTCACAGCCGAGTGCCTGCGCGACCTGATGTCTTGCCTTGTTTACGGCTATTGCGGAATTTCTTCCGAGCGTGTAGATTGAGGAAGGATTGCCGTATTCCTCTTTAAGATAGGGCAGCATAGCGTTAAGAACGTTATCGCTTACCTTTGTGGTAGCCGCATTGTCAAGGTATATCGTTGTTTTCAGCATTTATACTACCGATCCTTTCTTTTACTCTTTATGCTAAATGCCATATTCCGCACCGTAAAGCGGTACGATAAACACGACCGATTTAGTCCGATTTATATTATACACCTTATTGTCTACAAAATCAATAGGTTTTATTAAAAATTTCCGAAAAATATCGGCAGTGGGAAAATTCTCACTGCCGATAGTCGGTTATTCAGGTTTTTCTGCAATAAACCGCGCAGGTTTATTCGATAGCGATCACGTTATTGGTTTCGACCTGCGGTGCGGCTTTAGGAACAGATACCTTCAAGATACCGTCCTCAAACTTAGCGCTTACGTCCTTAGCCTGTACACCCTCGCCTACATAGAAGCTCCTGCTGCACTGACCCTCGTAACGCTCACGTCTGATGTACTTGCCGTCCTTCTTCTCCTTTTCGTCCTTTTCAAGACCCTTGGAGGCGGTGATCGTAAGATAGCCGCTGTCGAGCTTCAGCGCTACATCCTCTTTCTTGAAGCCCGGGAGATCTACATCAAGCTCATAGCTGTTGTCGGTTTCACGGACATCGGTCTTCATCACGTTCTTTGCGTGCTTGCCGTAAAGCGGATCGTTCTTACCGCCGAATACCGACGGCATATAAAAGTCATCATCGAAGAAATTGTCAAATAAGCTTTCATTGAAAATTGCGGGTAACATATGTCATTCCTCCATTCATATATCAAGCAGTTAGATTATTATCCGACTGTGTAACAATTACCGGTATTTGCTATCATTTATTCGATAGCAATCAAGTTATTCGTTTCGACCTGCGGTGCGGCTTT
>DJPL01000058.1 GCA_002437415.1 Ruminococcaceae bacterium UBA6413 | reverse complement strand
ATCGGGGTTTTTCTACAGACTGAGAGCTTGCTTACACTTTTGGTGTAGGCAAGCTCTTTTTACTTATAACAAAATCCCCTTATCGTTTCCGATAAGGGGTTTGAAATATCTGATTGTAAATCAGCTTAACCGCCGAAGATGTTAAGCAGAACACCTGCGGCAACGGCTGAACCGATAACGCCTGCAACGTTCGGTCCCATAGCGTGCATGAGAAGGAAGTTTGAGGGGTTTTCCTTAGAGCCGACTGTCTGTGAAACACGGGCAGCCATAGGAACTGCGGATACACCGGCTGAACCGATAAGGGGGTTTATCTTGCCGCCTGAAAGCTTGTTCATAAGCTTTGCAAGTAACAGACCGCCCGCTGTACCGAAGCAGAAAGCTATAAGACCGAGAACAACTATCATAATTGTCTTTACAGTCAGGAAGTTTTCAGCGGTTGCTGTTGCACCTACAACAGTACCGAGCATAATTGTGATTATGTTCATCAGCTCGTTTGAAGCAGTCTTTACAAGTCTGTCTACAACACCGCTTTCTCTGAAGAGGTTACCGAGCATCAGCATACCTACAAGGGGAGTAGCATCGGGAACGATGAAAGCAACAATAAGTGTTACGGCAACAGGGAATATGATTTTTTCTCTCTTTGATACGGGGCGTAAGCCGTCCATTACGATCGAACGTTCCTTCTTTGTTGTAAGAAGCTTCATTATAGGAGGCTGAATTACAGGAACGAGCGCCATATAAGAATATGCGGCAACCGCTATAGAACCCAGCAATTGCGGGGCGAGCTTTGATGTCAGGAATATCGCCGTAGGTCCGTCAGCACCGCCGATGATACCGATCGAAGCGGCTTCCTTGAATGTGAACGCCACGCCCTCAATGCCTGTAAGGCTGAGTGCACAAGCACCGAGGAATGTTATAAAGATACCGAGCTGTGCGGCAGCACCGAGCAGTAAGCTCTTGGGGTTTGCTATCAGAGGACCGAAGTCGGTCATACAGCCGATACCTAAGAATATCAGCGGAGGGAATATCTGAAGCTTAACGCCGAGATACAGTATATCGAGCAGACCGCCGTTGTGAAGTACATCACCGTAGTTTACGCCGTTTTCGGCAAAGTTCGCCGCTATTGCGGGATCGGGGCTTATACCGAACATTTCCGGGTGGAACATATTAGCACCGGGAATATTGGTGAGCATCATACCGAAAGCAATAGGCAGAAGCAGCAGAGGTTCGAATTTTCTTACTATAGCAAGATACATAAGTAAGAATGAAACAGCTATCATAAGTCCCTGCTGAGGGGTTATGTTACAGAAGCCCGATTTTTGCGCAAGCGCAACAAGGGCATTCCAGAAAACGTCTAAAATTTCCATCTTGTTCTCCTTTTATTTAGTCTGAGCCTTAAAACGAACGGGTATTCTCGTTTACGCCCGCGTTGCCCCAGCTTGAACGAGGCTGTTTTTCGGCACGTTTGATTCTCTTGATTGCATAGGTCTTGCCGTCACCTGCCGTGTAAGCGGCGATCGCCGCTGAAATAACAGCTATGACCTCATCGTCGTTCTCGTCCTCTTCTATAAGCTCTACGGGAGCGGGAGCGGGTGCAGGCTCAGCAGTCTTTTCTGCGGGCTTTTCATCCTTTTTCTTCTTGTTTCCCAGATTGCAGAAGAAGGAAATGATGTAAAGCAGTCCTATGAGCAGTCCTAAGATCAGGAAAACAACAACCATACCGGTAATAACCGTAGCCCACATACCGCTTATGCTCTGTGCGGCAGTTTCTTCGGTGATTATCGCCATAGTACGCAGTAAATTATCCGTCATGCATGATTCTCCATTCTTAATTGTTCTTGCTTTGCTGTGCCGTTTTTACCTGTCAGGGCACAATGCGGCATAGCATAAAACTAATATAATTATACCTTATTTCAGGTGTAAATTCAACGCTTTTCTTTGTAGATTTTTTAACAAATTTTCTTTGATAATTGTGTGTATTTTTAGCGTAAATTTAGATAAAATCACAAAACTCAGGTGAAAAGTAAGTCGTATGACTGTTAATGGTGATGAAAGCTTATGTATGTAAACTAAAAGGAGCTGTCTTAAGTAACAGCCCATTTCAGATTGTAGAAAAAGTCTGTTTCTTTAAGAAATGCAGCTTATTCTCAATCCCTATCCCCTTTAGGACACTCTAATGGCTTTGCCTCATGCAAAGCTCGGTGTGTCCTTATTTCGGCATCCTTGCCGAAAACCCCTTAGGGCTATTTTGCTGGGGCTGCCGCCCAGTCCAAGCAAGGACGCTTGCAGTCAGCCACACAAAGACACTGCACGATGCAGTGACACAAATGGCTGACGACCTGTACGGGGGGCTTCGCCCCAAAGCAAGGATGCTTTGGTTGCTTGCCAAAAGTTATAAGCAAGGACGCTTATGTCAGCTGAATTAAGCCGTTGCACGATGCAACGGCACAAACAGCTGACCTTGCAGAGATGCAAAACCAACAGAGCAAGCAATAAGCGACACCCCATTTTAGTATATAAAAGGTTTTTCGACAGATTAAAAGGAGCTGTTTTATGTAACAGCCCCTTCGCTAATATCAGTATTTATCGTTCACATCTTCTTTGAACTCTTCGTTTGTCTGAACCGCCGTATCAAAGTGAGCAATTCCGCCGGCTTTGACCTTTTTGTCTGCACCGATTTCATCGGGCTGTTTCGGCTTAAACTTCTTTTCCGCCGAAAAATCATTGCTTATCGGCTTTATAGCTGATTGTGCGGGTTTTTTAGCGGGTTTTGTTTCTTCGGTGACGTTTTTGATTTCGCTCGATTTCGGCTTTGAAGCGTCCGCTATCGGCTTTTCTGCCGCTGTCGGTTTTATCTTTTCAACAGGCTTTGTCTTAGCCTTCGGCGATTTGTCGTCTTTACCAAAGCTTTGTAAAGCGGGTTCTTTTTTCACCTTGGCAGGAGCTTCTGGCTCAGCACTGTGTTCGGCGATTTTATCTTTTGCTTCTTTTTTATCACCTGTATCCGTTATTGCCGGCTTTGTGTCGGCTGTCGGAGTTTCATCAAGGCTTGTGTCATCGAAAGCTTTATCGCTGAGCTTGAACTTTCTCACCATACCGTCAAGGATAGTTGCCTGAGATGAAAGCTCCTCGGCAGAAGCGGCGCATTCTTCGCTTGTTGCGGAGTTGGTCTGAACGACAGATGAGATCTGATCTACACCGGTCGTTATCTGCGATATAGCATTTGCCTGTTCTTCGCAGGCTGTTGAAATATCGGCGATAAGAGCAGTGGTCTGCGTGGTAGTTTCAACGATAAGGCTGAGCGTCTGTGCGGTTTCGTTTGCTATTGTCGTACCGTCCTCAACCGCCTTGATAGAGTCGCCGATAAGCTCTGTCGTGTCGCTTGCCGCCTGTGCGACCTTGCCTGCAAGATTTCTTACTTCATCGGCTACGACTGCGAAGCCCTTGCCGGCTTCGCCTGCTCTTGCGGCTTCGACTGCCGCATTAAGCGCGAGTATATTTGTCTGGAATGAGATATCGTCAATTGTTCTGATGATATTTGCGATCTCCTTAGATGTATCATCGATCTTGTGCATTGCCTCAAGCAGAATGCTCATCTGCTCGTTGCCGGAGCCTACAAGCTCGGCGGCGTGCTCGGAGTTCTTTGCGGCATCGCCCGCTCTTACGGCGTTGCGGTTTACCTTTTCGGAAACCTCTGCGAGAGAAGCCGAGAGCTCTTCTACAGATGCCGCCTGCTTTGTCGCGCCCTCAGAAAGATTAGCGGCGGCGGCGGATACCTGTCCCGCACCGTTTGAAACCTGTAAGCCTGCTGTATTTATACCGCTCATAGTCTTGTTGAGCGATGCCATTATGCGTTCATATGAAGCCCTGAGAGGTGCAAAGTCGCCGAGGTATACATCTGCGGGTACATATGTAAGGTCGCCGTTTCCGAGTGCGGCAAGCATACTGTCAAGGTCTGATATTACCGCATTGATATGCGTTGTAATAAGGTTTGTGCTCTCACTGAGCTGTCCTATTTCCTTGTCGATATTGTTACCGAAGTCAAGCGGAGCAGAGTGCAGATCGCCCTGCGACAGAGTAACTATTCTTTCCGAACAGAGCTTTACAGGCTTTATTATCTTCTTGACGATCGTAAGTATCAGAAGCACGGAAAGAACAAAGCAGATCACCGCAGCTGCAGAGCCTATCACCATTGACTGAATAATGCTTCCCGTATATTCCGAGGGTGTAGCTACTACAATACAGCTCCAGCCGTCCGTGTTTTCGATAGGCGCGTATGTAACGTATTTGTTTACACCGTCAAGCTTTACCTGTGCAAAGCCGTTTTCGCCGCTTATAGCTTTGTCTATGCAGTCCGCCATGCCCTGATAAGAGCTGTCGGTTTCGGCCAGCGTCTTGTAATTTATGCGCTCGGTAAGCTTTGTTTCGTCAGGGTACGCAATGATCGTGCCTGTCTGGTCTACAGCCATTGTGTAGCCCGTTTCGCCTATTTTTGTTTGACCAATTACAGCTGAGAACGTGCTCATATCAACGCTTGCCATTAGTACGCTCCGCAGAGTAGTGTTATCGGAGTCAAGCATCGGTACTGCGATATCCATCAGAACATGTTTGAGGTCCTGTGACGCATACGGCTCACCGCTTGCGGATTTTTTTGTTTCCACTGCCTGCTTGAAGCTTTCGTTTTCGGAATAATCAAGAGTTTCGGCATAGAAACATTTGCCGTCCGTATTTACTATCTTAACGTCGGTGAGCATAGGATTTTTCATCAGTATCGAAAAGCACTTTGTTGAAAGTGTGCCTGTATCCGTAAGGTCATCAAAGCCCGAGTCGTATGATATCTGCTGAAGCTCTGCGGTAATTGAGCTGAGCTGGTTTGATATCGTTTTGGACGACATATCCGCGACCTCTGTCAGCTGATCTTGCAGCGACTGTTTAAGAAAGCGGTAGCTCATGCCTATATTGATACCGCCGACAATAATAAGCGAGCCTCCCACTGCAAGGCACATCCATTTGAATATCTTTCCCGTGAGTGATTTTCTTTTCTTGCGTACCTTCTCAACGCCGTCCGAAATTTTTTCAAATTCTTTTGATATATCCTTTTTAGCTGACATTAGTATTTCCTCCCGATATTTATGCGGTCAGGACCGTTATTATTAAATGATACCACATTATCCGAATAAAGTCAAATAATCAGAGAATTTTGCATAGCATATTTCACAATTGTGATAAAAATCGGGGTGCGGTTATGTTGAAAATATACAAAAATCAGGCACTTTTCAGTGCCTGATAACTTTTATTCCATTCCAAGGGTTTCTTTGATAGACCTTACAGCCTTTTCTGCGCATATTTCGTGCGTTTTCTCAGTCGGGTGCCAGTCTGCGGCAATTCCGTTTGTATTTTCGTCCTGCATCGGAAGTGTGAAAAATCTCACTCTAGTATCGCCTGTTTCGTCTGAATACCGGTCGCATACATTCTTTATGTTTCTCAGAAGAGTATTTCCCATTACACCGTATGTGCAGAATATATATGCGTCGGGATTGTGTGAGCGCACCTGCTTCAGAAACTCCATATAGCCCTCTTCAAACTCCGCCCTTGTTGTATCGCTTGTCGCATAGCTCATATCATTTGTGCCGAGGTTTATAACAACTATATCGGGCTTGTAATTGTCGAAGTTCCATTCAAGAGAAGCGACCTCAATACTGTCCGCAAACTTGTTGTATGAGAAGCCGAGCTTGTCATAGTACTGCGGTATAGTCTGCTCGGGCTTTTTCTTACCGTCATCGGTATATCCCGATATAATTCCGTAGCCGCTTATCGATACCATGCTGTAGTCGGCATTCAGTGCCTGCGCCGTCTTATATGCATATGCCTTTGTTACATCTTCTGTCGATGTCTTGAAGTGATGCTCCTTATCCTCATCGTCAACGCCGTAGCCGCAGGTGATCGAGTCGCCGATAAATTCTATCTTAAGATCCTTTGCCTTTGCGGGTTCTATCTTCTCGCCGTCTGCAAGCTTTATCGGCTTTATACCGAATGTAGACATTGCACATTCGGAGAGCTTGATTATCTGCACATCAACGCTTTTTGCGGTGTCGCTTTCAAAAGCGGTATAGGTCTTTTCCTTTTCGTCCAGCATATCGTCTATGACACGTTCGCCGTCTACATATATAGCAACACGCGCATAGTTTTCATCATTGCCGGCTGTGGCGGCATTATCTCCTATGACAGTGATATCGAGCTTTTTACCGGTGTATGTAAATTCTGCACCCGAACCCGAAAATGCTGTCCAAAGCGTATCGTCATTCAGATACGTTCTGCCGACAAGCTTTGCTGTTTCGGCTGTCAGCACTACTGACTGACCCTCCTGCTTTTCCGCAGATGATACTTCTGTTGAAGATACTGCGGAGCTTTCTGTTGTTGAACTGTTCATGCTTTCCTCCGTCTTGCTGTCGGCACAGCCCGATAACATACCGAGCAAAAGTGCTGAGGCACAAAGTGCGGAAATAGTTTTCTTACCCATATTTTTCCCTTTCATTTTCGGTAGCTCCTGCTGAATACAGCTTGATTTATTAACAGATATCAGTATACCACACTTGAGCCGATATGGCAAGCACGATGTGATATCATATCATATCATTCCTCTTTTTTGACTGACAGCGCAAGAGCCTTGGTTTCTTCCTTGCTGAGCCCGTCTGCCGACAGCTCGAATATATAATCGCCGTTATCCCATATCAGATTTTGCACACCGTTTGCGGATACATAATACATCGCGGTGTAATTGCCGAGCGGCATTTTTTCGGGAAATACCTGAACATCACCGAAGCCTATCTGCGTTGAATTTGCAAAGTCTTTAGTGATCTGATTGAACCATATGGTTTTATCTTCACCGCAGGTGTACACTATCCAAAAATCAAACTCGCTGTCGCTTATGATCTCTTTTTTATATTCGCTGAGATCAGCTGAGATCATATATTTTTCCGTCAGCTGTAACGGTGCGCTTTCGGGATCATCAACTAAAAATGCGTATTCATTGTTGCCGACATTTTTAAGCTTAAAGGTATCCCAGTACTGAAGCAGTACCGCGCTTCCCGTACCGAGTGCAACGGTAGCGGCGATAATTGCCGCAATAAGCAGGCGTATTTTAATTCTGCGTCTGTTTATTATCCGGTCTTTGTTTTTTTCTTTTATATAAGAGCGTATGAGCTTCTGCATTCTTCTGTCAAAGCTGTGACTTATCTTATAGTCGGGCAGCGCTTCAAATACAGAAAGCTCAGAGAGATAGTCGCTTTTAAGTGCGGCGGCTATCTTTTCATCATTCGTCATAATTATTCGTCCTTTTGCGAAAGAAGTATTTTTCGTATCCGTGACAGATAAACGTGCACGGTGTTAGGTTCGATATCGAGCATTTGGGCTATATCGCCTGTCGGAAGCTGCTGGACGTAATACAGAAAAGCGATATTTTTCAGCTGAGGTGATAACTGCTTCATATTTTTGATAATTCTCTCGTAGGTAATATCGATCTCTGCCTGCTGTGCCGAGTCGTCCTCGTATATTCTTCCGTCCGGGCAGACGTTTTGCATAGTCTGCTGTTTTTTAAGGTGATCCAGACAGATATTTTTCGTTATAACAGTGATATATGATTTTGTTTTTCGTGAATATGGATTTTGTATCTTGTCAAGATTTTTGATTATCCTTACAAATGAGTCCTGAACTGCGTCCTCCGCATCTTCCTTATTGCCGAGTAAGGACATACTTATATTGTACATAAACTGCTTATATGCATTGTAAAGCTGTGCAATTAGTTCTTTTTCGGTCGGTGTATCGACCATAGAAATGTAAGTCGAGAGCAAAGTGTTCCTCCGTGAACCGTATTTATATACGATATATTCTAGCATAGAAAGCGGTAAAAGTCAAACCGATAGCTGTATTGTAAGGTGATGTACATACAGAAAAGCCCGCAGGTCAGACCTGCGGGCGCAGCTTGTAGAAAAGTCTGTTTTAAAAAAACTACAAATTCTCTATCCCTTTAAGAACTCTTTGTGGGCTTTGCATCGTGCAAAGCCTTTGTGCGTTCTATATCGGCATCCTTGCCGAAACCCCAAACCCCTTTCCCCCGGTGAAAGGCTGTGTATGCTTGGTTGGCTTTGCGTCCTGCAAAGCCTTTGGGCATACACACCCGGCATCCGTGCCGGGGCTGAGTGTGGGGCTGCCGCCCTCACCAAGCAAGGACGCTTGCAGTCAGTCGCACACAGTCGCTGCACGACGCAGCGACACCAACGACTGACAACTCGCATTGGGGCTACGCCCCAAACCCCATTTTAAAAAGTTGTATAAGTTTTTCGACAGTCTGAGCCCGCAGGTCAGACCTGCGGGCGGTTATTAGTTCTGCGTGGTTTTTTTCGTTTTTATCGCGCCGAACGCAAACAGCACAAAGCTCAGTCCGAGCAGCAGTGCGATATACGGAACAGTATCCGCTATACTGCCCGTTTTCTGCATAATTTCGATGCTCCTTGCTATCCATCTGTGCGGGAAGCAGGCACCTATGACCTGCATTGCCTGCGGCATAAATTCATACGGGAAGAGTATACCCGAGAACAGCGCCATAGGCATCAGTATGAATGCACTGAATATCCACAGTCCGTCCTCGCTTTTAGTGACTGAACTTGCGAATATATAGATCGCTACCGACAGCAGATCGGCAAGATACATCATTATAAGATAGCCGAATGAATACTGCATACCGAAGTCAAAATTGAATATCAGTCCGATTATATAGAACAGGGTAGTGCCCAGCATCATACACAGAAGATAAACAAGTGACATTCCTCCGAGATATGCGCCCTTGCTGATACCGCTCAGGAAGATACGGTCACGCATCTTGTTCTTACGCTCTGTTATTATAAGTGAGCCTAAAAGGCTTGCGGCGGTCAGCGTCTTGAATATCATAAACGCAAGCGTGTTTGTTATGTTGATACCTTTCGGAGCGACCTCGTTTACGGTGACGGTGCTTTCATTTACCTCAGAGGACAGATCAATACCGGAGATCAGCGCTTCAACGGCATTCTTTATTTCGTTGTCGCTGAGCGATATTACCTGTGCCACGGGGACGGGGCTCTGCGGAACATCAGCGATAACCACAGCTATCTCTATGTTGCTGTTCATCAGCTTGTCTTCGAGATCGTCCTTATCAACTATCTCGGTCCTTACGCCGTCAAGCTCGGACAGTGCCGATACAATGCGCTGTGTTGATGCATTGTCCGACTGATTACATATACCTATCGAATGCTCCTTTGTATACGGCAGAAGCACCGACATCAGCAGGAAAAGCAGAATAGGCTGGATTATGACAGCCATTATGAATTCTTTGTTCTTTTTGAACACATTGAACGTGTTTTTCATTATCGTTGTCATTACACCTCTGCCTCCTTTCCGTTGTCATTTGCAGGTTGCTCTTTTTCAATTCTGACAACGTGCTTTTTCTTTTCGCCGAGAGCAATTGCAATAAAGATAACAAGTGACAGTCCTACCGAGATAAGTATGCTGTACAGTGTCTTTTCGTCAACTATATCGTTGTACAGGCTTATAAGTGCACGGTTTGTCCAGTACAGCGGGCTGATCTTGAGTATCACGTTCAGCACGGGTACATTTTCAAGTATGTATACGGGAGTTACCGAACCGCCGAGATATGCACTGAGCATCGTTACTACCATTACGATATCCTGTGAAACGGATTTGTTCTTTCCCTTCGTTCCGAGCAGAACCGCAAACAGCACTGCAAACAGGTTGTGAAGCAGTAATAAAAGTAACATAAAGCCTATCTTGTTGCCCCAGTTTACACCGAGCACAAGACTGGAGAACAGGAATGAAATCACAAGCTGAATAAGTCCCGCGATCATACCGACTGTTATTTTAATGCCGAGCATACCCCATATTCCTATATTGGATATACGATAACGCTCAATTGTCTTGTTTTCACGCTCGTCATAGATCGAAACCGCAATTCCGACACTGAGCATCATAAGTGTAAACGCTACTGCCGAGAATGTGTAGTAGGCGTATGAATCAACATCGTTTACATTTACTTCAATGTTGTTTTCGATAACAGCTACATGGTCTGTCGGCTGTAAAGATTTGCTGTCCGCAAGCTGAACTAGCATAGTTCTTATAAGCTTTCCGCCCTCGGTCTCGTTGTACGGTGAGCGGTAATAATCGTAACCGTCAGCCTTTACTGTGATAACGCCGAAAGCCTTGCTTTTGTCAACATCGTTTTTAGCCTGTTCAAGGTCGGTCACTTTTTCGAAGGTAACGCCTGTAGCCTCGGAAATATTATCCTTTATCAGCGTGAAGCGCTCGGCATATTCGCCGTCTGTAACGCTTTCGTACCAGAACACCTTGCCGTCCTCGAAAGTGCCGTAATCCGCACCGATATAATTCTTCAGTGCCACGCTGAAAAGTCCGATAAACAGTATCGGCAGAATAATCAGGAATACAAGGTTTACTTTACTCGACAAGTAGACCTTAAGCTCCTTTTTCATCAGTTGTAAAAACATACTCAGTCCCTCAGCTCTTTTCCCGTGAGCGCAAGGAATACATCTTCAAGCGCCGATTCCTGTGTAATTCCCTCGACATTCATACCTGCGATGATCTCGGATTTGGTACCTGCGGCTATTACCTTGCCGTGGTCAACGATAGTCAGCTTGTTGCAGAGCGCCTCGACCTCAGGCATATAGTGGGTGGTGTATATTACGGTCGTGCCCTGTTCATTGAGCTGTCTTACGTTTTCGAGTATCCTGTTTCTCGACTGCGGATCAATTCCGACTGTCGGCTCGTCCATGATAACAAGCTTGGGGCTGTGTGCGATGCCGCACGCCATATTGAGCCTGCGCTTCATACCACCAGAAAATTCCTTTGACTTCTTACTTCTCACATCGGTAAGTCCGACAAATTCAAGAGCGTCATTCACACGCTTTTTAAGCTCTGCGCCCTTGTATCCGTAAAGAGCGCAGAAGAAAGATATATTTTCTTCCGGGGTAAGGTCAGGATAAATAGCAAGATCCTGCGGTACATAGCCTATATTCTTTCTCCATTTTGAGATGCTTTTACCGTCCTCAAATTCTATCTTTCCGCCATCATTGTCAAGCAGTCCGAGTATGCAGTTTATCGTTGTGCTTTTTCCGGCACCGTTCGGACCTAATATACCGTGAATTTCACCTGCTTCTACAGTAAGCGAAAGACCGTCAACAGCGGTCATATCGGCAAAGTTCTTTTTCAGATTTTCGATCTTAAGGATTGACATTCTGTTTCCTCCAAACACATTTGTTTTAGATTAGTGTCAACTAACTCCGAGGAGTAAAAAAACAGCCCAGACAAGTTATCCGAAACTAACCATATGTCAAAAAATCTTGCTCACGACTTTGAAATCGAATGAGCAAGATTATTATACGTTAAATATTAAGCTTTGTCAAGGGTGATACGACTGTTTATGAAATGATAACGTTATCATTTTTTCTCATCAAGCAATACGACGCCCTGTGACGGGTTTTTATCAATAGCACCTACTATCCTGTGCGGAATGTACAGCTCCTCAAGATAAGCGACATCTTCGGCGGTAAGCTTTACATCAAACGAACCTACAGCCTCTTCAAGATACTTTATCTTTGTAGCTCCGATAATAGGCGAAGCAACACCCTTTGCCATATGCCAGCTTACAGCTATCTGTGACATCTTACAGCCATACTTTTCCGCAAGCTCAGTGACACGCTTTACTATAAGCATATCCTGCTGTTCGGTGCGGTCATATTTGCCCATTGCGACCTTATCCGTTTTTCCCCTGAGAGTATCCGCTTTCCACTGCGCTCTTGCAAGATGTCCCGAAGCAAGCGGGCTGTACGGCATAAGCGAAACGTTCATCTGCTTACATATCGGGATAAGCTCGCGCTCGTCCTCGCGGTAAAGCAGATTATAGTGATTTTCCATAGCGCAAAACTGCGTCCAGCCGTTATCGCGTGCAGTGATCTGCATATTGTGGAACTGATAGCCGTACATTGCCGACGCGCCGAGTGCACGCACCTTACCCGCCTTTACAAGGCTGTCAAGCGCCTGCATAGTTTCCTCGATCGGCGTTTCATAGTCGAAGCGATGGATTATATAAAGGTCGAGATAATCAGTGCCGAGCCTTGACAGAGTGCCGTCGATCTCACGCTCTATAGCGGCTTTTGACAACCTACCCTCGTTGAAGTATACCTTTGACGCGATCACGACCTTGTCGCGCGGAATATTTTTCAGCGCCTTTCCGAGATATTCCTCGCTTGTGCCCGCCGAATAGCAGTTCGCGGTATCAAAGAAGTTTATGCCGTTGTCAAGCGCATAGTGTATCATTTCCTCGCTCTGCTTTTCGTCAAGCGTCCAGTCGTGCATAAGTCCCGCCTTGCCGAAGCTCATACAACCGAGGCAAATTTTTGATACCTTGATGTCGGTGTTGCCTAAAAATGCGTACTCCATAAGAAGTCCTCCTTATTTTGTATGTCTGTTTATGTACTTGCTGTGAAGCTTTGAATACATTATCTTCTGACCTGTGTAAAGTCCGTAGTAGCCGGACAAAATATAGCTTACCGAGCAGGCGGCGGCAAAGAAGATTATACCCTCTCCGCCGAACAGCTCAATGCTCAGAAGAAGAGAAGTTACAGGGCAGTTTACCACTCCGCAGAACAGTGAAACAAGTCCTAGCGCGGCGGTGAACTGCGGTGGCAGTCCGAATAGCGTTCCGAACAGATTACCGAATGTCGCTCCGATAAAGAATGACGGTACTATTTCGCCGCCCTTGTAGCCGCCCGCTATTGTAATCACGGTGAACACAAGCTTCAGCGCGAACGCTTCGGGTCGGGTAGTGCCTGTCATTGCGTCCATTATGATATTCATTCCCGCGCCGTTGTAATCCGTACCGAATATCAGCGTCAGTATAACGATAACACAGCCGCAGGCAAAGATCCTGATATAGCTGTTCTTGATTTTCGATGATAACAGCTTTGACAGCCTGTGAAGCGAAAAGCAGAATATAATGCTCAGCAGAGCAGTACCGACGCCGAGTAGCATAGCGAAGCCGACATTTATAACATTTATTTCGGGCACAGTGATCTTATATACAACAGGCACTATGCCGAACAGCCTTGATATCCCCAGCGCAACGACAGCCGAAAAGAAGCACGGAACGATAGCGGAGTAGTAGAACACGCCTACGCTTATTACTTCCATTGCGAAGAATGTCGCGGTTACAGGCGTGCCGAACAGTGCGGAGAACAGTCCGCTCATACCGCACATAACAAGCAGATTTCCGTTGCGCTCGTTCATTTTAAGAAGCCTTGCGATCTCAGCCGAAAGCCCTCCGCCGATCTGTAGCGCCGCGCCCTCGCGTCCTGCCGAGCCGCCGAACAGATGGGTAATAAACGCCGAGATGAAAATAAGCGGTGCCATTCTGACAGGGATCTTGCCCTCAGTCCTTATTGATGTGATTATTATATTCGTACCCGGGTCGTTTTTCAGTCCGCATATGCTGTACAGAAACACGATAGCAAGTCCCGCTATCGGCAGAAAGTACACCATAAAGGAATGCTCTGTGCGGAACTCCGTGGCAAATTCCATACACAGATGGAACAGCGAGCCGATAACGCCACAACACAGTCCTGTTATTCCCGAAAGCACAAGCCACTTGAAAAACGTTTTCAGCGTTATGTAAAGTCTTTCACTGCGGATACGCAGATGGTTAAGCAGTTTATTCATTTATACCTCTTGTGATGTTATCTTACCGAAACCTCGGCAGAGGATAACGTATGTATATTTCCCTCGTTGTCCTTGACAACAAGCCGTGCGTCATTATCAATGTCGACAGCGGTAGCAAAATATTCCGTGCCCGCGGATATCACCTTGATACGCTTGCCGATCACAACGGAATATTTTTTATATTCATCGATCAGCCGCTCCGCCGATGTATGCCCGTATATATCGAAAAAGCTGTTCAGTATTTCAGCGGCAAGCGAGCACTTAAGCTCACTGTCTGCGGCTTCATCGGAATAAAGACTTGACGCAATATCGGATATTTCGGACGGAAATCCGTCTTTCGGGCGGCTTATATTTATACCGAGTCCCATTACCGCGTATTGCAGACTGCCGCTTTCAAAATCAGTTACCGCTTCGGTAAGTATTCCGCAGATTTTCTTTCCGTCAAGCATAATATCGTTTACCCACTTGATACCCGCGTCAATGCCGCATACCTTCTTTACCGCCCTTACCGCCGCAACAGCCGCACCTGCGGTCAAGATGAACGCTTTGTCCGCACCGAAGTCGGGGCGGAGAAGTATCGACATATAGATACCGCTGTCGGCAGGCGAGTAGAAGCTTTTGCCGCGCCTACCCCTGCCCTCTGTCTGCTCATTCGCTATAAGCACCGTTTTATCGGGTGCTCCGTTTTCGGCGGCGGAGCGGAGAAGCGTGTTTGTCGAGGTTACGGTGTCTTTAATGGTTATTTCGGCATCGGCGGCGGATTTTTTGAGTAATTGCCTTATACGCAGAAGTCCGTAGCGCGTAAAATCGTCGCTTTCGCCGCCTGACAGCAGATAGCCTTTATTCTGCACCGCGTCTATTATAAATCCGTCCGATCTGAGCGTATTTATCGCCTTCCATACGGCATTACGGCTGACATACAGCCGCTTTGAGATATCCTCGCCCGATACATATTCGCCTTTACTGCTCATAAGTATAAGCAGTACCTGCTCTTTTAATTTCATACAGAAAATTACCTTTCACTGTCAACCCGCTTTTATATAAGGTTGACAATACGGATATTCAAAACCGCAGAGCGTGTCTGCGGTCATGATATTCATTAGCTTATTACAGCTTTTCAAGCATATCGGCTGTTTCGTCAAGCCAGTCGCCCTCATACAGCTCGATAAGACCCTTATCGCAAGCCGCCGCCAGCTTCGGGTTGATCGGCATTCTTGCAATATTCTTTATATCGTACCTTGCGGCAACCTCTTCAATGTGGCTTTCGCCGAAAATGCTGTGACGTGATTTGCAGTCGGGGCACTCGTAGTAAGACATATTCTCAACTATGCCGAGAACCGGTACGTCCATCATCTCAGCCATCTTGACAGCCTTTCCGACAATCATCGAAACAAGCTCCTGGGGAGAAGTGACAACGATAATTCCGTCTATCGGAAGCGACTGGAACACAGTCAGCGGTACGTCGCCTGTTCCGGGCGGCATATCAACGAACATATAGTCAACATCATTCCATATAACGTCTGTCCAGAACTGTTTTACTGTATTTGCAATAACAGGACCTCTCCATACAACAGGGTCGGTTTCATTGGGTAAAAGCAGGTTTACCGACATTACTTCAATGCCTGTCTTTGTCATAACAGGGTATATGCCTGTGTTGTCGCCCGTTGCCTTTTCGTGAAGACCGAAAGCCTTGGGGATAGACGGACCTGTTATATCTGCGTCAAGCACGGCGGTCTTAAAGCCTTTTCTCTGCATGGTCACAGCCATAAGTGAGGTGACCATCGACTTGCCTACGCCGCCCTTACCGCTTACTATACCTATTACTTTCTTTATATGTGACAGCTCGTGGGGCTTTTCAAGAAAGCTCTGAGGTGCTGTTCTTTCACCGCAGCTCTGAGAACATGAACTGCAATCGTGAGTACATCCGCTCATAATTTCGTTTCCTTTCGATCGGCAAAAGCCGTTTATGCTGTAAGTATACCACTATTATAACGAAAAATCAAGGCAGGTTACTAAAAAGACTTAATTCGTCCGTTTTACAGATACAAAAATAACCGCCGTGCTTTTACGCTCGGCGGTTACTGTAAATATCAATTATTCATGGTCGTGGTGGCAACCGCAGTCGCACTCCTCGTCCTCTAAGCAGCTGAGGTCAAACTCAAGTGTTTCACCGCAGTTGGGGCAGGGAATTTCGCCTGACTGGATAACGTCAAAGTCAACAGTGATGGTGTTACCACAGCTGGGGCAGGTCACTTCGTACATATCATCGTCGAAGTCGTCCTCGTCACAGCAGTCGTCACAATCACAGTCGTCGTAATCGTCATCGTCTTCGCCGTAAACAACGTCCTCGAGGCAGTCAACGCTTTCTTCCATATCGGTCATAACGTCAGCCACGTCGTTCAGTTCTTCGTCTATATCGCCGAGTGTCAGTGCAATATCGTCAAGTACGTCAACGATAGCAGCGAGCACTTTGCCTTCCTTTGTTGAATCATCAACACCGAGACCTTCTGCAAGTCCCTTGATGTATGATACCTTTTCTGCAACTGTCATAGTAAAAATCCTCCTTTTACCTTCGGTAGCTACATAGAGCAATCGCTATTTGCAATTACTTGTTTGTAACACGCTCCATATATTCGCCTGTTCTTGTATCGATACGGATAATATCACCGATCTCTACGAACAGAGGAACACGGATCTCTGCGCCTGTTTCAAGAGTAGCGGGCTTAGTTACGTTTGTAGCTGTATCGCCTCTGAAACCGGGGTCTGTATCTGTAATTTCAAGCTCTACAAAGTTGGGGGGCTCTACGCCGAATACCTTACCCTTGTAAGAGAGAATTTTACATACCATATTTTCCTTAACAAACTTGAAGTTGTCTGAAAGCTCCGACTTGTTTATCGGTACATCTTCGTATGTTTCGGAATCCATAAAGTGATAAAGGTCACCGTCGTTATAGGTGTACTCCATATCCTTTCTTTCAACGTAAGCTGTGGGGAACTTAGCTGTAGGGTTGTAGGACTTTTCAACTACCGAACCCGTAATTACGTTTCTGATCTTGGTTCTTACGAAAGCGGCACCTTTACCGGGCTTTACGTGCTGGAACTCAATGATCTGCATTACGTTGCCGTCCTCTTCAAAGGTCATGCCGTTTCTGAAATCGCCTGCTGTGATCATATTTTAAAATACCTCCGTATATTTTATCGGGTTTATGCGGATAACCGCCGCTGAAAGTCGGTTAAAGATCTGTTTCTCTCAGCCCCATATTCTATCTATTATATTTTACATTATTCCGCCCGCAATTGCAATACCTTTTTGAAAATTTTTATCAATTCGTGTTTTTCGCCTTTTTTTCTTTATTATATTAACCGTTTTAAAGCTCGCCAATTCGTTGGAATAAAATGTCGTTTAAGCAAATTTAGCGGCTGTTTTACCTAAATTTCCGTGTAACAATGTTACATTAGGTCAAAACGTGGAAATTAAAGTATGACGTTTGTACAAGTTTCACAAAAATCCAAAGTTGCTTTGTTGACATTGCCTATTGATTATAAAAACGATTTCATTTATAATGATGATAGCAAATTTTTTATTTGTGTAAATCCAAAAAAACTCTAAATGGAGGACATTACAATGAAGTTAAGAAAGATCATGGCCGGTATCATTGCTACATCAGTAGCAGGTACAATGGCTGTTGCAGCATCTGCTCAGTATGATGCTTTCCTTATGTACGCTGACGCTGACTGGTATCCCTCAATCATGGACGGCACAGGTCACACAGAAGGTTCTGACGGTTCTGTTACAGAGTGGACAGCAGGCACTGCAGAAGTTACTAAGGATGGTACATACACAGTATCAATCTCTGACATCAAGGCTTCTTCTATTGACGAAGAAACAGGCGATGAAGTTATGGCTGCTGTTCAGGGCGAAGGCGCTGTAGTATTCAACGTTGATATTGCTGATCTCGGTACAGCTTTAGGTATCGGTAAGGACTGCGACGGTTACGATGACCTCAAGACAGGCGCTGAAAAGATGGAATTCGCTAAGTCAAAGGGTGTTAACGTAACAGACGTTAAGCTCACACAGGTTAAGGACGGCGAAACAACAGAAGTTGCTGTTGATTCCAGCAAGATCCTCTTTGGTGATATCGAAGGTAACGGCAAGCTCCGTATCGAACTTTACAACGAGTACGGCGATACAAAGGCTGACGCTCCTTTAAACGTTGCTGACATCTTCTTCAATGAGAAGCTCGAAGTAACATTCACAATCACAGGTATCGATGCTATCCTCGGCGGCGGTTCTGCTGATGATACAGAAGCTCCCGCTGATACAGAAGCTCCTGCTGACACAGATGCTCCCGCTACAGACGCTCCTACAACAGGCGATTCTACAAAGGACAACACAAACACAGGTGTTGAAGGCGTAGCCGCAGTTGCAGGCGTAGCTATCGTAGCTGCAGGTGCAGTTATCGTTGCTAAGAAGAGAAAGTAATTTCTTTTCACGGTAAAGTACATTAAAATGTAACATAAGCCCACGCATTTCGGTGCGTGGGCTTTTTGTGTATCGTATATCCGTAATCCGGCATAGAAAAACCGCCCTGTGTAAATTGCACGGGGCGGTTTTCAGCAGATGATTACTTATTATCCTTGCCGAAAGGTGTTGATAAAGCACTGAGCGGGAAGGGCGGATTAGCAAGCGGCTTGCATGCCAGCGACAACAGCAGATATTCGTTGTCGTCAGCCGCTATCCTGTTGATTTTCAGCTCGCCGCACTTCTTACAGCGGTGTATCAGCGCCCATTCTCCGTCGGGACGGACATAAATGCTGATAGGCTCCATAATTCCGCCGCAGTCTGCCGAGCGGTCACCGGGTATATTGTCAAGGTGTATGCTTGACAGGCAGTGAGGGCAGTGGTTGCGGTTATTTGTGCCGCAGTCCTTTATTGTGATGAACTTTCCGCAGGCCTTACAGTCAAAGCCCTCGTCCTGCGTTCCGTCATCGGTCAAGACAGTGTGATATTCTGTTTCTCTGTGTATATTCTTTACGGGTTCGTCCGTGCGTCTGCGTCTGTTCATTTTTCTGTCCTTTTCAAGTTATTAAAAACGGCAGGTGTATTTCAACCTGCCGCAGTTAAGTTTAAATTATACGGGCATTACCTTGTTAGCCTTGTCAGCGTGTTCAGCGTCAATGCCAAGCTGCTTGTCCTTACGCTTTTCAAAGAACTTTTCGGCTACCTGTCCGAACATAGCGTAGCTTAATACGTCCTCGTCCTGCTGTGACCACTTAGCACATTCAGCCTTAAGCTTTTCAAGCTCGGGTTCAATGAGATCTGCGGGACGGCAATCGATAGGCTGTTCGTCACCGAGGATCTTCTTTCTGAATTCGGGATCGATAGGAGCGGGAGTCTTACCGTAGCTACCCTTAACAAGACCCTTGAATTCCTTAGTAACCGTCTTGTAACGCTCACCGAGAATTACATTGAATACAGCCTGTGTACCGACGATCTGTGATGTAGGTGTAACCAGAGGCGGGAAACCTGCGTCTGCTCTTACACGCGGAACTTCCTTAAGAACTTCCTCGAACTTGTCAGACTTACCTGCCTGCTTAAGCTGTGAGAGGAGGTTTGAAAGCATGCCGCCGGGAACCTGATAAATAAGAGCGTTTGCGTCAACTGCGAGGAGCTTGGGATCAAGCAGACCGCTGTCGATGTACTTCTTACGCAGTGTCATGAAGTATTCTCTTATCTCTGTGAGGAGCTTTAAGTCAAGTCCCGTGTCATATTCTGTACCCTGTAATGCGGCAACCATTGACTCTGTGGGAGCGTGTGATGTACCGAGCGCTAAGGGAGACATTGCCGTATCGATTACGTCAACGCCTGATTCGATACCCTTTAACAGACACATAGATGCAAGACCTGATGTGTAGTGTGTATGGAGCTGGATCGGGATATTTACAGCGCCCTTGAGTGCCTTTACAAGTCTTTCTGTTTCAAAAGGAGTAAGCAGAGCAGCCATATCCTTGATACAGATAGAGTCAGCGCCTGCTTCTTCTATTCTCTTAGCGTAGTCGATGTAGTACTGTTCTGTGAATACTTCACCGAGTGTGTAAGAGATAGCTATCTGAGCGTGTGCGCCCTCCTTCTTTGCAGCCTTAACGGCTGTTTCGAGGTTTCTGATGTCGTTGAGCGCATCGAAAATTCTGATTATATCAATACCGTTTGCTACAGACTTCTGAACAAAGTACTCAAGTACATCGTCAGCATAGTGACGGTAGCCGAGCATATTCTGTCCTCTGAACAGCATCTGTAACTTTGTGTGAGGCATTTCACGTCTTAATATACGCAGTCTGTCCCAGGGGTCTTCATTTAAGAAACGTAAGCATGCGTCAAATGTAGCACCGCCCCAGCACTCAACTGAATGATAGCCAACCTTGTCCATTGTGGAAAGGATAGGGAGCATTTCTTCAGTAGTCATTCTGGTTGCGATAAGCGACTGATGAGCGTCACGCAGTACGGTTTCGGTAATTCCTACTTTTGCCATAACCTTATTTATTCCTTTCAGTCAAGAGTTACGCATTGATTGTTGCAATCAGTGTGCCTGTTTCAACAGACTGACCCTTTGTAACATTGATGCTTGCAATTGTACCGTCACAGCTTGCTACAACGTCGTTTTCCATTTTCATAGCTTCAAGAACTGCGATTACTGTACCGTTTGTAACCTTAGCGCCTACTGCGAGCTTAACGTCAACAATCGTGCCGGGCATGGGAGCGTTTATCTTAACGCCGCCCTGTGCGCCTGCGGGAGCAGCGGGAGCTGCTGCCTTCTTGGAAGCGGGAGCCGCTGCGGGTGCGGCTACGGGAGCTGCACTGCCGTCTGTTTCTTCAACGGTTACATCGTAAGCTGTACCGTTTACTGTGATATTGTATCTTTTCATAACAAAATTCCTTTCTTATGTCGATTAGTATACGAAATTAACGTGCTTCTTTGCAGGAGCAACAACTCTCTTTGAAGATGTTGCTTCAATTGCAGATGTCAGAGCTGACTTTGTATCGTCTGCCGTGATAACTCTGTCAACATATCCGTTAGCCGCCGCTGTGAATGCGTCAGCCTCGTTTTCTGCATATTCCTGAGCCTGCTTTGCATTGTCCTCAGAAACACCGTTTAAGAATACAACTGCCGCCTCGGGAGTTGTGGGAGCGATAACTGCGTCTTCCCATGCAAATGTGAAGTCACTGCCTGCCGATGTGCTTGCGAGCGCTACATAAGCACTGCCGTAAGCCTTGCCTGTTACAACTGCGATCTTTGCTGTTGTAGCGGAAGCGTATGCCTGTGCAAGCTTTGCACTGTCGCGGATGCTTCCTGCAAGCTCTGCCGCACTTGACTTTTCAAAGCCCTCGCTGTCAACAAATGTAACAACGGGGATAGAATAAGCGTCACAAAGTGTAACAAAACGAGCTATCTTAGCGCTGTCCTCGGCTGTAAGCTTTGTACCGTTGTTTGTACCAACGAAGCCTACCGTTCTCCAGTTAAGGCTTGCAAGAGCCGTAACAGCAGATGTACCGAACTGCTTGTAAAGCTCGATAACGCTGTCCTTGTCTGCTACCGCATTTATAAGATCGACGCCCTTGAGGTCAGCCGATACAGTTGCATCATTTTCAATATAATAATCGTTTCCTGCCGTTTCAAGATTGTTTGCAGGGAGAACGGATAATAACTGCTTAGCCTTGGCTATAGCTTCTTCGCTGTCCTTTGCGAGGATAGCGGCTACACCTGACTTAGCGGCATTCTCGGCTGTGCCGGCACCCGCTGTCTTATCGTCAGCTGTAAAAGGTGCTGTCATGAACAGCTCGGACTTTTCGGTCATGATAACTACATCAGCCATACATGCTATCATAGCGGCTGTGCCTGCACAAAGACCGTCAACTACAGCTATCTGGGGAACAGCACCCGAAAGTGCCGCACTCATCTTAGCTATCTCACCGTATGCACCGAGTGTCTTCATACCTTCCTTGATATCTCCGCCCTTTGAGTCAAAGATACCGATAACAGGAGCGCCGTTCTTAAGTGCCAGCTCGTAAACCTTCTTTACCTTAAGAGCCGCCGCGGTATTTATCGCACCTGCATTAACACTTGTATCCTGTGCGTACGCGTATACGACCGCACCGTCAACATAGCCGTAACCGCTTACAACGCCTGTCTTTTCGCCGTTTGCGCCGACAAATTTGCCAAGCTCGACAAAGCTGTCCTCGTCAAACAGAGAGATGAGCTTGTTTGCAGCTTCGCTTGCGGCTGTCTGCTCCATTTCAGCAATTGTTTTCTTCATTGCCAGAATTCCTCCGTTCTCACTTTTCTGTGAAGCGGTAAGTCGCCGAAATCAGCACTGACCGCCGTTGTATAATTATGCCAATGGCACATCATATTCAAGTATAATTATAACTCATTTCAGCTTTAATAACAAGCGAAATTCGCTATTTTTTGCAACTTTTATGAGATGTGAAAAAATTATCAATGTCTGAGATGTGATTATCGTTGTTTTGCACAAAACCACGCTTTACAAGCTCGTTCCACACCGTTTCCGACTGCATATTTACGGTGCACTTATTTATATAGTGGTTGAGCGCGTAGTTCATAGCCGTTCTCATAAGTCCGTCAACAAGCATTATGTATGGCGTTTCCAGCGTTTCCACAAACAGCGTTTCACCGTCGGTGGAGCAGGTGACAGAGCCTATCGGCGTATCATCGTCCTTTGCCTCGAATACGAGCTTGTCGGAAATATCTTTGTTTCTCAGTATCGTTATCATTTTCTTCCTGTTCTATTAGCCGACTTGTCGCTTGAAACGAGCGCCTTAAGTCCCTTTAATTCTTCTGCCGTAAGGTCTGCCCATTCACCGGGCTTTAACATACCGAGCTTTACGTTTCCGACAGCATTTCTCTTAAGACGTACTATCTGTAATTTTACAGCCTCACACATCTTTCTTATCTGTCTGTTCTTGCCCTCTGCTATCGTAAATTCAAGCACGGTCCTGTTTTCTTCCTCTGTGAGGACCGCAACGGTGCAGGGAAGTGTTACGCACGTGTCTATCTTGACACCCGACGCAAGCGTTGTCAGCTTGTCGTCTGTTACCTCGCCTCTTACGGTAACGCGGTAACGCTTCTTTATGTGGCGTGACGGGTGCATTATGGCGTTTGCAAGTGCGCCGTCATTTGTAAGTATCAGCAGTCCCTCGGAGTCCTTGTCAAGTCTGCCGACAGGGTAAACACGCTCGTCAATATCGTCGAGCAGGTCTGTTACTATCTTTCTGCCGTGTGTGTCTGCCATTGTGGTCACATATCCTCTCGGCTTATACAGCTTGATGTATCTGAGTTGTGTATCGTTTGTGTTGATCTTCTCACCGTTTACGGTCACTATATCGTTTTTAGGGTCTGCCTTGTCGCCTATGGAAACAGGTCTGCCGTTTACCTTTACACAGCCCTGCTCAATATATTCCTCGGCTTTTCTGCGCGAGCAGTAGCCGCTGTCTGCGATTATTTTCTGTAATCTGACTTTTTCCATTGCTTTTTACGATCCTTTCATATTCAGCCTCATCAGCGGGTAAGCAGTCCCGCAATGAATTTATATATCACGGTAAAAATATCCGCTTTTTGTTTTATCTGCACGCAGCTTTCTGCCGCAGTGAGCTCTGCCGCGGCAACGGTTTTACCGTTAAGCTCATAGCATATTTCCCCGACCTTATCGCCTGCGGATAATCCCGCATAGACAAATCCCGGCAGGTAAACCTTTACCGTTACATTTTCCTTTTGTTCATCACAAAGGGGGAGTTGCACTCTGTCGCACTTTATGCCGACCGTTTCCTTATCCGAGCCTATTACAGGCAAATCAAGCCCGGAAGTGTCATAGGTAAAATCACACATCCTTACCTTTTCAAAGCCGTAGTCAAGCATTTTCGTGTGGTCGCTCCAGTCATCGGGGGCGTTCAGCGTCACAGCAATAAGCTTTACACCGTCACGCTCCGCACAGCTTACAAGCGTTCTTCTTGCACTGTCGGTGAAGCCTGTTTTAATGCCGATACAGCCGTCATAGCTTGTCAGCAGCTTGTTGGAGTTCACAAGCCACCGCTCGCTTATCGGGTTGCCGAATGCTACCTTTGCTTTCGATAAAGCGCATATTTCCGCAAAATCTTTGTTGTTCATCGCTTCCCGCGAAAGCAGAGCAAGATCATACGCGCATGAATACTGCCCCTCAGCGTCAAGTCCCGACGGCGTGACAAAGTTAGTATCGGTCATACCGATTTCTTTTGCTCTGCTGTTCATAAGCTTTGCAAAAGCGGTTTTACTGCCCGAAATATTCACTGCCGCCGCATTTGCCGCATCGTTTCCCGAAGGCAGTAGCATACCGTAGCACAGGGCTCTGCGTGTGACCTTATCACCCTCGCGCAGTCCCATAGAAGTACCTTCGACCTTTATCGCCGCGGAGTCGACCTGAAATTCCTTGTCGGGCTCTCCCGCTTCAAGCGTCAGCAGAGCAGTCATTATCTTAGTGGTGCTTGCTATCTGTCTGTGCTCCTTTTCGTTCTTTGAAAAGAGCACCGTACCTGTATCCGCTTCTATCAGAATAGCGCTTACCGCAGATACGTCAAGCCCTGCTTTATCGGTATTTTCAAGATAATAAAGTGAGCTTTCCTCCTGTGCGCATACAGGCACAGAGGACATAAGTACAAAGGCTGCGCATATCACAGCCGATATAATTTTTCTTCGCATAATGTTGTCCTTTCCGCATAGTACTTGTATATCTTATGCGAAAAGGACAGCTGTTATTATTGCTTATTCTTCTGTTGCTTCTTCTTCCTCGCCGTTATCCTTTGAGAAGATAGCCTTTACCTTGGAAATAAGGTCGGGTACACCGCTGATAATGCCCTCGAGCGATCCTCCTCCGCCTGCGCCGAGCTCAAGCATCTTTACATCGCCGTCACGCTGTACAACAATAAAAGCCTGAGGGTTGATGGTAATACCTGCGCCGCTTCCGCCTGCAAATACGTCCTTGGGGGCTTTTGTGGGCAGATCCGATCCGCCTGCAACAAAGCCGAAGCTTACCTTTGATACGGGAATTATTATCGTTCCGTCGGGAGAAGTGATAGGATCGCCTATTATAGTGTTTACGTCAACAAGCTCTCTTATCTTCTCCATAGAAGTGTCCATAAGTCCGTTGATAGGGTGCTGTTCTGCCATTTTGTTATTCCTTTCCGAAAGCTTACGCTTTCCCTGCCTGAGGTTTCGATTTTCTCTTTACCTGTGCAGAATTATTGTTTACATTATTTGAATTTATCTTCAGATACATTTTCAGCAGTCTGAATAACAGCCATATGATACAGCCCAGAGCCGTTCCGAGCCGAAGCTTTACCTTGCACGAAAGCTCATATTCTGTTTTACCTGATGTAAAGTCGGCTGTTATATCTATCTTTTTGATATCAAGCTTCACCGCTTCATACAGTACTGCAATTGCGGTATAAACAAGCCAGTTTATCTTGCCGTAGTTCATTGCCGCCTGAGCCGCATCTTCGCCGCTTGCCGTTATAAACAGATAAAGGTTGTTTACGCGAATATGGCTGATAAGCCGTTTTACAGGCTTTGATGCAGAATTGATAAGCTGTTTTATAAATTCTGTCGTTTCGCCGATGTCGCCGCTCAGTCCGAGCTTAGACATAAGGCTTTCTTTTTCTTTTGGCTTTTTCTCGGTTTTCTTCTCGTTTTTGGCACTGTCATTGCCTTTAGGCTTATTTGCGGTGCTTGTTGAATTTGCATCGGTGTCTGCCTTTTTTGGGGCAGGTTTATTTTCCTTGATCGAAGCCGGTTTGCTTTCGTTTTTGGGGGGCTTGTTTTTTTCTTTCTTCTTTTCCTGCTTTTGTTTTCGCTGTTTTTCGGCTTCGGGAGATATCGAAAATATCGTTATTCCCGCATATTTTATTTTAATTCTCGTTTCATCGTTAAGGTGTACGTTCACCGTTACGGACAGCATAAGCGCGAGCACTATGATGAGCAATATATCTATAAAAATAAGCCAGCCCATAAGCCCTCCGTTTTTATCTGTATCCTGTCGGTAAAAGTATCCGCAGAGAAAAGCAATTTATTCCTCGTTTTCATCGATGCCGATATCGGTATCATCGTCACTGTAATCTGTATCCTGCTGTAGTGCGCCAAGCTCGTTTAAGTTCAGCTGACCGTCCTCGTCGGGAAGACTTGGCAGCTGTGCCAGACTTTCAAGCTTGAAGCAACGCAGAAAGTTATCTGTCGTCTTGTATGTTATCGGTCTGCCCGGCAGTTCAAGTCTGCCTGCCTCATACAGAAGCTCACGGTCTACAAGCGTATTTATAACGCCTGAGCTGTCAGTGCCCCTGACCTGCTCCACAAACGCCTTTGTGACGGGCTGATTGTAGGCTACCACCGCAAGTACTTCAAGTGCTGCAGGCGAAAGCCTTGCCTGACGCTTGTTTTCCATTGCGCGCTTTATGTAGGGTGCGTATTCTTCCCTTGTCGCAAGCTGATATGAATTTTCGAGCCGCAGTACTCTTATCGCACTGTCGGAAACATTATATCTTCTTTCAAGCTGATCGATAAGCTTTGCTACCGTTTCGGGCTCAATGCCGCTTGCCTCGCTCAGTCTGTCGAGTGAGATCGGCTCGCCCGACGCGAACAGAAGAGCTTCGATTATACAAAGCGATTCGTTGTAATTCAATTTTCCGCCGCCTCGCTTTCTTCCGGCTCTCCGAACGAGAACTCTTCTTCTATTTTATCCTTAGGCACAAAGTGCAAATATTTATTATCATCGGTAAACTTTATACGGCTGTTTTTTGACAGCTCTAAAAGCGCAAGGAAGATAGCCACGCAGTCCGACCTTGACTGTCCCTTATACAGTGAATTTACCTCGACGTTATGACCGTCGTTTATGCGCTTGAGCACATAGACTATCTTTGTAAATACGCTGACAAAGCTCTTTGCAATGGCGGGCTTTACATGGGGAACGGCTTTTCTTATTGCTTCCTTATAATTTAGGTTTGACATTGCAAGGAAAAGCTCGTCCGGGTCATGCATACCGAGGTACGCCTTGTTTTCCTCTACCTGCACAGGCGGACGGACAAAGATATCATCTCCGACCCAGCTTTGCTGTAGCTGTAAGGCTATCTGCTTACACAGGGCGTATTCTATCAGCACACCCTCAAGCTCTTTCTTCATTTCCTCCGCTTCGTGCTTCGGCAGAAGCGCGGCGGACTTTATGTAGATAAGTCTTGCCGCCATTTCGAGAAATTCGCCTGCTATCTCTATATCCGCCTCTTTCATCTGATCAAGATACAGCAGGAATTGCTCAAGCAGAAGAGAAATTTCTATATCGTAAATGTTAAGCTTATGCTTTGCGATAAGACTCAGCATAAGGTCAAGAGGTCCTTCATAGACCTCAAGCTTGAATTTTAGCTCCTGCATTTCTTACGCTCCGAGCGGAATGAAAGAGGTCGTAAAGTCAAGGAAATCCATAACCGCACTATTGAGGAATGCCAGCGGTGTATTAAGCACACCTGTCCAGCAGATGGCGAGTATAGCTATCATTATATACTGCTCATACTGCATAATTTTGAAGTATGTCCTCTCACTCAGGAATACGAGCACAATTCTTGAGCCGTCAAAGGGCGGTATCGGGAGAAGGTTGAACACCGCGAGTGAAACGTTTATGCTTGCCGCCATATAGAACGCCGCATAAATATAGATCACAACAGCGGGGTTGAGCTCTATAAAGAACAACCAGATAAGCTTTCCGATAAGTATGAAAACATATGACAGGATTATATTTGACAGAGGACCTGCCGCCGCAGTCAGAGCCATAAATGTTCTTGCGGAGACCTTTCTTGCTCTTACGGGGTTTACGGGTGCGGGCTTGCCCCAGCCGATACCGACAGTGAGCATACCTATAGTGCCCCAGAGATCCCAGTGTCTTATCGGGTTGAGCGTAACTCTGCCCGAATGCATACCCGTATCATCGCCCAGAAGATAAGCCGCAAAGCAGTGCGAGCATTCATGTATGGGTATAGCCACAAGCAAAATGACAGCATAGGCAAATATCGTAATAATGATCTCCTGCTGATCGCCGAGATTATTTATTATATTAAGTAACATAGATTTTCCTTTCACATTTGAAAATTACCGCTATTAAGGCAGTATATTCATATTCTATTATACACTATAACCGCCGCATTTGCAACTGTTTTTTGCTTTATGTCTTATTTTCGGCTGTCTTGTGTAGGTTATGCGGCTATTATTATAGGGGATAAAAATAAACCGCTCATTAAGAGCGGTCACAGTATGAGCAGGCACGAAATGTTCCCGCTAAAACAGTCACTTGTTTTGCAGAGTGATTTTGAGAATTTTTTGACCCGATTTTGTGGCATTATCACTTTATGTACTGCGTATTCATTATCGGCTTTGCTTTTTGTCGAAACATTTGCTGATTTCTGATATAATCCTTCATTTTCTTTCTTGCCGTAAACAATCTGTTCCTGAGTGCGGACGGACTGATATTCAGCGCTTGCTCTATTTCCTCGTTGGTAAAATCAAGGCAATATTTCAGATACATTGCATCGCGCATACCCAGCGGCAATGAACGGATAAAATCGATCAATAAATCGTAATTTACATTTCCGATCGCCTGGTCTTCAAGAACGGTTTGCTCATATATTTCAGTATCTTCGTCCAATGAAAGCTCGTTGGTTTTCTTGTTGAACATATCAAACGATATGTTTCTTACTATCACATTCAGATAAGCGCGCTGTTTGTCGGGCGAGATCTGAGAAAGCTTTTTGATCTGATTTATCGCCCGCAGCATTGCCTCGTGCACAGCGTCTTCCGCATCGGATCTGTTATGCAGATTGTTGAATGCGATACTGTACATAGTCTGTTTATTTTTGTTATACAGCTCTTCGATAAGCGACTTTTCTTTATCTGTTTCGATAAGAGAAAGATATACTGATATCATTGTAGGTACTCCATTTATTTTTTCTGTATTAAGAATATCACTAAAAGAATAATAAGTCAAGTCGAATATTTTGATTTTTTCTGTAGTATCGTTATATTGACTAATTATTTGGAAATAATTTGTGCATAATTAACAAAAATGGATTTTTGATTAAAATCTATCTAACAAATAGCGAATTTCAAAAGATGTATTATATGAAATGTCATTTCAAATCAATTCAAGGAAGCAGAAAATATGATAGTTAAAAACGCTATTTGTATTTGTTGTAGCATAGTGATTTCCTGTTTGTTTTACAACTACGGAAAAACTATCAGCAGACCTAGGTTGACTGATAGCGAAAACAAAAACAGGTAGCATATAGCTGCCACAGAAAACTCATTATGAGCAGAAAGGAAATCTATAATGAAAATAAAGACAAAACTTATTATTTCAATTGCTACAGCTGCTAGCATTGTAACAGGACTACTCTCAGTGCCCGCATATGCAAGTTATGCGTATGGAGTTCAGTACAAGGATACTATTACTAGCACAACTAAAGATTATTATGATTTGCCTCAACACAACTATATCGGCAATGATATCGGTGCTTCGTACATATATGTTACTGCGCCACGTAACGTGAAATACTATTTATCTTTATATCAGCGCAACTTTATATGGAGTAAAAGGCTTTCAAATACTGATTTTATTTGCCAAACAGCAGGGCTTGGTGGAAGCTGTTATTGGAACAGCATCTCAAGCAATGAAGGAAGTACTTCCGCATATATCAGTATAACACGTGTAGACAGATCAAATACCACAACATTGGGCGGTTACATAAAATCAAGAGCACGTACATGGAGATAAAATATTGATTTAAGTCAAGCTTTAACGGTGTACTCTTACAACATTGTTAAACAAACTTAAATCAACACTGACAGTGAATATGGGGCTGTTTCCTTAAAATACGTAACCAAGGCATACAGCCCCTATTTTTGTGGATTATTTTTTTAAAATTTAACTAAGGAGAACTGATATGAGAATTTTTACTTCAGCTATACTTATTTTACTTGCGATCGTACTGCTTTGTGTGATCTTCGGATTTACAATAGCACGAAAACTCAGACTGAAACAGGCGGGATACGCCGTCATAATTTCCGCGGCTTTTTTATTCCGACTGTTTTTCGGACTCGGATCACAGCTTAGCTTCGACAGTATGGAATATATAGGCAGAAGTCTTGTTCCTTTTGCCAACGCATTAAGTGTTCCGGCGGCGATCTCGGAATATATCCCCGGTATTGTTTCGGCGTTTGTTTTCGCACTTTCTCTCGGCATTTTACTGCCTGCGATCATGAGCAAAAAAACGGCAAAGGGTCAGCTTGTCGCTGCTGTCTGCACTACACTTGTTGTTGAAGTGATTATAATATTATCCAACATTTTCGGCATATCGTACGGTTCTTCTTACGACACAGCCTGCATACTGTTCGCCATAGCAGGCTGTCTGCTCGGCTATTACATATTCACACTGATCCGAAAAATGAGAAACGGCGGTGCAAAGTGATAAAAACATCTGATCTTAAGAAAACATACTCCGTGACTGACGAAAACAACGTTGCCGCACTTGACGGAGTAACGCTTGAAATCAATGACGGCGAGCTTGTATTTATAATGGGCAAAAGCGGTTCGGGCAAATCTACGCTTTTACATATCCTCGGCGGACTTGACAAGCCGGACAGCGGCAGAGTTTTATACGACGACACCGATATTTCCGAAATGAACGAGAATACTCTGTCGGCATTCCGCCGCAAAAACATCGGCTTTGTCTTTCAGCAGTATTATCTTATCCCCGAGCTTACCGCAGAGGAAAATATAAAATATCCCGTGTACCTGAGCAAAAAGCCTGTTGATGAAGCGCTTTTCAAAAGGCTTGTCGACACATTGGAGCTTTCCGACAGACTGGGGCATATGCCCTCACAGCTTTCGGGAGGACAGCAGCAGAGAGTGGCGATAGCGCGTGCGCTAATCACAGATCCGTCAGCTATCCTTTGCGACGAGCCGACAGGAAACCTCGATTCGGCATCGTCCGCGGCGGTACAGCAACTGTTAAGACAAATAAACAGCGAGCTTGGCAAAACGGTGATCATAGTCACCCACGACACGCAGTTTGCGGAAAAAGACGACAGGGTCATACGCCTATGCGACGGAAAGGTCGTTGAGTGATATGAGGTATATATTTCATTATGTGACCCGCAATCTGATCTGTAACAAAAAAAGCAATATAGCGGCGGCATTGCTCTATTTTTTTGCCGCGCTCTTTTTTATCGTGCAGTCAGTGTTTTTACTGGGCTGGAGTGACGGAAACCGAATAAGGATAGAAAACACCTACGGAGTGCATGACGGCATTTTCGCGGTGCAAAGTCCGGATAAGCTTACAAACCTTTCCGGGATCACCGACAGCGGTGTTATCACAGTCATAGGAAGCGGCATTAAAAGCGAGGAATACTCGGGCAGACCGATAACTGTAGGCTATGCCGACAGCAATGCGGTTTTGCTGAATAGAATAGCCTTACAGGAGGGCAATTTCCCCGAAAATAAAAGCGAGATCGCGATCGAACGCTCATTTTTAAATCTTGTTTATCCCGATGCAAAGCTCGGGGATAAAATAGGCTTTTATCTGAATGAAGAATATACCGAGCTTACTTTATGCGGCATACTGAACAACATTTCAAGCCTTCAATGGGATGGCTCGCCGCCTATGATAAACGCGCTTGTACATAACACCTTCAGCGAAAACACCGCTTACTGTTTTGTAAGTGTAAGCTTTGCAGACGGCACGGATATATCGGGCTACTCAAAAAAGTTGCTCGAAAACGGCACTGCGGGAGCATTCTGCCCGAATAAGAGCAGTACGGATCTGTCGGTGATATCGGGAATAAGCAACATAGGCAGTGTGGTTGTGCTTTGTGTAATTATGTTCGTGTTTACTGTCATTATCCTGTTTTCGGTTACGGCTGTGTCCGTAAGAGAAAGCTCAAAGCAAATCGGCAGACTTAAAATCATCGGATTTTCAAGGCGGGCTATTTACGGCATATTCCTGACAAAGACCGCGATTCTGTCACTGCTGTCGTCAATACTCGGCGGTATTGTCGCATTTTCGCTGTCTTTTGTGATCTACGGCTCGTTTTCGGCAGAAATAAGCGCCGGACAGACTGCGCTTTTATGCATAGCGGGAGTGTCGGGCATTTTCGTATTTTCAATGCTGTTCGGCGTGGTCGGAATACGCAAAACAGCCGGTATGACGGTAATAGAGTGTCTTCGTCCCGTGCAAAAAGAGATCGATACTCCGAACCGGGCTTTCACCTGCAAAAATCCTTATATTCTGTATTCCGTAAAAAGCTTTACGCAAAATTCCGGAACTGCCGTTTGTGCTTCTGTCGCCGCTTTTATCTCAATAGTGGCAATAGTGCTCGGCTTATATATCGGAGAGGCTCTTAAAACAGAGATCAGCTCATATATGCGACCTTATGATTTTAAAATCGACTTTAATACAAGCAATATGTTGCAGGCTCTGACGGTTAATTCAGACTCGCTTGACGGTCTTACAAAGACCGATTATTCGGCGCTGTGCGAAAACCCGGATACTGCGGATATGATCGGTATGGCTACAATGGAAGCTTACTCGCTCACAACTGAGCCCGTTGCAGATTATGACAGTGAGGAGGCAAAGCAGGAGCTTATGGCTATGGCATCTGCTGCCGGCTATCCCGAGGGATATTATCTTGCTAATGAGCTACTGTGCGGAGTCAGCGACAGTACGCTTTCAACTCTCAGCGACTATGTGATAAAAGGCAAGATCGACATTGATGCTTTGAAAAACGGAACACAGATAATTACAAGCGGTGACAAATACGCCCCGGGGGATAAAATACGGTTGGCGGTGATTATAAACGATGTAAGCAAACAGGGCGATGACGCAAAAAGAATGCTCGACTTTGAGGTCACCGTCGGCGCTGTCTTAGACCTTGACGCAGGCGAAAGCTCTCTTATGAAACAACTGATTTACGGATATATATGGTCGATAGACGCATATAGCGCATTCGGGCTAGACGCAAGCTACAACAGGGTATACCTGACGGTAAAGGATAAGGAAAACCACTCGCTCATAGCAGGTGTATTGAACGACATATACTCTCACTACAAAGCGCAGGGTATGTACCTTAGTATCACGGACGTTATTCAGCAAACAAGCTCTGCACAACAGGTATACGACTCGTTTGTGACTGTTTCACGCATATTCTGCTTTACGTTATGCGGTTTTTCAATTATCGCGCTTATCGGTTCACTCTACGGCAGACTGTGGGCTCGAAAGCAGATATTCGGTATGTTGAGAGCAGTCGGTATGACGAAAAATCAGCTGCTCAAATTACTGCTGTGCGAAAATCTGACCGGTATCGGTATCGCCGTTATTCTCGGCATAGTGATAAGCGGCGGTGCTTGCGTTGCATTCGGTATTTTGTCAAACGCACCGATAACAATGTTCCCTGTAGCCGATGTCACGGTACTTGTTCTGATCTATTCTGCCGCGGTCTTTTTCACCTGCCTTACGGCGGCGGATAAATTCTTCCAAACTACGGTAGCGGAGAATGTAAGGGGATACGAGTAAATTTTATACTTACCGCTGTTGCTTCGGCAAACACTCAACGATAAAACCAAACCGACTTCTCCGATTTATGATTTTGTGCGAGTTCTGCAAAGCAAACGTTTCTGAATTCAGCTGTAAAACAGTTTTCGCAAATACATTGAAAAAAGCGGGAGAATATAGTATAATAAATTTATGCGGGTGGTCATCTGCCGTATAAATTAAAATCTATAGGGGAAATACATATGGAATATATCAGAGTGACAGGCGAAAATATCGCCAAAGAGCACATATGTTGTGCAATTTCAAATAACAATGACATTCAGGTGTCAACAAAAAAAGCATGGTTAAGAGAGCGATTTGAGGATGGTCTTGTTTTCCTGAAAAGTACAGAACGCGGTAAGTGCTTTATTGAGTATATACCTGCTGAAAATGCGTGGAATCCGATAATCGCAGATGAGTATATGTTTATTAACTGCTTGTGGGTAGCCGGCTCTTTCAAGGGGCACGGATATTCTACAGATTTATTGAATGCCTGTATTGAGGACAGCAAGAGTAAAAATAAAAAGGGACTGTGTATTTTATCGTCCAAAAAGAAAAAGCCGTTTTTGGCTGACCCTAAGTTCTTACAGTATAAAGGCTTCAGCGTTTGCGATGAAGCGGATAATGGTATTCAGTTATGGTATTTGCCGTTTACAAAAAATGCGCCTTTACCTGAATTCAAAGAATGTGCAAAACACCCTCATATCGACGAAAAGGGATATATTTTATACTATACCGATCAATGCCCGTTTAACGCGAAATATGTTCCTATTGTAGAAGAGGTGGCAAAGGAAAACAACGTACAATTCAGATCCGTCCGTTTGCAGAGCAAAGAAGAAGCACAGAATGCACCGTCACCTATCACAACGTATGCGCTATTTCTGGACGGAAGCTATCTCACAAACGAACAGATGAATGACAAAAGATTTTTGAAATTACTTGGGAAGTAATATTTCGGTTTGTAACAGCACCAAATTTCCGTTTATCAGGCAATTAAACACAAAAAAGGAGCAACCGTTGCGGCTGCTCCTTTCAGACTGTCGAAAAAGCCA
>DJPL01000068.1 GCA_002437415.1 Ruminococcaceae bacterium UBA6413 | reverse complement strand
AATCGGGGTTTTTCTACAGACTGCAGCCATGGTGAAAGCCGTGGCTGTTGTTTTGTAACTTAGTTTCGACCGCTGACAAGCATCCGTGCTTGGCGGCGTGGGACACTGCAAATTCGCCGTTCTGAAAGTTGACGATTTATTGATCCTCCGCTACCGGCGGATATTGACAAAGCTGAAAATCAATAATAATTACAGCCACAGTGAAAGCCGTGACTGTTTTTTTATCGCATCAAAAAACCGCTGTGAACCCCACAGCGGTTTTAAAATATCATTATTACTTACTTCTCATAAACCGGACTTTCAAGCCTTGACGCAAACTCGGTTTCCGGCAGAGGCTTATCGAAATAATAACCCTGTATTATGTTACAACCCATGCTCTTCAGATTATCAACAATAGTTTTATCTTCTACGCCCTCGCAAACAGTAGTCATGCTGAGCTCTTTAGCCATATGAAGCACGTTTTCAAGAACGACCTGTCCTCTTGTATCGTCATTTGAACCCGCAAGCGATTTATCAAGCTTCAGTATATCAAAGTCGAGATCCTTAAGCAGAGCAAGCGAAGAATAACCCGTTCCGAAGTCATCCATCGAAACCATAAGCCCGTAGCTCTTAAGATCGATTATCGCCTGCTTTATAGCGTTGAAATCGTCTGTATAAGCCGTTTCGGTGAACTCTACTTCAAGGAAGTGCGGTTCAATTTTGTAGTGGTTGATAACATTCATTATCTTTTCGGCAAGGTGCGGGAAACGCAGATGAATCTTTGAGAAGTTCACCGATACGGGAACTATCCGCTTTCCGTCCTCCTGCCATTTTTTTATCATTGCACAGGTATGCTCAAGCACGAACATATCAAGCTTCATAATAAGACCTGTACGTTCGGCTATCGGGATAAAGTCTGCGGGAGAAATGACCTTACCGTCACGCTTCCATCTTATAAGTGCTTCTGCGCCGACAAGCGTCCTTGTATCGATACGAACCTTAGGCTGATAGTAAACGATGAATTCGCCGTCTGCCAGTGCCTGCGGCATATCGCTTTCAAGAAGCGTCAGCTGCTGTTCACGAGTTATTGTGTCAAGGTCATAATAAACATAGTCGGTATCCGTGCGGCGCTTTGCAACGTCTATGCAGGTTTCTGCGCGGGCGAGTATGGTGTCTATATCATCTGTACTTCCGTCAAGCTCGACTATTCCTGCGCGAAGCGATATTTCATACACAGTCTTTTCTTTTCCGTAGAAGAAGCTTACCGGTATCTTGGCAAAGCTCTTGAGGTGATTTTTAAGATGTGTCTTTTTCACCATAAGGCAGAAATTGTCACTGCCCGAACGGCTGCATATCTCATCCTTATACATCATCTTGTTGAGCGCTTTCGCGTACTTAGCGATTATCTCGGTGGTCGCCTGATAACCGAATATAGTATTAAGCGTGTTGCAACCCTTGATATTCGCCCTGATAACCGCATAGTCCGCAAGTATACCGTTTTCCTTGACCTCCTCGATAAATGCACGGAAACCTTTTGAGTTCGGTATACCGCTGTCACGGTCGATGTGGTCAATAAGCTTTTCAACATGAATGTTGAGGGTGCAGGTGCAGATTATTGCGAGAATATTGGTTATATGCTCGAAAAGCTGTTCCTGCTCTGCACTGAGTGTCGCAAAATCAATATCAGTGTAGAACTCATATGTGAAACTGCAACTTGCATTCTCACGTTCGTATTTTTTGTTGTAGAGGGGAAAGATCTCGGTGTCTTTATAAACAAGAGTTTCGCTGACTCTGCCGCCGTAGTTCAGCGTACGCACTATCCTTGATATGTGCATTGCTTTTGCTGCCGGCGCAAATTCTGTTATCTGCTGAAGATCGTCATATCGTTTTGTCGCAACTGCGTCAATCGCATCAGACAGCGATCTTCTGACATCGCCAAACATATTCCCGCCTCCTTTTTTCCATATTCCCAAAATCTATATTTATTCTAACACATTTCTGAGCTGTCTGCAAGCGAAAAAAGCGGCAAAAGGTCAAAAAAAGCTCACAATTTCAAAATAAGAGCAGAGTGTACAAAACCGCTTTCCAAAAGCTGTGCATTATCACAAGCGGCGGTTATTTTATAATCGTTTACAGCATAGTTTTATGTTGTATTTATAGGAGATTTAAGTAAAATTTGTGTTTTAGCTTACAACTTAATATCTGTTAATTTACCGTGCGTGATGCCGTAAACAATGAATTTATGCGATAAAAAGCATATTTGTCGTAAAAATCAGAAAATACCACTTGAAAACCTACTAAAAATATGGTATTATAGTATTTAGACGACGAACAGCTCACAAACAGTTCAGATAAAACAAGACTAAGAAAGGATTATAACATGAAAATATCGACAAAAGGACGTTATGTATTAAGAATGCTCATTGATCTTGCGGAGCACCAGGGTGACGGCTATATTCCGCTGAAAGAAATAGCTCAGCGACAGGGAATATCAAAAAAATATCTTGAACAGATAGTGCCGATGCTGAACAAATCGGATATTCTGCGCACCAACCGCGGATTTCAGGGCGGATACAGACTGGCTAAGTCACCTGAAAAGTACACCGTCGGGGACATATTAAGGCTTACGGAGGGTTCGCTTGCACCTGTTGCGTGTCTTGACAGCGGAGTTGTCGAATGTGACAGAAGCGAACATTGCGCAACGTTATCACTGTGGCAGGGACTTTACAAGGTTATAAACGAATATCTTGACGGAATTACATTACAGGATCTTATCGACAATGATAAAGAAAATGCCGCCGATGACTATGTGATATAAGTATCGGTGTTTATGAAGATCGAAAACAGCCGCGGTTATTTGCCGCGGCTGTTCTTATACACAAAAATCCCCCGCAGAAACCTGCGGGGGGGATAAATTGCTTATTTACGCTTATTGCTTAAAGCTGAAATTACTTTCTCTTCTTAGCAACGATAACAGCGCCTGTAGCGAGAACTGCAACGCCAGCTACTACTGCAACGCTCTCAACACCTGTGTTTGTGCTGGGCTTTGTAGAATCACCTGTTGTAGGAGCTTCTGTTGCGGGAGCCTCTGTATCAGCGGGAGCCTCTGTATCAGCAGGAGCCTCTGTGTCAGCGGGAGCTTCGCCACCACCGATTACATTGCCGAGACCGTCGAATGAGATAAGTGCATTGCCATCAGCATCAATAATATCGCACTGTGTTACTTCAAGGTTAGCGATAGATGAACCCCATTCCTGGAGTGCAACCTGCATGCAGCCGATTGTCTGAGCATCGCCGTTAGCGAGGGGGTTAGCAAAGCCGTTACCTGTGATCTGGTATGTGTAATCGCCAACCTTCTCATAGCTGATATCCTTGTCGTTTGAGGGATCATCATCCTTGTTGGGGTCTGTTGAACCGAAATCAAGAGCATCGTCTGTTACTCCCCAGTACTGCTTGCTGGGCCAGTTGTATGTATCCCAAAGGTCTGTACCCTGCTGGATGTCGCCGCCGTTGATTGAAAGAACAATGCCGCCGCCTGTACTACCATCCCAGAAATCACGGTTGCCTTCTTCGCCGTTAGCGTCTGTCTCGGGGACTGTAACTGTGAATCTGGCACCTGTTACCTTTGAGTAGTCGATATCGTACTTTGTAGCGGGCTTGCCTTCATCAGGGTTACCTTCGTTGTAAACCTGAATGAGCCATGAGCCAGAACCTGATGAAAGGCCTGCTGACTTGCCGTCTTCTTCTTTTACCTGCTTAAGGATACCGTCTGCACTTGTTACGATAGCTAATGTGCTAACTGCGAGTGAAGAAGCTACGATACCTGTCATGATCTTTCTTAACTTCATTGGAAAAATCCTCCTATAAAACTTTGTTTTCGTTTTGTTACATACTTATGTAACTTTACACACCTATTTTAACATTTCGTTTTTTTAAAGTCAATGTGCATTATGCCTAAAATGTATGTGAAATTTTATTGAAACTAACGGCATTACACCGCATAACAAGCTTAAATTAAGTAAATTTGAGGTTAAACGTGGATTTTGTTGTGATTTAGTTACAAAATGTGAAGGGAATATGGCTGTATGGTATGTGAAAAGGTGGTTGCCATTCGTGTGGTAAATTTGCGCCTATAACCAAGAAAAATACCCGAACCAAGCGGCTTATCCGCATAAAAGTGAAAACTGCTTAAAATTTTACTTAAAAGGATTGAGAAAAGCCGAGAAATATGTTATATTTATTGTATATGGGGAAAACGGATATCCCCGAGAAATTTTAAAGGACGGAAAAATCTATGTCTATTGTATTTGACGAAAACAAGCGCGTATTCAAGCTCGATACCGAGAAATCTAGCTACGCATTCCATATCACTGACAGCAGAAACCTGCTTCATCTGTACTACGGCGGTTACATTCCCGAAACGGATATAACCCATATGCTCCGCATTCCGAACGACGAGCCTTTTGTTCCCGCCGTGCACGACGCTATGGGACCTCACAGCTTTGACTGCGCTCCTATTGAGTTTCCTACATCGGGCGTTGCGGATTTCAGAGAACCTGCAATGCAGGTAATGGACATAAACGGTATGTCCGCCTGCGAGTGCTACTATAAAGATTACAAAATTTCAAACGGTAAGCCCAAGCTTAAAGGTCTTCCCGCAACATATGCCGCAGACGATGAGGCACAGACGCTTGAAGTGTTCTGCTACGATCCGCACAGCGGACTTGATATTACGCTTATGTACAGCGTATTCCCGAAATTTGACGTTATCACAAGAAGTGTAAGAGTTGAAAACAATGGTCTTGCCGCTATCGACCTGCGCCGTATCATATCCATGAGCCTTGACCTTGACAGAATGGACTATGATATGATAACCCTGCACGGAACATGGGCAAGAGAGCGTCATGTACAGCGCTTCCCTATCCGTTTCGGCAAGCAGTCGATTGATTCAAACAGAGGTGCGACAAGCCACGCTCACAATAACTTCTTTGCTCTGTGCGACCATACCGCAACAGAAGATTTCGGCGAAGCTTACGGCTTTGCACTGGTTTACTCCGGCTCATTCCTCGGAATGGTAGAGGTAGGTCAGTACGAAAAGACAAGAGCACTCCTCGGCATAAATCCGTATGACTTCTCATGGCACTTAGAGCCCGGAGAAGATTTCCAGGCTCCCGAGGTTATAATGACATATTCAGGCGAGGGTCTGGGTCAGATGTCAAGAAACTTCCACGATGTAATGAGAAACAACCTTATAAGAGGAAAGTGGAAAGATCTGCGCCGTCCTATACTTATAAATAACTGGGAAGCAACTTACTTCAACTTCGACACTGACAAGCTCCTTGATATTGCAAGAGAAGCCAAGAAAGCCGGAATTGAGATGCTCGTCATGGACGACGGATGGTTCGGTCACAGAAACGATGATAAATCGTCTCTCGGCGACTGGTTTGTAAACGAGGACAAGATAAAGGGCGGTCTTAAGCACCTTGTAGACGAGGTCAACAAGATAGGTCTTAAGTTCGGTATATGGTTCGAGCCTGAGATGCTAAGCCCCGACAGCAAGCTTTATGCGGAGCATCAGGACTGGTGCATACACATTCCCGGCAGACACCGCACAACTGTAAGAAGCCAGCTCGTGCTCGACTTCTCAAGAAAAGAAGTCCGCGACTATATATATGATCAGATGAAGGCTATACTTTCAAGTGCCAACATTGAATATGTAAAGTGGGATATGAACAGACAGCTGAGCGAAGTCGGCAACGAGGTATTCCCTCCCGAAAGACAGCGTGAAATATGGCACAGATATGTCCTCGGCGTATATGAGATGCAGGAAAGATTGCTTACAGACTTCCCCGACCTGTTACTTGAAAACTGCGCGGGCGGCGGCTCACGTTTTGACGCGGGTATGCTCTACTACTCACCTCAGATATGGACAAGTGATGATACAGACGCTATCGAAAGACTTAAGATACAGTACGGTACTTCTATGTGCTACCCCTGCTCATGCTTCGGCGCACACGTTTCGGACAGCCCGAATCACTGTGTAGGCAGAATTACTCCGTTTGAAACAAGAGGACACGTTGCAATGTCGGGTACATTCGGCTATGAGCTTGATGTTACAAAAATCTCCGATGACGACAAGTACGCAATAAAGGAACAGATCGCAGAATTCAACAAGTACAACCCGCTTGTAAGAACAGGCGATTACTATCGTATAGGCGATCCGTTCGCAAACGACCGCTTTGACGCATGGCAGTTTGTCGCAAAGGACAAGAGCGAAGCACTGCTCGAATATGTACAGGTTCTTAAAGAACCGAGCGTGTTCCTGCACAGAGTGAAGCTTAAGGGCCTTGAAAAGGGTTGTTATTACAAGCACGAGCAGACAGGAAGGGTGTATTCCGCAGAGCTTCTGATGAACAGCGGATTTGATATTCCGTCACTGTGGGGCGATTTCAGGTCGTTTATCGCGCATTTTGTTAAGGTGAAGTAAAAGAGGTTTATCGGTATGGGTCGCCCCATACCGATTATTCAGGGTGAAACATTATGAAAAAACTCGGTGTTGCCCGGCTTATTGCCTGCATTGCGGCAATAATCACGGAGCTGTTGCCGCTCGGGGCTGTCCTGAAATTCGGACTGGTGTCGGACGGCGGGCTTATAACCTTCAGATTTGAGAACTATTCGTATTTCGATATCACTCCGTTCGGATACGCAATGTTCAACTATATGATATGTGCGGTGCTTACAGCAATAACCGCTATGCTTTCACTACTGTGGATCTTCTTCGGTAAAAAGCGGCAGACACCTATAACGGTAACATCTGCTATTGCCCTTGTAATGTCGGTTGTCCCTTATTTTTTCGGAACTTTCAACATATTTACCGTTATTATTTCCGCTCTTATAGCTGCGGTGCTTGCGCTGTCGGCGATAATTCAGATAAAGCACGAATAGGAAAGGAAATGTACTATGCCGCGTTCATCAAATCAGAAGCCGAAGCTTTTGTATCTGGAAAAAATGTTCCGCGAGGAGTCGGACGAACAGCACCCGCTTACCGTAAAGGACATAATATCCGGACTCGACAAGGCGGGAATAAAAGCCGAGCGCAAGGCTATCTATAACGACATAGAGCTTCTGCGCGAGGTCATGGATATGGACATCTGCTCGGACAAGGTGGGAAGCTATTATCTCGGGACTGACAGGTTTCAGTTTGAGGAGCTTCAGCTGCTTGCCGACGCGGCGGCGTGCTCAAAGTTCATAACCGAGGACAAGTCAAGGGAGCTTGTTGATAAAATATCGCACCTTACAAGTAACTATAAGGCGCGTGAGCTACAAAGAAGCGTAATTGTCGCAAACCGTGTTAAAACCGAAAACCGTAAGATATACTATAATATCAATAAAATACACGAGGCGATAAAACAGCAGAAAAAAATCACCTTCCACTACTTCAGGTATGACATAAAAAAGAAAAAGGTCTACAAGACATCGGGCGGACGGTATGTTATGTCGCCGTACTCGCTTGCGTGGGAGGACGAAAACTATTACTGCATAGGCTACTACGAAAAGTATAACAGCATATCGAACTTCCGTGTTGACCGTATGGAAGACGTTGAGGTTTCCGATGAGCCCGCCGTTCCCGCAAAGGGCTTTGATCTTGCGGAATATACCCGCAGGATATTCGGTATGTTCGCAGGAAGCGAAACCGTAAGGGCAAGGCTCAGCTTCGACAACTCGCTCACAAGCGTTGTGATGGATAAGTTCGGCTCGGACATAACAATGCACAAGCTCGATGAAAATCATTTTTACATATCTAAGGAGATAAACGTCAGTCCGACATTTTTCGGCTGGCTGTTTCAGCTCGGAGCAAACGCGGAGATCCTTGAACCGCTGACTCTAAGAAAAGAATTTACCGACTATCTCGACAAGGTAAGAAGCCTGTACTGAGGCAGGCTCAGAAAGATGTATCAATATGGCAAAGATAAGATCCGTATTTACGAAAATACCGAAGTGGCTGTACTGCACAGCGGCGGCATTTGCCGTGTCACTTATACTTACTCTGCTTGCAAAACATACGGACGGCTTTGCCGAATGGTACAGCACTAATATATATCCGTTTTTTGTCGGAACAGTGGGAAGGTTCACTTCCCTGCTACCGTTTTCGCTGTGCGAGATACTGCTCTACACGGTGATCATACTTGCCGCTGTCGGCACTGTTCTTTCAGTTATCCGATTTATCAAGGGCAAGGGCAAGCGAAAGCAGATCTTGATGAGGGTGCTCGCCGTAGTGCTGAGCTTTGCGGTAAGCGTGTTCTTCGTATTTACGCTTTTCTGCGGCATAAACTACAACAGAACGCCGTTTTCCGCAGTCAGCGGATTTACCGTTGAGACCTACACGGCACAGGAGCTTGCCGACCTATGCGTATACATTCTTAAAAACGCAAATGACGCGGCGCAGAAGATAGAAACCGATGAAACGCTGACAGTGGAGCTTGACGGGAAAATAAACCTTGACGAAGAGTGCAAAAAGGCGATGAATCTGCTCGGCGAAAGGTACGACAGCTTATCCGGGTTCTACCCCAACGCAAAGGCGGTGATCGCGTCAGAGGGTATGTCCTATATGAGAATACTCGGAATGTACACGCCCTTTACTATAGAAGCAAACTACAACGTCAATGCGCCCGACTTTGCAAAGCCGTTTACGGTGTGCCACGAGCTGTCACATTTAAAAGGCTTTATGCGTGAGGACGAGGCGAATTTTATTGCTTATCTTGCGTGCACAGGCTCGGATAACGAATATCTGCAATATGCGGGCTGGGTGTATGCTCTTATCTATGCCGCGAATGCACTTTACTCGGCGGCAGGCGCGGATATCTACAACGAGCTTATGAGCTATGCCGATGAAAAGGTGATTGCCGAGCTGAGCGTCAACAGCGCCTACTGGAAGCGGTACGAAACACCGGTTGCCACGGTCGCAACAAGCGTCAATGACACATATCTCAAATCGCAGGGGCAGTCAGACGGAAGAAAGTCTTACGGTAGGTTTGTCGACCTGATGATAAGCTACAGGAAGATGCAGACAGGTGAATAAAACGCTGTGATGCGTTATAAATATAACTATCATTTACCCCCGATCGTCACTCAATGTTTTGGCAACCGCAAACGCTTCAAAAGGTCGGAATTTGAAGCGGCACACTGCCGCCGGAATTTGAAGCGGCACATTGCCGCAGAAATTTGGAGTAATTAACTTATGGCAAATAAGAAACTGTATAAGAAAGAAAGATTTTCGGGCTGTATGGTCGGCGCCGCCGCAGGTGATGCGCTGGGCTCGCCTGTTAAGGTGATAACGCGCAGTCAGATAAAAGACCTCTACGGCAAGAAGGGCATACTTAAGCTGAGCCCCGAAAAGCACCAGAAGTACGCCCGCGTATCCGACGAAACGCAGACGATGCTCTTCACCGCTCACGGTATACTGTGGGCAGATGCGGCGGGACTGAGGACGAATGAGGCAGACTGCGCGGACTATGTTTTCCTTGCTCTTCAGCAGTGGCTGTACACTCAGACCGGTGGTACAGCATCGGTGGAGCTGCAATGGATACTTGATGAGAAGGAAACCGGCTTTCCGTGCGATCTGCTGGGCATTCCCGCGCTCGCGAAAAAGCGCAACCCGACAAAACAACTGGTACAAACCATTGCCGGTATAAAGTCAGAACAAACATACGGCAGAGTAAGACGACCCATAAACACAAACAAGCTGTTCGACTGTCTGCCGAGAGCCGTTCCGACAGGACTGTATTTTTACAGTGATCCCACTCGTGCATTTGCCACAGGTTGTGACCTCGGGGCTATAACGCATTCTCACCCGACGGCATATCTTGCAACAGGCTGTCTTGCCTCGATCATTGCTTTTATCTGCAAGGGTAGTTCGATCGAGCAGTCAGTCCTAGATACGATGAAGCTACTCAAGGGCTATGACGGCTTTGAGGACTGCTTTGCGGCGCTCGACAAGGCGCTTGCCCTGCTTGACAGCGACACCTCGCCGCTTACCGATGTTGCCGAACTCGGAAACGGAAGCACGGCAGACTCCGCCCTTGCTATCGGCGTATACTGCGCCTGCGTGCACTATGACTATCTCAGCGCGGTACAGCTTGCGGCAAACCAGGACGGCATAAGCGATATATGCGCGTTTATCGCGGGTGCACTGAAAGGCGCACTGCTCGGATATTCCGAGATCCCCTCGGGCTTTATAAAGAAATTACAGTTTGCGGATACGGTAAAGGACTATGCCGCAAGACTGACAAAAGCCGCTCCGAAAGGCTTTATGAAAAAATAAGGAAGCGATTTTTAAAAATGGTCACTGATATGACTAACGGCAGGACTTTTTCGGTTCTGCTGAAATTTTCCCTGCCGATGCTGCTCAGCGTTGCGTTCCAACAGCTGTACAACATCGTTGACAGCGTTATCGCAGGCAACTTTGTAAGCGATATGGCGCTCGGTGCGATAGGCGCAAGTTACCCTGTCACTATGATATTTATGGCGGTGGCGACAGGCGGAAGCGTGGGTGCATCGGTCGTTGTTGCACGACTGTTCGGCTCTAAGGACTATACATATATGAAAACGGCGATAAACACGACTCTGGTTTCGTTCCTTGCTGTAGCGGCGGTGCTTACCGTTATAGGCTGTGTTTTGTGCTCACCTATGCTGACGCTTCTCGGAACGCCCGAGGATATCTTTGCGGACAGCGATATTTATCTCAGGGTGTATGTTCTTGGACTTGTGTTCCTTTTTATCTACAATGCGTGCAACGGTATATTCACGGCTCTGGGCGACTCGAGAACGCCGCTGTTTTTCCTGATAGCGTCATCGCTCGGAAATATCGCACTGGATCTGCTGTTTGTAATCGTATTTCAGATGGGTGTTGCGGGTGTTGCGTGGGCTACGTTTGCCGCTCAGGGCGCGGCAGGTGCCGCGGCGTTCTTTGGGTTGCTCAGGCGTGTGGGGAAAATACAGTCGGATACTGCCGAAAAGCCGAAAATATTTTCTTCGGACGCGTTAAAGCAGATAAGCCGTATTTCGGTTCCGTCGATATTGCAGAGCAGCTTTGTTTCGGTAGGAAACCTGTTTGTGCAGAGCCTTGTCAACAGCTTCGGCTCATCGGTCATCGGCGGTTATGCGTCCGCTATCAAGCTCAACACTTTTGCCATAACCTGCTTTTCCACCCTGTCTAACAGCGTGTCAAACTTCTGTGCGCAGAATATAGGTGCGAACAAGACCGACCGTGTAAAAACAGGCGTAAGGTCGGGTATGCTGATGTGTCTTGTGATAGCTGTACCGTTTGCGGTATGCTATCTTCTGTTCGGCGGAACGCTTGTAAACCTGTTTGCAACTCAGGCTAACGCCGAGATCATAGCGGCGGGCAGTAAGTTTCTGACTATCGTTTCACCGTTCTATTTCTTTGTGTGCATAAAGATAGTAATTGACGGCGGTGTGCGAGGCTGTGGCGTTATGACACCGTTTATGATAAGCACCTGTCTTGACCTTGTGTTGCGTGTTGTGTTCGCGTATATTCTCGCTCCGTTCTTCGGCTCGGACGGTATATGGCTGTCGTGGCCTGTGGGCTGGGTGCTTGCACTGGTTGTGGATCTGTTCTTCTATAATTATTATATAAGAAAAGGGAAAGCATTTGCGGCGAGTCGCCGCTGACTGTTCGCCGTTCTGACGATTAGCGATTGGCTTAGCCTCCGTTACCGGCGGACGGCAATGTGCCGCTTCAAATTCGCCGTTCTGAGGGTTGGCAATTAGCTTTAGTTGCGTTACCGGCGGACGGCACACTTTAATTTTATATCAATGTCCGTTGTCTGAAAAGACGCGGACTTTTTGTTTAATGAATAATGAATGATGAATAATGAATAATTGTGGTGACCTGCCGTTCTGCAGTCGTTTATGGTCGCTGCATCCGTGCATTGTCAGCCATTTGTGTCACTGCATCGTGCAGTGACTTGGCGTGGCTGACTATATGCATCCGTGCATAGCGACTTTGTGCGACTGCTGTGAAGCATCCTTGCTTCCGGCGGTGAATTTAAAAAGGGGTAGTGCTTGGCAAAGCGTATTGTTCTTTTTTTAATGATATTAAGTTTTATAGAAGTTTTTGGTTATGCGCGGAATAACAGTTTTTATATAGCTCTCTGCCTTACAAATTGTAAAACTCGTTCAATATCTGCTCTGCGGTGTAGCCGCGTTCGGATAATTTAAGCGCCGAATACACACTCATACCCATATTACAGCCGTCACCTCTTGTAGTAAAGCTGTACAGCCGCTGTGTATAGCTCATATCAAATGCGACTGAGCGTATGCCGAACAGCCGCCTGAACTGTTCACACGACATTTCTACTCCGCAGACATTCAGCCGCAGGACGTTTCCGTCGTTGTCGCGCCTGATATCGCTTATCCACTGTGATTCATCGGGCGGGATAACAAGAGAGGGGTACTCTGTCAGCATTATTTCCGCTATGCCGTCCGCCGTCAGCTGACAGCTTCCGATATAATAATCTGCGGTCTTGTCCTTTTCGCAGTAAAGCTTTTTCACATACGGAATGCCGCTGTCTTCGGGCGATATCAGCGCGCCCGACGAAATACGACATACAGGAAGAAAAACTGCTTCGCCGCCTGCGGTGAGGTTATGCGACAGGGCGTACTCCGCGGCTTTTTCGGCATATTTTCTGTAGGTCGAAAGCTCCGCTCCGAAATGCGAAAGCCCCGTCTTTTCGTCCATATGATCAAGGCGCGGATATCCGCTGTCAAGCGCTTTTCCCGCCCTCAGCAGGTATCTTGCCGAGCAGTCGAGCGCAGAAGCCACGGCGTTAATGCCCTCAATGTCCTTGTCGGTCGGCGGGCTGTCGAGCATGCCGAGCCTGTCGAGCACGCAACCGGTAAGAAATTCCTTATACGCATATTCCACACCGCCGTACATCACCGACTGAGGGCGGGACTGCTCCGACGTTGTACAAAAGCACATAAGTATAATTACAGGCAGGGCGGCTGCCAAGGCAAGTCCCGCTATCAGCAGATACAGATATTTCTTTTTCACGGCGTGCCCGTTCCTTTCTTGACTTATCAGATGAAATAGAGTATAATAATAAGGAATAGACGCTTCGGTAAACCGGTTCGTCCGTAATCCATTATATTCACCGTTTTTGCGGTATAGAATATGCGAGGCTATTATAAATGTACAAAGAAAGGAATAAATATATGAACGAGCGATTTCAGAAGCTTTGCCGCGACTACAAGATACAGACGGCGATAGATCCGAGATTATACGACAAGTACAATGTAAAAAGAGGACTTCGTAACAACGACGGAAGCGGTGTTGTTGTAGGTCTTACAAATATATGCTGTGTACACGGCTATGTTATCGATGAGGGCGAAAAGCAGCCCGCTCCCGGTCAGCTGATATACAGAGGTTATGATATATGCGACCTGGTAAACGGCGCTGAAAAGGACGGAAGATACGGCTTTGAGGAAACGGCTTATCTTCTTCTGTTCGGAAACCTGCCCGACAAGGAGCACCTTGAGGACTTCAAGAAGATAGTAACACATTACCGCACTCTGCCTCCCTATTTTGCGGAGGATGTGCTTATGCGCTGTCCGTCATCAAACATAATGAACAAGATGGCACAGTCGGTGCTCGCGCTTTATACTTATGACAAAGAGCCCGAAAACAAGAGCATGGAAAGTGAAATGCTCAAGGCTATCTCTGTCATTGCAAGACTGCCCGCTATAATGGTAGGCGCTTATCAGGTAATGCGCCGTTACCTCTACAATTCAAGCATGGTAATGCACCCGATAAACCTTGACGAAAGTCTTGCGGAGAGCATTCTTTCCACTCTGCGCGACAACCGTGAATATACAAAGGAAGAAGCAAAGCTTCTCGACCTGTGCCTTATGCTCCATGCGGAGCACGGCGGCGGCAACAACTCGACATTTACCTGCCGTTGCGTGACCTCATCCGGCACTGACGCTTATGCAGCTTATGCTTCCGCTATCTCGGCACTTAAAGGACCTCGTCACGGCGGTGCAAACATAAAGGTCATGGAAATGCTCGACTGCATCGAAAAGGGCGTAAAGAACTGGGAGAACGAGGGCGAGGTCGCAGACTTCCTGACAAAGATATTAAACAAGGAAGAAAACGACCGCAGCGGCCTTATCTACGGTATGGGTCATGCAGTATATACCCTGTCCGACCCCAGAGCCGTACAGCTTAAAAAAGCCGCTCTGAAGCTTGCCAAGGGTACTGAAACAGAGGCAGAGTTCAGACTGCTCGACACTATAGAGCGTCTTACTCCTCAGCTGTTTGCAAAGAACAAGGGCGATGTAAAGACTATGTGCGCAAACGTTGATATGTACTCGGGTCTTGTTTACAAGCTGCTCGGTATACCGGTTGAAATGTACACCGCACTGTTTGCCTGTGCAAGAATGCCCGGCTGGTGTGCTCACAGAATGGAAGAAATAGAAAACGGCAAGCGCATTATGCGTCCTGCCTACAGAACGCTCATCAAGAACAGGGACTACATTGCTCTTGACCAGCGCTGATTATAAAAGAACGATTGAAAGGCGCGACAATGAAAGGCATACTTTCCGACAAAAAGGCAATATCGGCAGGAATTATATCCGCCGTTGTACTGACCGTGCTGAGGATAATTCAGCTTAATACAGGTACAGAATATCCGTCCAATCTATATGCGGCGGGAAGCGACGCACTTAATACCGTATACAAAATACTGCTTGTTGTATCGGCTGCGGCAATAAGCATTCTTGCTTTCTTCGACATTAAAGGCTCGGAAACAAAAACAGCCGATAAGCTGTCCCAAAAGAGCTGTACTGCTGTGGGTATTGTAATGATACTTGCAGGTGCGGCATGGATACTCCCGGTCATAAACGACTTTTCCGCGGGAACGGTCGGAATATTCACTATAACATCGCTTGCAGGCTGTATAGCGTACCTTGCGGGCGGTATGACGATAATGTCATCGTCAAAGATAGTACCCGCACAGTGCATAAGCGCGGTGTTCATAATCATCAACTACCTTATCGTAGCCGTTAAATTCTATCTCGGCAGTCCGATAATAACGGGTATGCCGCAGAAGCTTATGCTTATGCTGTTCTATATCCTGACTATACTCTTCTGGATAAACATGGGCAGATTTATGTGCGGCGGCGAAAAGAGATTTACAAGGACCGCGCTTACAGCGTCGGGATATTTCAGCGGAGCGTGCTCTGCCGCATATCTTATAAGCTGTTTTGCGCTTGCGGCAACAGATGCCGAAAAATGGGCACAGCTTACCGATACACCCGACCTTGAGCTTATTATCACGGCGTTTGTGCCCGCTGTCCTTGCAGGTATTGTACAGTTCTCAAAGAAGAGAGCTTCTGTGCAGACAAACGATACCTCCGACACGGAGCAGAACGTTACCAATGCGGAAGAAAACACCTCTGAAAGCGATACACAGGACGTACAGTAAAGCCGTCCGAGGAGAAAAAATGAAAAACATCACTATACTGCGTCTTAATAAAATACTCAGAAAAACAGCAGGGCTTACGGCGCTGGTGTGCGTTATTTCTGCACTCTGCGGCTGTTCCGGCTCATTTTCCGCAGGCGATATGCTGGCTTCTCCCAGACTTACAGACGAACAAAACGAAATATACAATGCCCTGACCGCAAGTGCGGGCAGGGTCGATTTGCGTTATCCCCATACGGGAGAATACCGCAGTGCATTTGTTATCCACAATATAGACGGCGAGCCTACCGATGAAGCGATAGTCTTCTATGAGCAGAACAAGACCGAAGCCGCAAAAGAGCCTAACCTACAGGAGGGAAACGCGGTCGGAAACCTGCGCGTGAGCTTCCTTGACAAGGACGAAAACGGCAACTGGAAGGCTACCTATGAGCTACCTGCCGCCGGCACGGAGGTTGATAGCGTTGCGTTTTCAAAGCTCGGCTCAGACAAGGAAAAGCTGCTTATAAGCTACTCTGTTCTCGGCTCTTCCGACAAGATAATGTCGGTCATCGACTATGAGAACGGCGTTGCGACACAGCTCGGAACTATCGGATATTCGTCATATATGATGCTTGACAACCTGAACGAAAGCGGCGAATATCTTGCCTGCTTCAACCGTGACAGCGCACAGAAGAGCGGAAATATGACAGTTTACGGCTGTACGGACGGAAAAACTCTCGGTATGATATACCCTGTGCTGTCGTTTGGAAGCGGTGTCACCGAATTTGACAAGATAACGTCTGCATACTGTCTTTTACTCGGCAAGGAAATGCCGTGTATAGCGGTCGACTATCTGATTTCGGAAAACTACTACGGCACAAGCGTGCTGTTTTATAACGGAAGCAGCTTTGCGACAGCGGATACGGTAGTGCGGGACGGTGCGAACACGAACTATTCGCGCCGAGTAAACAGCTATACGCCGAAGCTACGTTCTCAGGATATAGACGGCGACGGAGTAATAGATATACCGGCGACATCGCCGCTACCCGGATATGAAAATCTCTCATATCCCGAGCAGATATGCGCCGTGCGCTGGTACAAGCAGAACTGCAACAAGATAGAGCTTACGGCGTATACCTTTGTTGACCCGCAGAGAAACTATATGCTCACCTTCCCCGGAAGATGGATAGGCATGGTAACGGCAACGATCAATACGGCAGATAACTCGGTCACCTTCTGGAAGCACGAGGGCGATATAAAAGAAAACGAATACGCACTGCTTACGATCAAGGTCGTACTCAAGAGCGATACCTCTTCTCAGAGCGAGCCGGATGTACAGTCGGCACTGCGTGACGGGTTTAAAATGTTCTCGGACGACAGCGAAAAGACGATATATTACAAAAGCATTATGTACGAGGGGCTGTCGCTTACCGAGGACGAAATAGCCGCGGCTATCAAGGTACGTCCGGAAGGATACGAAAATGACACGGCACTTATGAGCAGGGGAAATTAAGCCGAAACGACAAGACGAAAGGCAGGTAAACATATGAAAAGAATACTCGTTTGTGAAGATGAAGACGCAATAAGAGATTTTGTCGTAATAAACCTAAAGCGCAGCGGCTATGACGTAATAGATGTCAGCAACGCCGCCCAGGCTATGGATGCATATGTGCATTACGGCGGACTTATTGATGTGGCACTGCTCGATATAATGATGCCCGGTATGGACGGCAGTGAGCTTTGCCGCTGGCTCAGACAAAAGAGCGATACCATGGGTATCATAATGCTCTCTGCAAAGAGCCAAGAGGTAGACAAGATACGCTGTCTTACACAGGGTGCGGACGACTATGTAACAAAGCCGTTTTCACCGTCGGAGCTTGTCGCAAGGGTCGACGCGGTATACCGCAGAGTGAGTCTGAGCGTTGCAAGGCCGCCCGAGGACGACGGCAGGACGCTTATCTCAGGACCGTTCTCGATAAATACAAAGAGCCGTATCTTTACAAAGAACGGCGTGGGAATAGAAATAACCCAGGTAGAGTATCAGCTTCTTGAATACTTTATGGAAAACAGCGGCTCTGCGCTTGACCGCAAGAGCATACTTACCCGCATATGGGGCGAGGACTATTACGGTGACGACAAAATAGTCGATGTCAACATAAGGCGGCTGAGAATGAAGATAGAAGAAGACCCGTCAAATCCGAGATACATAACCACCATATGGGGCTACGGCTATAAGTGGTGCGTAGACGAGCTTGCCGCCGCAGGCGAGTTCAACGGATAAATAAACGGAGGTAAGGGCTTTGGCAAGACGCACGACGATAGCTAACCGCTGGTTTCTCAAAAGCTTCAGCGCGGTAGTTATAGTTCTGGTACTGCTTGATATAGTTATGTACTGCATATTCAGGGCGTACTTCTACAGTACGGTCGAGCAGACGCTCCGCAGTGAGCTGAATGTAATATCCACCGTGCTTACGCGGTACTACAACAGCAGTTCGACAGGAAGCGGCACCAACTATTCAAACGAGATACGCGATACCGTTGAGAGCTTCACCAAAAAAGACCGCATGGAGCTTATGATGATAAACTCCGAGGGTAAGGTCGTTATAACGTCGAGCGGATTTGAGCCGAGCAACTCCTATGATATGCCCGACTATGACAACGCCGTTAAAAACGAAAGCGGTATCGGCGTTTACAGCGGATATCAGAGCAACGGTGAGAAGGTCATGGCTGTCACCGGACTGCTCGAAACGGGAAATGACAACTACAGTGCGGTAAGGGTCATAACCTCGCTTTCAAAGGTGGATAAACAGCTCGGCGTGATTATGATCTTCATAATAGCGATAAGCGGAGCTATCATAATACTTATGCTGGTGCTCGGACTTTACTTCATAAAGTCGATAGTAATGCCGCTCAGGCTTATCAGCGCGAATGCGAGAAAGATAGCAAAGGGCGACTTCGGAGTGCATATTGAGGAAACCACCGATGACGAGCTCGGCGAGCTGTGCCATGTGTTCAACTATATGGCGGACGAGCTTGAAAATTCGGAGAAGATAAAGAATGACTTTATCTCTTCCGTATCGCACGAGCTTCGCACCCCGCTGACTGCCATCAAGGGCTGGAGCGAAACGATCGCCGCAAGTCCGAACGATAAGGAAACCGCAAAAAAGGGTATGCGCGTCATTGCGGAGGAGTCGGAAAGACTGTCGAATATGGTCGAGGAGCTGCTTGACTTCTCGAGGATACAGGGCGGCAGGTTTAACCTCAGCAAGGCAAATATGGACGTATTTGCCGAGCTTACCGACGCGGTAATTATATACTCGGAAAAGGCTAGACAGGAAAACAAGACACTGCTTTATGACGAGCCGCAGGAGATAGTAACTATCTTCGGCGACAGAAACCGTATAAGGCAGGTGTTTATAAATATAATAGACAACGCTATAAAATACTCCGCCGAAAACGGACATATCATAGTCGCGACTGCGATGACACCCGACTCGGTCATTATTACCGTTGAGGACGACGGCTGCGGCATTGCCGAGTCGGATCTGCCGAAGGTAAAGGCAAAATTCTATAAGGCAAACAACACGGTAAGAGGCTCGGGAATAGGGCTTGCGGTCGCAGATGAGATAGTGACCGCACACGGCGGAACGCTCGGTATCGAAAGCGAGCTCGGACGATATACAAGGGTAGTTATCACCCTGCCGATAGCGAAAAAAGACGAACAATAAGAAAGGCTGAATATGAGCGAACAGAAAAAGGAGATAATCAAGACAAAGGTCGGCGGACAGGCTCTCATTGAGGGCGTTATGATGCTCGGCCCGAAAAAGGGCTGTATGGCTGTACGTCAGCCCGACAGAGAAATATATACCGAGGTATGGGACAGGAAAAAGCCCAAATGGTATAATAAAGCGCCGTTTATAAGGGGCTGTGTGAACTTCGTTTCTCAGATGGCTGACGGCTATAAGTACCTGAATAAATCGGGTGAGATCAGCGGAATGTTTGACGAGGAAGAGGACGAAAAGGAAAAGAAAAAGAAGGACGCAGAGCAAAATAAGCCGACCGATGCCGCAGACGATGAAAAGCCTGAGGATAAAAAGGAAGATAAGAAAAAAGAAGACAGCGGCGCTCTTACAACGGCTGTCGCGATAATATCGGGTATACTCGGCGTTGGTCTTGCGGTCGCGCTGTTTGTGATACTGCCTACGCTTATCTTTACAGGTATACAGACGCTGTTCGGGGATACGGATATATCCGCTTTCCGCTCACTGACAGAGGGTGTCATAAAGATAGCGCTGTTTGTCGGATACCTGTGGCTGACTTCTATTATGAAGACTATGAAAAGGCTGTATCAGTATCACGGTGCGGAGCACAAGACAATATTCTGCTATGAGCACGGCGAAGAGCTGACGGTAGAGAACGTCAGAAAGTACAAGCGCTTCCACCCCAGATGCGGCACAAGCTTTATATTCCTGACGCTTGCGATAAGCATACTTGTGTATACCCTGCTCCCCATAAACAGCGAAATGTTTATTGAGGCGTTCGGCGTATCAAAGTTTATAGGCGATATGCTGAGAGTATGCTGTAAGATAATATTCCTGCCGATAGTAGTAGGCATATCCTATGAGCTTATCCGTATCGCAGGAAGATATGACAACGTATTTACAAAGATAGTTTCGGCTCCCGGACTTGCTATCCAGCGTCTTACGACAAAAGAGCCCGCCGATGAGATGATAGAGGTTGCGATAGCTTCTATGAAGCCTGTTCTCCCCGAAAACCCGGAGGACGCAAAGTGGTAATAAGGCAGGCGGTAAAGCTTATAAGCGATATGCTTGAAAGCACTACCGATGAGGCGGACTTTGAGGCAAAGCAGATAGTAAATGAGATCGGCGGCGGGAAAATGCCGTTTGAGGAAATTTCCGAAGCAGAGTTTTCAAAGTGCGTCAAAATGGCGGATATCCGCAAAACAGGCAAGCCGCTACAGTATATCCTCGGCAGTTGGGATTTTTACGGCAGAAAATATTTTGTCGGTGAGGGCGTGCTTATCCCCCGCCCCGAAACAGAGCTACTGTGCGATATTGCGGCACAGCACCTTAAAAAGACAGGCGGCAAGGCAGTTGACCTGTGCTCGGGGAGCGGTTGTATAGCTGTTACAACGGCACTTGAAGCTAATGTCGAAGCCGTGGGGATAGAGATATCGGACAAGGCATACGGCTATTTTCTTAAAAACATAGCGGAAAACAAGGCGGAAAGACTTGTCACGGCGATAAACGGCGATATATTTGATGAAGGAATACTTGGCAGGTTTACAGATAATTCGTTGTCTGCCGTGCTTTCAAATCCGCCGTATATAAGCTCTGCGGATATGAAAACACTGCAAAACGAAGTAAGGTTTGAGCCGGAGCTTGCGCTGTTCGGCGGCGAGGACGGTCTGGACTTTTACCGCAGGATAGTACCTCTTTGGATAAAAAAGCTTGCTGTCGGAGGGCTGTTTGCGGTAGAGATCGGCGAGGAACAGGGACAGGCTGTGAGCGGAATATTTGAAAAAGCGGGACTTACTCCGCGTATTATCAAGGATTACAGCGGTCACGACAGAATTGTCAGCGCTGTTAAGCGACAGAAAATAAAATCTGTACATTTTATGGTACAGCAATTATGATAGAATATGATCACAGTATAAAACCGATATATTGAAAGGACAGGTAAAATTATTATGGCAAAGGCAAATAACAAAAAAGCGACACCTACCGTAAATCACCCCACCACTCCGGAGGAGAAGAAAAAGGCTCTTGATACCGCTATGGAGCAGATAATCAAGAACTACGGTCAGGGTTCTGTTATGTTCCTCGGCGGCGAAGGTAATAAAAAGCTTGATGTTGAAAGCGTACCGACAGGCTCGATAGGTCTTGACTATGCGCTCGGTATAGGCGGTCTGCCCAAGGGACGTATAATCGAGATATACGGACCTGAGTCGGGCGGTAAGACTACCGTTACGCTCCACGCAATTGCCGAAACACAGAAGCTCGGCGGTATGGCGGCATTCATAGACGTTGAGCACGCTCTCGACCCTGTATATGCAAAGTCGCTCGGCGTTGACATCGACCACCTTATCGTTTCACAGCCCGACACAGGTGAGCAGGCACTTGAAATTATGGAAACGCTTGCACGTTCGGGAGCGATCGACATTGTTGTACTCGACTCTGTTGCCGCTATGGTAACAAAGGCTGAGATAGACGGCGAGATCGGCGACAGCTTTGTGGGTGTTCAGGCAAGACTTATGTCGGCGGCTATGAGAAAGCTGACAAGCGTTATTTCAAAGTCAAACACGGTGGCTATCTTTATAAACCAGGTTCGTGAAAAGATAGGCGTAATGTACGGCAACCCCGAAACAACTCCCGGCGGTCGTGCGCTTAAATTCTATGCCAGCGTGCGTATAGAAGTCCGCAAGGGTGAGAAGATAGTTGACGATGGCGAGATAATAGGTTATACTACTAAGTGCAAGGTCGTAAAGAACAAGGTCGCACCGCCTTTTAAGGAAGCGCAGTTCGATATGATATTCGGCGAGGGTATTTCAAGGCTCGGTGAAATAATCACCATGGGCGAAGAGCTCGGCTTTATCAAGAAGAGCGGCGCATGGTACAGCTATAACGGAGAAAGACTCGGACAGGGCAAGGAAAAGTCAAAGAAGTTCCTTAAGGAAAACGAGGATCTGCGCCTTGAGATCGAGGGAAAAATAAAAGAGAATATGTCAAAGCTCGATATGTCGGCAAGTGAGGACGACAACGACAAGGCTGATACATCGGAAGCCGCCGCAGAAAACGAGCTTAAGGAAATCGGCGAAGAAGCCGCAAAGGCAGACGCTCCCGCTCCTGCTCCGAAGAAAAGAGCCGCGGCAAAGAAGAGCGTTGTTGTTGAGGCAGACAGCGACTTTGAGGAATTTTCACCCGAGGATCTTGACTGATGTCATATACCGATGACGAGAGAATAAGAGCCAAGCGCAGGGCACTTTATATACTCGCTCAGCGCGACCACTCGAAAAAAGAGCTTTATGACAAGCTGATAAAAAACTACCCTCCCGATCTGTGCGAGATGGTAGTTGAGCTGATGTGTGAGCACGACCTCATAAACGAGGAGAAGTACACGGAAAAGCTTTACAAGGCATATATAAACAAAGGTTGGGGTAAGTCCAAGATCCGCTTTGAGCTGCGGAGAAAGGGCTTGCCCGACAGCCTTATTTCACAGCAGGAAGAAGAATATGACGCTGAGGATTTTATAGACGAAATTATACATCTTGTAGACAAAAAATACGCAAGCAAGCTGGATTTTTCAGACTACAGGAGTGTACAGCGTGTGACTGCGGCGCTCGCACGCAGAGGCTTTGCATATGACGATATAAAGCTTGCGTTATCCCGCGTGAAAGACGGAGATTATGACGGAGAGGATTACGATGAGTAAATCGTGAAAATATAATACATACGGTATACGGAAAGGTAAGGAAAAATAATGGCAGAAACAATAAAGGTCGGTATGGTATCTCTCGGATGTCCGAAGAACCAGTGCGACGCAGAGCTTATGCTTGCAAAGATAGCTAAAGCCGGCTTTAAGATAGTAAGCGAGGCGGGACTTGCAGATGTTGTAATAATCAACACCTGCGGCTTTATCCAGAGTGCAAAGGAAGAAGCTATTGAAGAGATAATGGAGGCTATCAGCCGCAAGAATGACGGCATCAACAAGAAGATAATCGTCACAGGCTGTCTTGCGGAGCGTTATCAGAAGCAGATGGACGAGGAGTTCCCCGAGATAGACGCGGTTATCGGTATCGCAAAGAATGATGATATAGTTGAAGTCATAAACTCCGTTATGCTCGACAGACGTGTAATATCATTCGGCGACAAGCTGTGTCACAATATGGAGGGCGACAAGCTCCAGTCTACTCTCCCCCACTACGCATACTTAAGAATAGCGGACGGCTGTTCCAACAAGTGTTCTTACTGTGCTATACCGCTTATAAGAGGTAAGATGCGCTCAAGAAATATAGAGAACATAATAGAAGAAGCAAAGACCTTTGCGGCAAACGGCGTAAAGGAGCTCGTTATTGTGGCGCAGGACGTTACCGCATACGGCATTGACCTTTACAAGAAATACGCTCTGCCCGACTTACTGAAGCAGCTTTGTAAGATAGACGGCATAAAGTGGATAAGACTGCTTTATTGCTACCCCGAAAGAATGACGGACGAGCTTATCGAAACAATAAAGACAGAAGATAAGATACTGAACTATATCGATATTCCGATACAGCACTGCAACAAGGAAATTCTCCGCAATATGTACCGCGGCGGCGACGAGCAGAGCCTGCGTGAGCTGTTTGCAAAGCTCCGCCGTGAAATTCCCGGTGTAGTGCTGAGAACAACGCTTATCACAGGCTTCCCCGGTGAAACAGAAGAACAGTTCAGCGAGCTTGCCGAATTTGTAAACGACATAAGGTTTGAGCGTCTTGGCTGCTTTGCGTATTCTGCCGAGGAGGATACTCCTGCCGCAGAAATGCCCGATCAGGTAGACGAGGGTGAAAGACAGCGCAGAGCCGACATAATAACAGGCGAACAGGAGATCCGCATGGGCGAATATTACGCGGGTATGGTCGGCAACACATATGAAGTTGTCTGTGAGGGCTTCGACCGTTACTCGGATATGTATTTCGGCAGAAGTATGCACTTTGCGCCTGAGATAGACGGCATGATATACTTCACATCGACAAAAGAAAAGCGCCCTGTGATCGGCGACTTTATAAACGTAAAAATTACAGACGTGCTTGAAAACAATCTGCTCGGCGAGCAGGTATAACGCTGAAAGGATACCCGGTATGAACCTAGCTAATAAGCTCACTATGCTTCGAGTAATACTTGTGCCGTTCTTTGCATTCTTTATGCTCGCAGGCGATATTGTGCCGTACAGTTATCTGTGGGCGGCGATAATATTTACCGTTGCCAGCATAACCGACACGGCAGACGGCAAAATAGCCAGAAAATATAATATGGTAACGAACTTCGGCAAGTTTTTAGATCCGCTTGCGGATAAGCTTCTTGTTGTAACAGCGCTTATCTGCTTTGTTGAGCTCGGCTGGGCAAGCGCATGGGTCACTGCAATAATAGTAAGTCGTGAATTTGTCGTATCGGGTATACGTCTTATAGCCGCCGGCAGTGAAAAGAAGCTCGTGATCGCGGCAAGCATATGGGGAAAGCTTAAGACTGCTGCAACAATGGTGGCGATATGCGTTATCATTATTATGCATATACTTGTCGTTTTCGGAGCTATTACGACAGATTCTTTCCCCGTACAGCCGGTAAGCGACATTCTTATGTACATATCCTGCATACTTACGGCGGTTTCGGGTATCAAATATCTGTGGGACTACAGAGAGGTACTTAAAACCAATGTGTAAATGTATGATAACAAAAAATTCAACAACACGGAGGAACTATGGGGAGAGATAAACTCGGCAGCCGTCTTGGCTTTATACTGCTCAGTGCAGGCTGTGCGATAGGTATAGGAAACGTATGGAAGTTTCCTTATATAGTCGGTCAAAGCGGCGGCGGACTTTTCGTTCTTATATATCTGTTTTTCCTGTTGATACTCGGCATACCTGTACTGACAATGGAGTTTTCCATAGGCAGGGCGGCTCAGAAAAGCCCCGCAAAAATGTACGAACAGCTTGAGCCTAAGGGCAGTAAGTGGCACCTGCACGGCAAGGTTTCCCTCATCGGCAGTTATCTGCTTATGATGTTCTATACGACTGTTGCGGGCTGGATGCTTAAATTCTTTGTATCCACCGCCTCGGGTGAGCTTGTAGGAATGGATACGGCGGCTGTGGACAAGCACTTCAACGTTGATGTGCTCGGCGATCCTGTTTCACTTATAGGGTATATGGCAATTGTCGTTGTTATAGGCGTACTTGTGTGCTTTATCGGCGTTCAGAACGGACTTGAAAAGGTCACTAAGATAATGATGATAGCACTGCTTGCCATTATGGTGGTTCTTGCGATAAACAGCTTTACGCTTCCCGGCGGTGCGGAGGGGCTTGCGTTCTATCTTCTGCCCGACTTCAGCGCTATAGAAAAGGTCGGTATAACCAATATACTTGTAAGTGCGATGAATCAGGCGTTCTTCACGCTGAGCATCGGTATGGGGTGTATGGCTATATTCGGCAGTTACATCGGCAAGGATCGCTCACTGCTCGGGGAGTCGGTAAACGTTGCATTGCTCGATACGTTCGTTGCAATAGCGTCGGGACTGATAATCTTCCCCGCTTGCTCGGCATACGGCGTTGATGTCACAAGCGGTCCTAAGCTGTTATTTATAACACTGCCCAATATATTCAACAATCTGCCGCTCGGCAGACTGTGGGGCAGTCTTTTCTTCGTATTTATGTCGTTTGCGGCGCTTTCAACGGTACTCGCCGTGTTTGAATGCATAATAGCGAACACGATGGATCTCTTCGGCTGGAGCAGAAAGAAAGCGTGCCTCATAAACGGCATAATGCTGTTTGTGCTGTCAGTGCCCTGCTGTCTTGGCTTTAACTTACTGAGCGGCTTTCAGCCGCTGGGTGCGGGAAGCACGATACTCGACCTTGAAGATACGCTTGTCAGCAACTTTATTCTTCCGCTCGGCTCACTGGTATTCATACTGTTCTGTGTTACGAAAAAGGGCTGGGGCTGGGACAGCTTCGTCAATGAAGCGAATACCGGCAAGGGTCTTAAGGTAAAGAAGTTTATGAAGGGTTATATGACATATATCCTGCCTGTGCTTGTAATACTTGTGTTTGTTATGGGGCTTGTGGGGCTTATAAAAGGCTGATATATGGTAAAAGCAAAAAACCCCCTGTCTGCTACTCAGCAGACAGGGGGTTTTGTTATGCGTATTACAGCTTTATATTGGCTGTATTTATTCTGTTTATTGCTCTCTTGAGCTTATACTCGGCAATATCAAGTGCACGCTGATCGTCCTTGTACTGCTCCATACGCTCTTCTGCAACAGCCTTTGCTTTTTCGGCACGCTCGACATCTATCTCGTCCGCCCATTCAAACGACTGAGCGAGTATCGATGTCTGATCCTTTGTGACCTCGACTATACCCGAAGAAACTGCGCCTATGCGTACAGCTCCGTCAATGCGTATCTTCGCCTGTCCTATTGTCAGCGCCGCAACATATGGCTCGTGCTTTGCAAGTATGCCCTTGTCACCGACGGTAGTACGGACGATAACGCTTTCAGCCATACCGTCATATACTACTCCCTCCGGGGTAAGGATCTTCAGTTTGAATTCTGTCATATCATCTTTCCTTTCCGCGGGAGTTATAAGAACAATACCATATCTTCAAAATCTTCATCGGCGATATTCGCAAGTGCGGAATAACTGCCGTTTGCGTAAGAAACGGAATAGTCCTCGGTAAAATACGATATCTTACTTACGTTGCCGTTTTTAACGCTTATTGTAACGATAAAATGATCATCGGCGGGCACGGCGGCTTTTTCTCTTACCATATCTGCGGTAAGGCTGTCGCCGTTTTCGCTGTACAGCGAAAGTGCAACGCTTTCAAGCGTTTTTGCCTTTTCCTGCACGTCGGATATTGTTTCGCCGCTTACAATAGCGCTCGGAATGTCGTTTCCGGGCTTTACTGTAGCCGACGGTGCGGGAGATGCATCTGTGCGCTTTTTGGTGGTTACGATGACCGATGATTCCTGAATCGTCGTTTCCGGGGTAGTCGGAGGGGTCAGTATATCATCGTCCTTTACAGGTCCGCTTGCTATAAACGGAAGTCCTGCTATAAGCAGTGCCAATAAAAGCGCGGTTATTGTTATCGGGCTGAAATAACCCTTGTTATTATGCCTTCTCATTCTTAGCCTTTTCAACAGCCTCGTCGATAGTGCCTACGAACAGGAATGCAGACTCGGGAAGATCGTCGTGTTTGCCCTCGATGATCTCCTTGAAGCCTCTTATCGTTTCCTTGAGCGGAACATACTTACCCTTCATACCTGTGAACTGTTCTGCAACCGAGAACGGCTGAGATAAGAAACGCTGTATCTTTCTTGCTCTTGATACTGTAAGCTTGTCGTTGTCGTCAAGCTCGTCCATACCGAGGATAGCGATGATATCCTGGAGCTCGTTATAACGCTGGAGTATCGACTGTACCTGTCTTGCTACCTGATAATGCTCCTCGCCGACTATTTCGGGAGTGAGTATTCTTGATGTACTGTCAAGGGGGTCAACAGCGGGGAAAATACCCATTGATGAGATGTTTCTCGAAAGTACCGTTGTTGCGTCAAGGTGTGCGAATGTTGTAGCAGGTGCGGGGTCAGTAAGGTCGTCCGCAGGAACGTAAACTGCCTGTACCGATGTGATCGAGCCCTTCTTGGTAGAAGTGATACGCTCCTGTAAAGCGCCCATTTCGGTTGCCAGTGTAGGCTGATAACCAACGGCTGAGGGCATACGTCCGAGAAGTGCCGAAACCTCAGAGCCTGCCTGTGTAAATCTGAATATATTATCGATGAAGAGCAGTACGTCCTGACCTTCCTTATCACGGAAGTATTCAGCCATTGTAAGACCTGAGAGGGCTACTCTCATTCTTGCCCCCGGCGGCTCGTTCATCTGACCGTAAACAAGCGTTGTTTTCTCGATAACGCCGGACTCGGTCATTTCATTGTAAAGGTCGTTACCCTCACGGGTACGCTCACCGACACCTGTGAATACCGAAAGACCGCCGTGCTGTTTAGCGATGTTGTTGATAAGCTCCATAATAAGTACGGTCTTACCGACACCCGCACCGCCGAACAGACCTATCTTACCGCCCTTGAGGTAAGGTGCGATAAGGTCTACGACCTTGATACCCGTTTCAAGTACCTGTGTTGAACCCTCCTGCTCCTCAAATGTCGGAGCGGGACGGTGGATCTCCCATTTTTCTTCCGTTTCGGGCTGGGGCTTGTTATCAACAGCCTCGCCGAGCAGGTTGAATATTCTGCCGAGGGTTTGTCTGCCTACGGGAACCTTGATAGATGCGCCCGTATCGACTGCCGGAATGCCTCTTACAAGTCCGTCCGTGCTTCCCATTGCTATACAGCGCACCGTATCGTCACCGATATGCTGTGCTACTTCAACAGTCAGCTTCTTGCCCTCGTGTTCTATCTCTATGGCGTTAAGCAGGTTAGGCAGATGCTCCGGGGGGAACTTTATATCAAGTACCGCACCGATGATCTGCACAACCGTGCCGATATTCTGTGGCATAGATCAGTCCTGTCCTTTCTTATTAATTCAGCGCATTAGCACCCGATACGATCTCATTGAGCTCGTTCGTTATCTTTTCCTGTCTTGCACGGTTGTACATGAGCGACAGGTTTGCAATCATCTCTTCTGCGTTGTCCGTTGCGTTTTCCATAGCCGTTCTTCGAGCGCCGAGCTCAGAAGCGTAGCTTTCGTTTACCGCGCACATGATAAGGCTCGTTATAAGCTTTGGTATCACGCGGTTGAAAACTGCCTCGGGGCTTGGGTCATAGGTCGTACCCGCCTTGTTCTCGGGTACTGCTCCGCCTGTGGGAGCATCTATGGGGAGTACGGGCATACGGGTAGGAGTCTGTACAAGAGGGGATACGAACTGTGTGAAGAACAGCTCTATCTCATCGACCTCTCCCTTTGTGAAAAGATCCGTTGCTATCTGCGCTATATCGGCAGCATCTGCCGTTTTGATATGCTCCGCAATGCCGGGGAACTGCGCCACTACGTCGTATTCGTGCTTTGTAAAGAACTCCGCAGCCTTCTTGCCTATAGCAATTATCTTCGGCGAATATTCATCGCCGTGGGACTGCTGTACAAGCTTCAGTATATTGGAGTTGTAACCGCCCGCAAGACCTCTGTCACCCGCAATTACAATGAACAGGCGGTTCTTTACCTCTCTGTGTCTTGTATATACGGTGCTCAGGTTCTCCGTTTCGCCTGCTATGCGGCACATAAGGGAATACTGTGCATCAAAGAACGGACGTGCGTCCTCGGCGCGGAGCTTAGCCTTTCTCAGCTTGGAAGAGGCGACAAGCTCCATAGCCTTCGTTATCTGCATAGTGGACTCAACGCTTTTTACTCTGCGCTTGATGTCCTTCATATTTCCCGAAGCCATGCAAAGCCTCCTTTATCGGATATTGTCACTGTCGATATAAGTCGTCTTTTTATAGAACAGCTCTAAAACCGTGAGCGCAAGGGTAAGTGCGGATATGCTCAAAGCAACTATGCTCAGTACAAGTGATGCCTTTTTCATAACTATTCTTCCTTTCGCTTATGTCTTATATCTTAGTCTTAAACGTACTTCTCCGAGAAATCCTTAAGAGCGGCTTTCAGCTTCTCTTCGTTTTCGGGAGTGAGTACCTTTTCTTCTCTTATGCTTGCTGTGATCTCAGGGTGCGTTTCTTCCATATACCTGTACAGGTCGCGCTCAAAGTCGCCGACCTTTTCAAGCGGAATATCCTTGAGGTAGTTGTTGATAACGGCATAGATGATTATAACCTGGTTTTCAACAGCTACGGGAGCGTTCTGCCCCTGCTTTAATATCTCAACGATACGCTCGCCCTTTGCAAGACGTTCCTTTGTATCCTTATCAAGATCCGAACCGAACTGTGAGAAGCTCTGTAACTCTCTGAACTGCGAATATTCGAGCTTAAGAGTACCGGATACTTTCTTCATAGCCTTTATCTGCGCGTTACCGCCGACACGGGATACCGAGATACCGGGGTTAACGGCAGGTCTTACGCCTGAGTGGAACAGCTCTGTTTCAAGGAATATCTGACCGTCGGTGATCGAAATAACGTTGGTCGGGATATAGGCTGAAACGTCGCCTGCCTGTGTTTCGATGATAGGCAGTGCGGTGAGCGAACCGCCGCCGTAGTTCTCGTTTAAGTTAGCGGCTCTTTCGAGCAGTCTTGAATGCAGATAGAATACGTCGCCGGGGTAAGCCTCACGTCCGGGCGGACGCTTGAGGAGCAGAGAAAGTGCTCTGTAAGCCACGGCGTGCTTAGACAGGTCATCGTAGATTATAAGTGCGTCCTTACCGTTTTCCATGAAATATTCACCCATGGTGCAGCCTGAGTAGGGTGCGATGTACTGTAAGGGTGCAAGCTCACTTGCAGTAGCGGATACTACTATTGTGTAGTCCATAGCGCCTGCGGCTGTGAGCTGTTCTACAACGTTAGCGACTGTAGAAGCCTTCTGACCTATAGCAACGTATATACAAATTACGTCTGTCTTTTTCTGATTTATTATCGTATCGATCGCAATGGCAGTCTTACCTGTCTGTCTGTCGCCGATGATCAGCTCACGCTGACCTCTGCCTATCGGTATCATAGAGTCGATAGCCTTGATACCTGTCTGAAGCGGAACATTAACAGATTTTCTCGTAATGATACCTGGAGCGATCTTTTCGATCGGGCGTGTTTCCTTTGCGAGTATAGCGCCCTTGCCGTCAATCGGCTGACCCAGTGCGTTTACTACTCGTCCGAGCAGTTCTTCACCGACGGGTACAGATACGACTGAACCTGTGCGCTTTACCGTATCGCCCTCTTTGATCTCGGCATCTGAGCCCAGCATAACTGCACCGACAAAGTCCTGCTCTAAGTTGAGCGCCATGCAGTGAACGCCGTTCTCAAATTCCAGCAGCTCATTCATCATACACTTTTCAAGTCCGTGTATACGAACGATACCGTCGCCGACCGTTACAACAGTACCGGTGTCTTCAAGACGGATCTTTGAGCCGTAGTCCTTGATCCGGGATTTAATTATGCCTGTTATTTCATCCGGGCGTAAATCCATTGGAGGTTCTTCCTTTCGTATTTTTTCATCGCTTGTCCGACTTTTGCGCCGTTTATGCGATGGTTCCGGCAATATCCGCCTTCAGCTGTTCAAGTCTTGCCCTGACGCTTCCGTCGATAGTCGTATTGCCGTAGCTGATAACAACGCCGCCGATGAGCCTGTCATCGGTCTTAAGCGTCATATTAACGGTCTTACCCGTGATCTCAGCCATTTTTGCTCTGATCTTTTCAGCGGCCGTATCGGAAAGCGGCATTGCGGACGTTACCGTAACGTCTGCTATACCGAGCTTTTCGTTATACAGCTCAGTGAAGTATGCCAGTATCCGCTCAAAGTCGGGCAGTCTGTCATTTTCAGTAAGTATGCACAAAAAGTTAAGTACGAACCTGTGCACCTTTCCGTCAAAAACTTCTTTTATAAGCCCTGTCTTTTCCTCTATCGGGATAGTAGGAGTACGAAGCAGCTTTATAAACTCGGGCTCGGCGGCAAAGACCTCCGAAATGCCCTTTAGCTGTCCGAGAATGTCGGGCAGTGCCTTTTCATCCTCTTCGGTTATAAGAGAGAACAATGCGTCGCCGTATGTCTTGTCAACAGCAGCCATTTCAGTTCTCCTTTCCGATCTGCGACAGAACAGAATCGATTATCTTCTCGTTGTCCTGCGCGTTTATCTCCTTTTCGGCAACCTTTGAAGCCGCCATAACTACCATATCGGAAATCTCTTCCTTTATCTCGTTTACCGCACGCTTCTTCTCACGCTCGATAGATTCTTCCGCACGCTGTTTCATAGAAGCGGCTTCTTCGTTTGCGGCGGAGATGATCTCCTCCTCGCGCGCCTGAGCCTTCTTTGTAGCGTCTGCCACAATGCGGGCTGCCTCTTCCTTTGATGTTTCAAGGCGCTGTTCGTAGTCTGCCTTTACTGCGGCAGCCTCTTCCTTTGCCTTCTGTGCGTCGTCCATATCCTTATTTACTGTCTTTGCACGCTCGTCAAGTATCTTGCAGACGGGCTTGTGTAAGAAGAAGAAATAAAGCAGAACGATAATAAGCGTGTTGATCAGAGTGAAGACTATAGTGTTAAGATCTATGCTGACCAGAGAAAACTTAGCCTGTTCAGTTGCCTGTGCAGCCGCTTCCTCGGCTATTCTCAGCATATCCGTCATTTCACTTCAATCCTTTCGTGTTGTAGTCTGCCAGAACTTAAAGCTGACCGATAAATGGATTTGCGAACATAAGCAGCAGAGCGATAACGAGTGAGTAAAGACCTGTGGTTTCCGCAAGAGCGTCACCGATGATCATTGTTCTCGTGATTGCGCCCGAAGCCTCGGGCTGTCTGCCGATCGCCTCAACAGCCTTACCGCCGCAGAAGCCTTCACCGATACCGGGGCCAAGACCTGCGATCATAGCAAGACCTGCACCTATTGCAGATGAGCCCAGTACGATAGCCTGTGATAAGTTTTCCATATCAAAGTCCTCCGTCATTTTTATTCTACCGGGTGGTAGATCATTGTTTTTATTACACCACAGTTTCCTGTGGGGGTAAACCTTTTAGTCATCTCCGCATTCTGCCATTGAAACGTATGCCATTGTCAATGTGCAGAAGATGTAAGCCTGAATGAATGCCGAGAACAAGTCAAAGTACAGCGAGCATATAGCGGGGATACCGATAGACGCAAGTCCGTTTGCAACCTGTCCTAAAGCAAAGTAGATAAGTCCGCCGATTACAGAGCCTGCGAGGATATTTGCAAAGTGACGCAGTGTCTGTGAAACGGGGTTTGCTATATCACCGATTATATTGAACGGGAGCATAAAAGGCATAGGCTCGATAAAGCCCTTTAAATAGCCCTTTATTCCGCCTGTTTTCAGCTTGTTTCTGAGTGTCAGAACGAATGTCGTAATGCCCCATGCGGCGATTACGGAAAGATCTGATGTCGGACATCTGAAACCGAACAGACCCATAAGGCTCGAAAGAATAGAGAAGCAGAACAGTCCGCCTATATAGGGGGTATATTTTCTGTACTTCTCGCCCATGGTGTCGCGCACCATATTGTTGAAGAAGTTTACAAGGTACTCAGCCGCCATCTGTCTGCGTGAGGTCGATCTCACCTTGAGGTTTCTGCCGAGTATGAAGAATACGATGCCGAGGACAAGCATAACTATCCACTGCACAACGATACTCTCGCTTATTACCACATTGTAGCTGCCTATATCGAAGCTTATCGATTTAAGCGGTCCTTCGACGGAGAATTCCGCCATAGGTTTTATAAGGTCTGTCATTTTCTAATGCTCCTCCCTTATTTTGATGGGACTGTTCCCATAATGAATATTTTATATTTTTATATAAATTTAATGTTAAGTCGGGGTCGTAAATTTTGCTGTCAGAAATCGCTTTTTTCCTTGAAAGCGGTAACGGTATAGCCGATTTTCGGCACGAACAGCGGAAGTATCGCTGTCACCGGGTTTATGATCTTAAAAAACATCAGTGCACCGAGAATTACGAATGTGCCGATATATCTTGCACCGTAACTGCCGTTCATGGCAAGCTTTGCAGATTTTTCGGTCATTGTGACTGCTTTTTCCGCACTCATCGCCATAAACACGAAATTCAGTGCCGATACCACCGTGCCGACTGCCGCACCCGTAAGCAGTGTGTAGTCGCCGACACCCGATATCATCAGGATAACGCTCACGATCCCGAGCAATACAAGCCCACCGATATAATACGGCAACAGCGCCATAAATTCCTTGAACGATGTTGTTTCGGTAATTTTCTTTTTCATATTCAAAGCTTCCTGTCACGGCGGTTATCGTCGTAATAGTCATTGTCGCGGCGGTCGGAAAGATATTTGTAGGTTTTCTTATCGTCCTTTCCGCCGTACATTTTTATAAGGTTCTTAAGATAAGTTCCCACTCCCGATATCATAGTGATTATTCCCGCAAATACAAGCAGTATCATCACCCATGACGGAAGGGAAAGCTTGTCCACAAGTACACTGCCGCCCCAGATGAATATCAGAAGCGGAGTGATAACCAAAAAGCCTATCTGACTTACGACAGCATAGACCTTGAGAGGATTTTCCTTTTTGTTGTTCATTTATCAGTATGCCAGCTTCTGAAGCCGCCACTCACCATTCACCTTGAGCATATTGGCTGTGACTGTCTTTATGTCGGACGCGCCATCGCCGGAAGCGGTATTGCTTGTGTCAGCATCGACTGAAGATGCCACCTCTGCGGGGTTGAGCTCAACGATTATGTCGCATTCGGTATTTGACTTGGGGCGAAGTGTGAACTTGGCGTTTGACCATGTATAGCCGTAGTCAAGAGCCTTAAATCTTCCGTTCTCGTCAACCATATTCATATCAAGACCGATACCCTTGTTACCGTCCTCGTCTGTTTCTTCCGCATAAACAGCAATGTTATCACCGTTTACGTTTGTGAGGATACGGTTTGCCTCTTTTTCAACAAATGTTGAATTGACAAGCTTTTCGATATCGGACATTGTCTTGTAGCTGTCGCTCTTTACCGTGTAATATCCGTCCTCGGGAACATTGTTGTACGGCTCTGCCTGATGAGGCAGTCCGTACTGGAGATAAATTCTGAACACCTCGCAGTTGTTCTTGATAAGAGTTACCGCGTTCATATTCATCTCTTCGTTTACTTCGTCCGAGGGGATATAATTATACTGATTATCCTGTATCTGCTGCTGTGAGGTCTGGTACAGCAGGAATAAAGTCGTTGCTATTGCAAGCACGGCAACGATTATCGTAGCAATGGTAGCCGCTGTGTTTTTCTTACTCATGGACACCTCCGTAAAAGTGGTTTATACTTCATTATACAACTTACTTTCAAAAAATTCAAGCGGTTTTTGAGGTTTTTCGGGTTATACGGATGAACTGTGATGCGCAATTAAATATTACGGCGCATTAACGCCGATTGCATTACTTTGATGTCGGCTTTCTGCCTGTAAGGAACGAAACGCTCCTTTCGATAGACGTGCGGACGTGCTCCATCTCTTCGCTGTGGAGCTTGCCCGCGTTGCGGTAGTCAAAGCTGTTGCAGAAGTCGTTTACATCGCAGTTGAGTTTGGTTATGTATTCCTGCATTATGGTATCCATAACCTTTACAAATTCGGCTCTGTCGTTCTTTGCCATCTTTGTTTCGCTGAGCTGTACAAGATAGTGATAATGCGGCATGCAGAAGCACTCCTGCGACTTGAACAGGTTTTTGAACTTGCCGTCCTTGGCAAACATTGTGAATACCGTTTCAAGCATATGGTCAACGCCCCACTGTACCTTTGAGCAGACAAAGCAGGTATCGCCTACCGCGCCCGCCTTTTTAGCTTTTGCGTCTTTGGGTGCAAATAAACCTTTTTTCTCGAAAATGTTGCCTCTGAGCACTTCAAGGTGACTGTTGAGCATAAGTCCGAGCGATAAGCGGTTGTTCTGCATCATCAGCTGCTGATAATGCGTAAAGCAGAAGCCGAGCCTGTTGGTATCCTGTCTTACATCGGGCTCCATCATGGCGGCGCCCATTATGTATTCGCAAATATGCTTCTCGACCGTATCTCTCATACGGCAGATAGGACAGCCCTCGCAGGGCTCAAACACTTCGTTTACCGGTATTGTAAGTATGCTCTCTCTCACTGTTTTCAGTTCCTTTCAAAAAATATTATATCTGCGGAAAGCTCCGCCGTGACTTGATCTTGCCGTGTCGTATTATGGGACAGAACCGTAATGACAAGAAAAAATTTTTCATGTCGGTCTTGTAATTTCCTTGTTAATATTGTATTATATATAACGGAAATAATCAAGAGTAAATCGAAAAATTTTTCCGTACATAAAACAGATAACGGCAGATGATCATATGGACTACACCTTTACTTGCAAAGGATTTGATATAAGGCGCACGCTTTTCTGCGGTCAGGCTTTCCGTTGGAGAGAGCTCGGCGGCAGGTTTTGCGGCATAGCGGGCGGAAGATATGCGGATATATCCGACAACGGTGACGGCACTTACACCATACACGGGATAGAAAAAAGCGATATTTCTTACTGGCAGTCATACTTTGACCTTGATACGGACTATGATGCGCTGATAAAGCAGTTCTCGCAAGACGAGCATATGAAGCTTGCCTGTGAGGAAAACCCCGGTATACGGGTACTCAGGCAAGAGCCTTTTGAAACGCTCATCAGCTTTATAATCTCGCAGAACAACAATATAAAGCGTATCACTGGAATAATAGACAGGCTGTGCGAGAGCTTCGGGGAAAAGACGGAGCACGGATATGTTTTCCCGACACTTGAAAAGCTTGTCGGTGTTACCACCGAGGACTTAGCGCCGCTGAGAGCGGGCTTCAGAGCGAAATATATAGTTGACGCGGTAGAAAAGCTTAACAGCGGCGAGGTTTCACTTGACGGCATAAACGCTATGGATACCGATACCGCAAGAGAAGAACTGAAAAAGATAAAGGGTGTCGGAAACAAGGTAGCGGACTGTGTACTGCTTTTCGGCTATCACAAGACTGACGCTTTTCCGAGAGATGTATGGATAAAGCGTATCGAGCAGAAATTATATCCGGACGGACTGCCGGAATGTATAAAAGGTAACGAAGGCATAGCTCAGCAATTTTTGTTCGACTATGCGAGAACGCACGAGATCTGACGGAGATGAAAAATGGTTAACATCGGCAACGAGTGGGACGAACTGCTTGCGGATCAGTTCCAAAGCGAATATTACAAAAAGCTGAGGAAATTTCTTGTCAGCGAATATAACAACTATAGAGTTTATCCGCCTGCGGACTGCATTTTCAATGCGCTGAAATATACACCGTACTCAAAGGTAAAGGCAGTGCTTTTAGGTCAGGACCCGTATCACGGTGCGGGACAGGCGCACGGACTCTGCTTTTCGGTAAAGCGCGGAGTAATGCCGCCGCCATCGCTTAAAAATATCTTTACCGAGATACATAACGACCTTGGCATAGATTTTGATATGTCGGTGGGCGAACTTACCGACTGGGCACGACAGGGAGTTCTCATGCTGAACACCTCGCTTACTGTCCGTGAGGGCATGGCAGGAAGTCACAGGGGCAAGGGCTGGGAGATACTCACCGACAGGATAATCGAGCTTTTAAACGAGCGTGACGTGCCTACAGCATTTATACTGTGGGGGGGCAACGCAAAGTCGAAAATGCCGCTTATTACAAACCCGAAGCACGCGGTATTCACGGCGGCGCACCCAAGCCCGCTGTCTGCGTATAACGGATTTTTCGGTTGTCGTCATTTCTCAAAGGTGAATGCTTTTTTACAGCAAAACGGCATAGAACCGATCGACTGGAGTATACATTAATCGATAAAGACATTAGAGAACGGAAGAAGGACATAGCTTATGATATGCGTTACAGGCGACCTGCACGGCGATATCTCACGCTTTAAGTCGCCCGTGCTGAAAAAGCTCAGACGAGGCGACGCGCTGATAATAACGGGCGATTTCGGCTGTATATGGGACGGCAGTAAAAAAGAAAAGAGCATGCTTAAAAAGCTCGGCAAAAAGAAATACAATATTCTTTTTGTAGAGGGTGTACATGAAAATTTCGACCTGCTGAACGAATATCCCGTTGAACAGTGGTGCGGCGGTAGGACAAGGCTTATATCAGGCAATCTGCGACAGCTTATGAGAGGTCAGTATTATACGATAGCCGAAAAAACCGTATTTGCTTTCGGCGGCGGTCAGAGCGAAGAGAACAACAGCTATCTTGAACCTGATGATGAGAAGAACTGGATAAAAGAACTTCCTACCGATGAAGAGCTTGCCGAGGGACTGGCTAATCTTGCAGAGCACGACAACACGGCGGATTTTATAATCAGCTATGAGCCGCCCGCAAGAATGATAGAATTTATCGATATCGGCATAACGAGCCGAAATCATATAAATACATACCTCGACAAGGTGCTTGATACGGCGAAGTTTAAAATGTGGTTCTTCGGCAAAAGGCATATCAACAAGCTGATACCGCCGCGATACCGCTGTATATTTGACGCGATCGAGGTCGCAGACGACACAAGGCTTCCCAAGCAGAAAAAGCAGAAGCCCGAAAAGAATAAAAAGGCAGGAGAAGAGGCATAACCTCTTTTCAGTCTATCAAAAACATCTATCGTTATTAAAAAATGGGGTTGAGGGGCGTAGCCCCCAATAGGGACTAGGGGCGATAGCCCCAGCAATATAGCCCCGGCACGGATGCCGGGCGTGTATGCCACAAGGCTTTGCAGGACGCAAAGCCAACCAAGCATACACAGCCCTTCCCGAGGGGAAGGGGTTTGGGGTTAGGGTTAGAAAATTTGCTCTATTTTTTAAAAACGGACGTTTTCTACAAACTGAGAAGAGGCATAATCCTCTTTAATATAAAAATTAAAAACTCCGTATATAAGAAAGGAACTAAGGACATGGCAGAATTCAAGTATGAGATAACACAGGAACTCGGCGTTATCAGCGAAGGTAAGTACAACATTGAGCTTAACATGGTAAGCTGGAACGACAGAGAGCCTAAGTACGATATCCGTTCATGGGCACCCGACCACAGCAGAATGGGCAAGGGCATTTCACTCACAGAAGAAGAGATGGAACGCCTTGTTGAGCTCTGGAATACAAGAAACGAAGAAGACAGTTTTGAAGAATAATATCTGAAAGGAAAAACAAACAAAATGGAAAAGTTACTCGGAATGACACCCCCTATGGGCTGGAACAGCTGGAACACATTTACCTGGGAGATAAACGAAGAGCTTATCAAGCAGGCGGCTGACGCATTCATCGAAAACGGTCTTAAGGACGCAGGTTATGAGTATGTTGTAATTGACGACTGCTGGAGCGAAAAGCAGAGAAACGAAAAGGGCGAGCTTGTTCCCGATCACTGGAAGTTCCCGAACGGTATCAAACCCGTTGCAGACTATGTACACTCAAAGGGTCTGAAGTTCGGTATCTACTCATGTGCAGGTACTCACACCTGTGCAGGTCACCCCGGAAGCTTTGAGCACGAGTTCCAGGACGCAGAAACGTTCGCAGAGTGGGGCGTTGACTACCTGAAGTACGACTACTGCTACAAGCCCGTACATATCCCCGGCGAGATACTCTACAAGCGTATGTCGACCGCTCTGAGAAACTGCGGCAGACCGATTATGTTCTCAGCGTGCAACTGGGGCAACGATGACATCTACAAGTGGATAAGAGAGAGCGGCGCTCATCTTTTCCGTTCGACAGGCGATATCCAGGATAACTGGGAATCGATCAAGCGTCTTGCTCTGTCACAGATGGGTAACGAGTGCTACGGCGGCTGCTTCTGCCACAACGATATAGATATGCTTGTTGTCGGTATGCACGGCGGTTCAAACAACCAGTATATAAACGGCGAGAGCGACGACCAGTTCGGCAACAAGGAAGGCAAGGGCCTCGGCGGCTGTACCGACACAGAGTACAAGACGCACTTCTCACTGTGGGCAATGATGAACTCACCGCTTATGATAGGCTGTGATATCCGTCATATGACCGACAAGACAAAGGAGATACTGACTAATAAGGAAGTTATCGCGGTAAACCAGGATATCGAGTGCAGAGGGCCTTACCGCATAAGCCAGTGGAACAACCCCGAAAACGTGTTCTCACTCGTAAAGCCCCTCGCTAACGGCGACTATGCCATCGGTATGTACAACTTCAGCGATGTACCCGCAGAGATGTCTTTACAGCTCTGGGATATAGGGCTCAGCACTGCGGCAGGCAGAGGTCTTGAAATGCACGATTGCTGGTCGCACGAGGATATCGGCAAATTCTCCGAGAGATATGTCACAACAATACAGCCTCACGACTGCGCAGTATATACGGCAAAGGTCGTAAAGCTTTAATGTCAAACTACAAGACGTGCAAAAAGTGCGGTGCGCCGCTCGGTGGCGATGATATAGCGATCTACAGAAAGCTTGTCACGCGCAACGCGGATGAGTTTTTCTGCATAGATTGTCTTGCGGAGTATTACAACACCACCCGCGAGGTAATTGAAGAACGCATAGCGTATTACAGGAAAAGCGGAGAATGTACGCTGTTCAGATAAAATTGCAAAACAATGCCCACAGCGCAGGCTGTGGGCATATTTTTGTTATATTTATTTTGCTGTTCTTGCGTTCAGATAAGAGTAATCGCTGTAAACGGTCTGACCGTTTATCGTCTTAAATACCCTTATTCTGAATGTGTATGCGGTATCCGACGTAAGTCCCGTTTTTGCAACGGCTATCGATCTATTGCCGTTAAGAGTATCTACGGCGATCCAGTCTTCGCCGTTTGCCATTTCAACAACATATCCGTCAGCCGCTGTATGTCTGTTCCAATTAAAGCGTAAGGCTGTTCTTGTGCTTATAACCGTGCGGAAATTTTCTACGGCAGATAAAGCGGTTGTCGTTGTCAATGTTGTGTTGTATACGCTGTAAATTTTGCCGCTTTCGTCATTTATGTAAGCGCGTACCCGGATCTTATACGAAGTAGCCTGCTTAAGTCCGGTGACAGTATAGGTTGCGGCGGAAGAAGATTTAAACGCCGCGGTTTTCCACTGTCCGTTGCTGTATATTTCAACACAAGCACCGTTAGCTGTTGTGTTGTCGTTCCATGCAACCGTGATTGAGTTATCTGCTGTTGCCTTTACCGAAACGCCGGTCATTGCCTTAGGTAAGGTCCTTACGCAAAGAACAGGGCTGTATCCTCCGTAGATACGCTTTCCGTCACTGCTTACATAAGCTCTTACCCTGAATTTGTACAATTTGCCCGACTGTAATCCCGTAACTTTATGAGATACGGAGCTCACGCTGCCTTTATCGGCTATCTTTTCAAATTTATTGCCGCTCAGATATTCAAGAATATAGCCGCTGACATTGTCCTGTCTGTCCCATCTGAGAGATATGCTTTCGCTATCACGCGAGCCGAAAACAAAACCTGTCACAGCATCTATATCCGTTTTGAGCTTGGGAACGAAATTATCCTTGTATGACTTTTTGCATATCGAACAAGTATGAAGCGTATAGCCCTCCGAGCTTGTTGTCGGTTTTACCGTTTTAGAAACGTATTTACAGGTATGCTCTTCTGTTACGGATGAGTTTTTGACCGTAAGTATAAATACATCGCTTGTTCCGTCGCTGAAGCAGTAAGTGATTTCGTGCTCGCCGTTTGTGAGAGTTGACATAAAGGCGGTGTTCAGTGTTACCTGACTGCCGTTCCACGAATAATCAATACTGCTGTCAAGCTCTTTATCTGCGCAGATGATTTTTGATATACCCTGACCGTTTAAAACAAGCTTTGTGAGCACAGATGCGGGAGCGGAAGCGTCATATACGCCTGTCTTGTCAACAAGATGCGCACCCTCGTCCTCCTGTTCATCGTTGCAGAAGTAAACATCGTCAATGATATATGTACCTGTGTCGGTATTTCCGCCGCCGCCCGCATAGAATGCGACCTGAACTATTCCCGAGGTGTCAAGCGTGCCGGAGTCTGACTGCCAGCTCGGTGCGATAAATTCTTCAAAAGGAACTTCAAAGGTTTTTTCGCCTGCGAAATCCACCGTTATCTGTTTTTCAAAATACTTATCGTTCTTATCCCTGAACTGGAGCGTAAAGCTGTTGCCGCTGTTATCGCCCGTCAGCGTGAAGCATACACCTTTATATGCTGAAACGTTACGGAGCGAAAGAGTATGATTTACGCCGCAATATCCGTTAGGCGAACCGACATTGTATTCAAAGCTCATCGCTTTGCCGCCTGCGTTTTCGATAAGAGAAACAGAAACGTTATTGCCGCTTATATTTGCCGTGTAGGCGTTGTTCAGCTGAGCGTCGTCTGCGTAGCTTTCAAAAGTATCTATATCCTCCAGTGCCGATGTATCGGTCACGGTAAGCTGAAACTCACAGTCTGAACCCTCATAAAAATCAAACACAAATGTAACAGTACCCTCACCGAGAGATTTTATATACTTATCCGAGAATGTAACGGAAGCACCGCTATCAGTGTAGTCTGTACCTGCCGTGAGGTATTTGCCGTTTACCGTTATTCCGCGGAACTCACTTGTCTTCTTGTCATAGCCAATATTCAACTGCTTGTAATGACGTGAGTTCTTGTCGACAGAAGCTATGTATTTGTCAAGTGTGGGAGCGGGAATTGTAATGTCGGTAACGTTTATGCTGAACTTAGGACTGCTTCCCGCCGTACATTCAAGCGTGAATATATGGTTTTTGAGCTCAAGCGTTTTGAGATAAGCCGCGCTTATCGTAACAGTATTTCCTTCTATTGTAAAATCCGTGCCGTTTGTCAGTGCCTTTCCGTCAAGAGAAACACCGCTGATAGAACCTTCCTTCATATTTGCACTGACAGTAACGTTATTGTTATCCGATCTGTCAAAGCTCAGCTTATCGTTTACAATGGTATTGACGTTGTTTTTAGCCGTCATATTTGCGGCGTGCTTCATAATGAGCTGTCTTGTGCTTTCGGTAGCCGCGCCCTCCAGTCCGTAAACCGTATACTGGTCATAGTCGGGATAAAGCGCACCGTCCACATATGACGCTATCATCCAGTAGTTTGTACCTGCATATTCAACGGTATCATAAACGTTGCCTTCAAGAACATCGAACCACTGTTCATACTCGCTGTCACGGATAGTTTTATCCGTAAGACCGAACTCTTCGAGTATAACAGGCTTGCCGAGCTCTGCACAGGTTTCGCCGTGTATCTTGAACCAGAGCAGATCGTCCTGCCCTGTGCCTGTATGCTTCATTCCCCACTGGTCAAGGTACAGGTGCGGCGTACCGAAATCGAGCGTGTCAATAGTCATAAGCTTTTCAAAATCTACGCCCTCCGCACCGTAAAATGCGTAATTTGAGGTAGTGTATTCGTCGTAATATCCGTAAGGCTTATTATAAAAGCCCTCGTCGCCGAGCGACACCATATGGTTGGGGTCGATGCTCTTTACATATTCGCTCATTTCCTTTGCCCAGTTATAAAGAATATTATCCTTGCACTGTGCGTCGGTCTTGCATCGCGGCTCGTTGGAAAGCTCCCACGCGAATACGGAAGGTTCGTCTTTCAGCTTATTGCCTGTGTAAACATTTGTGTGATTGAGCAGTTCGTTTATATAATCCTTATACCAGCCCTTCAGCGTTTCATTGGTATAAAAATCCTCTTTTTCAAGCCCTGTTATGCCAAGCTCCTGTGCCCATTTAACATACTGCCCCATACCGCCGAATGCGTCCCAGTAGTTAGTAAATGTAATGAGCAGCTTTATGCCGTGCTTTTCCGCCTGATATAAGGCGTAATCAAGCTTTTGCAAGCCGTCCTCTCCGTGATTTATTACAGGCTTGCCGAGGTCCTTGTCAAAATACTGAAAATATACTCCGTCCTTTTCTCCCGAGCCGTCATTATTATTCGTAAACACCGGCTTTCCTTCGCTGTCTGTAGTACCGGTCTTTACCCCTACATCAAGGTTGCCCCATATTCTGATAACCTTAAGCCCCATCGCTTCGGCATCCTTGAATACATTATCTACCGCCTCCTGTGATTTGAATGTCAGGTAGTAACAGTTCGTTCCCGCATAGTAGAACGGACTTCCGTCAAGCATAAACCTTGTTCCCTGCGCATACGCAAAGCCGCTCGGAACATTCTGCGCTTCTGCCTTTGTGCTTATGAAAAACACAGATACCGGTAAGGCGGAAAGCGTCATTGCCGCGGCAAGCGCCGAGCCTGCCAGCCTTTTCTTGAAACCTGTCATAATTTTACTCCTCCTGCTATTATTCCATAGCCTCATGGTTTTGTTAAACTTTGCTTCATAATAGCACGCTGTGTTAATTAAAGTCAACAACTTTAACTAAATTTACTTAACACAGTCGATTTTTTCTGTGAATTTCACAATACAAACAAGCGAATTGTGTGCATATAGCATAATTCATTGTAATATTTTCATAAATTCGCGACAGAACGCAGGCTAAAAAACAAGAAAAACTTTTATTAACTTTAAATTTAATCAGTTTATGAAACTGTTTTCATGAAACTAATAAAAATTACAGATATTAGTTAAGTTAAAAATGGAGGTAACCTCCTGTAACGGCAAAAAACAGAAGGGTTGCGACACAACCCCTCTGTTTTTAAAAAATTTATTTTTTATATGAATAAGGAATGGAGCAAATTCTCTATCCCTATCCCCAAACCCCTTTCCCACGGTGAAAGGCTGTGTATGCTTGGTTGGCTCTGCATCGTGCAGAGCCTTTGGGCATACACGCCCGGCATCCGTGCCGGGGGTATTTTGCTGGGGCTACCGCCCCTAGTCCCTGTCGGGGGCTTCGCCCCTGCGACCCCATTTCAAAATTTTTTAAAGGTCTTTTGACAGTCTGAGGAATTGTGTGACAGCCCCTCGGATATCTCTGATATTCTCATTTTGCCGTTTTTGCCGCAGTGTAAGAATATGCGCCGTAAACCGTTTTGCCGTTTATTATTTTATAAGCTCTTATCCTGAAATTATAAGCCGCATTCGAAGCCAGCTTAAGCTGTGAATAGTTTTTGGTTGAACTGCCTTCGATTTTTGCACTCAAAACCCATTTACCGTCTTTTATCATTTCAAACATATAGCCGTCTGCCGTTGTGTTTTCGTCCCAGTTAAAGCGGATAGCCGTCTTTGCGCTTAATGTACTGCGGAAGTTTGATACAGCCGTGGGTGCTGTTTCGACAGTGATCGACGGATTGCTTACACTGTATATCCTGCCGCCTTCATCGTTTGTATAAGCTATTACTCTGAGCTTGTATGAGGTTGACGGATTAAGTCCGGTTATCTTATGCGATACTGCGGAATTTGTCGTTTTTGTGGCTATGGCGACCCATTTGCCGTTCTTCCACATTTCAATTACCGCACCGTTAGCGTATTCATTTTTGTTCCACTTGACAGTTACGGAGGTATCGGTTCTTGCGCCGAGCGAAAGACCGCTCATTACCGAAGGCAATGTTCTTACACGAAGAACATCACTGTAAGCGCCGTAAGCTCTTGTTCCGTCCGATTTTGAAGAATAGGATCTTATTCTGAACTTGTACAGCGTTCCGGGAGTGAGCCCTGTTGCCTTGAACGATACAGCCGAGCCGCTAGCCTTGTCGACCAGCTTTACGAATTTATTGCCGCTGAGATATTCGAGAATATATCCTGTCGCATTGCTGTCTGCATTCCACTTGAGAGATACATAATCCGAGCCGCGCGCACCGTATACAAGACCGGTCACTTTTGACGGCATCGGGCGGACAGGAGTATAGTTGCTTTTATAGCTGTATCCGCAGTATGTACACCTATTGAGTGTGTAGCCCTTTGAATCAACAGTTGCCGCTACTGCTGTCTGCTTATATGTATGGGCTGATTTAGCTATAGCAGTTTCATCAGTCTTTGCCGTACAGCGGACGCAGTGATGCGATTTTACACCTTCCTTGATACAGGTAGGTGCTTTGTCGGTAGTCCATTCCGATGAATAGCTGTGACCTTTGGCGTAAGTGGTGTACTCAACGGTGTAGGAATTGCAGGTCGTGCAACGGTATCTGATACTGCCGTCCTTTACACAGGTTTCTGAAAATGTTGCGTCAACCGCATAATTGTGATACAGACTTGACTTTGGAACAGTATAAGTTTTCGGTGAACCCGATGAAGATGAAACTACCAGTTGACCGTCACTTTCACAGGTGGGCTTTTTGGTAAATGATCTTCCGATCGATGTGCCGGGTGTATATACAAGCAGGTGCTGAATTTCATCACTGCCTGTAAGCTTCTGTGAAATCTCTCCCTCGGGGCAGAGCACAAGTATGATTTCCGACCAGTTGAAAGCGTCGTAACTGAAAGAGGTCACGGAGGCGGGAATATTGAGTGAGATCAGCTTTGTAGACTGGAAAGCCCCGGACTCGACAGTGGTAAGACCGTTACCCTCAATCGTTACATTGCGTAAATTATCGCATGAAGCAAAAGCGGCATCATTTATCTTCTTTACGGTTGCAGGGATCGTGATATCAACTATGTGGTCGTTTCCGCAGAATGCATTGTCACCGATAACTTCAACGTAGCTCGGGATCTTTGTCATTGACGAGCCTGTAGCTGAAATAAGCGTTTTGCCGTCCTTAGAGTAAAGGTCGCCGTTTATAGCCTTGAAATACTTATTGTTGCTGTCAACGGTGAACTTAAGGCAGTTGTTTCCCGAAAAAACATCGGCGGCGATAGTGCTTACCGAGCTCGGAATAGTAATGCTCTGTATGCGTTTCGTATATACGAAAGCGCCGCGCTGGATCTCGGTAACGGTATTGGGGATAGTTACCTTTGAAATGCCGATACAGCCTCTGGTGAAATCTCTTGCTATTACCTCTATCTTGTGACCGTCGATATATCCGGGAATATTCATAACGGTCTGTGTAGCGTTGCTGTAGTCGTTTACCTCATCGTCAAACTGTATATACGAATAAACGGCGTATTTATTGCTTGACACCTGCTTATAAAGGAAGCGTGAATTTACCTTTTGCGAGATGAATGTTTTTTCACCGAGCACATCACCGCCTATATAAAGCAGATAAACCCTACCGTCGTTTAATCTTACCGCAGTGGTCAGCATCGATGCGGCTTCTTTCATCGGTATATCTTCATTTTCTCTGTATGCATATCTTGTTCTGGCGGTCAGTCCGACCTGTTTCAGCATATAAACGGCAAGTTTTGCGCTGGCGTAAGGATTGCCCGAACCGTTGAGCACCATAAGATACGGATCGGAATTGCTCTTGTCGTAAGTGAACGAGGCGACATATGCCGCAACCTTGTCCATTTTGGAAACATCCGCAATACCGTCCGGTATATTCTTTGCGATATAGTCGGCGATTATCTGCTCTGCCTGCTCCTGCTGTGTATTTGTCGCATATGTGGCAATTCCCTGAGCCTCTCCGGTCACCACGTCCGATGCTTCGGGCTCATAGCTGTCAGCCGATACGGCAACAGCCGAAAGCGAAGCTATAACAGCAGCCGCGGCTATAACCGTCAGCACTTTTTTAAAAATATTCATTTCTTATCTCCTGACATTCGTATTTATAATACAAAGCGTTACTTACGATTTTGTTTCTTTCCGTGCAAGTTCGCCTTGCCGAGCTCTTCTCCGCTCTCAGCCGTTTCATAAAAATCTGCGATAAGCTTCATCAGCTTTCCGTCAAGCTCATAGTAGATATCCTTGTTGACGTTTTCTTTGAACAACTCTCTTTTGTTCTTCGTTGTACGCAGATTTTTCGGGAAAGTTGCTTCAAACAGTGCATCAAGCTGTGCCTTGTGCTTTATCGCTCTGTCGCTGTCAAGCGAATTGTGCCCCTTGTGCTTTTCCGTCACAAGCGTTATATTCTCGTTCTTGTCTACGTTTGCAAGCACGCTGTTCTTAAGGCTTATCGTCTTGTCGTCCGTGCTGTGCAGTATAAGAAATTTTGTTCCGTTTGCACTCGCCCTTGCTATGCCCTTATGCGCGGTGTAGCCCGCCGCCTTGCCGTACTTTATCCGCTCGTACAGCTTTATGTAGGCTTTCAGGATATATATCCACCTGCCCATCATTGCAGAGCCCTCTTCAAGTACCATTTCGCTTGTGCTGTTGAAGCCGCTCTGTACAAACACCGCCCTGATATCGTAAAGATGATAGCAGTGCACAGCCGATACCGCATAGCCGCCCCAGCTGTGACCAAAAAGGTACAGCGGCAGTGTGTTTGTCTTTGTGACGTATGCAAGCGCCGCGTCAAGATCCTCCGCCGACTGAGGAAGTCCGCGCAGTGATTTCCCGCCGCTTAAATGACTTCCGCTGTTGTCAAAGGCGAATATCTTATATCCACGCCTTGCAAAATAAGCGATCTCGGGCAGGAAATTAAGCTGTCCGTCAAATATGCCGTGCGAGAACACTATAAGTCCTCTGAAGCTGTCGTAGCTCTCATCGTGATAATAAAACCCGGTGTACTTATAGCCGCGCTTTGACGGGAATGTAACAGGATCGCTTATAAGCCCCTTGTAATCCTTAAGGTCGGGCAGATGCGCCGAGTCGTATATCTCAAATCGCTTTCCGAAAACGCTCTCATAGAGTATCGCCGACAGTAGAAGGGATATTATCATTATCAGCAGTATTGCACCGATGATAAGCCCCGCGACCGACAGCACCGAAAGAAAAACGTCCACTGCTTTTCCTCCTTATGCTTTTCTGATACGCTTCTTGTTCTTTTCCCAGTTTTCGATTATTCTTGTCTGACCGCGCTCTACCGCAAGCGAGTCTGCGGGAACGTCCTTTGTTATGGTTGAGCCTGCCGCAGTTGTCGCATTATCGCCGATAGTAACAGGCGCTATCATATTGGTGTTACAGCCGATGAATGCGTTGTCGCCTATTGTTGTACGGTACTTCTTTATACCGTCATAGTTTGCCGTTACACAGCCACAACCGAAGTTCACACCCTTGCCGACATCGCTGTCGCCGATATATGTCAGGTGTGCTATGCAGGTGTTTATGCCGACCTCGGAGTTTTTCACCTCTACAAAGTCGCCTATCTTTACGCCGCTGTGAAGATGAGTATTCGGGCGCAGATGTACAAAAGGTCCTGCTTTTGCACCGCTGTCGACCTTGCTTTCGTGTGCCTGCACATTGTTCAGGATAACGTTGTCCTCTATAACACAGTTTGAAATATAGCTGTTGGGTCCTATCTCACAGCCGTTGCCGATAACGGTGTTTCCCTTGATTATCGTGTTCGGAAGTACTGTTGTGTCGTGTCCGATCTTAACGTCCTTGCCGATTATAATTCCGTCAGACAGCGGAATGTCAACACCGTCGTCCATAAGAGCGGCAAGCTTTCTCTTTCTTGCAACTTCATTCAAAGCGGCAAGCTGACTGCAGCTGTTAGCGCCGAGTACAACGTCCGCGCTGTCTGCTGTGTATACGCCTTTCTTATCCGCAACCGCAACAGTATCCGTAAGATAATATTCTCCTGCGGCATTGTTGTTGCCGAGCTTATCTAAAAGTCCGCACAGCTTTTCTGCCTTGAACCAGTAGATGCCCGAGTTTATCTCTCTTACCTTTGCCTGCTCACTGTCGCAGTCCTTCTGCTCAACGATAGCCTTGAAGGTATCATTTTCCTTTATTATTCTGCCGTAGCCTGTAGGGTCATCGACAATTGCAGATACTACCGTGACATCGTTACCGCTGTTTTTATGGTATTCGTAAGAGCCTGTTATTGTATCTGCGTCAATAAACGGTGCGTCACCGCACGCTACCAGTATATCCGCATTCTCTGCCTTTGCCTTTTCTATAAAGGGCTTTGCCTGAATTACCGCGTGACCTGTGCCGAGCCTTTCTTTCTGCTCGAATGTGGGGTATTCACCCTGTGTTTCAAGATAAGCCGTTACCTGCTCCTTGTGAGCGCCGACAATTACTGCGGTGTTGTCAATGCCTGCCTGCTTTACTGCATCAAGCACCCAACCGAGCATTGGCTGAAACAGCACCTCAGCAAGTACCTTCGGCTTATCGGACTTCATTCTTTTGCCGTCACCTGCGGCAAGTATTACAGCGTATTTTGCATTATTCAAAGTAAGTCATTCCTTTATCTGTTTTTGCGGCAGTACGCCGCTGTATAACTAATATTGTCGCACATTTATCCGTATTTTTCAAGTGCTTTTTAAAAATAATTGCTTTTTTCATCTCACTGTGGTAAAATAAACGGTATAGACGGCTTTAAAATGCCGTTTTCACGGCACTGTTTATACATATCTATTCTGAAAGGACAGCAAAAATGGCTGAAATAAATATATCGATCGACAAGATCCGCTCACTCGCAGAAGTAAGCACCGCAGACGAGCTTAAAGACAGCACAGATATAAACGAGATATTCGCCGCCTGCGCCATCGCAAGCAAGGAGCACCTCGGACTTATCCCCTATGACGAACAGCTTACCGCCGCATATGAGCTCACCAAGGGCAGAATAACCGAGATGAAAACAGGCGAGGGCAAGACGCTTTGCGCCGCAATAGCCGCAAGCTATATGGCTAAATGCGGTCATAATGTCAGAATACTCACCTTTAATGAGTATCTCGCAAAGCGTGACAGCGAATGGATGAAGCCGATATATGACGCGCTCGGTATAAGCTCGGCTTGTATCCTGCACTCGACCGATATCGCAGACAAAAAAGAGCTGTACAAAAAGCAGATAGTATATATTACGGCAAGAGAAGCGGGCTTTGACTTCCTGCGTGACTTCGTTGCGAATACGCCCGAGGACTGCGTGCAGACGGATTTCGACTTCTGCATAGCCGATGAAGCTGACAGTATGATGATAGACGAGGCGAGAGTGCCGCTCGTTATAGCGGGCGAAACCGCCGTAAAGCCCGATGAAAAGCTGCCCGAGGTCTACGAGTTCGTAAAAGACTTCGACAGCAGTATGTATGAGATAAACGAAGAACTCGGCACTATCTACCTTACCGAAAAGGGCGAGGACAAGTGCGAGGAGCTTATAACGGACGGCTCGGGACTTTATGACGAGGAAAACAACGAGCTTCTGATCCGCATTACAGACTGCCTTAAGGCTTGCTTTTTACTCAAAAAGGACGTTGACTATATCGTCAAGGACGGCAATATAAGAATTATAGATGAGTTCACCGGAAGGGCGGCAGAAAACCGCCGTTATCCCGGTTCGTTACAGCCTGCGGTCGAGCTTAAGGAGGGCATTACCTGCACAAGCAGAGGCGTTATTATGGGCGTTGTGCCTATGCAGTTCTATCTGCGCCGCTACCCTCTTCTCAGCGGTATGACAGGCACGGCGAAAAGCTCCGAGGACGAGTTCTGGCAGTTATACGACCTTAAGGTGACGGTCATACCCACTCATACCCCGTGCAGGCGCGTTGACCACCCTTATGAAGTTTATCTGACAAAGGAAGCTAAGGACAACGCTATTATAGAGTGCATAAAAACCGCCCACGCAAAAAATCAGCCCGTGCTTGTCGGAACATCAAGCATAGAGCTGAGCGAAGAATTAAACGACCGCCTTGCGGCTGAGGGCATCACCGCAAACGTACTCAACGCAAAGAACGATGAGCTTGAAGCCGAAATAATAAAAGAAGCGGGCAGACCCGGCGCTGTCACTATCTCTGCGAATATGTCGGGCAGAGGTGTTGACATAAAGCTCGGCGGCGCGGACGAATCGCAGAAGGACGAAGCAGTAGCGGCAGGCGGACTGCTGATACTCGGCACTTTTATGAGCGAGAGCGAACGCGGCGATATGCAGCTGCGCGGCAGAAGCGGCAGACAGGGTGACATAGGCGAGAGCCGTTTCATCATCTCACTTGAAGACGAGATCATGACAAAGTACGAGATAAAGAAGCTTATACCTAAAAAGCACTACCCCACCGCCGAAACAGGAAAACCCATAGATGATAAGATCGTACTGCGCGAGGTCGACCGTATCCAGCGTATAGCGCAGGGTGACACGCTCGAACTGCGCAAGCGCCTGCTCAAATTCACTATGATCGGCGAAAAGCACCGTGACGCGGTTTTCGGCAGAAGAAGAGCTTTTCTGACAGGCGAGTCTGAGGTCGATATCTGGCAGAGCGAATTTTCCGATGATTATAACACCGCCGTGCAGAAGTTCGGCGAGGATAACGTAAACGCTCTCCAGAAGCGCGTGATATTGCAGGTCATAAACGAATACTGGAGCGACTATCTGGATTATACGTCATATCTGCGTGACGGCATACACCTTACAAGAATAGGCGGAAAGAACCCCGCCGACGAGTTCAACATAACCTGCGAGGAATTTTTCTCGGGTATGGAAGAACAAGTAATAGAAACTATGGGCGAGCGTCTTCAGACACTGCTCACTCTTGACAACATAGACGATTTTGTTATAAACACTCCGACCGAGCTGTGGACATATACGCTCAACGAAAGCGGCGAGGAACTGCTCAAAAAGAGCTTTATCGAAACCGCGCTTTCCGAGGAGGAAGAAGATAGCTATTACGATAACGGCGATGACGCGCAGGAAGACAGCACGGAAGAAACAGCAGACGAAAAGCCCGCAAAGAAAGGCTTTTTCGCTAAATTATTCGGCAAGAAGGATTAAGATATAATGGCAGACTGCATAGCGGCAATATCAACGCCTATGGCAAGCGGCGGCGTTTCGATGATAAGAATATCGGGAGCGGACGCGCTGAAGGTCGCGGCAAAGGTATTCATGCCGAAATACCCCGCGCACGATATAGAAAAGATGGACGGCTATACCGCCGCATACGGTGATATCATGGCGGACGGCGCAAAGCTTGACGACGGCATACTTTTAGTATTCCACACACCGCACAGCTACACCGGCGAAAACACAGCCGAAATAACCTGTCACGGCGGCATACACGTTACAAGAAGAGTTCTGCAAGCGGTACTGGCGGCAGGGGCAAGAATGGCTCAGGCGGGCGAATTTACAAAGCAGGCTCTTGTAAACGGCAAGCTGTCGCTTACGGAAGCGGAGGGCGTGATAGACCTTATAAACGCGGGGAGCGATCAGCTGTTATCCTGTGCAAGGGCTCAGACTGACGGCGCACTCTACCGCAGGATAGAGGCACTTTGCGAGCAGATAATAGCGATAACCTCGGAGATAGCCGTGTGGATAGATTATCCCGACGAGAGCGAGGACGAGGACGAAATAGCAAAGGCTGACTGGCTCAAAAGCGTGACTGCCGTAAAAGAAAACATCGACAGCCTTATAGCGACCTACGACTGCGGAGCGATACTGCGTGACGGAATAACCGCCGCGATAGTCGGAAAACCCAACGCGGGAAAGTCAACGCTTATGAACCTGCTGACAGGTGTACAAAAGAGCATAGTGACCGATATCGAGGGTACTACCCGTGATATTGTCGAGGACACCGTACAGCTCGGCGATATAATACTTAAGCTTGCCGACTGTGCAGGCATAAGAGAAACGGAAGATACTGTAGAAAACATCGGAGTACAGCGTATGATAGACCGCATAGGCACGGCACAGCTCATACTTGCGGTATTTGACGGCTCGAGAGAGCTGTCCGACGATGACAAGCGGCTTATAGGTCTGCTTTCGGGCAAGACGGTTATTCCGATAATAAATAAGTCCGACCTCGAAACAAGGGCGGACACGGCATATATCGAAGATAAGCTCGGCAAAGCGGTAATAATCAGTGCAAAGACAGGTGACGGCGCAAGTGAGCTTGAACAGGCGATAAAGCAACGTTGCGGCATAAGCAAGCTCGACCCGGCGGCGGGCTTTCTTGCAAACGAGCGCCAGCGACAGTGTGCATTATCGGCGCAGGCGGCAGTCGACAGAGCGTATAACGCGCTGTACGGCGGTATGACCGCAGACGTTGCGGGACTTGAGCTTGAGGCGGCACTGAGCAGTCTGTATGAGCTCAGCGGCAAGACCGCAAGTGAAGAGGTAATAGACAGGATATTCTCGCGCTTTTGCGTGGGAAAATAACCGAAAAATATAAAAATCGGGTATCGGCAGTGCCGATACCCGCATTTTTTATCGTTTTCGCCTTATCAGAACTTTCCCGAACCGCCGCCGTGCGTACTGCCCGACGAGCTTATATGCGACCCGCCGCCACCGCCGCTGAAGCCGCCGTGAGAACCACCCGAATGATTACCGTTATCGGTCGGGCGCTCGGTCTTGGTAACCGTGCTGTAAAGGTAGATATCTTTTGAATCGCGCAGGTTAAAACTGTTCGGCACCACATAGTCAGCCGCCCCGGACTGAAATCTCACGCTTTTAAGCTTAGATCTCATTATACCTGTACCGATAAATCCGGACGCAATGCCTATAACAACGCTTATCGCAACAGCAATGAGGATAGTTTCGCGATCCGGCTCTGACTCAGTCGTACCGGCAGGGTCGTAATTAAAATCGTCACCGTCATTGTAATTGTCATCGTAGTCGTAATAATCGTCGTCATCATTACCCGCCGCATAACTGTTGTCATCGTTGCTGTCGCTGTAGTAATTGCCGAGCAGGTCGTCACATCTGTCCGCATACATTATAAATGCGCTGTAAAATTCATCGTCCGAAAGGTCGTCTATAAGATAGTCGATTATATCGTTCTCGTAGTTGTCAAACGTATCTATGGCTTCACCCTTGGTGCTTATCGCCCAGTCGCGGCTTTCGATGAACACCGCAAAAAGAATGCCGTCCTCGGCAAAGCCGTTGTAATCATAGTAATCATCGGCATATTCCGTTGCCGTGTCATAACCGCCAAGGTCATAATCAAGCAGGCAGACAATATCGGTGTTCCACTTGTTGCTCAGCGTGTCGAGCTTGCTGTTAAGACTTTTCAGCTGTGTATCCGAGAATGTATCGGTATAGTCCACTGCCCTCGGGAGCTGTCTTTCTTCGGGGATCTCCCCGTTCTGCCAATCCTTATTCGCTTCGGCAAATGCGGGGAACGCCATACAGAATGTTATCAGCGCCGCTGTGAGTACGGCTGTAAGCTTTTTGATCATATCTGTCCGCCCCCTTATCGTAAAAACAGCGCCGCCGCAGATGCGGCAAGCGATATAGCGGTCGCTATAAGTGCTATTAGCCCTGTCCAGCGCCAGTATGCGCCCTTATCGAGCGGCAGATTTCCGACAAACTTTCCTGTCTGTCCGTTCATTGCAAAGTTGTATATCTCGCCGTTCCACTTAGCCGTAAGCAACCATACAGGATATAAGGCGTATTTCACTGTGCCGTTTTGGAGCTGTACGGAAGAATTCTCGGGAGTTACGGTCGTAAATCCCACAGTTGTTGTCGAAAGGCAGTCAAGCGTGCTCTTTTTTATGCGCTCGTTCGCTCTGCCGTTGCACTCGTTAGGATCCACATCGTACTTATCCGCCATATAACCCGACAGGTAGGCGGTCTGAAACGGCACTTCCCCGTCCGCCGTGAACGGTTCAAGCGACTCCATAAGGTCGTCCGCCATCTTGCTTGAGCCGTCGACCGGCACTCTCTCGTAATCCATTGAGCCTCTGCGGAACAGCCTGTAGTGCGAGGTCTTGGTGTAATCATACTTTGAGTCGCTCCACATTTTTACCTTGGTCGCGTGGAAATACGCCTGTGCGTCCGCGTGTGCGTCGTACAGCCAGAACGGAACATACACACCCTTGACTTCATCTATGTAGCTGTCTGTCCTGAACGCTTTAGGGAGCAGACGTTTCTTACAAAGGTGCTTTTTGAAGCCCTCCTTTGCCGCCTGCTTATCAAGCTTGAACGGTATAATTATATCGGGACGCTTGTCGCCGGCAAACTGCCCCATCATTACAACAGGACTTCCGCAATAGGGGCATTCGGTAGCACCTGTGGTTTCGTCACAGATGATCTGACCGCCGCAGGAATTACAGAGATAGACCTTCTGCCCGTCAAGCTCGCCTTGCATCCACTCGTTGCCGGGCTGACTTGACCAGTCCATCATATCCGGCTTTTCTTCTTTAAGTATATCATCGTTGCCCTTGAGCGTTTCCGCGTCAAACTCGTTGTCGCAGTAAGGACACTTCATCTTCTGCGCATCGGAGTCAAACTGTAAAGGCCCGCCGCAACACGGGCATTTATATTCAAGTATCGCACCCATATTATATCTGTTTCCTTTCGCTCAAGTAGGTTTTTGATGTCAATAAAAGTATAACACAACTGTAAATCCGGCGCAACAAGCAAATTGAAATTTTAAAAAGATTTTGACATTTCGGAGCGGGGCAAGCCGCCGCCCTACGAAAAATTGAAAGGGATATTGCATATGCAAAAACAGATATGATACAGAAAATGCCCGACAGGCTTTCTACAGCAGTCGGGCATTTGTTATTTGATTTTTACTTCTGCTCTTTTTCTTCAATCAGATTAGTCATACTCTTAAGGCTTATCGCAAGTGTAGAAGCGTTATGGAACAGCGCCGATGTAGTCGGCTGTATTATTCCGCCCACGCCGAGCAGTATCAGCATAAGGTTGAACGATACGATAAAGCGGTAGTTGCGGTGTATTCTCTTCATAAGCGCTGAGCTTATTTTTCTGAGAGTTACCAGCATATAAAGGTCTTCCGATGATACTGTGATATCGGCTATTTCCTTTGCTATTGCCGCTCCGGTATTTATAGCGATACCCGCATCGGCTTCCGAAAGTGCGGGAGAGTCATTTACTCCGTCGCCTATCATTATGACCTTTCTGCCCTTTTCGTGCTCACGCTTTATGAAGTTTGCCTTGTCCTCGGGGAGAACGCCTGCGTGGAACTCGTCAACACCGACCTTGGCGGCTACTGCCCTTGCGGTCTGCTCGTTGTCGCCGGTCATCATTACTATCTTGCTTATTCCGCAGTCGCGGAGCGCATTTATAGCGTCAGCCGCTTCCGCTCTCAGCGGGTCGGATATGCAGATCACCGCGGCAAGTACGCCCGATATTGCAAGATACAGGTGCGAATATTCACCCGAAAGCGAATTGAACAGCTCCTCGTCACCCTCCGGTACTACACAACCCTCGTCCTCAAATACAAAGTGGGCACTGCCGATTATGACCTTCTTGCTTTCCACTGTACTTGATATGCCGTGTGCTACGACATATTCAACGCTTGAGTGATATTCCTCGTGGCTGAGCCCCTTTTCCTTTGCGGCGGCTACTACCGCATTCGCCATTGAGTGAGGATAATGCTCTTCAAGGCAAGCCGCAAGTCTCAGCATTTCGTCCGCATCTCTGCCGCCGAAAGGAATTACCTTTTCAACAGTAGGTGCGGCATAGGTAAGAGTACCTGTCTTGTCAAATACGATAGTATCCGCTTCGGCAACAGCTTCAAGGAACTTACCGCCCTTTACGCTTATCTTATAGTTACTGCACTCACGCATTGCAGAAAGTACGGCGATAGGCATTGAGAGCTTAAGCGCACACGAGAAGTCGACCATCAGAACAGCCAGCATCTTTGTTACATTGCGCGTTAAAAGATATGTAAGGATCGTTCCGCCGAGCGTATAAGGCACAAGCCTGTCCGCAAGCCTTGAAGCCTTGTCCTCGGAAGAAGATTTCAGCTTTTCCGACTCCTCTATCATCTTTACTATGCGGTCGTATCTTCCGCCGCCGAGCGCCTTGTCAACACAGACTACACACTCGCCCTCTTCGACGACCGTACCCGCATATACATAACTGCCCTTGCTCTTTCTTACAGGGAGCGATTCGCCTGTTATAGATGCCTGATTTACGGTAGCCTCGCCGCCTGCGACCTTGCCGTCAAGCGGTATCATATTGCCTGTACGCACTACCACCAGGTCGCCCTCGTGTACATCCTTTATAGATATCAGCGTTTCGGTATCGCCTGTTTTTACCCACACGTTTTCAACGTTCAGCGACATTGCTCCCGCAAGATCCGCTACAGACTTCTTATGCGTCCAGTCTTCAAGTATCTCACCGATATTCAGCATAAACATTACTGATGACGCAGTCTTGAAGTCACGGCGCAGAAGCGATACGGTCACTGCGGTCGCATCAAGTACGGCTACGGACAGCTTGCCGCTCATAAGCGCTTTCAGTCCGTGCTTTATGTATTTCCACGACTTTATAACAGCGATAAACGCCCTTATAGGTGCGGGGATAAATGTCTTTGATATAAACCGTGCCACTACCGTCATAACAAGCTTATCCTCAAACTCGCGGTTGAGCTTTCTTGATGTGTGGTCGGGCACTAAGTCCATCTTCCTTGCCTTTTCAAAGGCGAAGGCGGCAAGAGCCTTAAGTACTGCGCTTCTGTCGGTGAATACTATGACCGCATCACAGGTACGGTCGTATACCGCCACATCGGTCACGCCGTTTACCGCACGCAGGTAGTACTCAAGCACATCGGCATTGTCAAGCGACATCTTGCCGCAGAACATATGCACACGCAGTCTGCCTTTCGATTCGTGAAGTATTTTACATTTCATTTCCTGTCATCTCCATATAAAAACCGAAATAAAAACCGACAGTAACAAAGCGTACCGTCGGTTTTCTGTCAGTCTTATGCTTCTTCTGTTACGGCTTCACAGCCGCAGTCACATTCGTCCTCGATAACAGCTTCCTTAGCGTCACGCTTTTCATTGATATCCTTTGCATCGGCGAGAATGTCGCCTGCATTTTCCTTAACATTGGTAACGGTCTTCATAACCGATTCCTTAGCGCGAAGAGTAGCCGCAGTGACCTGTGCGTAAACCTTCTTTGCATCCTTACTGCCGAGAAGCTTCAGTCCTACAGAGCCAAAAGCTACACCGCCTGCGAATATGCCTAATTTTACCCAGTTCATAATTGGACCTCCTTATATTATTGCTCTTTACAGAGCCATTTACGCCTGTTTACACAGACGTTACTTTTTTGTTTTTACTAAGTATAACACTATACTTTTTATTTGTCAATAAGTTGTAAGTTGCTAACCGATGCCATTTTTTGATGATAATTTTCGACAGCTTCCGGCAGAAAATTGTGCAGATTTTATGAGCGGCTTTAAAGGTGAAAAATGTAATGGTTTTTTCCACTCCGATTTCATCGCCAACTCCATAATCATCATATAAAATACCGCATCAACGTCTGATTGATAACCTTTATATCAAGCGGCTTCGGAATATGCGCATTCATACCCGCCGCAAGACAATGTTCAACATCGCTCGGCAGTACATTTGCACTCATCGCTATTATAGGAACGCTTTGCGCATCGGCTCTTTGTGTACGGCGTATAAGCTCTGTCGCCTCAAAGCCGTCAACCCCCGGCATCATAAGATCCATCAGAATAAGATCAAAATATCTCTCCGGTTTTTCTCTGAACAGCCTTACCGCCTCTTCACCGTTTTTGGCACAGGTGATCAACGCGCCCTCGTTTTCCAGCATATACTGTGCTATTTCAAGGTTAAGCTCATTGTCCTCTGCGATAAGCACATTCTTGCCTTTCAGAAAATCGCAGGGTACATCAGCCTTCTGCTCTGAAGCATCAAGGCAGAATTCAAGCGGGATATACACCGTAAACACCGAGCCCTTGCCAAGCTCACTGCTGACCTCGATCCTTCCGCCCATAAGCTCACTGAGCTTCTGCGCTATCGGCAGTCCGAGCCCCATTCTTATCTCAGTGCCAGCATCGTTATGCTCTTTGACGAACGGCTCAAACAGATGCTCGGTAAATTCGCGGCTCATACCTATTCCGGTATCCTTTACCTCGATAATATACATAGCGTGATCGCTGTCAGTCTGCTGTTCGCGGACAAACGTTTCAACAGTTCCGCCCGGCTTGTTGAACTTTATGCTGTTCTGTATTATCTTGAACATCATACGGCGTATGTGCTTTTCACTGCCGTAGACCTTGTTGTGCTCTATATCGGCAGGGTGAGATATAACCTTTATTCCGAGCGGGTCGGCGAGCTGTCTTGTGACGCTTGTATATACATCATAAAGCGCTTTTACCTCAATGTAATTTCTCTCAGGCTCAACATTGCCGAGCTCAAGACTACTCATATCAAGCACATCGTCAACCTGCATTTCAAGCAGTTTTTCGGATCTTGCCGCTTTGTCAAGAGCGGACAGCAACTCTGTGTTTTCTCCCGCATAGTTCTGCGCTATCGCTATCATGCCCTTTATGCCGTTGAGCGGTGTGCGCAGGTCATGCGACATACGCGACAAAAACTCACTCTTTGCCCTGTTTGCCTGCTGTGCCTGCTCAAGAGCGGCTTCAAGCTGCTTGCGGTGCGCGACCTCTTCCTTGATAAGATCATCTATACAGCGTATACCTATTACCGCCTTATCGTCAAAAGGATCGGAGCAGGCAACAAACGTCATCTCAAAATTCGCAAGTCCGTTATCGCGGGTTTCAGTCCTGTATCGCACAGAATATTTAGCCTCACTGCTCAGCCTTTGCTTCATTACGGCAAAATCCGACGCATCGACTACCTTCTGTTTATCCTCATCGCATATATAATTTTCTATATAATAACGCATAGCGTCACTGTGTTGCTTGTGACCCTTTGCGAAGATTTCTTCCGTGGTCTTATCCGTAAGCTTGTTTATATAGCGGACGGATATATTCTTATTCAGGTCAACGTAATATACAGATGTATAGTCGCTGTTGAGTGCGGTCATAACGTCAAGGGAGCGCTTTATCTCGCTTTGATAACGATACTGCTCTTTTACGCTGTCGGGCACTACCATATGATAGCCGCGCAGTACAAGCCCTTTTCCCTCTTCCTTACGCGCCGAGCCGCCGCAACGTACAAACATTACACTACCATCGGGGCACACCCAGTGATAGTCAACCTCCGCCCTGCCGTTTCTTATCATAGAGGCGGTGTAATTATCCACTATCTCTATATCCTCGCCCTGCACTCCGTCGCGCCACGCCTTATAGGTCTGCGCGGGTGTGAGCTCTTTTCCTCCGATAGCTAAAAGCCTTTTCATCTGCTCATCTGCATACATCTCGGGCTCTTTTCCGTCAGACAGGAAAATGCTCCATGTGCCTATGCCTACCGAGAGAAGTATGTCCTCCGGAGCATATAAAAGCTCGTATTTGTTGTTTTCAGACGCTGTATTTTTCACGAAAATGCTCCTTTCCACAAAAAAAGGTATTGCAAAAAGCCGCAATACCCCCGTTTAATGCAACCGGCTGCCATTTTACAGGCCCTATGGCTTTGCGTCACAGTCTTTCGACTGCTTTGCCTTTTAATTTTACTATTGTGTTGTGAGTTTTCCGCTTATACCCGGATAATCGGAAAACCGTGCCGATATAAGAGCGATCGGCAAACTCATATTACACAGCCTTTATGCCGTGTATACGATCGTTTTACATTGGAATTATAACATAAAATAAGTCGGCGTCAGCCGACACGGCGGTACGCCGTCTTTTGCCTTTTGGCAAAAGTTTTTATGTTAAAATGTTCTCAGACTTGCGGTGCTCCGCAAGCCGTGCTTTTTGCACGGCAAAATCCGCTATCGGCGGATTTATGTCTGGGGTTATTATAACATATGCATATCCGTCAGTCAAGTACTAATATCAACAAAAATCGCATTAAAATCAGAAATGCAAGCAAAATTGCTAACATTTACTATATTTAAGCTAAAAATTACAGCAGTGCGCGCGAGGGAGAGGCGGCACTGCTGTAATTTGTATATGGGAGCTCAGTCGTTATCGGATATTTACTTTGACAGATCCGTTTTTCTCACCGCGTCACGAACCTTCAGCACGAATGTCGGAGATACCGAGAGCTCGTCTATACCCATACGCAGGAATGTTTCGGTAAGAGTGGTATCTGCCGCAAGCTCACCGCATATTCCTATCCACGCACCGTTCTTGTGAGCGTTCTGCGCACTCATTTCGATAAGACGTAGGATAGCCTCGTGGTGAGTATCGACAAATTCCTCCGCGTCGGGATTTTGTCTGTCACACGCAAGTGTATACTGCGTAAGGTCGTTTGTTCCGACGCTGAAGAAGTCGACCATAGGCGCTAAGCGGTCACTGATAATCGCCGCCGCGGGAGTTTCTATCATTATGCCTATTTCTGTCTTGTCGGAGTACTCGATACCCTCGGACTTAAGCTCGGCTTTTACTTCCTCGCAGATAGCCTTGCTACGCTCGACCTCGCTGACCGATGTTATCATCGGGAACATTATGCCGAGGTTGCCGTATACCGACGCTCTGAACAACGCCCTGAGTTGTGTTCTGAATATCTCGGGGCGTGTAAGACAGATACGGATCGCACGCAGTCCGAGCGCGGGGTTGTCTTCCTTTTTAAGTCCGAAATAATCGACCTGCTTGTCCGCACCGATATCAAGAGTTCTGATTATTACTTTCTTTCCCGCCATGCTCTCAAGTACGCGCTTATATGCATGGAACTGCTGTTCCTCTGTCGGGAAGTCGGAATTTTCAAGGTATAAAAATTCACTTCTGAAAAGTCCGATACCGCCTGCGTCATTAAGAAGAACTGCGCCTATATTGTCAATGCCGCTGATATTGGCGAACACATTTATCTTAGTGCCGTCAATTGTTACGTTCTCCTTGCCCTTAAGCTCCTGGAGCAACTTTTTCTGCTCTTCGTCACGCTCCTGCTTTTCGGTGTACGTCTTTAATGTCTGCTCATCGGGAGAAACGATAATCTCACCTGTAAAGCCGTCAACTATGGCGGTATCGCCCTCATTGACTTCACTCAAAAAGCTGTCGCCTACGCCGATAACGGCGGGGATATTCATATTTCTTGCGAGAATAGCGGTGTGTGAATTTGACGAGCCATGAGCGGTAACGAACGCAAGCACCTTATCCTTGTCGAGCGAAACGGTTTCGCTCGGCGCAAGGTCGTCCGCGCAGACGATCGACCTTTCATCGGTCGCCGCATTGTCGGCATTTGCACCTGTAAGGTTTGCGATAATGCGGTTTGAAATATCCCTTACGTCTGCGGCTCTTGCCTGCATATAGGCGTCGTCCATAGACGAGAACATCTCCGCAAAGTTGTCCGATGTCAGAGCTACCGCATATTCGGCATTTACCGACTGGGTATCTATTATGTTTTCGATCGACTCGTTATAGTCCTCATCGTCAAGCATCATCAGATGTATCTCAAAAATCCGGGCGTGAGTCTCGCCGACCTCTCTGAGTGCTTTTTCGTGGATCTCCGTGAGCTGTTTTGCGGCAAGCTCCTTTGCCGCTGTTACTCTCTGTTTTTCCTTTTCGGTATCCTCAACGTGTGTGCGTGTTACCGCCGCATCGCTTTTTCTGAATACGGATATTTTTCCTATGGCTATCGCACCGTATACGCCTTTACCGGAATATTTCTTCATTACTGCTCCCCCTTTTTATAGGATACGTACTGCCGCACCGCAAAGCGGTACAGCTGAACGTTATCTTTTTATTCGCCGAAGCCACTTTCAAAAAGCTCTACAGCCTTATCAAGTGCCGCCTGCTCGTTGTCGCCGTCTGCGGTGATTTCAACTATCGAGCCCTTCTTAAGTCCTGCCGCCATGATCTGCATTACGGCTGTTGCCTTTGCTGTCTTGTCGCCGCTTGCGATGGTTATTGTACAACCGGGAAATTTCTTCATTTCTGCTGCGAGCTGTCCTGCGGGTCTCATGTGAAGGCCCTGTTCGTTTACTACTGTTACTGTCTTTGTTACCATTGTGATACGCTCCTTTTTAATTACTTAACGTTTTTTGTTTCGGGTTCTTTTGCTGTTTTCTTCTTTTTAAGCAGTGCCAGCAGTAACATTGATACTACCGAGCCTACTGCAAGGGATACAAGATACATAGGCCAGTTGCCTACAACGGCGAATACGAAGATACCGCCGTGGGGTGCCATAAGCGTGCAGTTGAATGCCATTGAAAGACCGCCTGCAACACCTGCGCCGACCATACAAGCCGGAATTACTCTGAGGGGATCTGCCGCCGCATAAGGAATAGCACCCTCTGTTATAAAGCTCAATCCCATGATGTAGTTTACAGGACCGTTTTTGCGTTCTTCTTCTGTCCATCTGCTCTTGAAGAATGTCGTTGAAAGTGCTATTGCAATAGGAGGAACCATACCGCCTATCATAACCGCCGCCATTATATCGTAACCGCCTGTTGCGATAGCCGCCGTGCCGAATACATAAGCCGCCTTGTTGAAAGGTCCGCCCATATCTATCGACATCATTGCGCCGAGGATAACACCGAGGAATATTTTACTCTCCGTACCCATGTGGTTAAGGAAGTCTGCTATTGCAGTGTTGATAATTCCCATGAAAGGATTTACCGCACACATTACGACCGCTATAATTCCAAGACCCGCAAGCGGATAGATAAGAACAGGCTTGATACCGTTAAGGGCTCTCGGCATCTTGTCGCAGAGCTTTTCAAGTCCGAGCATCAGGAAGCCGCCTACAAAGCCTGCAAGCAGTGCACCGAGGAAGCCTGAGGGAACATCTCCGCCTATCTTAGCAAATGTCGAGCCTGTGGTGGCAAGATAACCGCCTACAAGACCTACAAGGAAGCCGGGTCTGTCCGCTATGCTCTTACCGATATAACCTGCAAGTACAGGGATCATAAAGTTGAAAGCGTAGCCGCCTATCGTCTTGAAGAATGCCGCTACAGGAGTTACCGAGCCGAAATTATCGCCCGGCTGTACACCCATCAGCGTATCTATAAGGAATGCAAGAGCAATGAAGATACCACCTGCGACCGTGAACGGGAGCATATTTGATACACCGTTCATCAGGTGCTTGTACATCTTTCTGCCGAAGCTTTCGTTCGATACGGAGGATGATGAGCTTGCCGCTCCGCCCTCGTGGTGATAAACCGGAGCGTCGCCCTTTTCTATTCTTTCGATCAGCTCCTCGGGAATTTTAATACCGTCCGAAACCTTGGTGGCAAGTACCTTCTTTCCGTCAAAGCGAGCCATTTCGACCGATTTGTCAGCCGCCACTATGATACCGTCACACTCTGCTATTTCCTTATCGGTGAGAATATTCTTTGCTCCGCCTGAGCCGTTTGTTTCGACCTTGATCGTAATACCGAGCTTCTTGCCCGCCTTTTCAAGCGCCTCTGCCGCCATATAGGTATGTGCGATACCTGTCGGACAGGCGGTGACTGCGAGCACCTTTATCCTGTCGTTGCTTTCAGGCTCTGCGGGAGCGGTCGGCTCATCGGGATACTTTTCTTTTTCCGCCTTATCTATTACAGCTAAAAATTCGTCTGTATCCCTTGCCGAGAGGAGGCTTGCTCTGAAATCCTCGTCCATAAGAAGCGTCATAAGCCGTGACAGGACTTCAAGGTGAACATCTGCGTTTGTATCGGGTGCGGCTATCATAAAAAGCACATCTGACGGCTCATCGTCAAGCGCCTCATAATCAACGCCGCCGGGTACGGTCATTGCCGCAAGCGAGGGAGCTGTTACCGCACTGCTCTTTGCGTGGGGGATCGCTATGCCCTCGCCTACCGCTGTCGAGCCCTTTTCTTCACGGGCTAAAATGCCCTGCTTGTATGTTTCTCTGTCTGATATATTGCCGCCCTTGACCTGTAGGTCTACCAGCATATCTATAGCTTCTGCCTTGCTCTTTGGTGCACCGTTTAAAAGAATGCTGTCCTTACTTAATAAGTCAACTATTCTCATTTCCTTTTCCTCCTTTTCCGGTTTAAGCTAACTGCTCCATAAGCTCGTCTATTGTTTTCTTTTCCGCAAGTCCGTCCGAGAAAGCGGTTGCTCCGCCGGACGCTGTACCGAGTTTTAACGCATATTCATAATCGCCGTTTTCACAGCCCGCAATAAAGCCCGCTACCATCGAATCGCCTGCGCCTACCGAATTTTTTACCTTGCCCTTGCACACTCCGCAGATATGAGTTTTACCGAATTCATCAAGGAGTATCGCTCCGTCGCCTGCCATCGATATGAGAACATTGACAGCGCCCATCTCTCTGAGCTTGCCTGCGTACTTTATTATATCCTCATTGGTTTTAAGCTCTACGCCGAACATTTCGCCAAGCTCAAAGTTGTTGGGCTTTATAAGGAACGGCTTGTATTTAAGAACATTAAGAAGCAGATCCTTTGTTGCGTCTACTACAAATCTTATTCCTCTGTCGGCAAGCTGTGCCATTATTCTCTCGTAAATATCCGAGGGAAGAGATGAGGGGATACTGCCCGCAAGTACAAGCGTGTCGCCGGGTTTCAGTAAATTCAGCTTTATGAAAAGCTCGCTTATTGCTTCCTGTGTTATCTGCGGTCCCTGACCGTTGAGCTCTGTTTCTTCACCGGATTTTATCTTGACATTTATTCTCGAAAAGCCCTTATCAAGGTGAACAAAGTCCGCGTCTATGCCCTTATCGGTTATACCCTTTTTAATTGCTTCTCCTGTAAAGCCCGCTACAAAGCCGAGTGCTCTCGACTTTATGCCAAGCTCCGATAACACCAGTGAAACATTTATTCCCTTTCCGCCGAAATATATCTCCTCGCTGTCCGAGCGGTTTACCGCGCCCGCTGTCAGCTCCTTTGTGTGTACGATATAATCAACAGCGGGGTTGAAAGTTACCGTATATACCATTTATCCTACCTCCGTTATATCTGCCGCATCGTTATATTTTCTGTTCGGTATTCTGTCTGTGATTATGACAGCCTTGCCTAGTCCCGCGAATGTCGCCGAGCTTATTTCGTCAAACTTTGAATGGTCGGCAAGAACATAAACCTCACGGCTGCTCTCTATGGCGGCTGATTTTACTCTCGCCTCATTGACATCGGGTGTTGTAAACCCTGCCGTCAGCGATATGCCGTTAGTACCCATAAAGCACTTTGTAAAGTTGTAGTTCTTGAGAGTGAGTACACATTCCGCACCGACTATCGCTTCTGTGCTCGCCTTTATCTCACCGCCGGTGATAAACACCCTGTAGCCCTTGCGTGCAAGCTTTTTTGCGTGAATAAAACCGTTAGTAACAAATGTTACGTTCTGCACATTCAGATAATCGATCATCTTTTCGGTCGTTGTACCTGCGTCAAGAAATACGAAATCACCCTTTTCGATAAGCCCTGCGGCGTACTGTGCAATTGTCGTTTTTTCCTCGGTGCAGATAGAGGCTTTTTCCTCTACATTCTTTTCTATCGAGGTGAAGCTTTCGTTCTTCGACATCGCACCTCCGCGCACCTTAATTATTTTGCCCTCGTTTGCAAGAATAATCAGATCGCGTTTTACAGTTGATGCCGAAACATCAAGTATTTCTGCAAGCTCCGCGATGGTTACGCTTGAGCGTTCGTTTACCGCTTTGATTATCATTGAATGACGTTCTTCTGTTAGCATATTCCGACCTCTTATAAATATCATGATATTTTACTTATTTGAGCTGTTTTAAGCTCTTATGGACGTTATTCTCTGTCCTTGAGCTAATAATAACACACCAAAAGTTCAAATTCAAGCACTTTAGCTCAAAAATATTCAATTCCGCGTGATTTTTGTTGCGTTTAACAACAAATGTGAGATGAATTTGTGCAAGGTGAACAAATTTGAGCGAATTTTTTGCTATTCAGCTCACAACGGGTCAAGCAAGGTTAAAATGGGTCATTGTTTTTTTGAAAATCACAGGAGGAATTTTGATTGTATTTCTCAAAAATGTGCGATTTTTGAGAAGTTTGAAGAATATTTAAGGGTTAGTTTTCAAAATACGTTGATTTTTGAGGATAAGTGTGGTAAAATCGTAGTATAATTACTACAAAGGGTGATAATATGAGTGATAATTCTCTTTACAAGCTTTTTTATATTGATAAAGAGCTTTATAAATCCGAGTATGAGCAACGCTTCAATGATAAAGATACAATTCATCTTGATATAGAAATTTCGGGTAATCCTGCTTTCATTTGTCAGACCGCCGATATTTTTCAAAGCATAATTTCCATTGAACGCAAAAATAAATCTATAACAGATATGTGCGCCTTTCTCCCCGATAAAGCGTTGGCGCAATACCGCAAACACTGTCTGATAAATGAAATTGTACTGACTAACAATATAGAGGGAGTTCATTCTACACGAAAGGAGATCAATGAAATTCTGACCGACCTTTCAAAGAAAGACAAAAGGCAACGCTTTGTAGGTCTGGTCAAAAAATATACAGCACTGTCGGCAAAGGAAAATGTACCGCTTGATAACAGCACGGACATAAGAAAAATATATGATGATATTTTCTATCACGAAATCAGTACGGATGATCCCGATAATCTTCCTGACGGTGAAATATTCAGAAAAGGCGGAGTGAGTGTATATTCGCCTACTCAAAAGGTCATTCACATGGGAGTTAATCCTGAAAGCGAAATCATATCTACCATGAATAAGGCTCTCGGCTTTTTGGCAAAAAACAACTGTGACATACTTATAAGAATTGCGATATTTCATTATCTTTTCGGATATATCCACCCTTTTTATGACGGCAACGGCAGGACTAGCAGATTTATAACAAGTTATCTTTTATGCAGTAACCTGAATGGACTTATCGGGTATAATATTTCTTATACGATAAAAGAAAATATAAGCAAATATTATGAAGCTTTCAAGGTTTGCAATCACGTTCTTGACAAAGGCGACCTTACTCCCTTTGCGGAAATGTTCCTTAATCTTATTGATATCTCAATGTCACAGCTGTATGATGAAATTAAAAACAAACTGGACAAACTGACGCATTATGAAAAGTTATGTTCTCTTTTGTCGTGTGCCGAAAACAAGGACACATTCGGAATTTATAATTTGTTGATACAGGCAGCTTTATTCTCGGAATACGGAGTATCGCAAAAGGAGCTTGAAAGCTATTTGGGATTGTCGTACAATTCGGTACGAAGCAGATTACAGAAGATACCGCAGGATCTGATAATAAAGATTACTCAGGGCAGACACGCGTATTATATGCTTGACCTTGATAAGGTTGATTTGATGTTTTCAAAATAAGAACAGCGGCAGACCACCCAAACGGTCTGCCGCTGTTTTCATATTACGTTATTTAAGCACTTCTTCTATTTCTCTTATCTCATCATCGGTAAAGTCAAGCTTATTTATACACTCCACGTTTTCAACTATCTGTGCCGGGCGGCTCGCGCCGATAAGCACGGTTGCTACCGCCTTATTATGAAGCACCCACGAAAGTGCCATCTGCGAGAGCTTCTGACCTCTGCTCTGCGCTACATCATTAAGCTTGCTTATGCGGGCAAGCTTATCCTCATTCAGCTCATTTCCTATCCACGTCGCGCCCTTGCCTACCCTTGAATTTGCGGGAACACCGTGGAGGTACTTGTCCGTCAGCAAGCCTTGATACAGCGGCGAGAATACCGCAAGGCTGAGGTTGTTGTCAAGGCAGTACTTATCCAGTCCGTCACGCTCCACCCAACGGTTGAACATCGAATACGACGGCTGATTTACTATAAACGGTGTACGCAGTTCCTTGAATATCTTTTGTATCTCTTCTGTCTGCTGTTTATTGTAATTTGATATTCCGACATACAGAGCCTTACCCTGCCTTACCGCATTGTCAAGTGCGAGTGCCGTTTCCTCAAGAGGTGTATTCGGGTCAAAAATATGATGATAGTAAATATCAACATAGTCAAGCTTCATACGCTTAAGGCTCTGGTCGAGCGAAGCGGTAAGATACTTTCTTGAGCCGTTCCTATCGCCGTAAGGACCGGGCCACATTTCATAGCCCGCCTTTGTCGAAATACACATCTCGTCACGGAGCTCTCTCATTCCGCGGTCGAGTATCAGTCCGAAGTTTTCCTCCGCGCTTCCGTTGTAAGGGTGTCCGTAGTTGTTGGCAAGATCAAAGTGTGTTATACCTAGGTTGACCGCGGTATGTACCATTTTTTCCGCATTGGCAAAGTCCGAACCGAAGCCGAAATTCTGCCATAATCCCAGCGATACGGCGGATACCTTCAGCCCGCTGTTGCCAAGTCTGTTATATACCATTTTTTCATAACGGTTATCATCGGGAATAAACATAGCTCTTCTCCTTTTTGCTTATCATAACACGGCTAAACGCCGATAGTATTTTCGAGTAATATTATATACTTTTTCCGCCGCGATTTCAATATCTTCCGCAATATACGGCATAAAAAAGCCCGCATCACCTGATACAAGCGATGCGGGCAGTTATTCTTATGTAGCTTACCGTAAGAACTTAAGGCTGCGGATAATAGCAGGCTCTTTTGCCTTACCCGAGCAGATCTGGAAGAAGCAGATGATCTTGATCACCCACAGTACGGTCGACATTATACCGTAAGCAACCGGTACTAAGATCGTCCAGAACAGAACAACTGTGCAAATAAGCATGAGTATGTTTACAACTTCAAACTTGAGTGCCTGTCTTACATGGAACATTGCATACTTTGATGAGTGACTTGCAAGAAGGGCAATGATTATGCCGAATATACCCGCAAGGTAGCAAAGCATAGCGAAGACCTTGTTGTCGGAAATATCCTTGGGGTCAAATTCTGCCGTATGATCGTAAGGATCATATGCGGGAGCTGCCGCATATACACCCTGAGGGGGTACTGCGTTCTGCTGAGGCGGCACTGCGCCCTGCTGAGGGGGTACTGCATTCTGCTGAGGGGGTACTGCACCCTGAGGCTGTGCATTGGCATTGCCGAACTGTGTTCCGCAGGTAGTGCAGAATAATGCGCTGTCATCCAGCTGTGTGTTGCAATTGGGACAAGTTTTCATATCGATTCTCCTCTTCATCAAATCGTCTGCTTTCAAATAAGCAGAGTGTAAATCACATCTGCAAATACTATTATAGCATCGGCAAAAAACTATGTCAACGATTTAGAGGATAAACCGATGAATTTTGTCGTTTTGTACTTATAAAAAACGGGACAGCCATCATATCCGGCTGTCCCGTTGTCCGTTATCTTACGGTTTTCTTTTTCTTTTTATTGATGATCGCTGTGCCCGTCACAACACCGCCGCTGATGAACAGCAGAGCCGCCCACGAGATCGGATCGCTTTCGTATCCGGTATCGGGAGAAGCGGGGTTTTCAGCAAGCTTTCTCAGCTTCTCTGACAGAGCTTCAACCTTTTCCGTTGCGGTTATGCCGAGCATAGCCTTCTCGTTTTCGGAAAGACCCGCGATCATATCCTTCACACGGTCAACCTCGCTCTTATCGCCGAGTGTAACATCGTCCGCAGAAGGAAGCTTGCTTATCAGCTCTATCACCTTTTCGACATTGCCGATAGAGGCAAGCGCCGCCTTAACGGTTTCAAGCTTTGCATCAAGGTCTTTTCTTTCTTCGTCGGTATAATTGCCGTCAAAGTCACGGATAGCGTTTTCCAAAGCTTTCTTCGCTTTTTCAAGCGCGTCCTTGTCGTCAAGCTTAACGTTGTCCTTCGTTACTCCGTCAACCGCCTTGATCTCCTCGGCATCTGCAACATCTTCAGCCGCTGTAATACGGTCGAGCATATCCTTTGCCTTATCTCTGAGATCCTCAAGATCTTCTCTCTGTGTATCGGTCAGGTTGTCGCTGTCGAGGAGTGTGTCAATGTCATCGATCAGCTTTTCGATATCTGCGATATCGTCACTTGTAACCTTGCCGATATCATAACCGTTTACGCCGTTGTCAAGACGGTTGCTTTCATCGGCAACCTTAGCAATGCGGTCTTTTAGATCCTCGCACTTTTCAGCCGCTTCTGACAACTTGTTCTGCTCATCATCGGTTAATTCGCTTTCATCGGATTGCTCAATAATATCGAGGATTTGCCGCTCAACCGAGGATATCGTATCGGCATCGCTTGCCTTTACGTTATCGACAGTAATGTCACGGATAGCATCTGTTACAGATGAAATAGGCTCCATATAAACCGTGTATTCGGTCACATTGCCCACCTTATCAACCGCGCGGATCACATAAGTCATATCCGTGTCGCCTGTAAGCGTAAACACACCTTCAACAGGATCGCCGTTCAGTGTTACCGACTCTAAGTTTTCATCGTCAACAATAACCTTCTTAGTTACATAGTAGGTCTTGCCGTTTTCAATTCCCGTAACAGAGGGAGCTGTAATGTCAAACGTCATACCGTCTGAGCTTATATATGCGATATTTCCGGCATTGTCTTCTATGCGAACATAGAGGATAACCCTATGTGCACCCTTGGCTTCAATGCTGAAATCACTCTTATCCGTCCAGTCGGTGACTGCGCAGATTTCAGTCTCGGTAAGAGCCTTGTCTGATTTGAAGTACATTACAGACTTTACACCTGATGCATCATCTGTCGCCGTAAGCTCAACATTGACATCGTTGCCAAAGAGCATACCGAATGTAATCTTGTTAATAAACTCGCCGAATGCCGTGCGCTCGTTCAGTCTTACCTCACCTGTAGGTGCGGTTTTGTCGATTTTGTACAGCTCGGTAACAGCCTCGGAGATAGCACCCGTTGCCGTGTTCTTCACATAGAAGGTAAGGCTTCCGTTATCGGTTTCGCCGGATGCCGTCAGCGTGTCGTTCCACTCGCCGTCTACAGCATTGCTCAGGCTGAGCTTCCAACCATCGTTTGCCGTGATGACAAAGTCGGTATTTATCCAATCGTCACAGTTTGTGCTGTACTCGCTTCCGTCGGCTGTGTATTCTGTAATATTCGCCGTAATGCCTGTAGGCTGAATAAGTGTGTAGTTGCCGACAGTTACATCATCGCCCGAAAGTCTGAAAGTTGTGAAGCTTATCGGTATGTTTTTACCTATCGACACAATATCAAATGTCGGGATACCGTTTACAAGCTCCAACACATCGCCGTCAGCCACACCTACTAACGTGGGTGTGCCGTCAATTTCGGCGGTGTTCTTTCCGTCATAATTCTTATCCTTGACCCTAAGGTCAGCAATAGTCAGTTCCTTTGCTGTAATGCCTGCCGTTGTGTTTTCGGGCTGAACAGCCACATAGTTTACTGCGTCATTTCCCGAGAGCGCAAAGTCTGTGAATGTTACAGTCTTTTCAACACCGACATTCTTATCACTGTAATTTGCCTTGCCGATCGCTATTAGAACCTCGTCACCGTCAAGTACTCCGCTGAGTGTACCCGCCGATGTGATCTTCGCATCGGTCGTACCGTCATAAGTCTTAGTAGCTTCAACGGCAGTACCGCTTATTGTAACTTCCTTCGCCAGGATTTCGTAAGTCATAGTCGAGGAAGTAACATTGTACACGTCTGTTTCGCCAGTCGTAATGCGTATCGTGTATACTCCGACATTCTTCGGTGCGGTCGTAATATAAGTCAGGTCATCAGCACCCGCAAGCTTGTATTCAAAAATAACTGCTCCGTCGGAATCGGTTTTGTAGCTCGGTTCGGGGATCGACTTTCCGTCATAATACTTCTTGTCAGACGTATTATGGTCGATGAGTGCCGTTCTCTTGCCGACAGTCAGCTTTACCGAGGTCATAGCGGGCTCAGCGCCGTTTTTATAGCTTTCGCCCAGCGGGTCATATGCCACGCGAATAGTGTACTCACCTGCGGCAAGTGTATTGAGGTACGCGTTTTTCAGCGTGATCTTGCCGCCCTCAGATACCGTATAATTGCCGCTGTCGATGAGCGTATCGCCGTTGTACAGTGCCAATACGGTGTTGCCGTTCAGCTTGACATCAAAGCTTACGTCATTGCTGTCACGCATTGTAAAGTCAATGGCTTCGGTAACAGCCTCGGAGTCGGTGTAGATAACTACGCCCTCTGAGTTGATAACCTGAATGTTGCCGCTCTTATCCGTTACACGGACGTAAATATATGCTTTCCGGTTGGGCTCTAACGAGAACTGCGCCTTGCTGTTTTCAAGGGTCATGGCGATCCATTCGCCTGTAACAGTGTCCGGATCAGTAAATACAGTTTCGGACAGCAGATATTCAACGTTTTTTATACCGCTACCTGTGTCATTTGCTGTTACTGTAACGATCTGTGTATCCTTGAAGAACATACCGAATGTGACCGTATTCATAAATGCCTTGAAATTATCTGTGCCGATCTCGATCTCCACATCGGGTGCGGTGATATCCGCAACACCCTCAACAGTGATGATAGTATCGCTGTCAACGCTGTCTATAAGGAATGTATCGCTGTTTTCATCACCAATTGCACTGTCGAGTACCTTACCGTTTGCAAGTACCCTGTAGCTTTTCGTTTTTGAATAACCGTTAGCTATCGATACGGTAAACTCATATTCCGTGCCGTGACCTGCGGTGTCGGCACCTGTAACGGTGTAGCCCTCGCCTGACGGCAGTGTGATATTATAAATCTTAAACACGGTAACGCTTATGCTTACGGTATTGCCCGCAACATCGGTTACGCTTATTGTGTGTTTGTTGTTATCCGGTGTTATCGTCCACACGCCGAGCTGTGACTGCACGGGTGCGCCGTCAATAAATACGGTGAAGTCATTATCATCTGTAACCGTAAAGTCGGTTGCGCCGTAATATGTTTTGCCGTCCTCAACGCCTGAGATAACGGGTGCTTCGGTGTCGATTTCTCCTACATAACCGCACGCACAGCGTTTTTCATGAGTCGTTGTATCCCAGATGCAATCATGAACATGATCGCTGATTATTTTTACATCTGTCGCACTGTTTACACGACCGTCAACAACATTGCCGTCCTTGTCGACATAGGCATAACAGTTGTTCTCGGTGCTTTCTTCAAGGCAGTCAATGAGCAGTTTTCCGACAACAGAGATCTTGTTATAACTGCCGCCCGAAAGCGTCACGTCTACATTTTCGCCGATCTCAACATTGCTGAATGTGCCACCTGAAATTTCAAGCTTACTGCCCGACTCAGCCGTAACGGCTCCTGAATAATTGCCGTCATGCATAATGAATGCTTCTCCGCCGGATTTTATCAGAATGTTGCCCGCCTGAGATACTCCCTGAAGTACAAGCTTTCCGCTATTTTCAACGGTGATCTCGCCGTTATTGATGCTGTTTGTAGCATTAAATTTGTTGCTCACCTTAAGCGTGCTTTCAAATATACAGGCGATGGCGAATATTTCACCTGCGCCTGTAAATGCGCCTGTAAAAGTACAGAATGTAAAGCTACCTTCTCCTATACAGTCGGTCGTTCCCTTGAAGCTTGTTCCCGTTGCCGTCAGCTTTGCGCCTTGTGCACAAACAGTGTTTTTATTAACCGTACCGCCGATAACGGTAAGCTTCGCACCGCTTTCCACGCTGAGGCTACCGCCTATTGTGCGGTCGGCCGCATCAAGCGTGAACGTGCCGCTTGTTACTGTAATATCTTCATCTATATCCACAAGCAGTTTAAGCGTGCTACCTGCATTTGCCATTGCGCAGTCAAGCGCCTTATCAAAATCAAGGAAGTACTTGACAGGCTCGGTGTTGACCTCTGCCACAGCCGCCATTTTGCAGACGGGGCAAACGCTCGCTGTCATTGAGCCGTCCTCTGCTATTCCGTGATCGCAGACCTTTTGGCAAACAGTACACTTGCCGTCAACCCAGATATGCTCGCACGGGTGTACAATTACGTCTTCCGTTTGTGTTTCACTGCTCAGATCAAGTATAGTATCGCCGTCCCAGAACTGACAGTCTTCATCAAGATAATCCGACAGATACTTGCCTGAAACTTCTGTCTTTATGCTGTATGTATTTTCGCCCTTTTTGAATGTGCCGCTCTTCAGTACCGCATTTCCTTCGGAAATCAATACACCGCCTGTATATGTACCGCCGTCAAATATTACTGTGCTACCGGTTACACCAACAGCCGGCACTATTTGATTGTTTCCGATCCAGTCCTTATAAGCTCCGCCTATGGCAGTTACATTCTTCAGCGTCAGTACAGGTAATCCACTGCCGCCGACCCGGATTATGCCGTAATTGTTATTAAAGCACTTGCTACCGTCCAGCGTTCCGTTTTCTATCGTCACATTACTGCTGACATTGAGCCCACTCATTTCAAACAGAAGTTCGCCCTTTGTACACAGAGTATGGTTATCCAGATCCAGAGTGAAGTCCTTGTAGATATTTTTATCTATCGTCAGCAGACCGTTGCCAAGATCAAGGTCGCACAGCAGTGTAACTGTATCGCCGACCTTGGCAGCGTCAATTGCCTCCTGCAGTGTGGGATACTCCGTGTCCCCGATCTTTGCCACCGGCTCAGCAGGAACAGTAACACCCTTACGGACAGACACTACTGTGTCAAAGCCTCCGTATGTCCGCACCGGCTGACCGTTCTCATCTACATAGCCATAACCTTCAGCCAACAGCGCCATACAATCGCGGCTGTTTTCGTAGTTATTCTCATACCTATGAAGAATGCTGTATTTCGGTTCGGCTTGGTCATTTGATTTTTTATAGGGTTGGAATGTACCGCCCTCCAACGTTGCTGTAGCATTTACCTCTAAATGCAGACCCTGATAATCACCGCTTTTGATAACTACCTTTGCGTAATCTGACACTGCCACACTGCCCGCGGTGATGGCGGTGTAATTTATCTTGGTTGTCACATTATCCAACGTCAGTGTAGTATAAGAGCTTACACGTATCGCCGTATAGCACCAATATTCGTTATCAAGGTCATCCGCTTCTACCGTGCCGTTCTTCAACGTGACCACAATATTGGAAGCGATTCCAAGAACATAGCGTAAATTCTCCGCGTTGCTGTACAGCCTCTTACCGTTCAGGTCAAAGGTGATACTCTTATTGACAGTTACGCCGCTTCCCGCATTCACATCGGTAAGAAGCATCAGCGTATCACCGTCTTCCGATGCGTCTAAGGCTTCGGTCAGCGTTTCATATCTTGTAGTAACGCCGTTTCTTTCTATAGCGGCTTCCATCTGCTTACCGCAACCGATACAAACGCCGTTTTCATCATAGCTTTCATGATTACAGGTGACAACGGTAACATCGTCCAGCTCGTCCTTCTGTGCGGCGGTATAGCTGATACCGTCAAAGCGGTAGTTCTTGCCGAGCAGATCGGCACAGGTCTGTCCGTCGAATGACGCCATTAACATAGCGTATGTTCCACCGCAAAGCTCGGTTTTTCTTTCGGTTGCCGTGTCTCTCTGATTTGCTCCGACGATAAGCTTATATACATTGCCTGAAATAACTTTGAGATTTCCGCTGCTTTGCCAGATGTTTTTTACTTCACCGCCATCATTATCGACCGTCAGCGTTCCGCCGTTCATTACATAGATCTGTCCGTTCATTGTACCGCCGCCGGTAATGGTCATATCAAAGTCTCTGGTAACGTAGAATTCGCCTGAACCCTTATTGAAGGTAAAACCGTTCAGATCAAAAACCAGCTTACCTTCACTAAAACTGGAAAAGCTTCTTTCTGTAATATCCCCAAGCAGTTTTATCTCTGCACTTTCAAAATTACTCGGTAAATCGTAGTTGGCTCTTGAATAGCTGTCATAAAGCTTTGTAACGCCGTCGACTGTAAGCTCCACAAGTGCATTCTGTCCGCAATGGTTACACTTTTTGGTTTCAAAGTTGAAATCGTGGTCACTTGCTATATAAAATGTTACGGTTGTTGTGTTGCCCGCCTTGTCTGTAGCTACTACGACCTGAGCCGAGCCACTAGATGACAGAGTAGCATATTTACCCATTGTAAGACTAATAGGGCTGCCGTTCACGGTCACGCTGTCAAGGTTTGTCTCAATAAAGGTAAGCAATTTGCTGCCGCAGATATTTACTGTCTGACCGTCCTTATAGCCCTCGATTACAGGGGCTGTCTTATCGATTACGAAGCCTTCCGAAGAAATATATTTTGCATTTCCTGCCTCGTCGGTAAGTCTTACATAGATAACATAGTTGTTATCGGGATCAATGCTGAACGTACCCGAGTAAACGGTAAAGGTTGCATTTTCAAGCTCCGATAAGCTCATTTCCTTATCTGACAACAGATATTCGATTTTTACCGTCTTGCCGCTGTTATCGTCGGCGGTGATCGTCACCGTCTTTGTTTCCTTGAAGAATAAGTTGAAGGTTATATTATTGAGGAAACTGTTCCAGTTGTTTTCACCGAGCGTTATTTCGCCTGTCGGCTTTTCGATATCACGCCACTGTGCTGTAAGTGTGATACTTGCTATCGTATCGTCCGCCGCAAGGTCGGCATAGGTCGTATCCGCATTAACGGAAATATCGCCGTACTTCCAGCCGTTGAATTCATAACCGTTGCTTCTTGTCGGAGCTTCAATGCCCTCAAGCACCTTATCGTTCCAACCAAGTGTTTTATCACCGATTTCCGTGCCGCCGTCACTGTCAAAGCTTACAGTATAGGTGTTTGCTGTCCACTGCGCTGTCAGAGTAAAGCCTTCGATCACGGGTTCTGTGAAATCGTAAACAGTATCGTTCTTGTACCAGCCGCCTAATGTATATCCGGGTTTTCTGAAGTTGGCGGGAGCGACCGCCTTTTGTCCTCGCAGAACTTTCTGTGTGTCGACAGCGTTTCCGCCGTTTGTTTCAAATGTAACATCAACGGTGGCACTACCCGCAATTGTACCGTTACCGCTTACTGTGCCGAAGAAAATACCGCTGTAGATCGTGCCGTTATTTATAACTGTTCCGTTTTCGTTAAAGACACCGCTGTCAATTCTGTCTGTGCAGGTGACAGTTCCGTAAACTGTGCTTGTTCCTACATCAATAATGTCTATTGTAACGCTATCCTGCATTTCAAAGGAAGCAGAAGCATTTTTACAGGTAAGCAAGCCGTTTATCGCACTGCTGCCCTTCATTCTAACCTTTGACGATCCTGAGCCGTTTACGGTCAAAATGCCTGTTATGCTTGCGCTGTCCTGAATTGTCAGATCCGGATTATTGCATGTAACTATGCCGAAGATCTGTGCATTATCCTTTAAAACAGAAGGAAATCCCCCATAAATTGTATAAGAAGAATATACCGCACCGAGCTTGGCATTTCTGCTGAGCGAAAGTGAGGAGAAACTAATGTCGGCGGCATCGCCTATTTCTGCATCGCCTTCCATAGTAAGGGAAAAACTGTCATAGTCGGCGTCCTTGCCGCTCAGTTTTGTGATTTTTGCATTGCCGCTGATACGTAATTCCGAATTAAGTGCATTATCGGCTTCCACATTTCTGCCGTTTGCATTGCCGCTGAAAGTGATAATTGCTTCCTCATATGTTTCTTTGATCTTTATTATATTATTGTTTATCGCATTGCCGCTCATGGTGAACTTGGCATCGTTATGTATATAGAGTATACCGTCATTCACAGCGGTTCCTGTCATCGTGAATTCTGTTCCGCCGTTAATATGCACATTAGAGTTCTCAATTTTACCGCTGTACATAATGAGCTTTGAGGGATATATCGCTCCCAGATTTCCGATAGAGCCTGATGCCCCTGTCGCATCGCAGTCGGTAATGCCGAGCGTGCCGTTTACCGTAATAAGTGTTTGGTCAGCGTTTTCACCTGTTATGCTATATCCATTCAGACAGATGTTAATGCCGTCAGGCAGTTCATATGTGTTATTAGGAAGAATTACGTTGTTTTTAAGGTAATAATTTCCTGCGACCGTGGGGAGCGAATTTGTCGACTTCCAGGGCTGCCAATCTATATCTGTGTGAGTGTCGTGCCCGTCATAATCCGTTGTGCCGCCGCAAATGCAGTGAGCTTCGTGCTTTTTGCTGAAAGTTACATTGATCTCAGCTACGCTGAATATCTCATCAGCTTTTCTCAGATCTGAAGGCGTGATCGTAAATTCTCCTGTAGACTTATCAAGATTGACCGGGACAGAATTGCCGTCTGCGTTTATCACCTCAAGATCTTCAACCTCATATCCTGCGTCGGGAGTTACAGTGTATGTTTGCTCTTCTGTTGAATCCGCTTCGTAATAAGTATCAGCAGACGAAATACTGCCGCCCTTGCCGCCGACAACACTTGTTTTTACGTACAAAAGGTCGTAGTTAGGCTTGAAATAAATTTTCACTTCATCGTCCTCGATAGCACCGAGGCAGTTAAAGTAACCGTTCAACCATTTTCCTCTTTGCCAAAAAATACTTGTCGAGGGGCTGTCATAGTACTCGAAAAAGTCTGTATAATCTTCGCCATTCTTGCCTTTAACATATATGCAGAATGAACCGGCTTCAAGTTTATCAACAGTCTTTCTTACCTTAATATCAAGTCCGCTGAAGAAAGGATATAACTCATCTTCTTCAGAATAAATTGCAGTAGCCATACCGTCGCTGTCAGCATTGCCCACAGGTAAATCTAATATATTTGATGAGTTTTTCACCAAATATACCCTAGGATTGACATAGCGGTGAACAAAACGGATCTCTCCGCTGGTAGTTGTTACCGCAAAACTACTTAATAACCATTCACCCTCAGGCAGTACAGTCTTATAATCGGTGTCCTTATCTATAACACCTGCCAATTTTCCCTCGCGATACACCTTTGCAGAGAAATTAGTATTTGAACTGTCCCGTCTGTCAAATTCTACAGAATCGTTCTGGACAAAAGTATTCTTGTTCGTGTCCTGCTGATAATAGTAAGGATACAGTATTTCAATACCATCATTTTCATATCCTATTTCATTAAGCTCCGATAATTTCACATTAACAGCGCTGTCGTCGGAAAAAACCGGCATCGGTAATACAGAAACAAACATCGATACCACCAACAGTCCGGAAAGAATACGTTTTCCGAATTTCATTCTTTTCTTCATCTCGTTACTCCTTTATACCCTTTTGCATTTACCCCAAATAGGATATGCGTTAAAACAGGCTTTTTATGAAAATACGCACAGCCTCGCCTGTATGACTGCACGCTGAATTTGTCATTATCCGAAAATCACATAAAAAAACGGTTTACGATGCTTTTGACGGCGATTATATCGCCGTTTGATCTGTACCGTCCGTCACTCTGCCGAAAGTACGCCGGCTTTCCCCAACGTCTGCGATAGCGCTGTAACAGCTCGGATAGAATAAACTTATAAGCGCCTTTTTCGAAGGCATAATTTTACATAGATATTATAGAGGAAAATTTCTACTATTGCAAGCGGTTTGGCACGAACGGTTATAAAAGGTGCACAAACGGTTGATATTTGCCGTTTTTCAAAGCAGATATGAGCTATAGCACCCGAATTTTACATAACAAAAAAAGCACTGCCTAAGCAGTGCTTGAATGGCTCCCCCTGTTGGACTTGAACCAACGGCATCGTGATTAACAGTCACGCGCTCTACCGACTGAGCTAAGGAGGAATATATAAAGAAAGCACAGAAACTGTGCTTTCTTCTTTATGTCGGCATCTATCTATCTTCCCGGGCAGTCACCCGCCAAGTATTTTCGACGTAAATGAGCTTAACTGCTGTGTTCGGAATGGGAACAGGTGGAACCTC
>DJPL01000017.1 GCA_002437415.1 Ruminococcaceae bacterium UBA6413 | reverse complement strand
GCGAACCCGAGAAGTGCTATCCCGCAAAAGGCAGTATCGGTAGCCAGCTATCGATTTTGATTACTAAAAAGATATAATAGAAGTACACTAAAAACAATCTTTCTCCGCTACCAAAAAAAGTGAGCTGTTCGCACTATTTTAGTGCTCCAACTCACTTTTCCTTTTTCGGGTTGTACCACAACCCCTAAGTATTATTCAATTTGCTTTATATACTTATTACTGTTAAAAATAAGACACACGGCAACACCCATAACGCCTATTATCAAGTACGTCAATGCCGCTCCCGAGCCTTTTCCCGTCCCGAATACGGTACACAGCAGAGAGCTTTCCGGTAAAGCCGCCATCAAAGGCTCAGCAACGGTATCCACAAATAAGCCGCCGAGGAAGTTTCCGAGCGGAATTGTGAAGAACTGTAATGTGTTTCGTACCGAGTACACGCGTCCCTGCATTTCGGCAGGCACATTTGTACGCATTATAACATCAAGGTTTGCGCTCATCAACGGTATGACTATCCAGCCGAGCACCGCTCCGATACACCAGAAAACAGGCGTTTGTCCGAATGCCAGAAAGAAGTTTTCCGTGCTCATCGAAAAGAGCAGTGACAGGCAAATCACCTTTCGCCTGCTTTTCGGCTTAGGAATGAACGTGACTATAAGACTGCCGATAAGTGTGGCAACTCCGACACAGGTGCTTACCGCACCGAGAGCTTCTTTGCCGCCGCCGTTTCTTGAAAGCACCATCGCGGGTAAAATCGCTTCATACATTGACGCAACTAGATTTATCGCCGAAAGATACATTATCAGCATTAAGATCTGCTTGTGCTTTTTAAGAAAATCAAGCCCGCTCTTTGCCGACTGCATAAGCGACATTTCTGCGTTTTTAACTGCCTGCTTCGGTATCCGTATAAAAAGCAGAAGCGTAATAAATGCAACCGCGAACGTTATAAGGTCGGTCGCGAGCACAGCACCGAGCCCCAAAAAGGAGTAGATTGCTGTTGCGATTATCGGGGTGAGAATTGACGACAGCGAGGACGAGAAGTATCTCATTCCGCCGATTTTCTGATAGTGCTTTTCGGGCACAAGCAGGGTAGAAGCTATCTCCGATGCAGGTTGCTGAACCGTGTTCATAAGTCCGCCTATTGCATTGACTATATAGAGATGCCATACCTGCAAGGCATTGCACATAAACAGAAGTATGACCGTTACGGTACACAGTGCCGCTATGCTGTCGCATATAAGCATGGTTTTCTTCTTGTCGAACCTGTCACACAGCGCTCCCGCAAATATGCTGAGCAGTACATACGGTGCGTATGACGTTATAGTAAGCATAGCCGTATAGAGCGCAGAGCCGCTTTCTCCGTACAGCCACAGCACAAGCGCATAGCTTGTCATGGCACTTCCGAGTGCCGAAAATGATTGTGTGAGCCACAGCAGTATAAACTGTCCGAAGCTCTTGTTGTTATTTTTGTTATTCATTAACCTTGCTCCTTGTGATTTATTTGTTTCAATAAAGCAAGGTCAGCGGATAATTATTGAATTTTCTCCATGCGGTTATCCGCTAAGCCTTGCATGGAGCTGTGATAGCGCAGATTATCAATCCGGTCACTCCTTTTAAATTATTCCTGACATTTGTCAGAATGTAACCGTTTCCTGCGGCTTTGTAAATGACGACAGGGTAGCGGTAGCATTTTTCAGCCAGAATACCTGTGTGTTACCGTCGTCTGCATCATACATAGCCTTAAGCTCGGGGTAAGCGTCAAGCATAGAAACTCTAGCCGCGCGGTCGTCGTCCTCGACAAGCTGACCCTCAATTCTGAGCCAGTCGCCGTCAGCCATAGCGCATATCTCAACATTGGGATTTGCGGCTATCTGCTGTGATACAGCCTTTTTCTTTCCTGTCTGTATGTACAGCTTTCCGTTGTAGATATGGGCTGTGCCGAAAGGTCTTACTCTCGGCTTGTCACCGTCAATTGTGGCAAGATAATATGTGCCTGCCGCCTTTAAAAATTTGCATACATCAAGTAACGTCTTCATAAAAATACCTCCTGAATTAAACCCGTTGCGGGAATATTGACTATTTTATAATCGCCTTGAAAGCGTTATAATTCTGTGCATCGCGCTCGGTGTGATATACCGCGAATTCTATCGCTTTAAAGTATCCGCGGAATGTCTGCAACTGCTCCGAAAATACCTTTGCAACGACAGTCGGCGGGTTCATAAACGCACCGCAACCGAATGCGCCGAGTATCAGTGCTTCGTTACCGTTTGCCGCCGCAATTTCAAATATCCTGCGTATCCTTGAGCGAAGGAGCTCAGTGAGCTCTTTATCGGTTACTTTAGCCTGCTTGTCGCCCGCTCCGGGGTTCATACTGTTGCTCGGCTTCGGGCGCAGATTGGGAGCGGCGCAGGTGATAATGCTCACCTTCTGCCATTCGCTTTCCGGTAACAGCTTCGGTGTGCTTGTATCGCTCTTTATCACATACACGTCAGGCGTATAGATGCAGTCGTCGTTGTACAGCGGATTATGGGCATTTCTGTGCGGAGTGTAGAAGCACCCCCACATATCGCCCGTGTTAAGGCAAGGGTAGAGCGTTGAACAGCGGCAGATAGACTCCTCCTGAGCCGAAGAGCCATGCGTTACACCGCCGCCCGGGTTACTTGCCGAGGCAAAGTTCAGCACACAGGTTTTCATACCCTGCTTTGCGTATTCCATTGCCGCTTCGAGCGAGCGTTTACCGCTTACCGTAACGGTCGGGGAATATCCCGGCGATTGCGGCAATTCCACAGCTTCATACGCTCCGGTGAACTTCTGATTTGCAACCGAGTTGCTCACCGCCGCTTTGAGGGTGGAGTTGCTCTTGTATTGCCCCATTGTATCTTCAAATACTTCTACGTTGGTTTGTCGTTTGTCCTGCATATTGTTCCTTTCGTGATTACTCTCCGGACGAGCCGAGCAGATCGTTCATAACATCGGAAGCGTCGTCCGCTCCGTCCATTCCGTCAAGCATTTTCTCGACAGCGCTTTTATCCTTGTCGTCCTCGTATTCGCTCTTGTACTTCTTAGGCTTGTCGTTGTCGGTACGGCGCATTAGCGTCGCCTGCTTATAAAGATCGGGCATCTCCTCGGCTAGCTTTTTTCTGTCCGCCATAGGCACTTTATCGCCGTTCATTATACGCATAGCTATCTTAAGAAGCTTTCCGTAGTCGGTGAACTTCTTTCCGCTTTTCTCAGCCTGCTTTTCCGCCTCACGCATTTGCTCAAGCTGCTGCATCGCACTGTCATATTCCTGCTTTTTCTGCTCTCTCAGCTGTTCAAGCCTTGTCTTTTCCTCAGCGTGAGCGTCCTCGGAGGCGGCATTCTCCTGCACTTTCTGCGTTTCGTTGGAATTGACTTTATTCTGCGCAGTCTGCCTATTGATTTGATTTTGCGCAGGCGAGTACAAACCTGTCGGCTTTAATGTTACATTCATATATTTTCTCCTTTGTCTTTACATTTCATCGTATCGCAATAAATCAAAAGGGCAGACAACTCCCGTCATCTGCCCCGATATTCGGTTTAATTACTTGGAAAAGCTGTACTTATCCGAGAAATCGAATGTTGCAAAATAATCCTCGGGCTTTTCTGCACGGCGGATAAGCTTGAATGAGCCGTCCTCCTTCAGAAGAACCTCGGCACTGCGGAGCTTACCGTTGTAGTTGTAACCCATCGAGAAGCCATGCGCGCCTGTGTCATGGATATAGATTATATCGCCGATATCTATCTTCGGGAGCATACGGTCAACAGCGAACTTATCGCAGTTCTCGCAAAGACCGCCTGTTATGTCGTACTTGTGGTCGCAGGGCTGATTTTCCTTGCCCATGACCGTAATATGATGATATGCGCCGTAGATAGCGGGACGCATAAGATTAGCGGCACAAGCGTCAAGTCCGATATATTCCTTGTAGATGTGCTTTTCGCGGATAGCCTTTGCAACGAGCGCACCGTTGGGAGCAAGCATATATCTGCCAAGCTCTGTGAAGATAGCTACATCGCCCATACCTGCGGGAACGAGTATCTCTTCAAAAGCCTTGCGTACACCCTCGCCTATCACCTTGATATCGTTAGCGGGCTGGTCTGGCTTATAAGGAACGCCTACACCGCCTGAAAGATTGATGAAGCTTAACTGTACGCCTGTCTTTTCCTTTATCTCAACCGCTGTTCTGAATAAAATTCCTGCGAGTACGGGGTAATACTCATTGGTCAGTGTGTTGCTTGCAAGGAAAGCATGCATACCGAAGCGCTTAGCGCCCTTTTCCTTAAGTATCTTGTATGCCTCGATTATCTGCTCATGGGTCATACCGTACTTAGCATCCTTAGGGGTATCCATTACGTTGCCCTTTTCGCTTGTCTTGAATTCACCGCCGGGATTGTAACGACAGCAGATGGTTTCGGGGATACCTGTCAGCTTGTCGAGTACATCTATATGCGTGAAGTCGTCAAGATTGATGATCGCGCCGAGCTTGTAAGCAAGCTTGAAGTCCTCATCGGGAGTAGCGTTCGAGCTGAACATAATGTCGTGCTGTTTAGCGCCAACCTTGTCGGACAGCATAAGCTCCGTGTAGCTTGAGCAGTCAAAGCCGCAGCCCTCTTCCTTGAGTATTTCCATAAGGTAGGGGTTGGGAGTTGCCTTTACGGCAAAATATTCTCTGAAGCCCTTGTTCCATGAGAACGCGTCATACAGCTTTCTTGCTGTTTCTCTTATTCCTTTTTCGTCATAAATGTGGAAGGGTGTGGGGATCTCCTTGATGATCTCCTCCAGCTTTTCCTTTGTGGTAAAGGGTACTTTGCTCATTTTTATGCCTCTTTCTTTTGTTTATATTCTGCCGTTTATGCTACGGCTTGGTTTATAGTTTACATCTGCTCAGACCTTCAGATACTTAGCAAGGAAGTCAACGGACATCTTAATCCACTGTCTGCAATTATCAAGATAGAAAGCCTCGTTCCAGCCTGTTACCTTGTCGCAGGTCGAAAGTCCGTGAGGTCCGCAGTCGAACATATGAAGCTCAACGGGGACTTTATTTGATACGCACGCCTTAGCCATAACAAGGCTGTTCTGCGCGGGAACGCAATCGTCATTCGCGGTGCACCATAAGAATATCGGGGGTGTCTTTGGCGTTACGCGGTTTTCGATAGACAGCTTTGACAGCTCATCTCTTGAAGCGTCCTTGCCGAGCAGTACATCAAACGAGCCCTTGTGCGGATTTGTCGTGCCGCTGATAACAGGGTAGCTCAGTATCGCCGCGTCGGGGCGGATATCCTCGGGCTTACAGCCGAGCGCCTTATATATAGTAGGATCCTGCCACATTGTAGCGGTACAAGCGGCAAGGTGTCCGCCCGCACTTGCGCCCCATACTGCAAGCTTGTTCGGGTCTATGCCGAACTCTTCGCATCTCTGTCTTAATTTCAGAATAGCATACGAAGCGTTGAGAAGCGGGGCAGGATGTCTTGCGTTGATGCTGTATATCAGCACGAAAGCGTTATAGCCCTCGGCAAGATAGTGCATAGCGACAGGCTCACCCTCTCTTGCGGAGCAGAATTCATATCCGCCGCCGGGGAGAATAAGTATACCCGGGCGCTTTTCGCAGAACGGCAGACCGTCCACATTGTCAAGCATATATGCCTTTAAATAGACCGACTTGTCTTCGCTTAAAAAGTATGTCTTTATAGTCATGCTGTTGTCCTTTCATTATGCCAATTTCCGCGATTTAAGCGGAGATATAATTTCACACGATAATTGTACTACTTTTTGGTGCAAAAATCAAGTACCGCAACATAATAATTGCGGTACTGTAAAATTTACGGTTATTTCACCGTATATTCAATAATATTGCTTATCGGCACATACTGACCCTGAACATAAGCTGTGAGATATATCTCATAGCTGTGACCCGGCTCGTTGCCGAAATAGCTGTAGCCCAGCTCGTCCTCGGCGTTTCTGTGGAGCACTTGCTGTCCGTCCTCTAAAACCATCCAGCCAAGGTTTGTATAACCGCTTACCTCGGGGCGGGTAACGGTGTAGCTTTCGTCTATCGTTATTGTAACAGGATCATCTATCTTGATTTCGCTCTTCTGCTGTTCGTTCCACGACAGGAAACCGAATTTCTCCCCGTTTACTGTGACATCGGCGGAGCAGTCTGTGATATCGGAGTTTGCCTCATAGCCGAGCAGTGAGCCCGCACTGCCACCGCTGACATTTCCGCTGACGTGGCAGTTTTGATAATTGCCCATTATAGCCTGACCTGTAAGAACACCTACATTGTCGTTGCCGTTTACCTCAGCGTTCTCAATATTCAGCTCAAACACTCCGCAAACTGTTCCCCAACCGATAAATCCGACATTGCTGTCCTCTGAGTTTATCGTCATATTCTTTATCGTGTGACCCTTGCCGAATACGCAAAATGAGAACGGGTGTTCTGTATTGCCATAATCGCTCCAGCCCATAGGTGCCCAGTCGTAGCCCGAAAGGTCAATATCGGCGGAAAGCTCAAGCGCTACCTGACCCTGCTCTAAAGGCTGAGTATTAACATAGTACACAAAGCTTGCGATCTCCTGCGGCGTTCCTGCTATAAAGTAACCGCTGTTTGCGTACTTGTCGATGTATTCCTTATCGGCAAGCGACAAGATATCTCCGCTGTCTGTAATTCTGAGCCAGTCGTCATTATCGGGGTAAGCGGTGAGCAGATCCGCCTTTTCGTTCATCAGCTTTTCTGTTTTCTGTGCTTCGGTGACAGTGTCGCTGTCCTTGGGGTAAAGTTCGATCTGTGGGTATGAGCTGTCGTTTTTTGTGAAAACAACAAGCTTTTTTTCGTAACGTTCTATATAAAATAAAGTATTTCCGTCCGCTGTAACAACGATCGAGCCGTTTTCATACTTTGCGGAAATATCGTATGTATTTCCCGAAATATCGCTGTATTTATCTCCGAATATTATGCCGTATGCGTCGCCTGTCACAGTAAGCTTAGTGCCGTTATCGGAAAACGCAAGTGTAGTTTCGGTATCATAGGGATATACCCAGGTGCCGTCAAGCTTTTCGCCTGCATCGGTCAGCTTTTTATATTCATTACTGCCTTTTTTGACAAGGTCGAACGATGAAATATAATTGCCGTATACAGAGTATAACTTCAGCTTTTCGCCGTCCAGCCTTACAAAACCGTCAGTATCGCCGAGCATTGTTATGCGCAGCTTTACACCCTCAAGCCCGACTGTGTATATATCACCGTCGAGATCGTTTTTAAAGGCTGTCAGCAGGTTGTATTTTTTTATGTTTATAGTCTGTTCGTAACCGTTATCGCAAATTACCCATTCTCCGAGCGCGGAATTTTGGAACTTTTCGATAAGCTCCTGACCCTTGGCGCTGTAGGCGTGATATGCGGTATAGTTTTTGCCGTCACTGATAATTTCTATAGTGTCGGCGTCCTTTGCCGTAATGCTGATTTTTTTCAAAGCCTCATCGGAAGACTCGTCGGATATCTTGTCGACAATTTCAAGAATATCTGTTTCATCGAATACCGACTGCCTGCCGCTATTAGTGAAGTTTGCGACAAAGCCGTTTTCGTCGACCCATATTCCCCTGAAAAATTTGTCGGTGTCCGAAAGCTCGCCCGACGGAATTTCGGTTACGGTGCGCAAAGACTTTTTATCGGACGAATTACCGTCACTGCTGTCGGCTTCGGTCGCAGAGCTGTTCTGCGCGATAAAGTCCAGGTTATCGGTGCTTGTCGTTCTGTCGGATTGGCACGAGGTCAATAATAAAGATGAAATTATTGCTGTGGTTATTGCGGTAAGTAAAAACGGATTTCTTTTCATATACATTCCTTTCTGAAACGAATTGCGGGATTTCGGGTGTGTGATGTGTGTTGCTATACATAATTTTACCATATAACAAAGATTATTACAATAGAAAAGCAGAAATTTTATTATAAAAGTTCAAGTCTGCGATTAAGACAGTGTGATATTGTAATTCGTTGAAAGTGCAGGCGAAGAACTATAAGCCTAGTAATACGGATAGTGCAGGGTTGGTGGTGTTTGTGAAGATTAAAAATCGGTGCAACGGGATGGGCAAGCAATGCAAGGATGCATTAAACGTGTGTGCACAGAGTTTCGCAGGACGCGAAACCATAAAAGCACATACAGACCCTCACCCTACGGGCACTGGAAATGATAGTAACGATATTAAATTGTTAGAGCATATTTAAAAATGCGGCAGTATAATAGAATATATCGCTAGCACCGCTGAAAACAGTTTCCATATCGACAAGTTGTTAATAATTTCGTGAGTGTATCAGTGCAACTGCACT
>DJPL01000025.1 GCA_002437415.1 Ruminococcaceae bacterium UBA6413 | reverse complement strand
ATAAGACACACAAACGATTGCGTTTTAAAAGTCGCCGTAAGCGGGACGCTGGCGCTCTGTTCGACCCGGGGGACTGTACAGATATCTTGGGATAGTGCGTTTTTTGGAAGTTTCGGTGATAATGCAGTTGTATTGATACACTCACGAAATTATTAACACCTTGTAAGAGCTGAAATTGTTTTTGGCGTTGTTTCATCTTAAGTTGACGATATTATTTCTCGCGGAGAGGAAAGCTTCGCAAAACGCGAACAAATATGTAAGCTACGGCATTGAATTTATAATATGTTTAAAAGGGGGCTTTGCAATGACATCTGTCTGCTTTACCGGACACCGTAAGATAGAATGTACGGATATGTACGGACTTAAGACACTTCTCGACAGCACGGTATGCGGACTTGTAAAACGCGGCGTAACCGACTTTTATTGCGGCGGTGCGCTCGGCTTTGATACAATGTGTGCGCATATGGTACTGTACCTCAGAAAGCGCAAGGCGCTCGATATAAGGCTTCATCTGATACTTCCCTGCTCTAATGAGGAGCAGACGAAGAACTGGAGCTACAACGATAAGCAGGAGTTCTATGCCATACTTATGGCGGCTGATGAAATTGAGTATATCGGCTCACAGTACACCAAGGAGTGCATGAAAAAGCGCAATGCGCGAATGGTGGAGCTTGCCGACGGCTGTGTGTGCTATTATGATGAGAACATTGCCAGAAGCGGTACGGGTCAGACGGTGAGAATGGCGAATGCCAAGGGGATCGAGGTTATCAATCTGTTTGATATGGCGTGAGAGAATGAGTAATATTGTTTAGAATATAAGTACAAGCCACTGCTTAGCTATAGTGGCTTGTTTATTTTTATATCAGATAAAATGACGATAGTGATGTTTGATGTTGCGTTTTGCGGCTACGATAGCAGGCTACCGATAGTGCTGTTTGTGGGATAGCACTTCTCGGGTTCGCTATTCTGTGCGATATTGTTACGGCTATGTGCGAACGGAAAAAGCAAAGAAAAGAGCAAAAAACGACTTCTGAGCAATTACAATCCCCTTCGTCACGGCTAGAAAGTGTTTCATACCTATAATGGTTGGATTATCTGAACACTGTACAACAAGCGAAAAACTTATACTAGCCGTGCTACCTCCCCTTTTTCGAGGGCGGGCATGGATGCCCGAAGTTGAACGCCCAGAGTTTTGCAGGACGCAAAACAAACAGAGCGTTCATCTAAAGGCAAGTGTGATAGTGCTTCAGATACCAATCGCTTGCATTTAAAAAGCCGTCATAAGCGGGACGCTCCGCTCTGTTCGACCCGGGGGCTGTACAGATATCTCAGGATAGTACGTTTTTTGGAAGTTTCGGTGACAGTGCAGTTGCACTGATACACTCACGAAATTATTAACACCTTTTCGGCACGGAAGCTGTTTACAGCGGTGTTAGCAATATGTCTGAAATACTGCTTTATGGGAAATGCGCTGTAATGAGAATTATTACTTATATGCAAAAAGGATACCGCAAGCTTAAAGCGTTTGCAGTATCCTTTAATTATGTCTTAATTGAATGCGCAGTAGCATATTGAGTCCGCCGGTAACGGAAGTCAAGCAAATATCTGACCGTCAGAACGGCGAATTTGATGCGGGTCACACCCGCACGGCGAATTTGACGCGGCACATTGCCGCTAGGCTCTGGATTTTATTATGTCGACCATTTCGCCGACGTTCTTCATCGATGAAACCTCGCCCATCTTGAAGCGGACACCGAATTCATCTTCTACAGCCGCGATAAGGTTGATGTGCTCAAGACTGTCCCAGTCCTCGATATCGTCGGCGGTCGTGCTTGCGTCTACGGTGATATCATCATCGTCAAATACGTTTCTGAAAACCTCGTTTAATCTTTCGTAAATTTCCTGTTCGCTCATGTTACTTGTTCCTTTCTACAGTGATAAATTTATTCTTAGGCTCATAGCCTGAAAGCTCAAGCTCCCATACGGTGTTGCCGTCCGCGTCCTCGCTGATTTTCGTAAATCCGAAGTCGCCGTACAGCTCCTTTACCATCTTATTCTTTGCGGTGGGGTAATAGTAGCCCTTTACCGTCTTAAGCCCGCGCTCTTTTGCACGCTCGCAAAGACTGTCGAGCATTGCGTATTCCATATCACGCTTTAATACACGGCAACTCATAAGCCATAGATCGATATCAAGCGTATCGCCGTTTATTTTGCCGATAACTACCGATACGATACCGTTATCACCGAACTTGTCGGCAAGCCTGCCGTACAGCCTTATATAGCTGTCATCTGCAAATACCTGCTCCATCTCGGCGGTCGTAAAGCGCTTAGTGGTGAGGTTGAACTGGTTGCTCTTGTTTGTCAGCTGGGTTATGCGCGGGAGATATATCGGCAGGAAGTCGTCTATTACGCCGACCATCTCAAGACTCTTGAGATACTCGCCGTAGTCGGAGAACTGCGCCTGCTGTGCGGCTCTTACCGCATTTTCCTTGTACATTTCGTTGCGCTTTAAATCATCGCTTGAAAAAGCGGTTATCTCAAAGAAGCGTGAGCGGTCGACTACTCTTATATAATCCTCGGGGCGCTCCATTTCGGGAACGGCTACAACAGGGAGCTGTGCGGAAACTATTGCACGCTCGGCGGGGTTGTCGTCAAGGAATACGAGCGCGTCCTGTCCGATGTTAAGACCTGTCGCTATAGCTTCGATATTTCTGTCCTTGTTATCCCAGTTTGCCTTTATCATTATGAAATCGTCGGGCTTTAAGCTTCCCTCGGGGTGGTTAAGCCCCGCAAGGGCGTTTTCCTCATCGTTCTTTGAGCAGACGGTGAGCATTACGCCTGTATCCTTTACAAGACATAAATACTTCTGGAACTCGGAGTAAACCTGTCCCATGTGGGTTTCCTGTCCTATTTCTATGCCGTCAACACCGTCGTCGCCTACTACTCCGCCCCACAGCGTATTGTCAAGGTCGAGCACAAGCGCTTTCTTGTTCTTGCCGAATACGGATTTTACAATAGCGGCTAAGTTGAATGCAAAGTCGGGGATAGCGGGTACGCACATAGCGTATTTATATAAGTGCCAGTAGGACGGCTCGCTCCACTTGTCAAGACCGTAGCAGGCACTGACATAGTTTATATCGTTGATGTAGAAGCTTTCGTGCGAAGCGGCGTAGTCCGCAAACGCAGTGTTGAGCCTGTTTATGAAATTCACTCTGCCGCGGCAGTCGAACGCGTCACGGTTGCCCATAAGGCGGAAATACGGCTGTTCAAAGTTATTCTGAATTACGGGGCAGTGATAGCGCTCGGCTATCTTTTCCCACATTGTTTCAAAATACTTCATCTGCTCGGTAAAGAGCGCGTCTGTCTGCTCCTTGCTGTCGGTTATCGCGGGGTATTTCAGTATGTTGCGGTTTGATGTGTGAATGAAGATAAGGTCGGGGGAGAAGCTGTCAAGCTCCTCGTTTCCGAATACTGCGTCCTGCCAGTAGCGGTTGTATTCCGACTCATAGAAGGTCGGTTCAATGCCGTAATTCAGTAGGAACAGCTCCAGCATATTTATGATGTCGTTCGTGGTCGAACCGCCGAGAACGGCGATTTTTTTCTTTATGCGCACGCTGCCGTCAGACAGGAGCTGTTTTTTTATCGAGCGTTTCTTTTTCAGCAGATAAGCGCCGTCAAAGGGGTATTCAAGTTCTTTCATAAGTGTGTCCTTATTTTCAGTAAATTTAATCAGATTATAAATTATTTCATTGAAGTGCTTTTTATATCCCTATCCCCCTGACCCCCTTTCCCCGGAAAGGGGGAAGAACACGGGGGGCTAACGCCCCTGCGACCCTTTTTGGATTTGCTGAAACCGGGATTGCGGTCATTGAAATAATGAATATTTAAAAATACTTTTTAGATACTTCTTATATACGAGAAGTAGTCGCAGTTGCCGCCTGCTACTGTGTAGGCACAGTTGGCAAACAGCAGATCGGTCGCGTCGACCTTTTTGCAGAAATCAATTGCGTTTACCTCGCAATAGCGCAGGTCAAGCACATAGATATTATCAAAGCTCTCGATGAAGAACGGGATAAGTCCGTTGCCGTAGCTTTCCTTGATAACGACCAGGTTTCTGCCTGTCTTTGCATCGGTCTTTATGTGGGCAATAAGGTCGTCACTGCCGAGGAATGACAAGTAGTAATAGCTTGCGTCATTGCATAGGAACAGATTGCTGTCATAGCCGTTGCTGTAATAACGGTCGTAATATGTGGTTTTAAGCTTATCCTCGTTTGGAGAATAATAGACCGCGTAGGTTTCGGGGTCGCTGTTAAGGTGCTCATCGGACGAGTAATAATACATTGAGCCGACATAGCCGCCGCAGGTCTCCTTGCGGTAGTTTTTGATATCCGGGACTTTTACGCCTGCCGTCTTGCAGAAAACCTGTGCGGCATAATATGCGCCGAGGGGCATCCAGTGGTGATCGGTCCTTGAATATATCTCCTCGGACGTGTGCTTTGAAAGGGTATCATACACGCTGACATTGGTAATGCCTGTGCCATTAAGCTCACTTTCGATGTAATCTATCTTATCCTTTTGTAATTCAGTGTAGCCCTTATACTCTGTCGGGTTGTAGAAATCGACAGAGGTCGGTATCACCATAGAATATACCGATACCTCGGGGAGTGCCGCTTGAAATGCCTTTACGTCCGTGACGTATTGGTCGCAGTAGCCGTATGTACCGCCGTAGAACATAATTCCGCGGTAGTGGTTATCCATTCCTGCGACTAATATTCCGTTGTCGCCTATCGCCCTGTAGCTGTTTATATCGCCGTTTTCAGCGGGTGCGGAGCTTTCGGGGGAAGATGTTGCAACTGAGGAGCTGTCGGGAGTAGTTTCGGTCGCTACGGCAGTGGTTTCTTCCGATGTTTCCGTTGCCGATGTTTGGGGAGCGGAGGTGTCGGGTGCTTCGGTTTCTTCACTCTCGGTGTCCGGGGGAGCTTCAGATGAAGCCGGGTCGGGAGCTAAGGTATATGCAGATGTATTTTCACTGCTTGTGCCGCTGTCCGGAGTGATCTCGGAGCAGCCGCAGGCAAGCATTGAAACTATCAGTGTAAGTGCTGTTATCTTCGGGAGCTTTTTCATATGCTCCTCCTTTCAGAAAACTGCGGTTTACTTTGAAAGCAGGTTGTTCTTTATTCCCTCTGCGTTTTCGCCTACAGCGGAGAATGTGCACATAGTGAACAGAACGTCGGTAATGCCGTTTTCCTTGATAAAATCGGGTGCGTAAAGGTCGAAGTAACGGATATCGCAGACATATATTTCTTCAAATGAGTCAATGTAGAACGGAACTTCTGCGTTGCCGTAGCTGTCCTTGAATATACAGAGCTTTCTGCCGTTCTTGTTGGCTGTTTCGATCTTTACTATCTTCTGATCGCCACCCATAAATGTCGAATATGCACCGCTTGCGGGCTGATCTACAAATATGCTGTGGAACTGAGAGAACTGCTCGTCGACCTTGAAATCGGTCGTATAGTAGGTCGCGGTGTATTCTGTAGAGGGGATATAGTAGGTGAATGTGTCGGGGTCGTTCTTGATACGCTCGTTATAATCTGTGAATGCGTACATCGTACCGACAAAGCCGTCTATTGTTTCTGTCTTGTAGGTTGAAAGCTCCTTTACCGGTGTCTGTGCTATATCACAGAAAGCCTGTGCCGCATAGTATGCGCCGAGAGGCTCCCAGTGGTGGTCGGTGCGGGTATAGATGTACTCGCTTGTGTGTGCCTCAAGTGCGGCGTAGCCGTCAACATTGATCACGTTTACAAGCTTGTTTGCTATGCTGTTTATAGAGTCGCGGTGGCTTGCGTTGTAGTCCTCATAGCCTGCGGGGAGATAGTATGCGCCTGCTGTGGGCACTACCATATTGAATACGTTTACCGATGAGCCTACCAGTTCTTTGAACTCGTTGAGGTAAGTAGCGTAATTTGCGCCGTCACCGCCGCCGTAAAGAGATATGCCCCATGTATGACCGTCAATGTCAACTACAAGCTGGCCGTTTGTCTGTACGCCGTCTACGCCTACAGGCTTATCGCTTTCCGATGATGTTGCGGGGTCTGCGGAAGAAACCTCGCTTTCGGTGCTCTCCTTGCTGTCTGAGGAGCTTTCGCTTACCGATGTGCTGTCGGTCGAACTGTCTGTGCTCTCTGCGGCACTGCTCTGTGTAGTACTGCTTTCGCTCTTGCTGTCCTGTGAGCTTGTATCCTGTGATGAGCAGGCAGAGGCTGATGCGAGTATTGAGGTGCAGGCGAGTATCGCCGCAGTTATTCTGATATTGAACTTCATATTATGTCCTTTCCGGTGTGGGTGACTATCTTTATATTACCCGTAAATGTAAATTCTTGTCCTATTGTAGTATATCACACTATCGTGTCAAGTTCAAGGATTTTCACTTAAGTTTCAGTCTGTTCTTTGACGTTATATTTACTGTAAATGTCGCGAGTGATGACTATTCCGCCGGGGAGGGCGTATTCAGTCTGCATATAGTCGTAATAATCGCCGGGGGTGATTATGCCTGCGGTCTTTACTATATCCGTTCCTGCCTTGCTGAGAATGTAATCCGCAAGGAACACACAGTTTGTACTCATAACGAAATACGTTTTAAATCTGCCGCTTTTGAACTTATAGAAATGCGCGTGAGTGCCGTTCCAGAGCGAACTGCAATAATCGTCAAAATCCGCAATATCGGCGGTGGGGCTGTTTTCGCTTGCCAGCTGATACGGCGGCTTCCAACGGGTGACGTTGCGTTCGAGCTTTGCCAGCCCCTTTCTGACCTTGGCAAGCTGTTTTTCGGTAAGCTTTATGCCGAAATCGAACACCATCTGCAAATCGTGATAGACGCAGAAATTTATATATCTGTCGAAATCCGCCTTGAACAGTACGCCGTCACCGATACCGCCGAACAACCGCTCGGACGCTTTATCGTAATTGCCGTAGGATATTACAGTATCGTTCAGCACTAAGTCGCAGTGCCCTATCGAGCCTACGCCATCGGCGCTGACGTGGATAAGGACGTGGATATCGGGCGTTTCGTCGCCCTTGTCAAAGCGTTCTTCATTCTCCAGCTTTTCGATATCAATTTCGCGTGAGTCAAGGCGCTCGGTATAATCGCGCAGGGTCTTCAGCGGTATGAAGGTGGTTATGACCTGCGGAAGAGATAAGCGTATTTTGCGGCGGATAACGCCCTTTGCCCTGTTCGGCATAGCTTCACGGATAAACAGGCGCAGTTCGCCCGCACCGTAGATTATGCAGTATATTCCTATGACTATCAGCATACCCTGACTGCCCATAAGAGTACCGAACATCATAATTATACCGAACACAGTAAAGAATATTCCTGCAAAGAGGTCATAGAACGCATCGGGAACAGCATTTTTTACAGCTGAGCCGAAGTCGATGAATTTAACAAGTGCGTTGAGAAAGACGTACAGCGAGTATATAAACGACAGCAGAGCTAATGTCGCGGCGGGGAACAATAACGATATCAGACCGATAATGATATTGCTTATACCGCTGAGTATAGGGAGCTTCTGCTGTCTTGCATGGGCGCGGATAAGGCGGTGAATGCCGTTGGCGGCAATGAAGATACCGCCGAGTCTGGCGGCAGGCTCTGCAACTATTCTGCCGTGTACAAGCACAAGTATACCCACTGCGATAAGTCCTGCACCGTAGAGGAACAGCCATGTTATGTTGAATGTCTTTTTTATGGTCTGTTTTTTGGACATACCCGGCTTGTCCTCCTTTCTGTAATTGGGGTTTGGGGTTTCGGCAAGGATGCCGATATAGAACGTCCAAAGGCTTTGCACGATGCAAAGCCCACCAAGCGTTCTTAAAGGGATAGAAAATTTGCTTCATATTACTGAAAATTACACTTTTTATACAAACCTATCGTTTGTAAAACCATCTTGATTTTTATAAAAAAATATGCTACAATAACTATCGCAACTTTACTGTGCGGTCGCGGGGTGTAAACCGTGAGGAAAGTCCGAGCATCACAGAGCAGGGTAGCTGTTAACGGCAGCCGGAGGCGACTCCAGGGCAAGTGCAACAGAAATATACCGCATTGTTTTTACAGTGTAAGGGTGGAAAGGCGAGGTAAGAGCTCACCACGGGACAGGTAACTGCGCCCGTCTGTAAACCCTATCCGGTGCAACGCCGATTGGTTTCAGGGATAAACCGTCTGCTCGGCGGTCCTGATTTAAGGCGGCTTGAGGTCTGCGGCGACGCAGGGCGTAGATAGATGACCGCGCACGACAAAACTCGGCTTATAGGTAAAGTTGTGTATGGATATTATGCCGACCCGAAAGGGTCGGTTTTGTTTTGGTTACAGAAAGCCGCTCGGTTTATCGGGCGGCTTTGCTTGTGTTTACTTTTTAACAATTTTTTCTGCGGCGGAGGCAAGGTATAACGAGCCTGTTATCATTGCCATATCCTTTGAGCCTGCTTTGAGAAGCGCCTGTGATATTGCGCTGTCAAGGTCGGTGCACGAGGTACAGCGTACTCCCTGCTCAATAGCAAAGCGTGTAAGCTGAGAGGCGGGAACACAGCCAGGCATAAAGCCGTCAACAAAAATAACGTCTTCAAAGCGCGGCAGTATTATCCTGAGCGCCGTCTGCCAGTCCTTGTTTGCCATCATACCGACTACTGCGTGTATTCTGCGGCGGTCGAGCTCGAGCAGCTTTGCCGCCGCTCTCATCGCGGACGGGTTATGCGAGCCGTCTATAATGCAAGATGTACCGTTTACGGTGACCGACTCCATTCTTGCTCTCAGGGCAGATTTTTCAAGTCCTGTGAATACACTGCTGTACTCGATCTTCAGTATGCGGCAAGCCTCTATTGCGCAGAGCGCATTCTTTATCTGGTGCTCACCCGACATTACAAGGTGATAATTCATACCCTTGTACGAGAAGAAAACATCTGTCGTATCCATATGGAGTATCTGAACCCTTGACATATCGGGTACGATCTCTTCACAGTTGTACTCTCTGCACTTGTCGTCAATAACGTGCATTACCTCTTTTTCCTGACCCGGGGCTACTACGCACGGGATTGACGGCTTTATTATACCTGCCTTGTGGCGGGCGATATCGGTGAGCGTTTCACCGAGGATATCGGTATGGTCATAATCTACCGTTGTAATTACGCTGACAACGGGGTTTACAACATTTGTGCAGTCAAGCAGTCCGCCTATGCCTGTTTCGATAACGGCAACGGATACCTGCTCCTTATAGAAATAAAGTATGGCGATAGCGCACAGGATCTCAAACTGGGAGAAGCCTTCAAAGCCGGTAAGCTCGACCGCCTTTTTTACCTGCTCGCACAGCAGAGCGAATGCGGGGCGGGAAATATATTTTCCGTTTACCTGTATGCGCTCCTCAATGCAGTCGATGTAGGGAGATGTGAACTTTCCCACGCTCTTGTTGTCTGCTCTTACGGCATTGCTTATATATTCGCAGACGCTTCCCTTTCCGTTTGTGCCTGCAACGTGGACTATCTTCAATTCGTTATGGGGATTTCCCAGAAGGCGCATAAGGATAACAAACCTTATAAGATCCTTTACCGGTTCTCCCGATTTTGTGAAAGAACTAACGTATTCAAATGCCTGTTCGTATGTCATGCGGCTTTCCTTTCGCATTTTCTTTATTTTAACTCAAAACACAATCACTTCATAAGCGCAATAAAGCCCTTTGCTTTATTGACTATCAATTTATCGTTATCATAGACAAGCAGATTATGAGCCTGTCCTATCCCGACCCAACGGATATCCGAGATCTCTTCAAGCTGAGGCGTGTAATCATAATTTCTCGCGCGTGCGACAAAATATACAACGTCTTTCTTCGCGTCCTTGCGCGGCGAATATGTAACCGTTTCTCTGAACCCCGAGTCAATATAAACGTCTATTCCGGTTTCTTCCTTTATTTCGCGCTTTGCGGTTTCCTCTTCCGTTTCGCCGTTTTCAACGTGTCCCTTCGGGAAAGACCAGTAACCTGATTTGACGTGTTTTATCAGCAATATTTCGGTATTGCCGTGAAATTTTCTGTAAACTATTCCTCCGCAGGACTTTTCGTAAGTCATCTGCTACGGACACCTCCTTGTGTCTGCACTCTGTCTGTGCGGCAAAGTTATTTATAATCGTTTATATTATAGCACATTTTTCACTAAAAGTCTATAGCGGAGGGTGAAATTGTAAATAATTTGGGAGAGCGGAAGAGTTAAATTCAGATATACAAATCGCAATAGGAAAATAAATCACAGTTCAAAATGATGAAAATATAAAAAGTGGGAGGAACGAGCCCCTCCCATATGAAAAGTTGATAAGATATACCTGATGTTATTTTTGTTTTGTATATCGCGCAACACCTTCTATAACTTTTCCCCGCTTGTTACGGCGGGGAAGTCTTTTTATACACCATTTCAATCCACGCCCTTGCGCAGGGCGACCGGCTTTACAGTCCGAGCTGTGTTTTAAGTGCATTCTGCAATGTCTGTGAGAAATTGATGTGATTTTTTACCGCAAGGTCGTTGAGCCATGCGGGAATTGTAAGAGTTTTCTTGACGGATTTTTCAAAATGCTTTTTCGCATAGTCGTCCACATCAACAGATACGAGATTGACAAATGCGCTTTCGTATTCGTCGTACTCGGCGTTTATATCTATATCCGCGGGGTCTGACGGCGTGGGAAGCTCTGACTTATTATGCTTAAGGTCATAGATATAGCCTGCAAGACAATCAACCGCCATTTCCATAGCGTCCTGCAAGTCATCGCCGAACGTTGAAAGATGGTCAAGGTCGGGGAAAATCACGGAATACTGACCGTTTTTCTCTTTGTAAAAACAAGCGGGATAAACAGATAACATAACAGTACCTCTCTTTCTGTATACGACAGGATCAGGGGCTTATTTCAGCCCTGCCTGCTTGAGTATTGAATTTGCCGTGCCTTTCGGTATATCGCCCTTGTGGCTCGGCACGGTAACCTTTCCGGGTTTGTTCGGATTTGTGTATTGAAAGTGAGAGCCTTTTGTATCTTTCAGCACCCAACCGTCAGCTTTCAATAGCTTTTCCAATTCTTTGAACGTCATACACTCTACCGCCTTATACTTAGTATTATAGCACGTAATACGTGCTGTGTCAATACGTATTACGTGCTATTTAGAAAAAATTACAAATTCATATCTGAGGTAGCGTTTCACGACCTCAGCGGTATTTTATTCTTCCGCTTTTATAAATCTGAACGACGCCATATCGAACTGTGTACCGGGCAGGAATACGAACGCGATATTGTTCTTTCCGCCGATACGCTCAATATTGAATGTTACCGGTGTATATTCGTCTGCGTGCGGGAATTCAAGCAGGCGTGTCGTCTGGTTGCCGCTTTCATCATTTACTCTGAGCTGTATAGTACAGTTGTCAAGCGGTGTTCTGCCTGTAACGGTTATCTTGTCCGCGCCGTCTGCAAAGTCAAGGCTGTTGAACTCAATAACAACATTGTTGCCTATCTCTTCGACGCATGAGCCGTTTACCTTATAATCGTCACCGTAGAGGTTGTCATTGTCAGCCGCCGCATTCTCCGCATAGGTGCGGTCGTACTTTGTAAATTCAAAGCCGCCGAATATGCAGGAATTATTGATAACAAAGCTGATATCGTGTATTCCGCTTATTCTGCGCGGGAGGTCAAACTCCTGAGGATATGCTCTGTCCCAGCCGCCGTTATTCTTTATGCCGAATGTGCCGATGTACTCGCCGCCGTTGTCGGCATCGCCGAGATACAGCTCAACGGGGTAATCTTCACCGCCGCCGCAGTTTCCGACGCTTAATGTCATATGCTTTGTACCGCCGCCGAAATCCAATGAGCTGAAGCCGACTACGGTCCTGCCGTCAAATCCGCCGAGCGAGCCTCTGTCTATCGTCGTAACGGGAACGTTCGAGAAGTCGCAAAGGCAGGCGGCAGTAAAGATATACGGGTCTTTTTCTGCCTTGCCGAGCCCCTCGACTGTATATTCAAGCTCGGAGATAACTTTGGGGATATCAGTGCCGTTCTTTGAATAAGCGCGCAGACGGAAATTTCCGTCACCGAACGCCTTTAATACGGCTGTATTGCCGTCAAAGTCCGTTACCTTTGCAAAGCTTATCTCTACGCCGTTGTCGGCACAGCATTTGAACTCTATATCACCGAAGGTCGCGTTTTTGGGGTATGTCTTTACTCTTATCTTTGCGGTATCGCGATTTTTGCCGAGCTTGCGTGTGCCTTTGTCGGTGAGCTCTATTTTTCGGATCGGTACTTCGTTTGTATATGGTGTTGTGACTGCGGGGAATACGTTTTCCGTTACCACGCTTACGCCCTCGGGCACTGTGTCGGGAGCTATGGCATCGATTATTATCGTTTCGGGCTGTAAGCCCTCGCTTTCGGCAGTTATCGTAATGCTGCCTGTTTCAAACGTTGAGCCGATAATAGCAAGCAGTTTACCTGAGAACATCTTGCGGTGATCGCCCTTGTAGCTGTCGTAATCGGTGCTGTCGCCGTTATCAAGTCCGAGCAGTCTGCCCGCACCGCTGACGGTGAATTTTATCCTGTTGACAGCGTTGGCAACCTTCTGACCTGTCTTATCCTCTGCCGATATTGTTATGAACGCAAGCGATCTGCCGTCTGCGGCTATCTCGTCCCTGTCGCATTGCATACAGAGCTTATATGGGTCGTTAGGAGCGAAAAGCACCTCTTCGACCGCATAGTTGTCTTCTGTGCAGTTTTCGTTGTAGTAGCCTCTTACGGATAAGGGGAACTGCCTGTGATAAGGTATACGGAAGCGGGCACACAGCTTGCCCTCGCTCTTGTGGTCGAGTATTTCGCTGCTGTATGTTTCTCCGCCGTAACGGAGCTTAAGAACAGGGAGATTTGAATATGCGATAACGTCTATCATCTGACCCTCGTTGAAATCCCAGCAGCTCGGTGAAATATGCACAAAGGGCTTTTCGCAGGCAATATCCCACACAGATTTATAGAACCAGAAGGAGTCCTTTTCAAATCCGGCAGTGTCAACAATGCCGAAATATGAGTTTTTGGTGTTGTAGGGGGTGGGCTCGCCGATATAGTCAAAGCCTGTCCAGACAAACTGTCCCATTGAGTAGTCTGCGGCTGTATCCATAGCATAGGACTTAAGCGGTGAAGCTCCCCAATTTACGACGCTGTTGCCGAGATCCGAGCACTGGAGATCATCATATACAAGCAGTGATGTGTCGTAGGGGAAGTGGTAAATTCCTCTTGAGCGGACTGTCGATGCCGTTTCACTGCCGTATATCACCCAGTCGGGGTGCTTTTCGTGGTGCTCGTCATACAGCTTTTCGGCGTAGTTATAGCCGGCAAGCTTAATAAAGTCGGCTACATTCTGGGCATTCTCCCACTGCATATAGTTTGACGCGATGGTAGGCAGAGCGTTGTGCATAGGGTCGTTCTTTTCGACCTCGGCGCTCAGCATCTGCGCCACCTCAAGGCCTCTCGGGCTCTTATGGGTATCGTATATTTCGTTGCCTATGCTCCACATAATAACCGAGGGACGGTTACGGTCGCGGCGTATCCATGCGGCAACGTCCGTCTTATACCATTCGGGGAAGAAACGGTGATAGTCGTTCTCGTTCTTTGCGAGCTCCCACATATCGAATATCTCGCTGTCGACAACAAGACCCATCTCATCGCATATATCCATAAGCTCTCTTGAGGGAGGGTTATGGCTTGTACGGATAGCATTGACACCCATTTCTTTCATCTTGGAAAGCTGGCGGTATGTTGCGTCATAATTTACAGCCGCGCCGAGTGCACCGAGATCGTGGTGCATACAAACGCCGTTTAGCTTAAGGCGGATACCGTTGAGCAGGAAGCCCTCTTTCGGGTCGAACTTAGTGGTTCTGAAGCCGAATTTTGTCTGAACGCAGTCATACTGTGTCCCGTCCTCGGCACACAGCGTAGCTGTTAATGAATAAAGGTTAGGGGTGACGGTATCCCACAGCTTAGGTCCGTCAATATAGAATATCAGCTTGTCGCTCTTTCCGCAAATTCTGCGCTCACAGCTGTAGGTTTCGCGTCCTAAAGGATCGGTTATGTCAAAGGACAGAGTTCCGCAGGTGGGAACAGAAAGCTCTGTCTGTATAGTGACTCTCCACTTGCCGTGTTCTCTGCGGTCATTGTCGTTGGGGCGTGCATTTATATAGATGCCGTCCTGTGCGATATGATTGCGCGAGGTCTTTCTCAGCCATACGTTGCGGTATATTCCCGCTCCGCTGTACCAGCGGGTATTGGGCGCTTTATGATTTACTCTTACTAAAATGCGGTTGTCGCCATCGGTAAGGAAATCGGTTATATCAAAGCTGAAAGAGGTGTAGCCGTATTTCCACTCGCCGACCGTCTTTCCGTTGACATAAACGGTCGTATCCATATATACGCCGTCAAACATAAGTATATAGCAGTCCTGCGCGTCAAGCTTGTCTATCGAGAAGTGCTTTTCGTACCAGCCGCAGCCTGATTTATAGAGGTTTGCGGTGTCGCCGATAAGCCAGTCGTGAGGTATCTCTACATTGTACCAATGTATATTCTGAAGAGCCGATTCATCGCTGTCGGGTTCGGTAAGCGCAAATTTCCAGTTGTCGTTGAATAAGACTGTACGTTTTTCCATTTTATTCTTCCTTTCGGCTTTATAGCTGAATTTGTATAATTATATTGTAACAGTTTGAAAGATGAAAATCAAGATAAATCAGACCTTCGGTAAAAAGATTTTGCCCCTCCGCAAATGCGGAGGGGCAAATATATAAGAGAGGAGAATTGCTGCAATGCAGCCGAAGTTAAAAAATGTTGTGATGATCTGAAAATGTTTCGGGATGTTTGTATGTGCTATAAAAACTATGTCGGAATGTTGCTTTGCGTAGTCTGAAATGTTATTGCGGTTTTTGAAAACATTGGGGAGATCTTGCGGTTATATTCTGCGGTGCTGATAGGATCTTATGATGATTGTGCAATAAAAGCGTTAACTCACTCTTACAGCCTTAAGGAAGTTGTCGATATAGTATATCGACTTGAGATCGGCGGTGCGCACCTTCTGTCCGGGATAGGGACTGAAAACCATTGTGTCGTCACCTGTGTATATGCCGCCGAAGAAAGATTCGCCGTCTTTTATGAAAACGATGTCGCCCTTTTGAAGCTCGGAGAGCTTGATCTCTTTGCCCATATCCTTCTGCGCGGTAAGACCTCTCGGGCACTCAATGCCCGCGCTTGTCAGCGCATAGTAGATAAGACCTGAATTGTCGAAGCCTGTTTCGGGGGTGTATCCGCCGTCGGTGAACGGCTTGTCAAGCATATCATATGCCGCTTTGGCAACAGCGTCACCTTTTTCGGACGGTGCGACAGGCTCTGTATCGCTTGATGTATCATCGGCTGAGCGGTCGCTTGACGATGTACCATCAATTGAGCTGTCATCTGACGATGTATCATCGGCTGAGCTGTCGTTCGATGAAGTATCATCGGCTGAGCTGTCGTTCGATGAAGTATCATCGGCTGAGCTGTCGTCTGAAGATGTGTTTTCGGACGAGGAGTCGGCAGAGGTTTCTGAGCTGTCGTTATCCGAGTTGTCGGCACTGCTTTCTACAGTTGAGCTTTCGGAAGAGCTTTGCGGCGCTTCACTGCTTTCTGACGGCTGAGAATTTCCCGAGCAGGCGGTAAGCGATGCTACAGCGGCAATTGTTAATATTGCTAAAATCAATGATAATTTCTTTTTCATAGTATCACGACCTTTAATTGAACATCTCCTGTCCTTGATTTAAGTATATCATAAAATAAGCAAAAAGCAATTAAAATTCGGTTACAATACGGTAACAATTCGGTTACAAATAGTTACAAAACGGTAACAACGGTAACAATTCGGTAACAAGTGCCGAAAACACAAAAACACCGTCTGCTTTCACAGACGGTATTCTTGTAGTTTTATATGAAGGACAATGTCATTATCAAGTTTAAGCAACGCTTATTGCAACGCTGAAGCTGTTTTGCCAATAAGCACTGTTGATGTCGGCGAACTTTACCTTCTCGCCAGGATAGGGGCTGTATATCAGCTTTCCGTTGCCGATGTAGATGCCGCCGAACTCTATCGTTTCGCCCGTTTCGCTGTCTATATCGGTAAAGAAGAGCAGGTCGCCTTCTCTTATTTCGTCAAGACCTATCGATGTACCCATTTCTTTTTGTGCGGCAGTACCTCTGGGACAATTTATAAAGCCGTTTTCGCGGAGAACGTAATAGATCAGTCCCGAATTGTCAAAGCCCTGCTCGGGAGAAGCCATACCGCTTACATAATCTATGCCGACGAGTGCTTCTGCGGTAGCTACTATCTGGCTACGCAAATCGTTCGCTGTAGTATCGCTACTTTCGCTGTTTTCACTGCTCTCGGCATCGCCTGAGCTTTCAGGGACGGATATGATATCCGATACCGTTGTCTGTTGCGACGAAGGTTCTGAAACGTTGCTCTCTGATGTGGTTGGTGGCGTGTCAGGGGTCGTGTTGTCCGAAGATGTTGTATCTGAGCCGCATCCGCTCATTAAGGCGGCTGTAGTGACAGCCAAAGCCGTAATCAGCAGTGTGATGAAGCTTTTTTTCATTTTTTTCCTCCGTGCGACAGCCTGTTACTGTTGTTTGAGATGTACAAAACTATATTTTCTTGCACAATAATAGTATATCCTATCGGACACGAAAAGTCAAGTGAATTTTTACCATTTTATGCTGTTATACAATAAAATAGAGTGTATCTTTGCTGAAAGATTGTGGTGATAGTGTGAAAATGGAGAAGAAGCCCCGCGTGGGCGGAGGCGGTTCGCTCAAAAGTCTGATAAAGGATATGCATCTATCATACAGTTTTAGTATTTAACTGTGATAGCAAGCTACCGATAGTTCTGTTTGTCGGGTAGCACTTCTCGGGTTCGCTATTCCATTTAATAACGTTGCTGCTATTCAC
>DJPL01000024.1:19421-19978 GCA_002437415.1 Ruminococcaceae bacterium UBA6413 | reverse complement strand
TTGCATTTCGTCACAGCTTCTTTTATATCATATTATTTGTTTTATCAGAACGCAATTCTGTCCTCAATGTACTTCTTTACATCTGCGATAGGCATTCTTTCCTGCTTCATAGAGTCACGTTCACGGACTGTTACGCAACCGTCTTCAACGCTTTCGAAGTCATATGTGATGCAGAAGGGAGTACCGATCTCGTCCTGCCTTCTGTATCTCTTACCGATAGCGCCTGCATCGTCATAGTCAACGCAGAAGTACTTTGAAAGCTCGTCAGCGATCTCGCCTGCCTTGTCGGCAAGCTTCTTTGACAGGGGCAGAACTGCCGCCTTGACGGGAGCTAAGTAGGGGTGGAAGTGCATAACGTTTCTTGTTGTGCCGTCCTCAAGCTGTTCCTCGTCATAAGCTTCCGTGATAACTGCAAGGAACAGACGCTCAACACCGAGTGAGGGTTCGATAACGTAAGGAACGTACTTCTCGTTTGTTTCGGGATCAAAGTATTCCATCTTCTGACCGCTTGTCTTGATGTGCTGTGTAAGGTCGTAGTCGGTTCTGTCCGCAACGCC
>DJPL01000024.1:19214-19411 GCA_002437415.1 Ruminococcaceae bacterium UBA6413 | reverse complement strand
AGCTCGCCCCAGCCGAACGGGAACAGATACTCGAAGTCTGTAGTAGCCTTTGAGTAGAAGCAAAGCTCTTCCTGGTCGTGGTCGCGCAGTCTTAAGTTTTCTTCACTTATGCCGAGGGAGAGGAGCCACTTCTTGCAGTAGTCCTTCCAGAAGTAGAACCAGTCAAGGTCTGTACCGGGCTTGCAGAAGAATTCAAG
>DJPL01000024.1:0-19183 GCA_002437415.1 Ruminococcaceae bacterium UBA6413 | reverse complement strand
GCTCCATCTGCTCAAACTCTCTTACACGGAAGATGAAGTTACCGGGAGTGATCTCGTTTCTGAATGACTTACCTACCTGTGCAACGCCGAAAGGTACTTTTTTACGGGTAGTACGCTGGATATTCATAAAGTTTACGAAGATACCCTGTGCGGTCTCGGGACGGAGGTAAAGCTCACTCTTTGAGTCCTCGGTTACGCCCTGGAATGTCTTGAACATAAGGTTGAACTGTCTGATATCCGTGAAATCAGCCTTGCCGCAGTTGGGGCAGGTGATACCCTTTTCGCGGATATAGTCTGTCATCTGCTCGTTTGTCCAGCCTGCACAGTTTGTACCGTCGAAGTCCTCGATAAGATTATCTGCTCTGTGACGTGTCTTACAAGCCTTGCAGTCCATAAGGGGATCGGAAAATCCGCCGATGTGACCCGATGCTACCCATGTCTGAGGGTTCATGAGGATAGCGCTGTCAAGACCTACATTGTACTTGCACTCCTGTATGAATTTTTTACGCCATGCGGACTTGATGTTGTTCTTCAGCTCAACGCCGAGAGGTCCGAAATCCCATGTGTTTGCAAGTCCTCCGTATATCTCACTGCCGGGATATATAAAGCCTCTGCCCTTGCACAGCGCAACGAGCTTATCCATGGTTTTTTCAGTATTTTTCATGTGCGAAATTTCCTTTCCTGTTTTGCATTTAAAAGCAGTGCACGGCAACGTATCCGCGCTGTCGTGCTGTCTGCCATATAATAATTGAATACGGTTAAAAACCGTTTTAATACGATGAACGTTTGCTACCGACCGTTTTGCTGTCTTTCGTATATCGAAAACATACAGAAGGGTTGGAATTTACTGCGCCTTACAGGCGCTCGATCCAGCCCATTTCATCGGGGATCTTGCCGTACTGCATACCTGTCATTGTGTCGTAAAGGCGCTGTGAGATTGGTCCTATCTTGTTGTCGTTGATAAGCATTACCTTATCGCCCCACTTTAAGTGACCTACAGGTGAGATAACAGCGGCTGTACCTGTACCGAATACTTCGTCCAGCTTGCCTGCATCGTAAGCGTCTGCGATCTCCTGAATTGTAATTCTCTTCTCGCTTACCTTAAGTCCCCACTTCTTACATAGCTCTATAGATGACTTTCTTGTGATACCCGAGAGGATAGAGCCCTGAAGTGCGGGAGTAACGACCTCGCCGTCGATTACGAAAAAGATGTTCATAGCGCCTACTTCTTCAACGTACTTGCGCTCAACGCCGTCAAGCCACAGTACCTGTGAGTAGTTCTGCTTGTGAGCCTCGTCCTGACCGATGAGAGATGCGGCGTAGTTACCGCCTGTCTTTGTGAAGCCCATACCGCCTCTTACCGCGCGGACATAGTTTGTTTCAACATAGATATTAACGGGATCAAGACCTGAAGCGTAATATGCGCCTGAGGGTGACATAATTATAATGAAGTAGTACTTTTCACCGGGGCGTACGCCGAGGAACGGATCAGCGGCGAATATGAACGGACGTATGTAAAGTGAAGCACCGTCTGTGTGAGGTACCCAGTCCGCATCTATCTTAACGAGCTCGTGAAGAGCCTGTAAGCAGTCGTCAACATTAAGCTGAGGGATAACAAGACGCTCGGCAGAGATGTTCATTCTCTTGAAGTTCTCTTCGGGACGGAAGAACTGAATGTTTCCGTCGGGAGTTCTGTATGCCTTCATACCCTCAAAGATCTCCTGGCCGTAGTGAAGAACCATAGCGGCAGGTGAAAGTGAAATATCTCCGTAGGGGACTATTCTTGCGTCGTGCCAGCCCTTGCCCTCATCATAGTCCATAATAAACATATGATCGGTGAAGATGTGACCGAAACCGAGCTTTGTTTCGTCAACGGGCTTTGCCTTAGGTGTTTTAGTTTTTTCAATTCTGATTTCCATTGTAAAACCATTCCTTCCTGAAAGCGAGTTTATCGCCATAATTTCCGCCATAGCGGCAGCTCGTCTGCCTTATGCAAGCGTATGGTCGTTCCCTTTCAGCGAAAGCTTTGCAAATTCATAGGAAAACTTTGTCCTGCTTGCAGTACCGACTAATTGTACAAAGAAAATTATATCACTATTCGCCGAAAAGTTCAATATGTTTTTTCGATATTTTGCATTTTTTAAGCGGATTTCTTTCATCGACAGGCGGTGCTTTCGTTATGCCGAAAATAAATCGGTCCGATACCGTTTTGACGGCATCGGACCGATTGCGATATTTCAGGTTACTGCTGGTTTGACATTTCGTAAGATTCGATCATCTTTTTTACCATCTGACCGCCGATAGAACCTGCCTGCTTTGAAGTAAGGTCACCGTTGTAACCGTTGTCCTTAAGGGGTACGCCTACTTCGTTTGCAGCCTGCATCTTAATGCTGTTTAAAGCTGCCTTGTTCTTTTTATTAGTACTAGCCATTGTTGTTTTCCTCCGTAATTTTTTGCAGGTCCTTTTTGACCTTGCAACATTATTATGTTCGGAGAAATTTTAAATATAAGATGAAATTTATGGTGATTAGATTACGTTTTTCCTGTCGCTTATTATAACTCCGTCCGCTATCTCGATTATCCTTTCGCAACGCGCGGCGATATCCTTGTCGTGAGTTACTATAATGACGGTTTTGCCCTCGCGGCTGAGCGTTTCGAAAATACGCATTATCTCATCGGCTGTATCGCTGTCGAGAGCGCCTGTGGGTTCGTCCGCAAGTATTATCTCAGGCTCGTTTACTATCGCCCTTGCTATTGCGGTCCTTTGCTTCTGACCGCCCGAAAGCTTGGATACGGGGGTCGATATCTTGTCGGACAGCCCGACCTTCTGTAAAACAAGCCTTACCGCTTTTTCCTTGTCAATCTGCTTTTTTGTATATATCAGAGGTATGCGCACGTTTTGCTTTACCGTGTATTTTTCGACCAGCGCAAAGTCCTGTATCACAAAGCCGATAACGGCGTTGCGAAGCCCGGCTTGCTGTTTTTCTCCGACAGTAGATACGTTTTTGCCGTTTATAGCGTATTCGCCGTCGGTCGGCTTATCAAGCAGTCCGAGGATATTGAGCAGGGTGGATTTTCCGCTTCCGCTTTTTCCGATTATCGCGACAAGCTCGCCGCTGTTTATATCAAAGCTTACGCCTTTCAGCGCCTTGACCTCAGCCTCGCCAGACGAGAAATTTCTTGTGAGATTTTTTACGCTTATCATAGCTTTTCCTCCTTCACAGCGATTATAAGCGACTTCTTTTTCAGTGTTGTTACAACAGGTATAAGAGAAACGATTATAGCGATCATTCCGGTGATAATTATCGCAATAGTTGCTGTCAATGTGTGCAGGATTACAGCCATTATCACGCCGCTTAAAAATGCCGCGAAAAATGCACCAGCCCCGACCCTTAGAATAATATCGTTTATTGTAGCGCCGCATATGACGTGTATAAGAAGCTCGGATATATTTTTTCTGACATATGTGAGCATCGTTTCGATAAGGCTCAGAAGACAAAGCACAAGTATTATCGCTCCGATTATGATCATAATGGCACTGTTTTGTAAAAATGTATCGGAGCGCTGTTTTATCATATCGTTTATTGAAATGAAATTATAGCCGTAAATGCCGAGCTCTGCGGCTTTTTCGTTGATTGCCGAAAGTGCGTTTTTATTTTCCGCGAAAATAAGCTGAGTGGGGTAATCGATACCGTTTTCTTTAAGAAATTCCTTGCCCATTATCGGCATATATACTGCCGTGTCAACAGATGTTGCCTCCATATCGCTGTACATCCAATATGTATATTGTCCGGGCTTCAGAATGCCGACTATTTCGTATTTATCGAGATATTTATCTCCTACCGAATATCCGTTGGCGGCTGTGCTTCCGACTACAACGGGAATGTTGTTGCCGTCACCGCCGTATTCATCATCAGAGAACAGCCTGCCCTGTGCGACCGTTATATTGTAATAATCGAAGAAGAACGGAGTTATTCCATAAACATCATAAATATCTCCCGATATGTTATCGCCGTATACAAGACTGTCAAGATATGCAAAGGCTACGGTTTTGTAGTTTGCGCCTATGTAATATGAAAGCTCGTTTGTTTCGCCCGAAATTGCCATTGTGATCTCATCGTCCGTTTTTGATTTAACATAATAATTATCGTTGCGGCTGTCATACGAAATATCCTGAGCGGCAGTGCCGTTTCCTGCCTCGGATAAGAAATCACAGCCCGAGCCCACAACATAGAATACAAGCAGAAGCTGACAGAATATCAGCAGATAGAGGGGAAGGGAAGAGCGTATATCATTTATAATAAGTTGGATTTTTTCGTTACGCATATTATTCCCTCCTCAGGCTGTTTATCATTTTTCCGCTGTATTTTACGCTTTGTCTGTAAGCGGTTACTATATTTACAGCCGTAAGTATAACTGCGATAAGCAAGCCGTATGAAAGACGAATGCTACCGAGGTAGAAGGTGACCTGCGGAATTAGCGATATAATAAAGGTAAGCAGAAAACCGACTGCCATTCCTGTTACATCGGCAATAACGGCGTATAAGAATATCAGCTTTCGTATGTCGTCACTGTCAGCACCGCATATCCTGCGTGCGACCATTTCTGACTGCTTTGAGTCGAGCCACGCCGACATAAATACCCCGGAGCTTAGTATAAGGCAGATACCTGTAAGCGCTACTATTACAACGGTCAAAGCAGACAAGCCCTTAGTGCCGCCTGCCGCAGTTTTAACGTCCGACTGAGCGTTTACAGAGCAGCTTATCGTATCGCGGTCGGTTTCTATATCGTTTCTTATATTATTTGCAATGTATTCCGTACCTTCGCCGCAGTCGGCGATAAGAGTTATATTCTGAAATATCACCGTGCTTTTCGCGACCCCGGCGAAATTTGTCGTATAGGCGTTTATTGCGTTTGCACCGGAATAAATATCCGTTCCGATGACCTCGTGATCGTAAGAAAACAGATTTATCGTCTGCTTACCGCCGATATCCATAGTCTGCGTCAGCTTCTGAGTCGAAACAACGGCTTTTGGAGTATCGCTCCGGATATCATCGTTACTCATAAGCGCATATGACAGGTCGCTGTCCGAATAATTGAACAGCGCATAGCCTTTGCCGGACGCGTTGATAAGCATAGCTCCTCTTGCTTTGTTTTTCGCGAGGATATCCGCAATATCACTGTAGGAAAGAGCGTTGTCGCTGTAGTTATCTTGAGTGATCTCAAGCAATACGGCATCGCCCGAAAAACGATCGGTGATATCCGAAGAGCTGATATTGGAGAATAATGACATAAGAATGGTGCAGAGTGTGAGCACGGCAGAGTAGAATACTGTTATCATACCGCTTTTGTTGAACAGTTGCCGCATTTAAGCTCCTTTCACAGCAAGTTTTAATCTTGATTACATAATATCACAAGCTGAAAGATATGTCAAGAAATCACATATTTGTATTGAAAACAAAGCCTGTATATGCTAAAATATAGTTATCATATTACAGGAGGAGCATTTATGCCGACCGAACTTGACACAATGAAGCACGCAAAGGAATACATAGATAAGCTTGCAAACGGAATAGATCCGTTTACCGATAAGCCTGTACCCGATGACGACATTGTAAATAATGTGAAGCTGTCACGCTGTTTTTTCTACATTTCGGGGATACTTGAAAAGGTTATCGAAAACGGCGGGGAAGTAACGGCGAAAAAGACCGTTGAAGTCATAAAGCCGCAGAAACGCGGTGCGGTGGTAATAACCGATGAAGCAAGAGCAAGGTTCAAGCGCTTTATAAATGAAGTATCGTTGTCTACGTTCACCGATATGATAAACAAGTACCTCGACAGCGACGTTTCGGTCAAGCTCAAAAGCACTGCGATAGCCGACTGGCTGACGGTAATAGGTATGCTCGAACGCGAAGCATTGCCGAGCGGCAGATTTAAAAGAGTGCCTACGGACAGTGCATTATCGGAGGGTATACGCCTTAACGAATATCTTACTCCCGGTGGTTTTCCCAGATATGCGATTATGTTGAGCCCTGCGGCACAGCAGTTTATCCTTGATAACATAGATGCAATTGCTGAAATGAACGGAGCGCCGAGAGAAAAGCGCAAAAGAAAACCGTTTGATGTAACAAACGGTATGAGAGATAATTTATCGGCTAAGGAAGAACCTATGTCCGTGTCGGCAATAACAGCCGAAATTAACCAATATGTAGATGCCGAAAATTCAGGTACACTGAAAGCCGGAATAGTTGCAAAATGGCTGGAAGACAAGGGTATACTTGAGATAACGGAACTCCCGAACGGCAGAAAAAGCCGATTGCCGACTGAAGAGGGTTTACGGCTCGGCATATTCACCGAGCAGAGAACATCAATGAGCGGAGATGAATATACAGCCGTGCGTTATCCCTCGGATGCACAGGAGTATATTTACAGCCATATTGACGAAATAGCCGATTTGAATAACGGATAACAAAAAACCGGAGCCTAAAAACTCCGGTTTTACTTTTATCCTCTTACATTATAATCCTGCGCCAACAGCACAGAAGCCTTTGCCAGCTTATGTGTATAAACAAGCGGTCCGATAAGTATCAGCGAGCCTACTATATTCCACAGCCAGAAATCCACCGCGCCGAACGAATAAGCAATGCCTCTTCTCGAAAGCTCGTTGCCCATACGCGATGAAATATTGTGAAACCACACAAGATCCGCGATCCCCAGCGTGATAGGCCCGACAATGAAGAACAGAAGGCAGTAATGCATCGTCTTCCTGCCGTCATAGCGGCTTGCGATAAGATTTATATCTTCCGATATTCCCGAGTAGAATACCAGCGGATATATTCCTAATGTGATGATGCCGAGCAGTATGAATTTGAGCAGTCCTCTGTGCGTGTTGAGCTGTCTTACAGGTCCGTATGGTTGCTGATATTGCTGACCGTAAGGTTGCTGATATTGTTGCGGCTGTCCGTACTGCTGTGGGTAGTTATTCTGTGTATCCATATGATTTCCTCCGTGCTTTTTTAATATAGTAACACATCATACCGCCGTATGTCAAGATGAAATATTGTAAACAGTCTTAATATCGGGATAAAACGGAAACAAAACGTAAAACTGTTGACAGCGTTCATATATAATGTTATAATGTAAGCAATGCGCAACAAGCGTTGCAGAACATTATATTGCACTATGGAGTGATCTATATGCCGCCTAAGGCTAAATATACAAAAGAAGAAATTACGCAGATAGCGCTCGGCATTGTCACCGAGAGCGGGGCGGAGTCGCTTAACGCGAGAAGTCTTGCCGAGGCTATGGGGACTTCTACGCGACCTATATTTACTGCGTTTAAAAATATGGAGGAACTTGAACAGTCTGTACGCGAGTCGGCTATGGGACTGTTCGGCGAATATGCAAAGACAGAAAGCTCGGATATACCGGCGTTCAAGCAGGTAGGACTTCAGATGCTCACCTTTGCAAAGGAAAAGCCTAAGCTTTTCAGGCTTCTGTTCATGAGTGAGCAGGATCACAGCTTTAATTTCAAGGAAATGTTCGCGTCGATGCTCGGCGTGACTGCCGATAAATGTATAGAATACATAATGCACGATTACGCCTTGTCCGAGGAGGACGCGATGATGCTTTTCAGGCAGGTGTGGATATTCACATACGGCATAGGCGTATTGTTGTCGTCAAATATCTGTCTGTTTACGGAAAAAGAGGTGTCGGATATGCTCAGCACTCAGTTCAGGAGCACTCTTGTAATGATAAAGTCCGACCGGGGGAAATAAAGGTAATAATTTTCTTAAGGGGAAAATTAAATATATGAAAGCGGGGAAAACCGAAGATGGAATTATTAAAACAAAATGAGCTTACCGCAAACAAAGCCGCGGCAAGCGTAATGAGGGTCACAGGCATACTGTTTGTGCTGGTACTGATACTTGATATTGTCGGAATATTCAAGGTTCAGGTACCCACAATGGTGGTTGCGTTTATAATAGGCGAGGTGATACTGTTCCTGCCTACACTGGTGACAAATGTCCTTAAGATCCAAAAGGGCTGGGTGAAATACTTTACCGTAGCCTGCGCCGTATTGTTCACAACAGTGCTTGCCTGTGTACTTGCATACCATGTTGTGCTCCTTTATGTATATCCTATAGCCATAGCGAGCCTGTTCTTCTCGACTAAGCTCAGTATGTTCACGATAGTGTTTATGGTGCTCGGTACGGCAGGTGCGCAGTATGTCTGCTTTACCTGTGGATTTGTCGAGGATCACAATGTATCAAGCATCACACAGCTGATAACCTATCTGATAATGCCCAGAGCGATAGTGCTCATTGCCGTATCCGCAATAATCTATGTGCTTTGCAGACGTACGGCGACAATGCTCGGAAGCCTTATGGGAGCGGAAAAGCAGAAGGAGATACAGGAGAAGACCCTTGAAATATCCGGCTCGATGGCTGAGATGGTAAACGAGCTTGAAAAGGTATCCTCCGCGTCTGCCGAAGCGAACAGCAGTATATCCGGCGAAACGATGAATGTTATGCGCGACAGCGATACGAATGCGGAGTCCGTAAAATCGATCGAGCAGAATATAACCGAGATATCCGAGAGCCTGCGCAGTCTTTCGGAGATGAGCGGCAAGATAGCGGGTCTTACGGAAAAGGCAAACGAGATAACTGCCGATAATGACAATAAGATAACCGCCGCGTCGCAGAGCATGGAAAAGATAAGCACCGTGACCGATGATACCTGCGATATGATACTGAGCCTTGCGGCGCAGTCCAAGAAGATAGCAGCTATATCAAATGTTATTTCCGACATTTCTACCCAGACAAATATACTCGCGATAAACGCGTCCATTGAAGCCAGCCATGCGGGAGAAGCAGGCTCGGGCTTTGCTGTGGTCGCAGACGAGATCAAAAACCTTTCCGAAAAGACAGCCTCGGCGGCAGAGGAGATCGGCGACATCATCACTGCGGTAACAAGCGGGGTTGAAAAGGCGGCAGAGGCAATGAAGCGCAACGCGGCGCTTACAAGAGAGGGCGTTTCCGATATGGAAACCATCCGCCGCTCAGCTGAGCATATCGGTGCGTCAAACAAGGAGGTAACGCAGAACATAGAGGATATGAACAGCGTTATTGCAAATGTCTTTGCTAACAGCGAGACGGTAACAAGAGAGCTTGGCACGGTAAGCCGCAATATCACAAGCAACAGCGATGCTCTTCAGCACGTTGCGGCGGCTATAGAAGAGAACTCTGCGGGAACGCAGACCCTCGACTCGATGGTAAAGCAGATAAAATCAATGTCTGCCGAGCTTGAACGGCTTACAGAGTGATAAGTACATATTAAAGTCTGATCCCGACCATTAAAGGTCGGGATTTTTTTGTGCCTTTTTTCGTTTGTTTTTCTTTTTATACATAAATAATGTGACAAACCGTGTTTTAATATACTTGCAAAGGAACATTGCAATATACTTTTCAATGTAGTTTTCCGTGGAAAAGGGCAGAAGAAAAGACACACTGTACAGTAGTATAATTAAAACAATACATACAATTACGATTTTTGCGGGAGTTGCTATGGATAAAAAGGATAACAAAGCAGAATTGCTGAATGGCGTGTATGGTTCGATATGTGAAACTATCGGCTTTGAAAACACCGTAAAGCTGTATGAACAGCTCAAGGGCAGTCAGATAAACTTCCCTACACGGCTCTATTCAAAGGAATATGTAGCGCGTGAGGCAACGCGGATCTATGACGGTACATCGTATTCACTCAATAAGATAGCTACCGAGTATAACTACTCGGAAAGAACTATAAGAAAACTTCTGAAGAAGAAAAACGAGGAGGAATAAATATGGAACAGAAAGCATCTAACAAGAACAGCATAATCGCACTGTGCGTTGTAGCGGCGGTTATTGTTGTTGCTTTGGCGGCTTATTTCATAATAAGCGGTCAGAAAGGGGAAACTCAGCCTACGGTCAGCGCCACGATGGAGCTGAACACGGTAAACATTTACGGCGCATGGTACAAGAAAGCGGGCAACAGCACATATGAGTTGAGGTTCAAGGATAATAAGGAGCTGTCATACAAACAGACGGCGGCAGACGGTACTGTTACGGCACAGTCCGATGAGGGTACATATGATATTGCAGACGGTAAGCTGATACTCGCAATTGTCGCAGGCGGTCAGACGTACAGCGACACCTGCATAGCAAACGTAAATGAAAAGCAGATGTCAATTGTTGCGGACGCAAACGGCAGTGGGCTTTTTAACGGCATATATGACAAGGACGGAGCGGATTATTATGTCCCCGATGTTTCAGATGAAGAGTCCTCGGAAGCGCCGGAAACCACAACGATTGCTCCGCAGACAACAGCGGTGATAACTCCCGAAACTACAGCGCAGACAACGGAGGCAACGACAGCGGCAACAACGCCTGCGACCGAAGCCCCGGAGAGTAAGCCCGCGGAGAATGGAACAATAGAGTTGCCTGAAAATATATCAAGGTTTTTCCTTCACTTATACAAAGATGAAGAATTTGCAGGTGTGTATACTCAGGACGAAAAGGCAGCATATGTGGGCTATGCATGTTATTTTACCGATGACGGAATGAGCATATTGTATGAGTACAGCGGCGGATATGGTGCAGGTAAGGCTCAGAGAGTGAATTGCAGTGCATCTCAGCTCTTTCCGCAGTTTGACAGCAGCATGAAACTCAGCACGCTTATTGACTATTTGAATAAGAATTACGGCGACAAGCTGAAAGATATTTCCGGTGACGGCACTGCGTTTTATCAGTATCAGGACTTTGACTATGTGATTACTTTCAGTGCCTCAACTGCTGACGGTGCTGATCCGACATTAGATGATATACAGGTAAACGTACACACTATTCAGAATTTCTACAGACAGGACGTTTAATTAACAACGAGGTGTAATTATGAAACTGAACAAAGAATTTATACTTAAAAATCTTATGGGAATTATCTGTGTTCTGATAGTTCTTGCGCTTCTTCTTCCGTTTATGTCGGTCAAGGCGGAGGTATCCGTCGGAGGATTTGGCGGCGGAAGTGCCGATCAGTCGGTGAACGGCTTTTCACTGGTAACAGACGGCGGAATTTTCGGTTTTGCGTTTATACTTTGTATTGCGGCGGTAGCGGCAAGCTGCTATATCCCGCAGTTAAAGCCTTTCAGAAAGATAATAACCGCAGTCGGCTCGGTAGCAGGCACGATCTGTCTGTTCATAGCACCCGGTGCGGCGGCAGGCGCGGTAAATGCGGCGGCGGGCGGAGCTGTGGCAGGCACGGGAGTTTCGGCAAAGGTCGAGCTTAACTATCAGATAGGCTTCTGGATAATACTTATACTTATGCTTGCGCTTATTGCAATGTCCGTTATACAGTTCTTAGGACTTAAGGGCAACAAGATTTTTGACGCGGTAAATTCTGCCGAAGCAGATACTGCCGCCCTGCCGACAAATACAGGCGCGGAAACCGGATCGCCGCTCGGCGGCTTCAATACGGACAGTATCAGAAATATGGCGCAGAATGCCGCAGGCGGAATTGCCGGTGCGGCAGAAAGCCTGAAGGATAAAGCTTCACAGGCGGCGCAGAATATCCAAAATCGTGCTCCCGCGGCTAAAAAGGAGGACGCTCAGGCTGTGATGGAGCAGATAAAACAGCTCCACGAAATGAAAGAAAACGGAATACTGACAGAAGAAGAGTTCGCGGAGAAGAAAAAGGAGTTTTTAGCTCGCCTCTGATAATTGCATTTGCAACATAAATAATGTATAATTGCCTTGTATTATTTTGTTGTACAAGGAGGCAGATACATGGGTAAAACAGCAAATTGTCTGAAAATGCTTCAGCTTTTAAGCTCGGGCAGAGTATACAAGGGTCAGGAGCTTGCGGAAATTCTTGAAACAAATGTCAGAAATATAGCGGAGTACCGTACCGAGCTTGAACAGGCGGGATATTTTATAGAGGGTATACCGGGAAAGTACGGCGGATATCATCTGATAACAGATCGCCTTATCCCCTCGGTAAAGCTTACCGATGATGAGCAGAATGCACTGTCGTCCGGGGCGGAATATCTCAGATGTCGGAATGATTTTCCGTACGCGAGTGAATATGAAAAAGCGATCGGTAAGGTTTTTTCCGCAGTGAAGCACGGAACGCCGCAGGATATATTCGTATCAAACCGTTTTCCGCTTGCTGTGGACGAGCGGGAGCTCGGCAGGCGGTACTCGGTCGTGGCGGGGTGCATAGCTCACAGAAAAGAGCTTGAGATGGACTATCTTTCATTGTCAAACAAGGTGTCGCACCGTCGTTTCGACCCGTACAAGCTCTTTATGTATAACAACGCATGGTTTATGCTTGGGTATGATAAGAAGTCGTATGAAATACGGTACTTCAAGCTCAGCCGTATTCAGTCAATGACGGTCACCGAGGATAAATTCCGTATTCTTGCGACATACAAGGAAAGCGACTATCTTGATGAGTTCGGTATGAAAAAGAATGGCGACCTGCATGAGATAACGCTCCGTTTACACGGCAGATACGCGATGCTTGCCCGTGAACGCATATACGGCAGAGATCAGACGGTGACCCTTATCGATGAAGATACGACCGAGCTCAGATGTACAATGCAGAACGAGGAAGATATAATGAGCTTTGTGATGGGATTCGGAAGTCATTGCGAGGTTGTTTCACCCGGGTGGCTTAAAGATAGGGTAAAGGACGAGGCAAGGAAAATATTATCTCAGAATTAGCAGTAGAATTGTTAATATGTAAAACACCCGATGCAAAGCGCATCGGGTGCTGTTTTTGTTATTCATCATTTCTATGTCCGAGATACTCGCTGAACCTCTTTACCGCAAGTGAAGAGGTTTCCCTGTTCTTCACCGCAAAGCATATATCGCGGAATGCGGGCTTGTCAAAGCTCTTTATTGCCACGTTATAAGGACAGCGGCGCAGTATCAGTTTCGGCAGTACCGATATACCGAGCCCGTTTTCGACCATTGACATTATCGCATAGTCGTCCCATGTTGTGAAACGTACATCGGGCTTTAATCCATAGTGTGACAGAAATGCGGGTACTTCCGAGTTTCCGCCCTTTTCGAGCAGTATGAACGGCTCTGAGCACAGCTTTTCTATCGGGAAAACCGCTTTGTAAGCGTATTCGTGATCTGCGGGCAGTACCGCCATAAGCTCATCGCTTTCAAGCACAGTCATATCAAGCTCATTGCCCGCGCCTGTGCGCATAAATCCGCAGTCAACGCGTCCTTGTAATATCCATTGCTCTATTTCCGAGTAGTCGCCGAGCAGAAGCTCGTATTCGATATTCGGGTAGTCCGCGCGGAAGCTCTTGATTATTTTCGGCAGCCAGTGGGTCGCTACACTTGAAAATGTACCTATTCTTATAAGCCCCTTGTGAAGTCCGTTAAGGTCGTCTATCTGCATACGCAGTTTGCGGTATTCCTCACACACGCTCCGCGCAAAGGGGAGCAGAGAAGTGCCGTCGGCAGTAAGCTGTATGCCGCTCCTGCTCCTTATAAGAAGCCTTACTCCCCACTCGCTTTCAAGGTCGTTTATCATACGGCTGATACCCGACTGCGAGTAGCTGAGAAGCTCTGCCGCCTTAGTAAAACTGCCGCATTCTACCGTTTTTATAAATGCCATATATTTCAGCACACTTGTATCCATACTGCACCTCTATTTGATAATCGCATTTTATATGCATTTATTATCCGATTTCCGAATTGCTATGTACTAATGATATGACATTTTGCGGCAGTTGTCAAGAGCAATCAGAGTGTTTTCTTCATAATTATATCCGTCTGCTTATCATCGCCGACGACGAAGGTATGGGTGGAAAACAGCTCGTATCCTTTGCTCTTGTAGAATTTTATTGCAGGTGCATTATGCTCCCATACGCCGAGCCATATATAGCTAAGTCCCCATTCCTTTGCCGTTTGCTCGGCAATTTTCATAAACTGCGAGCCGATACCCTTGCCCTTGAGTGATGCCACGACATATATCCTCTGTATCTCAAGCGAGCCGTCATAGCCTTTTTCGGTCTGCATTTCACCCTTGTTCAATTGGACATATCCGCAGGGCACGCCGTCACAGTATGCAATGTAGGTAACGCTGTCGGGGCTGTTAAGCTGTCTTGTCAGTTTATCGTCGCTGTAGGCGGTGTCAAGGTACTTTTCCATATCCTCCTCGGTGTTGCCGCTTGCAAATGAGTCCTTGAAGGTGGTTCTGCATAAGTCCTGAAGTATCTCCAGCTCTGACAGTCCGCATTTTTTTATTTCGGTCAATTTTTATATCTCCTTTTATTTGTATGCAAACAGCGACAGGCACCTCCTGTCGTGCAGAAGATGCTGTCGTAATGTTTATGCTTTTTCTATCGGAATCCATATTTCCGAGTATGTATCCTCCGGCTTGTCGGCGGGCGGTGTGTACATTTCAAGGTTGTACATTCCGCTCAGCTTGTAGCCCTTAAGGTTCGGTAGCCACTCGCTCCATATCTTCGTGTTAAGACTTTGCAAAGCGTCGGGCAGTGCGCCCTTGCAGGGAAATACAGCCCATGCTCCGGCGGGGAAGGTATATGTTTCACAGCCGTCGGGAATGTCTTTCCACGGAAGATAAGCGTCTGCTATCATATAAGTGAATGTCTTTTCGTCTCGGTAGATACACGCTCCGAAATCTCCGCGGATCTTTTCACCGCCGCCGTTTTTATAATGCTCGTCCCAAAGCTTAGGGATAACATTATAGGATATCGATGTGTCGTTTTCGATAGGTGTAGATATGCCTGCAACGGTGAATGCAGGCTTTTCGGTAATTCTGTAGTCGATCATAGTTCCGCCCTCCAGTGTAAGCTTTAACTTTATAGGTGCAAAAGAGCGCAATACAGCGCCGCGCTCCTTTGCGGCAGAAGGTGAGATACCATGGAACTTTGTGAACGCACGCGTGAAGCTGTCCGGCGACTCATATCCGTATTTTACGGCAACATCGATCACCTTTGCATTGCCGTGTGACAGCTCCTCTCCGGCAAGAGAAAGCCGCCTGTTCCGTATATATTCGCCCAATGTAAAGCCGCACAGCACACTGAAAATCTTTTGGAAGTAAAATGTCGATACATACGCCTTTTCGGCGGCCTTTGCAATATCGATATCCCCGCTCAGATTATTTTCGATATACCTTACGGCTTCTCCTATGCCTGCGTTCCAGTCGTTCATATGTTTATCTCTCCCTTCTGTAACCTATTATACCGGATCGCGTTTCTTTCTGCCCGACTTTTATTGCAATTATCGGCAGGGTATCACAACAGCCCCGCTTGATATCGGGGCTGTGATCTTATAATAGCTCTTTTTTGCTTACCGTTTTGCTTTGTGCGGTATTTTTCAGATATTTCTCGGCATCCTGAACGGGCATCGGCTTTGCATACAGATAACCCTGTACCGTATCACAGCCGCAGTTTTCCAAGAACTGTGCCTGATCGTCCGTTTCAACGCCCTCGGCAATAAGCCCGAGACCTACGTCCTTTGACATTGAAATTGTATGCATAATTATCTTCTTGCCGCGTTCATTTGACATATGCGTTGAGAAGAATTCACGGTCGAGCTTCAGCACGTCAAACTTTGTATCCTGTAGAGTGTTCAGCGATGAATATCCCGAGCCGAAGTCGTCCATCAGCAGTGTAAATCCGTGCTCCTTTATCTTTTCTGTCATACGCAGAGTAGCGTCATTTTCAATGCTCTCGGTTATTTCAAGCTCAAGCAGGTGCTTTGGCAGTCTGTACTTTTCGATAAGTCCGTCAAGCACATCAAGGAATGACTCGTCGTCGAGGTTTGCTCTTGATACATTTACCGATATCGGAAGCGGTGACAGGTGTCTGTCTATCCAGTCACGCAGAACCATACAGGTGCATTCCCAAACATATGCGTCAAGCTTTGTGATAAAGCCGTTTTCCTCAAACAGCGGGATAAAGCTGTCGGGATATATCATTCCGCGTTCGGGATTTTGCCATCTTACCAGTGATTCGTATCCGATCGCTTCACCGCTCGATATGCTGAACTTGGGCTGAAGGTAGATAATGAACTCGCCGTTTTCGAGTGCCTTTTTCATATGCGACTCTACAAACTTGCGTTCCTTTATCGCCTTCTGCATACCCTTGTCATAGAAAGCAACGCTTTCAAGGGCGTTTTTCTTTATAGACTGTCTTGCTGTAGCGGCATAGTCGCACATAGTTCTTACCGATATACTGCGGTCGTCTATCTCGTATATGCCGAAAACAAACTCGTAGCTGTATTCTCTGAAGCCCTTTAGGCAGTGCTGTAGATCAGCCACGATATTCAATATATCGTCTTTATCGGTGTACGGTGTCAGCAGTGTAAACACATCGCCGCTCATTCTGGCGCTCATTTGACGGTTGTCGCAGTAATTTGTGAGCTGACGTGTCAGGAAGTGGAGCATTTCCGTTCCCGCGTCCTCGCCGTAGTTTTCGTTTATAAGCTTGAACCGCTTTACATCAAACTGTATCAGCGCGAATTTCGTGTCGGGATATGCGGCAAGTCGTTGCGCTATCATATCGTGGAACATTATCGGGTTGTCGGTCGTTGTGTAGTAGTCCTTTATCTCAAGGTTCATTATCTCCTCGGTTTCAAGCGCTCTCACATAGCCCGCCAGATCCTCAAGCTTTCCGTTTTTACCGGCAAGCTGAACATAAACGCCATACCACACAGGTGCCGCTCCGTCTTCTTCGCACAGGCGTATATTCACGCCTATCGCTTTTTGTGTTATGCCCTCGTCGAAAGCCTTTCTTATCTTCTGACAGAAGTTATCAAAAAGAAGCTTGTCATCGGGATATATCGCACCGCTGAGCCATATGGCACGAAGCGGTCCGACAGAGGACGAAAGCATACATTTCGGCGTGCGGTCGTTCTCTTTCACATACCATTTGAAATCTATGTAGCTCATATAGAAATATGTACACTTGTCAAAGTCGGAGAAGATCTCATGCATACGCTGAGCGTAGCTTTGTACCGTAGAATTTACATCCTCGCAGATCTGTTGCAGCGCCGCCGCAGGAGCAAGCTGTGCCTTTTTAAGGCGCTTTTGCTCATACATCAGGTGATCCGTGCTGCGCATCAGCTTGTTTATATCTTCAATACTGCTTACTGTTCCGTAAGAGCCGCCGACGCTTATAGAAACATCGTAAGGCTTTCCCGCACTGCGGTTGTACTTGTCTATTTCGGTCTGTATTTCGCCGATAAGCCTTGACAGCTCACGCTGTTTATCGGTGTTATACGGCACTGTAAGTATAAATTCATCTCCGCCGAAGCGTGCGCACACGCCTTCTTTTCCGCAACCTGCCTTTATAGCGCTTGCGACCGCGACTATTGCGGCATCGCCCTCGGAGTGACCGTATGTGTCGTTTATCTCTTTAAGCCGATCCATATCGCAGGATACAAGGATCACATGACATTCCTTGCTTCCGTGCATAAGCTCGCTTAAACGCTCAAAGTATCCTCGGCGGTTGTATATGCCTGTCAGCGGATCGATGGAATGCGTCAGCGATAGCTCGTTATTTGCTTTTCTCAGCAGATACTCTATACGGAAATTTTCCAGCACCTGATTTATAGAACCGACCAGTCTTTGTACATAGTAGAAGCTGCCCGGTCTTAACAGCAGGTCGTCAGCCACAGCGGCATAATATCCTATGACCTGCTCCTGGAAGTGGAGCGGCATAAATATCACGGTACGATATCTTTTCAGCATTTCTCCGAGGTTTGGAGCGAGGTTTTTTGTCTGATACGAAACGTTATATTGATACTGCTCCCATGTTCTTATAACATGGGCAGTCATTTTTTCGGTGAATACGCTGTGATATGCTTTTGGTATCACAGGAGAGTTTTCGGTAAGAAAATCATCGTTTAGGCAGAGCACCGAGCGATAATTGAAGTACTTACCCATAGCCTTTGTAAGCTCTCCGAGCTCGTTACAGTTCACTGTATGAGTATACAGTGATGCCATCTTGCCCTCCGCGTCAGACAGTGCAAGATTGTACTCGTTCATACGTTCAAGCTTTTCGTTTGTGTATGAATTGTCAAAGTCGCGACAGCCGCAGCTCTGACCGTGTATAAATGCGAAATGTATATGCTTGTCCTCAGGCGTTTCATCGCCCTTAAGATAGCCGTAAGCGGCATCCGCAACCGTTTTTGCAAGCTCGTCCGCGTCCATTATCGCTGTGGTAAGGCGCGTGGTGGAGTACAGCCTCTCCTCATATGCAGAGTCAAAGCCTGTTACTATTACGTCCTCGGGCACCCTTACCCTGCCGGCTTCAAGCGTTTTCATCACGGTTATCGCCATACTGTCGTTGGCGCAGATGATAGCCTGCGGAAGCTTTCTTCCGCTGTCGATAAGCGCTTTTGTCACATTTTCGGTCGGAATGTCCCAGAAGTCACCATATCCGAGCATAGTTTTCTCATCGAACGGTATATTGTGACGGCTGAGTACTCTTTTAAAGGCTTCTATCCTTTCATCGGAAAAGGAGTTGCCCTTTATTCCGGCCATAAAGAACAGATCACTGCAATTGTGGACGGTAATGACATGTTCAATAACATTTTCAAGCGAGTCGCCGTATTCATATGTGATATTGGTGCAGCCGCTGTGCTTGCCGTCAAGAACGATGACCGGCACTTTTGCGGCTCGCGCATATCTGATTATGGTATCGCATACCCAGTTGCTCTTTATAGTTTCGGGCATAATGACAAGAACATCAAGAACATCAAGGTTGAGCAGGTGATATATGCTTGCCTCACCTTTTGAATAAGGAGAGTCATTATACATATTTGTAAATGCAGTGAATATCATTACCTTGAAGCCCTTTTTGCCCAGAGCATCGGATATTACCTTTATTATATGCGTTGTGTGATCTTCCTGTATTCCTGCAATACAGATACCCGCCACAGCATATTTATGAAATTTTCCGGTGAACAAGCAGCCCACCTCCCCATTTCGCATAACATAGTGAGTTATAATATGGTTTAATTGTACCATAAAATAGAATTAAAGTCAAGATAATAGTAGAAGTTGCACAAAAATGTGCAAAAACGGTGCACCGAAAATACGGTGCACCGCTCAGTTTGTAGAAAAAATCTGTTTTTATAAAGGCTCTATAATAAATGTT
>DJPL01000005.1:13248-13629 GCA_002437415.1 Ruminococcaceae bacterium UBA6413 | reverse complement strand
AAAATTGATTTTTCCAATGTTCAGATCGAGCCTCTGTTCCAAGATCAGGTCGATTTTGACACCTTCTCCAAGAGCGATTTCCGTGCCGTAAAGGTCAAGGAATGCGAAGCTGTGAAGAAGTCCAAAAAGCTCTTAAAGTTCGTTTTGGACGACGGAACTGGCGTAGATAGGGTCATTTTGAGTGGTATTCACGAGTATTATGAGCCGGAAGAACTGGTTGGTAAGACCTGCATTGCAATAACCAATCTGCCTCCGAGAGCGATGATGGGCATCGACTCCTGCGGTATGTTGATCTCCGCTGTGCATCACGAAAACGGCGAAGAAAAGTTGCATTTGCTGATGGTCGATGACCACATTCCAGCAGGTGCAAAGCTCTATTAA
>DJPL01000005.1:0-13211 GCA_002437415.1 Ruminococcaceae bacterium UBA6413 | reverse complement strand
TTTTACCAAATAGACGGGACGTACTTCATTTGATAAAAAACTGAAAAAACAGCGATTTACATCAAACTTACATCAATTGATGCAGAAATCGGTGCAAGCAAGAAAAAATCGCATAATTAGTGCAATGAGTGGGCAATTCCAATCGGAGTTGCCCATTTTTAAAACGAACAGAAATACAAATCGGGATTTTACGGAAGGAATTTTATTATGACTATCAAAGAAGCAATTCCACAGAGGCATATGGTTCGCAAATATATAAATAAGCCTATTTCGGCTGATACAGTTACGCTGTTAAATGCTCGAATAGCCGACAATAATACAAAATATGGGCTGAATCTTAAGTTGGTTACGAACAATTCTGATGGCATTGGCGGCATCGCAAAAATGTTACTTACCAAAAGCGTGTACAATTACATTGTTCTTGCAGGGCAAGACTGCTCTGATTTAGACGAAAAGTTGGGTTACTGCGGAGCAGACCTTATTCTTTATGCACAAACATTGGGCTTGAATACATGGTGGTGTGGAGGAATGTTCAATGGAAAGGGAGCACTCAAGCATATGGAAAGTGCGAATGTTCGTATCAATGGTGTCATAGCTATCGGTTACGGTCAGACTCAGGGAAATCCACACAAGTCAAAGACCGCCGATGAAATTAGCAAGTATAATGGTGAGACGCCGCAGTGGTTCAAAAACGGCGTGGAAGCATTACTCTATGCTCCGACGGCACTGAATAAACAGCCGTATATGGTTACAGGAAGCAAAAATAATGTGACTATTACCGCAGGCGATGGACATTTTTCTGGCATTGATTTGGGCATAGGTAAATATCATTTTGAGGTCGGTGCGGGAAAAGATAACTTTGAATGGATTTGATAGGTACACTCTATTCAACGATTTTCGGTTATTAGCCTGCCCTTTGAGAGCGGAGAAATTCCGTTCTCAAAGAGCTTTTCTGTTATGAGTCTGTCAATAATAAATCACAATTGACTTGAATGCAAAAACAGCTATAATTAAGTGTGCAAATTTCAGAAATTACAGCTCCGACAAGGAACGCCCGTTTTTTGAAACAGCAAAATATAAATCGGTATTTGGGGTGAGAGAATGAAAAAAAGAACAGCAATAACGGCGGTTATATTAACGCTTATAATGACATTTATGGAAATGACCGCTTTGCCGGCGGCACTGTTTTGTAATGTAAAGATCAAGGACATCGATCCGATCTACATTACTTTGATGTTGAATTTTTTATTGGCTTTTGCAATTTGTTGGGTATGCAGAAAGCTTCTGATGAAGGATTGGCAGTTCGGCTTACAGCTTAAAGGCACTTTATCGGGGCTGGTAAAATACGGCTTACCCGCAGTAATTGCGACTGTGGCAGTTACATTGGCTTTCTGTATCGGACTTACGCCGTTTGATAATAAACCGACTGTATGGAGAGTTGTTATTGAAGGAATTGTATACTACATAGGTGTCGGCATTATGGAAGAATTGTATCTGAGAGGTTTATTGCAGAATATTATTGTAAAGTGGTTCGGAGAAAGAAAAAATGCAACCTTGTATGCGATTTTGATTACTTCTGTATTATTTGGCATAGGTCATATTTTCGGAGCTTTGGGACAGCCGATAGCAACGGTAATAGCTAAAACGGTCTGGGCGACCGCGCTCGGCGTTTATTTCGGAGCGGTTTACGCAGTAAGTAAAAACCTGTGGGTTCCGATTATACTGCACTTAATTATAAATCTGTGCGGCATTCCGTTTTGCTTTTCAACGAGTAACCAGTACCCGACAATAGCTTTGATAGTTTGTCTTGTATCCTACATTTTGCTTTCGGTTTATGGCATATATATTCTGAGAAAGAATAGCAGTAGTGATAATGCTTGAGATGCTTGTTTGCGAGCCTGCCCTTTGAGAGCGGAGAAATTCCGTTTGCAAAGGGCTTTTCTGTTATACCGATATTTAAAAATTGACTTTAACCATAAAATCGGTTATAATATAGCGCAATTGTTGTTTAAAAAATCGCAGTTCCAATCAGGATAGCCTATTTTTTGAATGGATGAAAATGTAAATCGTAAGTTGCGAGGGTGAAAAATGCGTATTCGAGAATATAAGCCTGCTGATTGCGAACAGTTGGCAGAATTGTTTTACAATACGGTTCATAGCATAAATGCAAAAGATTATACAAACGAACAGTTAAATGTTTGGGCAACAGGTAGAGTAAATTTAGAGGAGTGGAATCTTTCTTTTCTAAAGCATAAAACGATTGTTGCTATCGAGAATGATGAGATAGTCGGTTTTGGAGACATAGATGATTCGGGGTATTTAGATAAATTATATGTTCACAAGGATTATCAGGGAATGGGAATTGCATCTGCAATTTGTAATGATCTGGAAGGTTCTGTAAAAGGAAAGAGTATTACAACCCACGCATCTATTACGGCAAAGCCATTTTTTCTACAGCGAGGATATCGAGTTGTGAAAGAACAGAAAGTTATTAGAAAGGGAATTGCATTGACGAATTATGTAATGGAAAAGTAGACGACTTCAAGTTTTTTAACTTGCCCTATGAGAGCGGAGAAATTCCCTTCTCAAAGGGCTTTTGTTTTACGAATATTTAAAATTGACTTTCACGCAAAAAACAGCTATAATAAATCCATAAAAAAAGGAGGATAACCCATGAACGATAATTTCACCGTCAGAAAAGCAACCGAAAATGACATAGAGCTTATAGAAAATATGATAAAAGGTCTTGCAACATACGAAAAAAGACCGCAGGATATGACAGGCACTAAAGAAGCTTTGCATTACTGGCTCTTTGAAAAGAACATAGCGACCGCGCTTATTGCCGAATTAAACGGCGAGCCTGTCGGATATGCTATCTATTACCCCGTATTTGCTTCATTCGCGGCAAAGGGCGGAGTTCACCTTGAAGATATGTTATTAAAAGAAGAAAACCGCCGCGGCGGACTTGGTACAAAGTTCTTTTCTGCCATAGAGGAATTTGTAAAGCAGGACGGATTTTCCGAAATGGAGTGGAGCTGTCTTGACTGGAACGAGCCCGCTATCGGATTTTATAATAAGATCGGCGCGCAAGGGGAACACGGAAGAAAGTATTTTTCTTACACCTGCAAATAACCGACAAGCCCATTGAGACCTCATTTCTCAATGGGCTTAATGTTTATTCATATCACAACACCGCAATATCCCCGAAACCGCTTGAAATCACAAGAGCAAAGTGCTATAATCAGTTTGTTAGGAAAAGCTAATCGTGTTTTTGGAGGTTTATTTTGAAATGATAGTAACGATAATATCAACGCTTATGATTATGTTAGCGTATTTTCTGGTTTTGTACAGCGGAGTAGGTTTTATTCAGGATAAGAGGTTTTTCTCATCGGCACATAAGGATATCCTTGCTGTGATTCCCGATAAAAAAGAGCGTTTTCGCGGCGCTCATATAATAGGCCGGATAATAGCGATAATCGCGGTTCTGATGTTTATCGGTGCGGCTTTGCTCGGCGCATGTGACGGCATAAAAAACGATTTCGACTTTTTCGGCTTTTTTGTGCGTTTTTTGATAATGCTCTACTGTATGGAAATATACGATATACTTTTCTTTGACTGGGTACTTTTGTGCCACTCAAACTTCTTCCCTCATTTCTACCCCGAGGTCAAGGGCGTGGTCGGACCTCATATGTTCGGATACAATATGAAGTCGCATATAATACACTTTATCGTTTACATACTGGTATGTGCAGTAGCCGCCTTTATATGCACGCTATTTTAAGCTTTTGCAGTAAAAGTAATTTAAACAGACGTATGTAGTGTTATGAAAAATGAGGTAAAGCGCATAGAGATTGACCTTGTAGTATCGTAGGATATAACCCATATCCCGATATTTCACACATAAGAAAGGACAGATGATAAATATGCTCAAATACGGAATATTTGCCAAAGCGGTGGAGCTATTATGCTTTAAATCGGCACTGGCAAAGCTTTCGACCATATTGCCCGAAATGGATATGAAGCAGTACAAGAAAAAGGTACAGCGGGAATACAAGGCAATGCTTTTAAGAACTCCCGATATTGGCGGAAGCTCCCTTGAAATGAACCTGTACATTGCGGCGTTCGTTTTCTCTTTACACAAGGCTGAGCCCGATAAGATCACACCCGAAATTGTCGATGAAATGGTAACAGCGGTGTTCGATTCTCCGTTTATGGTCAAAAAGCACAAGAATAAAAAATGCACCCTGTTCACAGACAAGGTTCAGGATAAAAAGCTTGCCGAGAGCAAGGCAAGCCGGTCGTCAAAATATGAGCTTGACTGGGAATTTGTTTACGAAAAGGGTAAGGACGAATTTTACAATACATATACGCAGTGCGGTATTTGCAAGCTCGGTAAAAGAGAGAACTGCTTTGAGTTTGTTCCCTGTCTTTGCAATATGGACGAGCGGAATTATCGTAATGAGGGCGGACAGCTTCACCGCACAAAAACGCTCGCGCAGGGCGATGATTGTTGCGACTTTCATGTTACAAGGATAGTCAGACAATAACCCGATATACCGCTTCATAACATCACACAGCACCGAAAGTCATGAAATCGTGTACGCATTATGTTAGAATGTAATCACAGAAAGGGAGCGGAAGAATGGATTGGATACAGGGAATACAAAGGGCAATTGATTATGTCGAGGCAAATATAACCGAAGAGATCGACTTTGAAAAAGTGGCTGAACAGGCGTATTCGTCATCTTTTCATTTTCAGAGAGTATTCGGTATTCTGTGCGGTTATTCGCTCGGAGATTATATCCGTATGCGCAGGCTTTCCCTTGCGGGAGAGGAACTGTCAAAGGGTAACGCAAAGATCATCGACATTGCGCTGAAATACGGATATGACACCCCGGAGAGCTTTTCCCGAGCCTTTACCCGATTTCACGGCATTGCGCCGAGCGAAGCAAAGCGCGGCGGCAGTGTCAGAATTTTTACTCCTCTTTCTGTAAAATTAACCTTAACAGGAGGAAGTAAAATGGATTACAGAATTGAAAAAAGAGATGCGTTTCAGATAGTGTGCAAAAGGAAGCAGGTCGGCAAGCCGCAGTCGGCAAACGCCACACCTGACATTACGGCGATGTGGCAGGAATATGGTGCGGACGGTACTATGCAAAGACTGATCTCGTATTTGCCCGAAAACCCCGTTATGAAAGGCTTGCTCGGTATCTGCTTTTCCTCTGAGCTTAGCGCCAAGCAGTTCCCTTACGGCATAGGCGTTGAGTATGACGGAAGAAAGGTCGATGACGATTTAGAGATCGTGACGATCCCCGCAAGCACCTTTGCGGTGTTCACGAGCAAGGGTAAAATGCCTGACGCTTTTATCGAAACATATCACAGAATAGTAACGGAGTTTTTCCCTCAGAGCTCACAGTACGAATATGCGGAAAATGTGGAGTTTGAGGTGTATTCATCGCCTGATGTTTCCGACCCGAATTATAAATGCGAGATCTGGATCGCGGTAAACGAAAAGTAAATATCATCGAAAAGCGACTTTCAAAAGCCGCTTTTCTTGATATTTAAGCTCAACCCGCCGGGTAAACTCAATCAACAAATTGAAAGCAACGTCAATCACTCAAAACACTTCCCCCCCACAAATGAATTATTAACCGCACTTACCGTTTTAATTTAAAAACTAACTTGATTTTACAAGGAATATATGGTATCATGGTTATAATTTACATAAATTAAAAAGCAGGGAAACAGCACAAAGCATGATTTCCCGAAAGGAAGTATCTATGAAAAACAAACGTTCGCCATTACTTTATATCATCATCGTCGTAGGCACACTTGCCGTGATCGGCGCGGTTTCGGCAATTGTTTTGGCTTGCCTTAACAACAGCTCGCCAAACGCTACATTTGAGCAGTCCGTAGGCTCGTATGTACATAATATGACAGGCGATGCGGCGGCACAGCTTGAAAAGGAAATAGGCACATTTGAAATTACCGCAAAACAGCGTGAGCTTGCCGCAAACAACACCGCAGGGTATACAGTGCTTGACGCAGGCAGAGGCAACCCCAACTGGATAAACGCAGGAGCCAGAGATGCATACGCACGTCTTTTGGAATTTGCCACATCGGAATGCAAGAGTACGCTTGAAAGCGGCGATATGGCAGGTCATGCTTATAAAAACAGCGCCGATAAGCTTACGGCGGCATCGCATTTTGACTTGGCGATGGATCCCAATGATAAAACAGATCGTTTCCTTATTGACGCTGTCAATTATTGTACCGAAACACTGGGACTTGACAGAAACGAGCTTATCGCAGAGCTTGTCAACGGTATTATCGGTGACTACTATCCCTCTCCGAGCCGTTGCCTGACCAATACCGAGACCATTCTGAACGCTTACCTTGAATCCACGCTTTACAACGGAGTGAAGCTTGCGGACAAAACCGATCTGTTCCTTACAGAAGGCGGCTCGGCGGCTATGTGCTATGTTTTTGAATCGCTCAGTCATAACGGAGTATTGAACCCGGGCGATAAAATAGCGATCGGCACTCCGATCTTTACACCGTATCTCCAGATACCCGATGTTAAGAATTACGGCCTTGTTTCGATCGATGTATCAAGCACGGAACAGGATTCATGGGATATTCCCGAAGAGGAGCTTTCCAAGCTTGAGGATAAAACAATAAAAGCGTTTTTCCTTGTAAATCCTTCTAATCCCGCTTCACACGCACTCTCTTCCGCAACTCTTGACCGACTTGCAAAGGTAGTAGAGAAAAATCCCGAGCTTATAATACTTACCGATGATGTGTACGGCACATTTGCCTCGGATTTCCAGACAGTATACAGCAGACTGCCGCATAATACGATACTTGTTTATTCTTTCTCGAAGCTCTACGGCGTAACAGGCTGGAGACTTGGCTTAATAGCTATGAATGAGGATAATATCGTAGATGAGCTTATAGCAGGGCTTCCAAACGATAAGAAAGAATTTTTACGCAGTGAATACAGCATAGTCACCGAAAACCCCGATAATATGCCGTTTATCGAGCGCCTGACTGCCGATAGCCGCTCGATCGGACTTTATCACACAAGCGGTCTGAGCACTCCGCAGCAGATATTTATGGATATACTGGCGCTTACTCACCTTGTTGACCCCGAAAACGATGAATACATCGAGCTTGCCAATAACACGGTACGTCAGCGGTATAATACGCTTATGACCTCGCTCGGACTTACAGCCGATGCTTCCGATACAAACGCCTGCTACTACTGCCTAGTGAATTATCTTGATATATGCAGTAACCGTTACGGAGCTGATTTTGCAAATTGGGTCAAAGAGAACATCACCGACCTTGATTTCCTTAATGATCTTGCAGAGAAGGAGGGCGTCGTACTTATGTACGGACAAGGCTTTGACGCACCTCAGGGTACGGTAAGAATATCCCTTGCAAATCTTTACGAGGAAGATTACAAGGAAATTGCAAGCCGTGTGTTTGAACTGCTTGATCAGTATAAGGCAAGATGGGAAAAGGCGTGATATAAGCTTTTTGCGAAAATTTTGCCGCAGAAGTCAATACGGTATAATTGTTATACAAGATAGAATTGAAATAATATGAAAGCAATTCACAAAGCAAGGGAGAAAATATATGAGCCTACATACCGACAGCCAAAAACAACAGCCCCCTCTTGAACCCGCCACTGTGAGTACCGTCACACCAAAATCCGCTTTAAAGCCCGTTATAATGATCGGTGCCGTACTGCTTGCCGTAGCGGCTGTTATAACCGTGCTTTTGATAAGCACACAAAGCAAAAAAGAGCAGAGGTACGCTTACATAAAGGACGGCAGTCTTTATGTATCCGCAAACGGTGCAAAAGGCGAGCCGATAACATTAAGCGGTCTTGCGTCTAAAATAAGATTTAATGAAAGCAAGGATCGCATTTTCTGGGTAAACGGCAGTAGCCTTTTTTATGCCGATATCAAAGATGACGGGTATAAATACGAAAAAATCGCAGACAACGCCGATGAGGATTATGTTATCGACTTGAGCGGCAATACCGCTCTTTATATGACGAATGACAAGTATTTGTACAGATATTCGGTAGCAGACGGCGAGAGCGAAAAGATAGGCGCGAATGTATATTACTACGAAAATTCGCCCAATCTGAGCAGAGTTGCGTTTATCTCGGAAAGCAATGAGCTTTATATCAAAAACGGCAGTGACGAGGTAACAAAAATAGTCGGCAGTGATGATACTCTGCGTTGGTACGGAAATGACGATCTTGATACGATAGTCTATCTGGACGAAACCACTCTTTGCAAGTGGGAGCTTTTAAGCGGCAAAAGCGAAACGATCGATACAAACGTGACAGGCATTGCGCCTGTATGCTTTGACCAAAACAAAGTCAGAACCTTCTACTCCAAGGCAAATAACACAGAAGTAAAGTACGCGGATTATGTAAATGACGATCTTGCCGACTCAGATGCGGCAATGCAAGAACCGATAAAGCCCGCACAGCCTACAAACCCATCTGACGATAAAGAAGCCGCCGAATATGAAAAAGCGTACAACAAGTACCTCAAAGATAACGTGAAGTATTCGGAAAAGCTGAGCCGTGACGCTCTCAGAAAAGAACTCAGGGAAACCGATTATTCTTTCTACAGTGATGACTTGTATTTCTACAACGGCGATAGTAGCGAAAAGTCAGTCACAAAGCTACTTTACAGAGCACTCCAAAGTCAGAAGCAGTTGCCGTATCCCGCTGTATTATTTTTGCGGCACGAGGATAAGCCCGCAACCTCGGCGAAGATGAATATGTCGGATATCGGCTCGATATATGAAGTCGGTGCATTTATAAGCGAAAACTATAACGATACTTTAACGATAGATAATATTGAGCTTTATTTTGCAAGCGAAAAAACAGTAACCGAGTTATTCCCCGACAAAGAGATCGCATATTGTGAAATGGCAAGCGACGGCAGTGCAATTTACTGCTTTGCGGAAGACAACACGCAGAAAAACGGCTTGAGCTTATATAAATCAGTCTTATCAAACGGCACAATTGCCGAAACAAAGAAAATAGCAGACGGGCTTAAAGACAGATTTCTTCTTGAGATTGACGGAAATAAGGCTGTGTATTTCAAATATCCCAACGGAGAAGAAGCCGAGTATGAGGTTTATGTAGACGGTGAACAGCTTGATAACGGTGTGGTTTTAGGCGCTACAGGAATTGTTGCCGATAAGGATAACATCTACTACTTTACCGATTACGACGGCAAATCGGGCACAGGCACGCTGAAATGCCGAAAGCCCGGCGGCGATACGCAGGTGATAAGCGAAAACGCTTCACAGTTTCAGGTTTATGATGACGGCTCGGTTCTTTTTATCAAAGGCAGAACCAAAGCCGACACAGGTGAGCTTTATCTTTACACAAACGCAGGTATAATAAAAATTGACGATAATGTCGGCGGTATAGCGGAAAATTATTCAGAGCCGCAGTACGGCAAATACGCAGAGCTTTACCGTGATGAATAAAATAACGCTCCCTCGCGCAAGCGGGGGATCGTTTTGTATAAAGAGAGATTGCGACACAATTCCTCAGCTTATCAAACCTCATTAAAATTACAATGCAATATATTATAAAAATGTAAAAACAATAAATATACAGCCAACAACGCTGAAAACAACTTCCGTGCTTACAAGGTGTTAATAATTTCGTGAGTATATCGGCACAACTGCACTGTCACCGAAACTTCCAAAAAACGTACTATCCTGAGATATCTGTACTAATCTTGCCTCCCCTCGAAAAAGGGGAGGTGGCACGGCTGATACAAGTTCATCATTCTTCAGTATATAAGTTCAGAAAATCTGACTTCTATATATCTCCGACATTTCCGAGCCGTGACGGTGGGGATTGTGATAGCTCAGCAGTTGTTTTCGCTCTTCCCTTTGGTTGTCTCCCTCGTTCATAGTAGCAACGTTATCAATTTGAATAGCGAACCCGAGAAGTGCTGTCCTACAAAAGAGAACTATCGGTAGTTTGCTACAATAGTAAAAACATCAAACATTTCCACCAAGCCAAAAACAAAAACTATATCGCACAGAATAGCGAACCCGAGAAACACTTTCCTACAAAAAGCGTTATTGAAATCCTGCTACTTATATTAAACACTAAAACCGTAATAACTCCACCCCCTCACCATAAAAATATCCCAAACTACTTGCATTTTGCAAACCGCTGTGCTATAATAATACCGTTATCGATAATGGCGTTATCGATTAAGGCAGGAGGTGAAAATATGGCAAATAAGGATCATTCCCTTGACGACGGAATAATAAGAGCCGCATATGAGGAGTTCCTCGCCTGCGGTTTTCAAAAAGCTTCGCTCCATAAGATCTCGGAGAATGCCGGTGTCACGACCGGTGCCATATACACACGGTACAAGAATAAAGACGCACTGTTTATGAGCCTTTTACAGGAATTTTTCACAACATTGCAGGATGCCTTTGCTCCCGCCGTGGCAGAATATGAAAAAGCGGGTCAGGAAGGCACAACAGATGCTCTTTTAACGGCGATCGATTTTGAAGAACGTATATATATAAAGCTCCTGACCGAGCATTACGATGAGTGCACCTTGTTTTTCAGCCGCAGTGACGGAAGCTCTGCGGAAGCAATTCTAAACGGAATGATGCGGCAGAAGACGGAGCAGACGGTAGAATTTTTCTGCCGTATCTTCGGAAAATCACCCAATGCCGATGCTATACGGCTGATGATGGGTTCGCAGTTCTGGTATTTCAGACAGTTGCTTGACGAGCATTTGTCGGAGGATAAAATGCTTGAATGCCTGCATATACTGATAGGCTTTTTCAATGCAGGCTGGCAGCATTTGTTCGATACGCTTGAATGAACAAAAGAAAATTTTTCGGGCGGTGATCCCGCCCGTTTCTTACAGAAAGCGGTTAGACCGCGCTAACCAAAAGAAAAGAGATAACCATGATAGATTTTGAATTTGAATTTCAATACACCGAGGAAAAAGCACCTACACTCCGCCTGACAGCAGGAAGTATCCCAAAGGGTCGTTGTGTGGTGCTTTGCGGCGGAAGCGGTTGCGGAAAATCCACTCTTCTGCGTTGCATAAACGGACTGATACCTCAGTTTTACGAGGGAGAGCTTAAGGGCTATTGCCACCTTTGCGGCAAGGATACGGACGGGCTCAGTATAGGTGAGATAGGTGAGCTTGCGGCTTCTGTGTTTCAGGATCCGCGAAGCCAGTTTTTCACCGTAAACAGCTCCAACGAGGTGGCATTCGGGCTTGAAAATCACGGCTTGCCGCAGGATAAGATACGGCAGAGGGTAGACGAAGCGTTCGAGATATTCCACCTTGAACGCCTTAAAAACCGCAATGTTTATGAGCTGTCAAGCGGCGAGCGACAGCTTATATCCATACTGTCGGCATGGGCAATGGATACGGAGATTTTCCTGCTTGACGAGCCGACGGCAAACCTTGATTTTGCCGCGACACAACAGCTTAAAGCAATTCTTCTTGAGCTTAAAAAGCAGGGTAAGACCCTGCTCCTGAGCGAACACCGCCTGTATTATCTTGCAGACATAGCCGATGAATACCGGGTCATGGAGAACGGCGGTATAAAAGCGAAATATACAGCAGAGCAGGCAAACGCCCTCTCACCGGGTCAGCTTCACGCACTTTGTCTTCGCACGTTTGACCTTGAAAAGGTTGCCATACCCGAAAAAACACCGCCGCCCGACAATGCACCGCAGGCGCTTTGCGTTTCGGGAGTGCGTTATACATATGGCAAAAACGCGGGAGCAATTCTTTCCGACATGAGCTTTTCCGTCCGCGAGCACGAAATTGTTGGGTTAGTTGGCGCAAACGGTTGCGGTAAAACAACTATCGGCAAGCTTATCGCGGGACTTTATCGCCCGTCGGGCGGCACAATAACGCTTTTCGGAAAGCCGCAAAAGCCAAAACAATTGCAAAAACAAGTCCTGTTCATTATGCAGGAGGCTGAGTTCCAGTTCTTCACAAACTCTGTTTTGCATGAGCTTCAATACGGTCATACGGTAACACCCGAGTTTGAGCAAAGAGCGGAAGAACTCCTTAAAAGTATGGGAATGTGGGAATGCCGCGACAGACACCCGTTTTCCCTGTCGGGCGGACAGATGCAGAAGCTTACTTTAATGATGGCGTACCTGTCCGATAAGCCGATAGTCATACTCGACGAGCCGACAGCGGGGCAGGACGCGGAAAGTCTTGAACGTTGCTCGGCACTGATCCGCGAGATGCGCAAAGGAAAGACCGTGCTTATAATCACCCACGACCTTGAGCTTATAGCGGGCGTATGTGACCGTTGCATAGGATTATCGGGCGGGCGCGCCGAAACCGAATTTTCAGTCAGCTCCGAGCAGGAGTTGCAATCGGTACGGCAGTATATGGAGCGTTTTCACTCCGCGGAGGTTCGGGCGCAAAAACAGCATAAGGAGATGTTTCACCCGGCAACAAAGCTGATTTTCTGGTTTGCCCTGATGGTCGTGATATCAGGCTCAAATAACCGCCTTGTTTACGCCGCTTATGCGGCACTGATGCTTCTGACCGCCGTTGACGGGTGGCTTGCGACCGCGCTTGCGGGCGGCATAAGCTTTGGAGTACTTTGGGCGGCGAACGCACTGATGCCGAATACGGTATTTTCGTTTATGCTGGTGCTGTTCCCTCGAATTATCGCCATAGGTATCTCAATGCGGACGCTGATAGGGCGCAATGAAGCGAGCAGAACCTTAGCGGCACTGCGCAATATGCATCTTCCCGAACGGCTTATTATGATAGTCGCTGTGATTTTTCGCTTCTTCCCGGTACTGTCGGGCGATATGAAACTGTTGCGTCAATCTGTCCGTACGCGCGGAGCGTTTGTGACGCCGTGGCAGAAAATACGCGCGCTTCCGTCCTATATTGAGATCCTGACTGTTCCGATGGCTCTGCGTGTTATCCGTATAGCGGAAACGCTTTCCGCCTCCGCCGAAACAAGAGGTATCGACCTGCGCCTGCGAAAAAGCAATTACCTCTCTCTCAGCTTCTCCGCATGGGATATAGTATTCTGCGTCCTGCTCGCGGCATCGGTCACTGCCGCTTTAATTCTGTAACAGTTGCCCTAAAGGCGGCTGAAATATAAAAAACAAATCAAAGACCAGCTATAAAAAGTCA
>DJPL01000032.1 GCA_002437415.1 Ruminococcaceae bacterium UBA6413 | reverse complement strand
AAAATTTTTTCAGAATATATTTTTAATAAGATTGAAGAAATAGAAAACAGCGTAAATACTATAATGGAAAATCCGACAACGGTATCATCATCAAGCAAGGTTAATGAGCTGTATGATGAAATCATCGATTTATACGACCATTCAGATTATTATAGCGCTGTTGAAAAGTGTAATGAGTTTTTTCAGCTAAAGGATGCATCAGATTATTACAAATACTCATCCGATGTTAATCTGCTGTGCGCATATATGTATTTTATAATAGCCTGTATTGATGCTGATATGAAATCTATCGACACATCAATTGGGCATTTACTGAATGGATTAAAAGAACTGGATGAAAGTGAAGTTGAAACAGAACTCGATAATGTTGTTGATAAGCTCGAATACGCAATAATCAGAGGAATAGGTATAGAATGCGATGAATTCGTAAAGGATCCTTCAGATGACAAGCGTGACAGATTATATACAGTAATTACTATAATCAGGGAATTTAAAAAACAATTCAACGGGAAATTAGCTGATTACAATGTTAAAATCGATACCTCAATTGATAAAAAAATCGCTGATGCACTGAACTTGTGTGCTCTTAATGCATGTAATAATATTCAAAAGCAGATAGTCGATTACATCAAAATTATGAGCTATGGTGATAAGATAAAGCTCATCAATTCAATCGTAAATTGTTGTGCGGTAGAAAAATACGCTATGTCATTTGTTGATGATATACGCTATTCTAAAAATTTTGTTCTGATACTAAAAAATGTACAGGCAATAAGAACTTTTATGCAGGGTACTGAAGTTTCATCGACAAATGAAATGGTCACCGAACTCAATGAAGAAATGAAAAAATACGGAGAGAAAGTAAAGGCTGTAGAACCGGATTTCAAGATACCGTATATTTATGTATGGAATCGTGGTTGTTATGTTGCTACCGCTGTATACGGTTCATACGATTGCCCACAGGTTTGGACACTTCGCCGTTATCGTGATAATACACTCGCAAAAACATGGTACGGCAGAGCGTTTATACATACGTATTATGCAATAAGCCCCACCCTTGTAAAATGGTTTGGCAAAACCAAATGGTTCAAAAGGCTATGGAAAGGAAAGCTTGATAAAATGGTTGCAAGATTGCAGGCACAGGGTGTAGAAAGTACACCGTATAACGATAAAAAATGGTAATATAACACCGCCGCAGGAGTTACCATGCTCCTGCGGCGGTGTTCCCTTCCCCCCCCTTGACAATCCCTCTCCTCTGTGCTAAAATAATACCATACTGAAAAGCTATGACAAGAAACAGTAGATAAAACTGCGTTCCAGAGAAAGAGCGGTTGGTGAAAGCTCCCGACAAGGTTTTATCGAACCCGTCTTTGAGCTGTACACGATGAGTGTTACCGGATTCTCCCGTTACAGAGATACAAGTGCGGTTATACCGAATTTAGGTGGTACCACGGAACAAAGTTTCGCCCTAAGCAAATTTTAATGCTTCGGGCTTTTTTTATGCCCGAAATTCAGGAGGACAACATAATGAAGCTTGAAAAACTGGTCGGCGACCGTTTTAAGGAAAGACCCTCGGACTGTCAGATAGACAGCCACGCAATTATGGTGAGAGGCGGCTACATCAAGTATGTGGCTAACGGTATCTTCTCATCCTACGCTCCCACAAAGAGAATTACAAAGAAGATCGAGCAGATCATCAGAGAAGAAATGGACAAGATAGACGGACAGGAGGTACAGTTCCCTGTTGTTATGCCCGCTTCACTCTGGCAGGAGTCAGGCAGATACGAAAGCATCGGCAGTGAGCTTTTACGTTTCACTGACCGTAACAGAATGCCTATGGTACTCGGTATGACGCATGAGGAAGCCGCTGTACATCTTGTTCGCGAATACGGCAAGAGCTACACAAAGTACCCTTTCATGATCTATCAGATACAGACAAAGTTCCGTGATGAAGCACGTCCGAGAGGCGGTCTTATCAGAGTCCGTGAGTTCACAATGAAGGACGCTTACTCATTCCACACATCACAGGAAGATCTCGAGCAGTATTACGACAAGTGCCACAAGGCTTATGAAAACATATTCAGACGCGCAGGCGTTCCCGAGGTTATCTCGGTAAAGTCTGACTCGGGTATGATGGGCGGTAGCATTTCGCACGAGTTTATGCTCCTTACACCTGTAGGCGAGGATACAATAGCAAGCTGCCACGAATGCGGATTTAATGCGAATATGGAAGCCGCAGACAGCATTATCGAGAACACAAGAGATGAAGCTTCCGCACCTATGGAGCTCGTTCATACACCGAATATCCATACGATCGAAGAAATTTGCGACTTTTTACACACTCCCAAGGAGAAGAGCTGTAAGGCAGTCGTATATCAAAGAAACGCAGACGACAGCTATGTTGTCGTATTCACAAGAGGCGACATTGACGTAAACGAAACAAAGCTCCGCAACTTCCTCGGCTGTGAGATCCACCCCGCTGTAATTACAGAAGAATGCGGACTTAACGCAGGCTATATCGGACCTGTCGGTCTTCCCGAAAATATGACCGTACTGTTTGATACTTCGCTTCAGAATACAAACAACCTTTCCTGCGGCGCTAACAAGGAAGAATACCACTACACAGGTCTTGACATTGACCGTGACTGCGGCAATGTTGAATATCACGACTTTGCTAAGATCCTTGACGGCGGCATCTGCCCCAATTGCCACAAGCACTCAATTTCAATATCAAGAGGTATCGAGGTCGGCAACATATTCCAGCTCGGTACAAAGTATACAAAGACAATGGGTATGACTTACCTTGACAGCAACGGTGAGGAAAAGACACCTATTATGGGTTGCTACGGTATCGGCGTCGGCAGACTTGCGGCTTCCGTATGCGAGGCGCACCACGATGATTACGGTCCTATTTGGCCTATGCCTATCGCTCCGTGGCAAGTTCATATCTGCGCTGTACGTTCCGACGATGCAGACGTTAAGGCTTGTGCGGACAATCTGTATGACACATTACAGAATGCAGGCGTTGAAGTTATGTACGATGACAGACATGTAAGCGCGGGCGTTATGTTCTCTGACGCTGACCTGCTCGGCATTCCGCTGAGAGTTATTGTCAGCCCCAGAAACTTAAAGGAAAACTGCTGTGAGATCTCCGCAAGGGATAAGAGCTTCTCTTACAAGGTTCCTGTTGAGGAAACGACAGATAAGGTTCAGGAGCTTATCAAGGAGCTTATGGCTAAGTTCAACGACTGAGTATATTAAACTACTGCTTAAGGGCGGTGCTTTGCGGCACTGCCCTTTTTGCATCTACCCGATAAATATCTTTACATTTACAGGAAAATATGATACAATAGATGATAATCAATTTACGAAAGGGGTGTTGCGTGTGAAAGTGATAATCACAAACACAATGAAAGCAAGAAACCGAAAAAGGAGTAAATGTATTGATAAGGATAGAATTACTGAATGATAAGAATTTCAACGAACACTCGCTTGACAATTACGAAAGACGACAGGACGTGAAAAAGGTTTACCGCAGGATAAACGGAAGCTATGAGCTTGTGGAAATGCCTTATATTGAGGATTGGACGCTTGAAGAAAAGCGGGCAAAAGCTAAAAATCTCCGTGCCGGCGGGTGCATAACGTATCTTGCCCTTGACGGTGATGAAACGGTCGGTTTTATCGGACTGCTCAAAGAGCAGATAGACGGTTATATGATACTTGATATGATGCACGTTTCGGCAAAATACAGAGGTCACGGTACAGGCAGAAAGCTGTTTGAACACGGGATAGCGACTGCACGAAAAGCAGGTGCAAAGGGGCTTTATATATCCGCTTGCTCGTCCGAGGAAACTATCGCTTTTTACAAAGCAATGGGCGCAGTGCTTGCAGATGATCCGATAAAGAGCATAGCCGAGCAAGAACCGTATGATCTACAGATGATTTGTAATATCGGATAGCATATAAGCATAAACGGCGGTGCACAAAAGCACCGCCCTTCTTTTTGCGAATAAACTTTCCATCAAGCCACGCGTAAATTGTCCTTTTTATGGTACTCGTCATATGATATTATATAAGCAGTGAAAAACACTGAAGCAATACCGGAGAAAAGGAGAAAAATATGTCATTCGTAGTTTTATTTATAGGTCTGATCATATACGGAATATGGAAAAATTGCGAGCCGCAAATTCCTGCGTCTTACCACAACAACTGGAAGCTTGAGCAGGAGGACTCATGGAAGGTCAGCACGGGACAGATGTCACGCAGACAGTTCATGAAAAATATCAATAACGGAAAATACCGATAATGCTTACCCATCGGCATAAAGTCAGCCCTCGTCTGAAATTCGGACGAGGGCTGCGCTTTAGCTTTCTGTCTTTTTTATACCGAAAAACAGTCGCAGAAAGCCGGCGAGTATTCTTGGCGTTTTGCAAACTACGATTTTCATGATATGTACCTCTCTTTCAGCAAAAGAACAGCAGCCATACTCCGAGCGCAATAAGCAGCAGTGACAGTATGACAAGCAGTGTTTCAGCCGACATACAGGTCACACAGATAAGAATACCTGCAAGACCGAGTATGAAAGCAGGAAATTTTGACCGTCCCGGTCTGCGTCTTCTCATCATAAACAATACCTCCCGTCGGCTGAAGTTACTACACTTTATTCCGTCGGGAGGTATTTTGTTACTTATCTTTTTACGGTCATTACAACTGCAAGTCCGCTTTTTATCTCTACGGTACAATCTGTATCGGCTTTAAATTCGTTGCTGACACCTATCGGAAAGCTACGCTCCATAGCATAATCTTTGAGAGGATATTCCGCTCCCGTAATGGATACGGTTGCCTTGTCACTTACGGCAAACACCGACAGATACCTTGATAAATCGGGTAACAATGTTATCTTCTCATCTTCAAGGATATAAGCGTCTGTATTATCACCGGTTATGAACGCTTTTGCTCCGTGCTCACGGATAAAAAGCAGTGTTGCGATATTGGCAAGCGTATGGTCGGTTCTTCCGCCGCAGGCACTGACAAGCGCTATGCTGTCAAATCCTCTGTCAAGTGCGGTTCTTACGGCAAGCATCGTGTCTGTATCGTCCTTATGCGTGGGTGAGCGCAGTATCTCGATATTCTGCGGCAGTCTATGTTCTATGCTGTCAAAGTCGCCGAGAATAAGGTCGGGCGTAATCCCTGCGGCAAGTGCCTTGTCGTACCCGCTGTCGGCACATATGATAAATGCGTCCTCAGGTATCTTTACTGTTTTGCACGGCTCAGGTCCGCCGCATATAATATAACAGGTTTTCATCGCTTATTTTTAAACTCCCATTCGTTGAGTTTATCGGCTTCCTCACACATTCTCGCATAGCTGTCATAACGTGAATGCTCTATTTTACCCTCGCGCAGTGCTTCGGTCACGGCACAGCCGCTTTCTTTCAGATGAACACAATCCCTGAAGCGACATTTGCCGAGATAATCCGCAAATTCCCTGAAAGAATATTGCAGCTCGTTCTTCGGTATAAAGCCGTAGCGGCTTACCTCTACCGTTGAGAAGCCCGGTGTATCCGCAATATAGCCGCCGTCAAGGCGGAACAGCTCGACCTGCCTTGTTGTGTGCCGTCCTCTGCCGAGCTTTTTGCTTATGTCGCCTGTGCTTCTTTCAAGTCTGGGGAACAGATGATTCATAAGGCTGGACTTTCCGACGCCGGAGTTTCCGATGAGTGCGGAAAGCTTGCCGCGGATATATTGCTTTATTTCATATATGCCTTTTCCGGTGCTGTTATCCATATAAAACACGTTAAAGCCGCAGTTACGGTAAACAGTTGCAAAATCCTCACACTCGTGTATGTCCTGCTTAGTTATCACAATAACAGGCTCTATGTGCTTGCTTTCAAATATAGATATCAGCTTGTCCGTTACAAGCGTGTTAGGTACAGGGTCAACAGCCGATGTTACTAGCAATGCACAGTCAAGGTTTGCAAGCGGGGGTCTGATTATATGATTTCTGCGTTCCTTTATCTCTGTGATAAGCGGAACGGCGTTTTCCTCAGTGCTTACAATTACATTATCGCCCGCACAAGGCGAAATTTTTTCTTTTCTGAATACTCCCCTTGCATTACAACATAAAACGCCGTCGGAGACATCTACATAGTAGTTGCCGCCGACAGCCTTTGTTATAATGCCTTCAAATTTCTGTTTGTTCAAAGGCAGACCTCATATTATTCCGATACGTCAGCAGCCGAAGGAGTTGCGGATGGAGATTCATCTGTTGAAGTCGGAACGTCGGATGACGACTGAGCCGACGAAGTATCATCGGGAACAGGATCGCTTGCTTTGAGTATATTGAACAGACCCTGATTATAGGACTTGATTATCTGCTTTGCCTCGCCTGAAGTAAAGTCGACCTGTATCTCCGCAAGGGTACCTGAAAGCTCCTCGTCCTTAGTATTGGTAATTCTGATTATATAATCCTTTGTTTCGTTGCTCATACCGGATACTTCAAATGTAATTGTCTTTCCGGCGGCAAGTGACATATCCTTTGTTTCGCTGTCCTTTACCAGATTACCGTCGGTATCTGTATAGGTAAACGCAAATGTGCCTGTATTTGATGCCGATGAGGGAAGCTCGATCGCAACAGTACCGTTTACCGTTACAACAGGATCTGATGAAGGCTCTTCGGGAGCTTCGTATTTGAGTTCTTTGAATAATCCCTCATTATAATTAACTATATTAGGCTCTGTATCCTCATTCTTGAAGTCAACGCTTATTTCTGCAAGAACGCCGCTGAGTGAAGTATCCGCAACGTTTGTTATCTTGATAGTGTATGTTGTCGGCTCTGAACCGCTTACTTCAAATGTGATTGTCTTGCCCGCATTTACAGCCATATCACGTTCTTCTTCCTTGAACGATACACCGTCCTTGAAGTACTCAAACTTGAATGTGCCAGTATCCGTTACGTCTGAGGGCAGATCGAGCGTAACCTCCGTCTTGATGCTTACAGCCTTACCGTCGCAGACTGTTACTTCGATCTCGGTATCTTCGTTGACTACAGAGTTAGCGTCAATGCTCTGTTTTATTACCTGTCCTTCTTCATACTCGTTACTTGAGCCGGATACTTCCTTGAGCTTGAGGTTCTTATCCTCAGCCTCCTTGCGGGCTTCTTCAATTGTCATACCGATAAACTTAGGTACGTTTACAGCCTTAACAAGCTTGCCGTTGCTTACATAAACCTTTACCACTGTACCCTGAGATACTTCCGAATGTGCGGCGGGCTCTGTCTTTATAACAATGTCCTTAGCAACCTCATCATCGTTTACATAAACGAGCTTAGGCTTAAGTCCCTTTTTCTCAAGCTTTATCTGCACGTCTTGAGCAGAAAGGTTTGCGTAGTCATCTACCTCGACCTTCTGAGGACCGTTACTGATAACGATATTTACAATTGTGCTCTTCTTTATCGTCCTGCCTGCTGGAGTCTTTTGATCCATTACCTCGTTTTCCTTGTATTCGGTAGAGTACTGTCTGTCAATATCAAGGTTAAGCTCGGGATATTTCTCCTTTACATCATCAAGCGTCATGCCGATGATGTTGGGCATGGTCATTTCATCTGTTGTGCCGCTGGTCGTTCCGAGGTTTCTCGTAACAATAGAGAATATCAACCATGCGGTCATTATTACGAATACAGATGCGACAGCGAAAAGTATAGGTAAAAGCGGTGAACGTCTTTCCTCTACTTCATCATCGTCGTCATCATCGTCATCATACAAATCGTTATCCTCTTCACTCTCGGAAAGCGTGTCATTTGCCGCATTCTGCTCAGGTGCGTTAGGATCTGATACTTTATCAAAGTACTTTGTCGAACCGTCAGCCGAGAAGTATTTGTATTCAAACACTATGCTGGGGTCTTTCTTGAACTCTTCAATATCGTTTATCATCTCGCCTGCGGTCTGATAACGCATTGAGGGTTCTTTCTGCATAGCCTTGAGTGTGATCTCTTCAAGTCCCTCGGGGATAGAAGGATTTATCTCACGCGGAGGCTTAGGCGGTGTCTGCATATGCTGAAGAGCTATTGCTACGGGAGTTTCGCCGTCAAAAGGCTTCTGTCCTGTCAGCATCTCATAGAGCATTACACCTACGGAATAGATATCGCTCTTTTCATCGGTCATCTCGCCTCTTGCCTGCTCGGGGCTGATATAATGAACCGAACCGATAGCCTTTTCGGAAAGGGTTTTGTCGGTTTCACGGTTGAAGCGTGCGATACCGAAGTCCATGACCTTTATCGTGCCGTCGGGAAGCATCATAACGTTCTGTGACTTTATATCACGGTGAACTATACCTCTGTCATGTGCGTGCTGTAAAGCTCTTAAAATCTGCACAGTAAAGTATACCGCGTCTTTCCATTTAAGCACGCCCTGGAGCTTGATGTATTCTGCGAGAGATATTCCGTCTATGTATTCCATTACGATAAACTGTATCTGCTCATTAAAGCCGACATCATATATCTTTACAATGTTCGGGTGTGAAAGCAGAGCTATCGCCTTGGACTCGTTCCTGAAACGTCTGAGGAAGTCCTCGCTGCCAGCAAATTCGTTCTTCAAGATCTTTACGGCAACTATTCTGTCCTCGGTAATATCCCTTGCCTTGTAGATATCGGCCATTCCGCCCGTTCCGATAAGCTCGAGCAGCTCGTAACGGCCGTCAAGGCGTTTGCCTATCATATTGTCCATATTGTTATCCATAAAATCCACCGTTTCTCCGTATCAGTTTAATGTGTGACCCATACGGTAAGTCGTTTTATATTGAAACCACGGCTACGGTCACGTTGTCGCGTCCGCCGTGTTTATTGACATATTCTATAAGCTGATCACAGCACTTTGCAACAGGAGATGCCGCTATCACATCGGCTATCTCTGTGTCCTCGACATAGGAGCTCAGTCCGTCCGAGCAGAAAAGAAGCATATCATCCTTTTTTACATCAAGCTCAAAATAATCGGGAGTTATGAAAGGCTGAGCACCGACTGCCTTTGTGATGCGGTTTCTGTCGGGGTGCGTCTTGCTCTCTTCATATGTAATTATACCCTTTTCAACAAGCTTTCTGATATAGGTGTGATCCTTTGTGACCTGTTGCATATTATCATCAAAAAAGAAATAGCATCTGCTGTCACCGACATTTATGAGATAGGTTCTTTCGTTAAAGATGATCCCCGCTACACAGGTAGTTCCCATTCCCGCCTTGTCGGGGTCTGCCTTTGCCATATCGTATACCACGCTGTTTGCCGCAGTAACAGATGTTATAAGCAGATTTCTTATCTGATTTCTGGTTATATCCTTTCTGAAGCCCTTTATCAGTCTGTCCTTGATAAACTCAACAGTAGTCAGACTGGCACAGCCGCCTGCATTCTGTCCGCCCATTCCGTCGCACAGAATTACCGCGACAGCATCGCACCCAAGCTCTCCTATCCAGTAGTTATCCTGATTTTCTTCACGGCAATTACCGATATCGGTCTTTGCGTAAGCTTTCATATATTATGGTTCTCCCTTGATATCACTTTACTTATTATCCCGTCTTAACTGTCCGCACGCGGCGCTTATATCCGCACCCAGCGTTCTTCTGACAGTAGCATTCAGTCCGCCGTCAATAAGCATTTGCTTGAACTTCTCTACAGATACACTGCGCCTGAACACGCCTTCCTTTATCTCGTTTACCGGAATGAGATTTACGTGGCAGTTCTGACCTTTGAGCAGCTTAAGCAGTGCGTCAGCCGACTCGCGTGTATCATTAACACCGTCGATCAGTGCGAACTCATAGCTTATCCTGCGCCCTGTGGTATTGAAATAATACTTGCAGGCTTTCATAAGCTCTTCTATCGAATATTTATTGTTCACAGGCATAACCGAGCTTCTCAGCTCGTTCGTCGGCGCATGAAGAGAAACGGAAAGCGTAATGCCGAGCTTCATATCCGCAAGCTCGTATATCCTGTTTACAAGTCCGCAGGTCGACACCGAAACATGACGAAGGCTCATATCGTCTTTTGCCGATAAAAGCTTCAGAAACTTTACAACGTTGTCAAAGTTGTCGAGCGGCTCGCCTATTCCCATAAGCACCACATGATTTATCTTGCGTCCGCTGTCCTTTTCGCTTTCGTAGATCTGTAGAAGCATCTCACTTGGGAGCAGATTTCTTACAAAGCCCGCCTTAGTAGATGCACAGAACTTACAGCCCATTTTACAGCCGACCTGAGTTGATATACAAATGCTGTTACCGTGCTTATATTCCATAAGGACGGTTTCAACTTTTTCTCCGTCAGACAAACCATAAAGATATTTTACCGTATTATCTATGTTAGATACAAGTCTTTTTTGAATTTTTAGTGAGTTTATCCAAAAAAAATTGTTGAGTTTTTCTCTCAGTTGTGCAGATAGATTGGTCATTTTACTAAAATCTTCTACTTTATAAGTATGTAACCAGTCGTATATCTGCTTTGCCCTGAATTTCTTTTCACCTATTTCAAGTATTTTCTCTTCAAGCTCCTCCTGTGAGAGTGAAAGAATATCGATTTTTTCCATATAGTGTATATCACTTTACCTTTCTGAGAGTTGCTGTGAAGAAACCGTCACCGTTGATGTCGCACGGAAGCATCGTTCTTTTATAGCTGTCTTCAAGACCTTTTATTCCGAGAGGAACCACCACAGGCACAAAGTCGCTGTGTTCCTTTAAGAACTCTTCAACGATATCATCGTTCTCTGCTTTACTCACGGTGCAGGTGGAATATATCAGCGTACCGCCCGGCTTTACATATTCTGCGGCATTATTTATGATCTTTCTCTGCGTATCGGGGAGCGTTTCAAGCTGTTTCATCGGCTTGTACTTTATCTCGGGCTTTCTTCTGATCACTCCGAGCCCCGAACACGGCACATCGCAGATAACCTTGTCTGCTTTAGGTATATCGGGATTAAATTTAGTAGCGTCATTTTCCGCTGCGGTGATTATGGTAAGTCCGAGCCGCTTTGCGGTATTGGCAATGACCGAAACCTTACCGTCATACAGATCGTAGCTGTAGATCCTGCCCCTGTCGTTCATCATCTCTGCGCAGGTGAATGTTTTGCCGCCGGGTGCGCTGCAAAGGTCGACTACCGTTTCATTGAACACCGGAGCGGCTATTTTACAGCATATCTGCGAAGAAATATCCTGTATATGAAGCATACCCTTTTTGTGTGCTGTACTCTGCTCTATCCCCCTGGTGGCGGTAAGCTCTATACAGCTGTCAATAAGCTTGTTCTTTACAGCCGTTATGCCGTCCTTGGCAAGCTCGGAAATAACATCGTCAACGGAATATCTCACCGTATTTACTCTTGCATACATCGGCGGCCTGTCAAAGCCCGACTGTATCATCTGCATTGCCCTTTGCTCGCCGAGCTCGTTTTTCCACTTCTTTATCAGCCACTTCGGACAGGAAAATTCGATCGACTGCTTAGCCTCATCTTTGAGATTGCCGTAATCTATCTGCTTTTCGTTGCGCAAAAAACTACGCAGTATTGCGTTTACATAGCCCTTTGCGCGCGTGCATCTGCAATAATCGCACAGCTCGACAGACTCGTTTACAGCCGCACTGTCGGGAACAGAATTCATAAACAACAGCTGATAGAACCCCATACGGAGTATTTCGACTACCGCTGTTTTGATTTTATCAAATTCTATACCCGAGTAGTAGCGTATAAGATAGTCAAGCGTCATTCTGCGCTCAAGCACGCCGTAGAACAGCGCCGCGGAAAACGCCTTATCGCGCTTGTCAACGTCACTTGATGTAAACGCGTGGTCAAGTATTATATTTGAGTATGCACCCTGCGTATCCATACGGATAAGCAGGTCAAGCGTTATCTGTCTTGCGGTTTTCATTCATCTCTCCAAATCAATTTCTTCTTGAGCTTGCTATAAGTCTTAAAAGCTGTAATAAAGCCACTGCAAGCGAAGCAACATATGTCATGGCTGCGGCTTTAAGCGTTTTCTTAGCGCCTGTATATTCCGCACCGAACAGTATGCCCTGATCCTTTATAGTGGCAAGCGCTCTTCTGCTTGCATTGAATTCAACAGGGAGCGTTACAAGCTGAAACAGCACAATTGCGGCAAAGAGTCCAATACCTATACCTCTGAGCAGTGACATATTGAACACTATGCCGAGTATAAAGAACAGTATCCATGCCGATGAACCAAACTGAGCTACAGGCAATATAGCCATTCTTATCTTTATAGGTGTGTAATTCTTGGCGTACTGGATCGCATGACCCACTTCATGAGCCGCAACACCGATAGCGCCTACAGAAATACTGTCGTAAACCGGCGCAGAAAGCGCGACCGTATTTGTCCTCGGGTCGTAGTGGTCGGTAAGCTCACCCGATACTCTTGTTACCTGTACATTATAAAGTCCGTTGCTGTCGAGGATCTGACGTGCTATGGTTGCCGCAGACATACCTCTTGAGCTCGGCATTTTGTTGTACTTTCTGAATGTACTCTTTACGTTTATCGACGTGTATATCGAATAGAAAAAAGCAACTATCAGCAGGAAATATATAACATAATAATTCAGCAAATATTCAGGCATAATAATTCTCCTTTCTGTCTTTCGGACAGGGCGGTCATTCCAGTCTTATTCCCTTTTGCAGTTTGTTTCCGTTGACAAAGCTTGCGGTATTCATACGCTTACCGCCCTCGCCCTGTACCTCGGTAAATCTTACGCATTTACCGTCACCGCAAACTACTGTAAGGTCATTTTCATTTATCAGCGTTCCGTGCGGCTTGTCCGATGATATATCGGTCATTACCGCAAAATATACCTTAAGTCTTTTCTCGCCTATAAAAGTATACGCACAAGGCGACGGCGACATACCTCTTATAAAGTCGGTTACTTGCTTTGCACTTTTTGAGAAATCTATCCTGCACATTTCTTTTGATATCATACCTGCATAGCAAGATAAGCTGTCGTCCTGAGGGACAGGCTTTACTGTGCCGTTTTCGCAGGCTTTGAGCGTTTCAAGTATCAGCTCACCGCCGATCGCGGCAAGCTTATCGTGCAGTTCACCTGCGGTCATATCGGGAGTTATCTTGACAGATCTGCTCATAAGCATATCGCCTGTATCAAGACCCTTTGCCATCATCATTGTGGTAACACCGCTCTCGGTTTCACCGTCAATGATACACTTCTGGATAGGTGCGGCACCGCGATATTTCGGCAAAAGTGATGCATGTATATTTATACAGCCGAATTTCGGCAGATTAAGTATACTCTCGGGCAAAATCTGACCGTAAGCCGCAACCACGATACAATCGGGGTCAAGCTCTTTCAGCAGTTCGAGCGACTTTTCCGCGTCCTCGCCCTTTCTGAGTGAAAGCGGCTGATACACGGGAAGTCCGTACTTTTCGGCACATTCCTTTACCGGAGGTGCCTGCATTTTCTTGCCCCTGTTTTTGGGCTTATCGGGCTGAGTAAACACCGCTTTTATATTATGGTGCTTTTGCAGCTGCTCAAGTGCGGCTACCGCAAAATCGGGAGTTCCCATAAATACTATGTTCATAGTATCCCCTCCTTACTTTTTACGCTCTTCAAGCTGTTCGGACGTAAGCAGTTCGTCTGCCTTGTCGGTAAACAGGATACCGCTGAGGTGATCTATTTCATGGCACAAAGCAATAGCTAAAAGCTCAGTACCCTCTATCTCAAATTCCTTGCCGTATCTGTCCTGAGCCTTGACCTTTACCTTTGCGGGTCTTTCAACATAGCCCCATAAGCCGGGTACGGAAAGGCAACCCTCAAGCTCGTGCTGCTTGCCCTTCATAGAGGTTATAACAGGGTTTATAAGCTCGATCCTGCCGTGATCATCGCCGACATCTATAACTACCACTCTTCTCAGCACGCTTATCTGCGGTGCGGCAAGACCTACGCCGCTTGCCTCCTGCATAGTTTCGTACATATCGTCAAGCATCGTCCAAAGCTTATCATCAAAGACGGTAACGTCCTTGCATCTTTTTCTCAGCGACTCGTCGCCGTCCTTAGCTATTATTCTCTTTGCCATTTCAAAAATCCTTTCCTTATATGATCTCGCCGTTCATATCGGCGAAGAAGCTTACTTTATCAAGAGCCGGTGACTTGTATGCGTCAAGCAGGGTTGCCTGCATTACCGACCTGAACTCTTTATTGTTCTTGCATTTTATGATGATCCTGTAGCGGAACTTGCCGTTTACCTTTGCAACAGAACAGGCTGACGGTCCGAGCACTCTTATCGGGATACCGTGACCCTCAAGGTTTTTCATAAACAGCTTTACAAAGCTGTCTGCGCCCTTTTTGCAGATATGCTCTTCCGTTGCCGAAAGACCTATCTCGCATATATCGCAATACGGCGGGAAAAGGAGCGCTTTTCTTATCTCGCATTCCTGCCTGAAAAACTCGTCATAATTCTGGTCTGCCGCTAGATTGAGAACGTAATGCTCGGGGGAGAATGTCTGCAAATATGCTCTTCCTTTTTTTGAGCCTCTGCCACATCTTCCGACCACCTGAGTTATAAGCGAAAATGTCTTTTCATACCCGAGGTAATCCCCCGCGTACAGCGATTTATCTATCATCAGAACACCGACAAGCGTCACATTCTCAAAGTCAAGCCCTTTGGCTATCATCTGAGTACCGACCATAATGTCGTATTCGCCGTTTTTGAACTTGTCAAAATTCTTCTCGTAGGAGAATTTGCTTATTGTAGTATCTGCGTCCATTCTGAGAACTCTTGCGGACGGAAACAGCGTTGATATTTCATCTTCTATACGCTGTGTGCCCGTTCCCGAGCTGTAGATGAACTTAGAGCCGCAGGACTTGCACCTGCCTGTGAACTCTTCGGTATAGCCGCAGTAGTGGCATATCATACAGTTGTTGACCTTGTGATAGGTAAGCGGGATATTGCAATTGGGACACTTATACACTTCACCGCACTTGATGCAGTTCATATAGGTGTTGTAGCCTCTGCGGTTAAGCAGAAGAATTGTCTGCTCACCCCTTTGGAGATTGTTTCTTATCTCATCTGCAAGCGCTCTGCTGAAGTTTGAGCGGTTGCCCGTTTCGACCTCGACCTTCATATCGACAAGGTACACATCGGGGAGTACCGGCTGGCTGTAGCGCTTTTTCATCTCGAACAGCTTGTATCTGCCGATCAACGCAAAGTATGCACTTTCAAGGCTGGGGGTCGCCGACGCTAAAAGGAGCGTTGCGTTATGGTAAAAGCATCTCTGCTTTGCTATGCTCCTTGCCTGGTAGCGCGGGGATTTTTCGGACTTGTAGCTGTGCTCGCCTTCCTCGTCAATAACGATTATGCCGATGTTGTCAAGCGGTGCAAACACCGCACTCCGCGTGCCGACTACTATCCTTGCTTCACCCTTTTCAATGCGCTTGTACTCATCGGTTCGCTGACCGAGTGACAGGTTGCTGTGGATCACCGCAACACTGCTTCCGAACAGATCTGTGAAGTTCCTCACCATCTGCGGGGTGAGCGATATTTCGGGGACGAGCATAAGCGCTGTCTTGCCCTGTTTTACCGCCTTATCAATGAGCTTTAAGAACACGGTGGTCTTGCCGCTTCCGGTAACGCCTTTCAGCAATGCGCACTGTGGTTTGCCGCTGTCCATAAGCTGGCTCATACCACGGTATACTGAGGATTGCTCGTCCGACAGTGTTATATCGTCAATGCTCTTTACAGCCTTAGCACCTGCTGTAAGCGAGCGGGAAATTTCATTATCAAAGCATTCGACTATGCCGTTTTTTTCCATATTGTTGATAACGGCATTTGTAACGACACAGCTGTAGCATACTTCTTTGACAGAAGCCGAAACTGCATCGGCAAGAAAATCGGCTACCTTTTTCTGCTTTGCGGTAAGGGGTTTTCCTCCTTTGTCGGAATATTCACCGCTTATAAAGCTTTCTGTCAGCCTGACGTTCTTCTCGGTTTCACTGCCTATTCTCTGCTTTATTATATCAAGAGAAGCCAGAACCGACTTTTCGCAAAGCTGTTTTACAAGCTTCTTCTGCTGTTCGTCAAAGCCGTAATCTATCATATCGTTAAGCTCTCGGTCGCTTTTACAGCCGAGGAGCATTGCGGATACCGCCTGCTCGGCGGGCTCAAGAGAAAAGCTGTCGGGAGCTTTTTTAAACTCATCGCTTAAAGTGTATCTCTGCGATACGTTCAGTGCCATACCTCCGGGAAGGATAGTCTTTACTGCGTCAAAATAAGTGCAGAAGGTGTTGTCCTTAAGCCAGCGCATAAGGTGCAGTGCTTCTTCACCGAGGATAACTCCGTCATTTATAACGCAGTATACCTCTTTAAGTCTGCCGTAATCTGCACTTTGCTTAAAGGCTGTCACCAGTCCGACACGCTTTTTGCCGCCTTTGCCGAACGCAACTATTACACGCTGACCGATCTCAGCGGTCACGCCCTGCGGCAGGTAATAGTCAAACTCATTGTCAAAGCTGTACAGTGCCTTATCGACAACTACCGATACTATAGCTCTATCAGGACTGTCACTCATTACGACTTCTTTATTTCTTCAAGGAGCGCAAGAGAGCGCTTTGTGCTCATTTTTTCTGCAAGGATAACGGCATTGACATCATCTACAGCCTTTTCAAGCGCACCGTTTACAACGAGGTAATCAAACTTATCTGCAAACTGAAGCTCATTTCTTGCCTGAGCTATCCTTGCGGCAATTGTTTCTTCGGTTTCTGTGCCTCTTTTTCTCAGTCTTCTGTCAAGCTCGCTCATCGAGGGCGGGAGTATGAAGATAAGTACGCACTCGGGGAATATCTTTTTAATATTCATAGCGCCCTCGACTTCTATTTTAAGTATTACGTCCTTGCCCTGCTCAAGCATATCCGTTACGGCTTTTTTAGGTGTGCCGTAATAATTGCCGCAGTACTGCGTATATTCAAGCACTTCGCCGTTTGCTATCATCTTTTCAAATGCTTCTACGGTAGTGAAATGATAGCTTACACCGTCGATCTCACCTTCGCGCATTGCTCTTGTGGTAGCGGACACAGACTGAGTAAGATTTGTATTCTTCTTATACAGCTGTTCAAGTATCGTATCCTTTCCGCAACCGGACGGTGCGGAAATAACTATAGGCAGTCCTTTATTCATTTTCGTTCTCTCCCTCTTTATCGGTAGTAATACCTGTAAAATGTGATATATCCAGTGCAGACAGGACAACATGATTACTGTCGGTGATTATAACGGTCTTGGTCTTTTTGCCGCAGGTAGCGTCTATAGCGGTATTGTTATCCTTTGCCGCCGATATGATGCGCTTTACGGGTGCGGCATCGGCACTTACCGCCGCTATCACCCTGTCGGAATTTACGGTATTGCCGTATCCTATATTTATCAGCTTCATAAGCTCTCCTTTGCACTTTTATTTAATTTGTTATTATATCACCCTTATGTGATAATTTTAAGAAAATCAGACGAGTTTCGATGCCAGAAGCGGCGAATAATGGTTTCTGAATTCTTCAAACGTTCCCTCTTCAATTGCCGCTCTTATCTTTTCCATAAGCGTATTGTAGAAGTACAGATTATGCTGTACCGCAAGTCTTCCGCCGAGCATTTCTCCCGACTTGAAAAGATGTCTTATATACGCTCTTGAGAAGTTACGGCAGGTGGGACAATCGCACTCGGGGTCGATCGGCAACGAATCGGTTTCAAAGCACTGATTTGTAACGTGGGTGATACCGTTCCATGTGAACACTGTTGCGTGACGTGCGTTTCTGCTCGGCATAACGCAGTCGAACATATCAACGCCTCTGTATACGGCTTCGATTATGTTTGACGGAGTGCCGACACCCATTAAATATCTGGGTTTATCTGTAGGTGCGTGAGGGATAACGGTTTCGATTATCCTGTACATTACATCGGTGGGTTCTCCTACGGCAAGTCCGCCGATAGCTATACCGTCAACGTTCATATTGGCGATGGTTTTCATATGCTCGGCTCTTATATCGTCATAAGTTCCGCCCTGATTTATGGCAAACAGCATTTGTTGTCTGTTTATCGTTTCGGGCAGGGAGTTAAGCCTTGCCATTTCGTCTATGCAACGCTGTAACCATCTTGTAGTCCTGTCGACTGACTTCTTGACATAATCATACGGCGAGGGATTTTCGATACACTCATCAAACGCCATAGCTATCGTTGAAGCTAAGTGCGACTGTATCCTCATACTTTCTTCAGGCCCCATAAAAATACGTCTGCCGTCAACGTGGGAGTTGAAATATACTCCCTCTTCCTTTATCTTTCTGAGCTTTGCAAGCGAGAACACCTGAAATCCGCCGCTGTCGGTGAGGATAGGTCTGTCCCAGTTCATAAACTTATGAAGTCCGCCCATCTTGTATATAACATCGTCACCCGGGCGCACATGAAGGTGATAGGTGTTGCAAAGCTCCACCTGACACTTGAGGTCTTTGAGGTCGAGCGATGATATACCGCCCTTGATTGCCGCCGAAGTGCCGACATTCATAAAGAACGGCGACTGTATCACTCCGTGAGGTGTGTGAAACTCTCCTCGTCTTGCCGCTCCGTCTGTTTTTAATACTTTAAACATATTTCTCCTTATATCCGGTATCCGGCAACGCAGTCAAGCGGTATCATTCCGACATCACCGCTTTTTGCTATGCCGTAACAGTATTTTTCATTCTTATAATAAGCGTAGAATGTTTCGCCTTTATTAACGGACAAAAATGCATCAAGATTTGACCAGCCGTGATAATGACCGTCGCCCCATTTGTCAATAAAACGCTCAAGAATAAGTCCGCTCTTGCCGCTGTGCTTATCACACACCGATACAAGTCCGTCGGTTTTGTCGAGTATTTCAAGATCGCTCTTTTCGTAATCAAGGTAAGAATACCGATTTGGAGTTGAATAATCCTTGATAACCGTATATTTTTCACACGGCTCTGACGGCACAAAAACATTGTCATAGCTGTAGCTTTCGCCGTTCTTGTTTATGATAAAGGCGTTCAGCTGACCAGCCGATTTTACCGAACAACCGCCGTCAATATCGATGATCTTTTTATCGTGGTCGATTATAGGCAAATTTGTGTTATTGCTTCTCGCAAAATTGTAAGTCGGAAAATGACCAACAACTACATATTTATCAAGAGCGTGACTGCTTCTTATCCACCACGGTGCACACAAAACAAATTGCTCGGTGCTGTTTTCCCAGTCGGGGCGGTTTTCAACACCTGCATGGACAAAAACGTGCTTTTCGGTTTCTATAGCGTGCGGAAGCTGTGAAATAAATGACAGTTCCTTGGCAAATTTCTCGCTTACGGTATTGCGCTTGCTATCGAAATCTGCCGTGAAGTCGGTAATATCGATGCTCTCTGCCATTTGCGTATAAGCATTCACAGGACGGTATCTGAGCCTTTCAAGGAACTTTTCCTTTTCATCGTCAAACGCCATACGCGATACCATTGTATCGTTATTGCCTTTGATACAAACACACTTAGGATCAAGTGACAATTCATATACAAAGCGCAACGTTTCTATGTTCTGCCTGCCCTTTTCAAGAATATCTCCGAGAATGAACAGATAGTCGTTTTCTTTATCGTATCCGCATTTACAAAGCAATTCTCTGAATTCGTCACAATGCGCATGGATATCACTTACACAAATTATTCTGCATTTTTCGGGCAGTTTGATTTTTCTTATGCTAAGCATCATATTATTATCATATTATTATCATACTGTCGCCGAAGCTGAAGAAACGGTATTTCTCCTGAATAGCGACATTATAGGCGTTGAGCGTCTTTTCTCTGCCTAAGAATGCGCTGACAAGCATAATAAGTGTGCTCTCGGGAAGGTGGAAATTCGTTATCAGTCCGTCTATTGCTTTAAACTCATATCCGGGATAGATGAATATTCCTGTATCATGCGAGCAGGCTTTTATCTCGCCGTTAGGGTCAAGCGACGCTGCGGATTCGAGTGTACGGCAGCTTGTAGTGCCGACTGAAATAACGCGTCCTCCGCGCTCTCTGCAAGCCTTTATCTTATCGGCGGTTTCCTGCGGTATTGAGTAATGCTCAACGTGCATTTTATGGTCAAGTATATTATCCTCTTTTACAGGGCGGAATGTACCCAGTCCGACATGAAGAGTTACAAACGCTGTATCAACGCCTTTTTCGCGAAGCTTTGTGAACACGTTTTCCGTGAAATGAAGTCCTGCTGTCGGTGCGGCGGCCGAGCCTAACTCATGAGAATAGATAGTGTTATATCTGTCCTTATCCTTTAGCTTTTCGGTAATATAAGGCGGGAGCGGCATCTGACCTATGCGGTCAAGCACTTCAAAAATGCTGTCACCGTCATATGTGAACTCGGCTATTCTGTCGCCGCCCTCCGCATAGTCTACTATCTCGGCTGTGAGTATTCCTGAAAAGTCGACCTTAGTGCCGATCTTAAGCCTTTTGCCGGGTTTCACCATGACCTCCCAACGATTGTGAGAAATCTGATGTAAAAGCAGAAACTGCACTGCCGCACCTGTTTCCTGCTTTATTCCGTAAAGCCTTGCGGGGAAAACCTTGGAGTCGTTTAAAACGAGCAAGTCACCCTTTTCAAGATAGTCGCATATATTATAAAAGCGGTCATGTGTTATTTCACCGCTTCTGCGGTCAATTTTCATAAGTCTTGAGCTGTCACGCGGTTCAAGCGGAGTCTGTGCTATAAGCTCCTGTGGCAAATCATAATAAAAATCCGATTTAAGCATTGTTTATCCTCTGTTTTTGCGTTTTTGACGCATATAGTTCTTAGCGTTATTGCATACTGTTTAATAATAACACATTTGCGGGGAAAAATCAAATTATTTTTTAACGCTTCGCCATTGACAAACAGCCGTAAATGTGATAATATAAACAATGCAGGTAGAGGTGCGATTAAAGAAGAGTACCCGTTGCGTCAATCTGCCGACAGATCGCAGCGGTGAAAGGCTTTGTCGCCGAAGAGCATAAGTGTCGGTGCTTATGCATCTGGTTGTGTGTCTAATAAATGCACGATTGTCATCAAGCGGTTAAGCTGTAGGTGGAGAGCTATCACATAACTTTTGTAACATCTGCATACTAAGCCGCCTGTAACCAGTTACAAGCGGTTTTTTTAAAGAAAATATGCTAAAAGCAAAAAAAGAAGGATGGAAACTGAAATGAAAAACTACAACGTAGGTATTATCGGCGCTACGGGTATGGTGGGACAGCGTTTTGCAGTCCTGCTCGAAAATCACCCCTGGTTCAACGTAAAGGTGCTCGCGGCATCTCCCCGCTCGGCAGGAAAGACTTATAAAGAGGCTGTAGGCTCAAGATGGCTTATCGAAAAGCCCATGCCCAAGGCTATGGAAGATATAGTTATAATGGACGCTACGGCTGATATTGAAAAAATCGCATCACAGGTCGACTTCGTATTCTGCGCAGTTGATATGAAGAAGGACGAAATAAAGGCTCTTGAAGAAGCTTACGCAAAGCACGAATGCCCTGTTATGTCAAATAACTCGGCTAACCGTTTCACAGACGATGTTCCTATGATAATCCCCGAGATAAACGACGAGCATATGGCTATCGTTGAGGCACAGAAGAAGCGTCTCGGCACAAAGAGAGGCTTTATCTCGGTTAAGTCAAACTGCTCTATCCAGAGCTACGTTCCCGCACTTAACCCCTTACGCAAGTTCGGTATCACAAAGGTTCTCGCCTGCACATATCAGGCAATTTCAGGCGCAGGCAAGACATTTGAAACATGGCCCGAAATGGTCGATAACCTTATCCCCTACATTGGCGGTGAGGAAGAAAAGAGCGAGCAGGAGCCTCTGAAGGTATGGGGCAAGATCGAAGGCGACAAGATCGTCAAGGCTGCCGCTCCCGCTATAACAACACAGTGCCTCAGAGTTCCCGTATCAAACGGTCACTTTGCCGCAGTATTTGTAAGCTTTGAAAACAAGCCCTCAAAGGAAGAGATCCTCAAGATCTGGAAGGAATACAAGGGCACTCCCCAGGAGCTCGAGCTCCCCTCAGCTCCCAAGCAGTTCCTCAACTACTTTGAAGAGGACAATATGCCCCAGGCTAAGCTTCACAGAAACCTTGAAGGCGGTATGGCGGTTTCGATCGGCAGATTAAGAGAAGATACACAGTATGACTACAAGTTTGTCTGCCTGTCACACAACACATTAAGAGGTGCCGCAGGCGGCGCTGTCGAAATGGCTGAGCTTTATGCCGCAAAGGGCTATTTTGACTGATTGAAGATACATGGAGGTATCTGATGAAAAAGACTATTTTTACAGGATCGGCAGTAGCTATCGTCACTCCTATGAACGAGGACGGAAGTATCAACTATGATAATTTCGCCGAGCGTATAGAAGAGCAGATCGCAGGCGGTACTGACGCTATCGTGGTATGCGGTACTACAGGCGAATCTGCCGCTATGACAGACGAAGAGCACAAGGAATGTATCCGTTTCTGCGTTGATAAGGTTGCTAAGAGAGTTCCTGTCATTGCAGGCGCAGGCAGTAACGATACGGCTTATGCAATTCAGCTGTCAAAGGAAGCCGAGGTACTCGGTGCGGACGCACTGCTCCTGGTCACACCTTATTATAACAAGACATCACAGAGAGGACTTATCGCACATTTCAGTGCAATTGCAGACAGTGTTAAGTTGCCTATAATCCTCTACAATGTTCCGAGCCGTACAGGCGTGAACATTTCCGTTGAAACATATAAAGAGCTTGCCAAGAAGGACAACATAGTTGCCGCAAAGGAAGCAAGCGGAAACATAAGCGCAGTAGCTAAGTTAGCCGCTGAAACAGACCTTGATATCTATTCGGGCAACGACGATCAGATTGTACCTATTATGTCACTCGGCGGCAAGGGTGTTATATCGGTACTTGCAAACTGTATGCCTGCCGAGGCGCACAACATTGCCAAGTACTGTCTTGACGGCGACTATAAGAAAGCCGCCGAGTTACAGCTTAAGCTCCTTGAATTTACAAACGACCTGTTTATAGATGTAAACCCCATTCCCGTTAAGGAAGCACTTAACATTATGGGTAAGAATGTAGGTCAGTGCAGACTGCCGCTTATCAGAATGGAAGACGAAAAGATCGCAAGACTCTTCTCTTCTATGGAAAAGCTCGGTCTTACAAAGTAAGTTTAAGAAAAGGACGTTCAGATGAAAAGAATTGTAATTACAGGTGCCTGCGGTAAAATGGGCAGAGTGATCAACGACATTGTAAGCGCAAGAGATGACTGCAAGATAATCGCCGGCATTGATATTGCCGGTGAGCAGTATGCAGACTTCCCTGTTTACAAGACAATGTACGATTTGCCCGAAAAGCCCGATGTAATAATCGACTTCTCGCACCCCTCACTGCTTGACGAACTGCTCGACTACTGCAAGATAAACAATGTTCCAGTAGTAGTTGCTACAACAGGCTATACAGATGAACAGATAAAGCAGATAAAGGCGACTGCCGAGCAGATACCGGTATTCTTCACATTCAATATGTCACTCGGTATAAACCTTCTTGTTGACCTTGCAAAGCGTGCAACAAAGGTTCTCGGCGATCAGTTCGATATTGAGATAGTTGAAAAGCATCACAACCTCAAGAAAGACGCTCCCTCGGGCACGGCGATAATGATAGCTGAGGCTATCAACGAAGAGCTTGGTAACAAGATGCACTATGTATATGACCGTCACAGCGTAAGAAAGCCCCGTGAAAAGACCGAGATAGGTATGCACTCGATAAGAGGCGGTACTATAGTAGGTGAACACGATGTTATCTTTGCGGGTCGTGATGAGGTTATTACACTTTCTCACAGCGCAGGCTCAAAGCAGGTATTCGCAGTCGGCTCTGTCAATGCGGCAGTATTCTTAAGTGACTGTGAAAAGGGTCTTTATCAGATGTCGGATCTTCTTTCCGAAGTATAACGGAGGTCAATATGACAGATATTAAAGTATACGAAAACGTGTCGATCGTAACATTTTCAGATGTACCGTCAAGAAAGCGTTTTGTTTCGACTACGCTTACAGCGGTTGCCGAAAGCGGCATAAACATCGATATGATATCACAGACACCGCCAAAGTCCGATATGTTCTCGTTCGGCTTTACGTTCAGTGACGATGATATTCCTACACTGCTCACGGTTTTACCTAAGATCACGGCGGCGCACGGAATTACTCCCTGTGTAAACAGCGGTAATGTCAAGATCGTTATCAAGAGCGAGGAAATGGTGGATCAGGCAGGCTTCGCGGCTAAGGTATTTGAGGCTTGCGAGAACATATGCGCCGATGTTATGCTCATTACAACAAGTGAAGACGAGATCAGTCTTCTTGTCGGCGACAGCTTTGCCACTACCCTTCCCGAAGAGCTTAAGAAGGTTCTCGGCTGAAAATCAAATATTTGAATTATGATGACATCGGAGCAAAATCCGATGTCATTTTCTTGGACGGTGAAATATGCGAAAACTGGTTAAGTATCTAAAAAAATACAAAAAGAACGTAATACTCGGACCTATATTCAAGCTGACCGAGGCGGTATTTGAGCTTATAGTACCGCTCGTTATGGCTCAGATAATCGATGTCGGTATCGCGAACAAGGACAGCGGTTATATATGGCAGATGGGCGGAGTGCTTGTGTTGCTCGGCGTGTGCGGTCTGGGATTTGCACTGACATGTCAGTACATGGCATCGGTCGCTTCTCAGGGCTTCGGTACGGAGCTCAGACGCGAGCTGTATCATCACATCAATACTCTTTCGCACAAGGAAGTTGACGAGTTCGGTACGCCATCGCTCATAACAAGACTGACCTCCGATATAAATCAGCTTCAGGTTGCTGTCGCAATGCTGATAAGACTCGTTGTAAGAGCGCCTTTCCTTGTTATAGGCTCTACTATCATGGCATTTATGATAGATGTCAAGCTTGCGCTTATATTCGTTATAGTGATACCGCTTGTGGCGATCGTAATGTGGCTCGTTACCACAAAAACTATCCCTTTCTTCAAGTCTATTCAGAAGAAGCTGGACAAGACATCGCTTATAACGCGCGAAAACCTTGTCGGTGCAAGGGCTGTACGAGCTTTTTCAAAGCAGGACTACGAGCAGGAACGCTTCAAGGATAACGCTGAGGATATCGAAAAGGCGGCAGTCAGAGCGGGTAAGATCTCTGCACTGCTAAGCCCGGTGAATGCTATTATTCTTAACCTCGCTATTGTTGCGATAATATGGTTCGGCGGGTTTTCGGTAAATGTCGGCGATCTAACACAGGGTCAGGTTATCGCGCTTGTAAACTATATGAATCAGATACTGCTTGCACTTGTGGTCGTTGCAAACCTTGTTGTTATCTTCACAAAGTCGGCAGCTTGTGCGGCAAGAGTAAACGAGGTGCTTGACGCAAAGCCCTCTATAGTAGGAAAAGAAACGACCGAGGAAAGCACAGACTCCTCTGCTCCTGCTGTAAAATTTGACGATGTATCCTTCAGCTATCACGACAACAGCGAATATGCACTTGAAGATATTTCATTCACCGCCGAAAAAGGACAGACTATCGGTATCATAGGCGGTACAGGCAGCGGTAAATCGACACTTATCAACCTTATTCCGAGATTTTACGATACATCAAAGGGTTCTGTAAATGTATACGGAACAGACGTCCGTAACTACAGCCTCGGCGACCTGCGCACAAAGATAGCGGTCGTTCCGCAGAAAGCCGTACTCTTCAGCGGTACTATCCGTGAAAATATGAAGTGGGGCGGCGATAACATAACCGATGAGCAGATATGGCGCGCACTGAAGATCTCGCAGGCGTATGAGTTCGTAGAAAAGCTGGAAAACGGGCTTGACTATGAGATACTCCAGGGCGGTAAGAATCTCTCGGGCGGTCAGAAGCAAAGACTTACTATTGCCCGCGCGATAGCCGCCGATCCCGAAATTCTGATACTTGACGACAGCGCAAGCGCTCTTGACTTTGCTACAGACGCAAAGCTGAGGACTGCTATCAAAGAAAACTGCACGAATATGACTGTATTCCTTATTTCTCAGAGAGCAAATACGGTAAAGAATGCCGACCGGATAATCGTACTTGACGACGGTAAGATGGTCGGTATAGGCACACATAAAGAGCTGTTGCAGACCTGCACGGATTACTGTCAGATCTGCCTTACACAGTTCAGTGCGGAAGAACTTGAAAAGGAGATAAACGGCGATGAGTAAGAAGAATAACGACAGCAGTTTCACCGTTCTTGCCAAACTGCTCAGATACACAAAGCCCTACACGTTCTATCTCGTTTTCACGATAATCAGTGCCATTGTAAGTGCAATTGCAACACTGTATGCGCCCGTACTAATCGGTGAGGCTGTAGACTTTATAATCGACATCGACAATGTAAACTTTGAAAAGATACTTCCTATCATTATAAAGCTTGCAATTGTAGTGCTTATCGGTGCGGGATTTCAGTGGTTTATGGGCTACTGCACCAATATCCTTACGCAGAGAACCGTAAGGGATCTCAGAATAGACGCTTTCAACAAACTTCAGCGTGTACCGCTGAAATACATCGACTCCACTCCGCACGGTGATATAATCGGAAGAGTTGTTGCCGATATTGATACTGTTTCGGACGGTCTGTTACAGGGCTTCCAGCAGATATTCACCGGCTCGGTAACTATAATCGGTACGCTGTGCTTTATGTTCTCGATAAACGTGGGTATCGCGCTTGTAGTTATCATTATCACTCCTGTATCACTGCTTGTGGCTTCGACTATAGCCAGACTTTGTTCAAAGAAGTTCAAGGAGCAAGCGGCACTCAGAGGTCAGATGACCGGACTTGCCGAGGAATATATCGGCAATCAGAAGGTCGTAAAAGCATTCTCCCGCGAAGAATACAGCGAAGAAAAGTTTGAAGAGCTCAACGCAAAGCTGTATAAGGTCGGTTCAAGGGCACAGTTCTACTCTGCTCTTACCAATCCGTCCACCAGATTTGTAAACGGTCTGGTTTATGCCGGTGTCGGAATTTTCGGTGCGCTCAGCGCTATCGGCGGCGGTATCACGGTAGGTCAGCTTTCCGCTTTCTTATCTTATGCAAATCAGTATACAAAGCCTTTCAACGAAATATCGGGCGTTGTTACCGAGCTACAGTCGGCATTTGCTTCTGCAAGACGTATCTTTGCGCTCACGGAAAGCGATGATGAGATCTCGGACGCAGGTAACAAGGTTCTGACCGATGTAAACGGCAATGTCAGGATCGACCACGTTGACTTCTCATATATTCCCGAAAGAGAGCTTATCAAGGATCTTAACCTTGATGTAAAGAGCGGTCAGCAGATCGCTATAGTCGGTCCTACGGGCTGTGGCAAAACCACGATAATCAACCTGCTGATGCGTTTCTACGATACAGACAAGGGCAGTATCTCGGTTGACGGAAACAATATCAAGGACGTGACCCGCGATTCGCTCAGACTGAGCTATGGTATGGTGTTACAGGAAACGTGGATCTTTGAGGGCACTGTCCGTGATAATATAGCTTACGGAAAGCAGGACGCGACAGAGGACGAAATAATAGCCGCCGCTAAGGCAGCACACTGCCACAGCTTCATCAAACGTATGAAGAATGGCTATGATACTATTATCAGCGATAATGACGGTATCTCGCAGGGTCAAAAGCAGCTTTTGTGCATTGCACGAGTTATGCTTGCAATGCCGCCGATGCTGATACTTGACGAGGCTACGAGCAGCATTGATACAAAGACAGAAATGAAAATTCAGAATGCCTTTGCAAAGATGACCAAGGGCAAGACAAGCTTCATAGTTGCTCACAGACTTTCGACTATCAAGAATGCCGACACTATCCTAGTTATGGATAAGGGACGCATTATTGAAATAGGTAATCATGAACAGCTACTTGCCAAGAACGGTTTTTACGCCGAGCTTTACAACAGCCAGTTCAAAAAATCGTAATATTAACCGCAAAAAATAACGGCAGTCATATGATTGTCGTTATTTTTATGCATACAAAAACAGCTGTATGACTTTCGCCATACAGCCGTTTTGTTTATTCACCGATTATTCTTCGGTTTTATCCTTTTTCTTGCGCTTACCGCCGAGCAGAAGTCCTGCTGCCGCTAATGCAGCTGCGGCAGATACGCCTGCTGTTACTGCCCCGTCAAGACCTACACCGGTATTAGGATTATCGCCGCTGTCAAAATCAACGCTTGTGCGATCGCCCTGAGGTGTGGTGTCATCAAAGTCAACTTCATCGCCGTTTACGCGGTCACCCTGAGGTGTAGTATCATCGAAGTCAACCTCGTCGCCGTTTACACGATCATTGTCGGTATCTGTATCCGTATCGGTATCAGTGTCTGTATCAGTATCAGTGTCTGTGTCTGTGTCCGTGTCTGTGTCTGTATCGGTATCGGTATCTGTGTCAGTGTCAGCATCCGTATCAGTATCTGTGTCTGTATCGGTATCTGTGTCAGTGTCAGTGTCTGTATCTGTGTCAGTGTCTGTGTCTGTATCGGTATCCGTGTCTGTATCTGTATCGGTATCTGTATCCGTGTCAGTATCGGTATCGGTATCCGTGTCTGTGTCAGTATCTGTATCTGTATCCGTGTCAGTATCGGTATCGGTATCGGTATCAGTGTCTGTATCCGTATCAGTATCGGTATC
>DJPL01000016.1:47383-47551 GCA_002437415.1 Ruminococcaceae bacterium UBA6413 | reverse complement strand
AGCCCTATACCCTTAGGTTTTCTCCCTCGTGGCTCCCTCTTTCCTTACTCACACCCGTACCCCGCCAAAGGGGTGTTGGCGATAAAACACACAAACGATTGCGTTTCAAATCCCATCATAAGCGGGACGCTGACGCTCTGTTCGACCCGGGGGACTGTACAGATATCT
>DJPL01000016.1:3601-47356 GCA_002437415.1 Ruminococcaceae bacterium UBA6413 | reverse complement strand
CAGATATCTCAGGATAGTGCGTTTTTTGGAAGTTTCGGTGACAGTGCAGTTGTACCGATACACTCACGAAATTATCAGCCGTATATTGGCATAGGATTTATTTGCAGCGATGGTACTGCATCGCTATTGCCGGTTAATGATGGAAATGAGTGTTCGCTTGACAAATTTTGAAGCCCCGCGCGGGCGGGGCTTCAGTCATAATTACTTATTATTGTTGCCGTTCTTTTTCTTCTTGCTTACAACAGCTGTGATAATGCCGACTGCAACTACAACTGCAAGAGCTACGATGCAGATAATAATTGCCGTCATATCAAATGTAACGCCTGTGCTTGTATTACCGCTGCTTGCGCCTACCGTAGTTTCTGCAAAGCAGGTAATACCGAGTAATATCGACATTGCTGCGGCTGTTACCACAGAAGTAATTTTTTTCATCATAAAATATCATTCCTTTCTGTAAGGACTAATATACTACATTTCTGCTCAAAAAGCAAGTGGAAATATATACAAAGTTATTGCACAATGCACCCTGTTATTCCGTAGGTGCTGTAGGAGCTTCTGTTGCTGCCGCGCCGTCCATTATACCCTTGATTATCTCGGGCTGTGTTACTGTGCACTTTGTACGGTCAAACAGACCGAAGCCGTACTTGCCGTTCCAGCCGTTATCCCAGTAAACGGTTACGATGTTGCGCTTATGAGCCGCATAGTTTACATACTCCGCAAAATAAGCACGGTATGTAGTGTTGCGCTCGTCCTTGTGCGTCTTGTCGATAGAGCCGTACTCGCCGATAACAACGCCGTAGCCGTTCTTGATATAAGCGTTATAAAGCTTATCAAACTGTCTGTCAACAAGTGACTCGTTCTGTCTGGGCTTTACCTGGCCCTTAAGGTTATCACCCCATCTGAATATTACGTCCTTGCTCTCATCGCCGCAGAAATCCCACGGAGCGTAATAATGAACGGAAATCATAATTCTGCCCGTGCTGTCATTCGGGATAACAAAATTTCCTGCGAGTGCATAGCCGACATCACCGGTCGTATAGTCGATATCGGTATTCCAGCCCGGCACGAGAAGATAACGCGAGCCGTTGTTGCCGCCGGCGTTTCTTACTGTATCAACGAAAATCTGATTATAGTCATTTATATTGCCGTAATTTTCTGCGGTAGGACCGCCGTAATTGCCGTCAAAGACTTCGTTCATGGATTCATATACGAGGTGCTCGTCATAATTCTTGAAGCGATCAGCTATCTGAGCCCATACCTTTTTAAACTTATCCTTGATCACTTTCTGATCGGCTTCGGGTTCATTGCAAAGAAGCCAACCGCCGTCAACGGTGTAGTAACCGTCGCCGTGGATATTGATTATAGCGTAAAGTCCGTTATTGACGCACATATCGACAACCTCCTGAACTCTGTCGAGCCATGCGGAGTCGATCGTGTAGTCAGGACCGTCACCGATCTTTGAAAGGTAAGATACAGGGATACGGATAGACTTGAAGCCCTGAGCCTTTACAGCCTTGATAAGGTCTTCTGTTATAACCGGGTTGCCCCACGCGGTTTCGCTCGGAACTTTGTTTGAGCTTGCTTCAAGCTGGTTGCCGAGGTTCCAGCCGGGCATAAGGTTCTGTGAAAATTCCACCGATGCGCCTCCTGTTGTGACTTCGGGCTCAGGAGCGGGAGCTTCTGTTTCAGCCTCGGTCGTAGTAGCTACGGTCGTTTCGGGAGCGGGGGTTGTAGCTTCTGTTGTTTCGGGGGCGGGAGTTGTAGTTTCTGTTGTGGTTGCAACAGTAGTTGTTGCCGCGGTGGTTGTTTCTGTAGTTGTTGCGGCGGTTGTTGTTGCCGAGCTGCTGTCAACGGACGAATTTGCTCCGCCCGAGCACGCAGAAATACCGGTAACGACCATTATACCGCTGATAAGAGCGGCAAGTATTCTTTTCTTCATAAGTACCTTTCTTTCCTGTCGGCTGACGCCGTTTTTGTTATTTTAATCATATTGTAAAGGTTTTCACAAAAAAAGTCAATAGCTTTAACGGCTTATCCGAAAATTTTATTAAAACGATTACATTGACTGCCCATCGCGCAAAAAACGCCTTTCGGAAACGGAGCTCCGAAAGGCGGTATACTATTTAAATATAAAGGGATCATTCCTGCGGGTTTGTCGAGTCGCCGGGTGTCGGCTCGGAGTTGTTGTTAAAATCGGGATAATAATCATAATCGCTGCTTGTGTCGATAGCACAGAAATCATTTTCTTTAAATGTATCTTCCGTTTCCACAAGATAAACACCGTCAAGTGCAGTCAGACGCTTAAAGAAGTTTCCGGGGCAATAAACCTTTACCGCCGTTATGTTTTTCTCGTTTGCGTCAAAGAGTGAAGCGATATTACTGCTTCCGCTCACTGCCGTATCGTCCGAAAGATAAACCTCAGTCACGCGGATATTACCCTTGTTGTCTGCCTTTGCAAGTATCTTCTGCATATCCTCGGGCGTTTCATTCTCCTTGAATGTAACATAGAGAAAAACCTCTTCGGTGTTTTTATCAGCCTTGTTGTATGCTTCCATTGCCATTTTAAAACGCTCTTCGGCACTGATCGAGGTGGTCGGAGTAACGCTCACGGGACTGCCCGTGTTGAGCATTGCCACACTGCCGAAGGTTATCGCGATCGCCGCAGCAACACCTGCCGCCGAGATCCACGCCGCTTTAAGTCTGCTTGTTTTTCTGCTTACCGACTTACCCATAGCGGCTTTTTTTATTTTTTCATGGTCAAAAGAATACTCGCTCATAAGCTCTTTGTAGAACTCGTTTGTATTCATTTGAAAGCCCCCTTCCGTAAGTCACAGCTTAAATTTTTTCTTTTGTCGTTCTATTGTGCGGTAAAGCTTGTTCTTGACTGTCGAAAGCTTAACGTCAAGAGCCTTTGCGACATCTTCAAGCTTCATATCGCACGCAAAATGAAGATAGAATATCTGACCTGTCAGCTCATCGGTCTTCATTATGTCATCAAATATCTGCTTTGCAACTATCTTGTTGCTTATAACGTCCTCAAGCCTCGGCTGAGGCTTGGACATTTCGCTCTCTATAGCCACCATCTCTTCTTCGGTATAATCGGAAAAGGACGAAACCTTATCGTTTTTCTTTTTCCCAGAGAAGTATGTGCGGCACTCGAACTTTGCAATGTTGATAAGGAAAGCCTCGGGGCTTTCGATATCCTCGTGACCCTTCTCGCTTATACGCTTGAAGAAGCGGGTATATACATTCTGAATAATATCTTCCGCGTCGTCCATATTTCCGCATTTGCTGACTACGAACCTTGAAACCGATTTGCAGGTCTCATTGTAGACACGGTTGAAATATTCTTCGTGACCGCTGTTGCCCATGGGCTCACCTCGCTTACGTCACCTACTTTGTAGTAGGCGGAATTGCAGAAAAAGTTTCACTCACAAAGAAAATATTGTGTATCGGATAAGTAAAATCTTTCTTTCTGTTTTTGTGCAGTATCACAATATATCGGATACAGACACAAAATGCCGCGTATATACAGATGTCTTTTGTTTACGGCACATTTACTCTATTATATTTTACATTATTGTGTGCCGTTAGTCAAGCAAAACAATTTCGAGCGGCTTCTCCGCTTTTATTAAGAGCGCGGTGCGCATCCATTTAGTATTATCTGAAATAGGTACAAAATTAACGAGCCTGATATCCTGTTGGGGGAAATAAACAAATTATACGGTGATTTTTGTACAATTTGCCAATTGTAAAGCTAAACAATATATAGTATCATTAAAAATAGCTAAATAGCTAAAAAAATTAACGGAGGACAAAACCAATGAAGTTTTCAAAAACTTTAGCAAGTGTTTGCGCTACAGCTGTTGCAGTTTCTTCACTTGCAGTCAGCGCTTTTGCAGCTTGGAAAGGTGCTGATAAAGATGGCAATCTCGCTTTTGACGTTTCTTCTTTCCTTCCCGAAGGCGTTGAATTAAGCGAAGTTTACGGCGTCAGAGTAACTGTTACAGATGCGTCTGCAGATGTAATTGCACAGGGTGCCGGCGGTGGATTTGTTTACAACACATCAAGAGGATGGGATCAGAAGTCTTGGTGCAACGGTTGTGGTGATGATGAAGAACATGATATTCAGTTTGACACAGCTACAAAGTCAATCACAAGATTAGGCGACACTCCTGCTTTCCAGGCAGACGATGAGTGGAAGTCATTATCACTCTCAGAGTGGTGGGGCGGAGACATCGAAGTTGCTAAGATCGAAGTTCTTAACAAGGACGGCGTAGTTCTTCCCATTGCAGAAGAACCCGACGATCCCGTTGGTCCTGTTGATCCCGTAGATCCCGTAGATCCCGTAGAACCCGGTGAATCAGAAGATGTTGAAGAAACAGTTGACATTGCAATCGATAATGCAGGTAAGACAGTTATCGACAACAAGCTTGTTCGTACAAACATCATCAATTCTTGGGCAGGTGATGATGCTTGCGTGATCGCTAAAAAGGAAGATTTCAAGGATGCAGTAAAGATCAAGGTTAAGTTCACAGTTTCTGACTTCACAACTCCTTTCAAGGCTTGGCTTTCATTCGCTAATAACGATTGGTCGATCCAGTACTGGGGCGAAGGCAACGACGGTAATCTCAGTGCATCAGGTACAACAGTTGACGTAACAGGCAACGGCACATACGAAGTTGAGCTTAATTTCGACAGCAAGATCGCAGCTGCTGAGTTCCTCGCAGTTTGCACAGATCTTCAGGCTGAGGACGGCGATGCTATTCCTACAATAGCTATCGACAGCGTTAAGACTGTTGTTGATAATTCAACAGACCCCGATGATCCCAGTGATCCCGACGATCCCAGTGATCCCGACGATCCCAGCGATCCTACAGATCCCACAGATCCCACAGATCCTACAGATCCTACAACACCCGATGAGCCCGCTAAGCCCGGCAATTCAGATAAGCCCGCTGAGCCCGGCAATTCAGATAAGCCCACTGAGCCCGGCAACTCTGACAAGCCTGCTGAACCCGGCAATTCAGATAAGCCCGCTGAGCCTGACAAGCCCGTAAGCCCTGACACAGGTGTTGCAGTAGCAGTTGTTCCTGCAACAGTTGCAGCAGCATCACTCGCTGTAGCAGGCATCGTTCTTAAGAAGAGAAAGTAATCACTGTAAAGTGAATATTTACTTAAATTAAACACACTATCCTCTCTGGAAACGGAGGGGATTTGTTGCATTCTAAGGTTAAATTTGCATGTAACGGAGCGAAACAACAGGAAAAGCGGCATTTGTTATATTGTTTCACCAAATCGAAAAAAGTTTTTTGTGAAAATTGCCAATTGCAAAACATTCGGCGATATAGTATGATTATAAATAGCTAATGAGCTAACAAATTTTTATGGAGGACAAAAAAATGAAGTTTACAAAGACTTTAGCTGCTATCGCAGCTGCTTCACTTGCAGTATCATCACTCGCAGTAAGCGCTTTTGCAGCAGACATCACTTCAAACAGCGCTATTGATCTGGCTTCAGACGACAAGGCTGACGCAGTAATCAAGCTGTACGAAGAAGACAAGGATCACAACCCCGTTGTTGACCTGTTCACAGAAAAGAACATCGCTCGTTCTGACATCTACGGTATGAAGGTTTATTTTGATCTTACAGCAGATCAGGTAAACGGTGAAGAGTGGATCGGCGGCGGTATCGGCGCTAACTCTGATTCTACAGGCTGGCTCAGCACAGAATGGGGTCAGGCAGCAGGTAAGAAGCCTATCGTTTTAGAAGAAGACGGCACAGTTACATGGCTTCAGGATACTCCCGTATTCGCAGATACAGATACATACTGCCAGCTCTGGACACAGGCTTGGGGTATTGCTCTGACACTTGATAAGATGGAAGTTCTCGACAAGGACGGCAAGCCCATCGCAGCTATCTCTGATGTTGAAGAAGAACCCGCTGCTGACGATACAGTAACAGCTGATATCGCTTACACAGACGGTCTTACACCTTCTTACACTTACACAGTAAAGGACAATGCTAAGGAACTCAACGTTAAGGTTGCAGTTAGCCCTGCAGATGGCGATGCATTCGGTTGGAATGACTGGTGCGGCGCAGGCGTTGCAGTTAAGAGCGAAGACGGCACAGTTAAGTACTACCAGTATGGTGGCAAGTCTGTTACTTGGGGCTGGGGAACAGAAGATGAAAAGGGCAACAAGATAGATTACACAGTTGATGGCATCAACGGTGAATCTTGGCTCGGTACAGTAGACGCTGAAAACGGCGGCGAATTTGCTATTCCTGTTAAGCAGGGCGACGTAGTTGAATTCTACTGCTTAAGCTGGGATTCATATGATGGCGTTCAGTACACATTAACACTCAGCGAAGTAGTTGAAGCTGTTGAACCCACTGATCCCACTGATCCTGTAAACCCCGGTGAGTCTTCAGGCGAAACTCCTGAGCCCGGCAACACAGAAGATCCTGTTGAGCCCGGTAACTCTGACAAGCCTGTAGATCCCGGTAAGTCTAACGACAAGCCTGTAAGCCCTGACACAGGTGTTGCAGTAGCAGTTGTTCCCGCAGCAGTTGCAGCAGCAGCAGTTGCAGTAGCAGGTATCGTTCTTAAGAAGAGAAGCAAGTAATCATTTGTTATTAACACTTTGAATTAAAGAGCATATTGACCCCTCCGCTTTGGCGGAGGGGTTTTTGTATATGCGGGGGATAGGGCGATATCGCTGTCGGGTATAATAAGAGCCGCCTGTTATAGCAGGCGGCTCGGTGCTTTTATATGTGTTTATTCTCCGTGGAAGGGTTTGCGCTTGTTTTCGAGTACAGTCTTTACTATCGCGGAGTATATTTCCTTTCGCGCGTAATTGCAGTAGCTGTCAACGACAGACTGTTCCTCGTCCTGTGATACTGTCACAAGCTTTACAGGCACTTGTTCAAGCACCTTTTCGGAAATGATACGCTTGCATTTTTCGCAATGGCAGGTGTTGAAGCGACGCAACGCATCATCAAGTATCTCATCGATTATAATTCGGTTGATATCGATGGTTACCTGACCTGTGTGACGTGTTACCGGTCTGCTCACAGCCGGTTCACGGCGTTGTGACGCGTTATCTGCGGCTTCCTCGGGGATATGGAGCATCGGGTTATGCTTGGGTGTGTGTGACTGTCTAGGCGCTGATATACCGCGTTTTGACTGCGTATATGTAAGCAGCTTGTCCTCTACCGTGCTTTCAGCCCTAGCTTTCTTTTCCTTTTCCTGCTCGGCAGGCGGTAAAAACGGGTTGACACCGGACGGCTTGGCGTTTATCAGATCCATTACCTGTTTTGTCTTGCTTGATTTATATTCTTCTGCCATCAGGCGGCACTCCTTTCATTTTACTTTCTTGTCGGACATCTTGCGGGGCGCTTGCTGCCCTTTTTAGGCGCTTTCTTCATATTGATGCCTGTTACTTCGTTTATAAGGCTCCTGTACTCTGCCGTAGCCTTGGAACGCGGCGCGTATTCCATTATGGATACGCCGTGTGCAGGAGCTTCTGCTAGCGATACGTTGGTGCCTATGTGTGAGTCGAGTATCTTTGTACCGAGCTGCTCGGCGATCATTCCCGCTAGTTCCTCTACTTCCTTTGTGAGCACAAGGCGGGGGTTGTATTTGTTGAGCAGTATTCCTGTTATCTCAAGGTCCTTGTTGTAATACTTCTTAACGGCGAAAATCGTTTCCTTAAGCTGTGCTATGCCCTGTAGGCTGAGTATTTCCGCTATCATCGGTATGATAAGCTTGTCAGCCGCCGTATACGCGTTTATAGTAAGGATAGACAGCGCAGGAGGGGTATCTATCATTATGTAGTCGTAATCGTCTGCTACCGCCGACAGAGCCTCTCTGAGGAGATATTCTCTGCCGACACCGGTAAGCTCAAGCTCACAGCCCGACAGCAGGATATTCGCGGGTATCACATCGCAGTTTTCGGTGCTCTGTATCGCTTCCTTTACGGTGCAGTTGCCCTTGAAAACGTCATACATGGTATAGCTATCCTCAGCATCTGCTCCCAGACTGAAGCTCAGGTTTCCCTGCGGATCAAGGTCTATCGCAAGAACGCTCTTTGAGCTTTCGGTAAGACCTCCGCAGAATGCAGCGCAAGTCGTGGTCTTGCCAACGCCGCCTTTCTGATTGGTTATAGCTATAACTACTGCCATACGGTATATCCTCTCTTTGCTTTATCCGATTAAAATTTAACATTTCAAATTATTTACATTTAAAAACAGTCATACCCGCCAAAAAAGCGGGTATGAATATTTGATTAAATTACAGAGTATGCTGGAGATCCTCTATCTGTGAATCCTCAGGCTGATAGATGTGGTAGTTTGCCTTACCGTTCTTCTTTACGAAGTACATAGCCTCGTCTGCGGCGGCAACGATCTTACTGCTGTCATCGCCGTGTTCGGGGAAGAATGCAATACCGATACTTGCCTTGACGTTGATCGAAACGTTTGCAAGCTCTGAATGATAGCCCTCATAAAGCTCATCGATAAGGTCAAGCGACAGGCTTTCAATCTCTTCGATCTGCTTGGGATCGGTGATACAGAGTACAAACTCATCACCGCCGAAACGACCTGCAAAGCCACTGCCCTTTACACGCTGCTTGATACAGCCTGCAACATATTTGATAACCTCGTCACCAACAGAGTGTCCGAAACGGTCGTTGATGAACTTGAAGTCGTCTACATCTATGAAGAGCACCGCAACCTTAGCGTGTGCGCTTCTTTCAATCTCACTCTTGAGCTCACGCTCAAATGTGCTTCTGTTATAAAGCTGTGAAAGGAAGTCGTAGCTTGCACGTTCGGAGAGCTGAAGCTCAAGCTTCTTTTCGCTGTCGATATCCGTTACGACACCGATAACACGGAGCGGTTCGCCAAGACGGTCTGTTACGCAGAGCGCACGCACTGAGAACCACAGCAGACTGCCGTTTTTGGTAGTCATCTGATATTCGCCGCTGTGACCTGTCCTGTTCTTGAGCAGTGTGCTGATATCGCGCTTGTAGACCTCGGCGTATTCCTCGCTCATAAGCTTGTCAAGGAACTTACCGTTGGCAAGCTGTGCTTCCTTCGGGTCGATATCGAACTTCTCTCTGAAGTTATCTGAGATATACATTGACTCCTTGTGGAAATCCCACTCGAACAGCATATTGTCCGAAATGTCGGATATCGTTCTGTGCAGCTCTTCCGACATACTTACATCATCGAGCATATTGTTGAACAGCTCCGAAATATCCTTAAATTCGTTGTGAGTCTTTATTTCAAGACGCTTTTCGCGGTCGCCCTCCTGAATTTCACGGGCTACCGTAACCATCTGATTCATCGGGTTTACTATAGATTTTGTAATGAGTATGCCAAGCAGAGCGCATATTATTGCGAGCGCTGCCATTGAGCCTAACGATATCGCAAGCGGCACCAATATCTGCGACATTGACATATTGCCGGGATATACGCTTACCCATTTCCAGCCGGCTGTTGATGAGCCGGTGAAGTAATTGTAGCAACCGAGCGATCCGCCGGCATTATAATCAACGTTGTTTTCGTTTGATGTAGGCTTTATGTTCGATCTGAAAACATCCTTCATGCTGTTGTCGGAAATGTCATCGATCTTCTGTACGGCTGTTCCGTTGTAGTTGAGTACGCAGCCTGTGCTGTCGGATACAGCAAGATAGCCGTTGCCGTCGCCGTATGTCGAATTTGCAAGTATCTCTGTTATGCGGCTCAGGTCGATAACCTCGATCGCAAAGCCGTCAATGTTATTAAGACCGTCCTTGTCGATGCTCTTTGCAACATAGAATACGTCAGTGCCGTAGTCCTCGTTGTTCATGTAGATGTTTGAAACCTTTATAGAGCCCTCTGTGTAGCTCTCAAGCTCCTCAAATCCGAAGAAGCTCTCCTTCATACCCTGTATTTCGTTGTATTCATACACAATGTTGCCCGAGGGGTCTGTTATCACTATGTTCTGAAAGCCGCTGTTTCTTGTTTCGATATTTTCCGAAAGTAGCGATATGTTTGACTTTGCGTCATCGCCCTGACCGCTCTGCGCAAGTGTGCCTGCCGCATTGCTGAACGAAAGGTAGGTAACATCGGATATACATTCGTTCAGATACTGGTTTATTATCTCCTGCTGTGCAGCGCCTGCCGCTCTGGCAAACTGGCTTACCGAATTGGCGGCAAAGCCTGTCATACTGAAATATCCGACGATGCCGACGATCAGCAGCGGGATAACCGCAAATGCGGTAGTAAGTATGCGTAAAGTCGTTTTGATTTTCAATGACTGCATATTGTATAACCTCCGAAGCCCTTACTTAAAACATATCACGCACTTCGCGTGATTTTTGCAGCATTTCAAACTGCAATTTATAAATATATCTTGAAATAGTTTCCTCCTGCGAATGCGAAATGCCAATGAAACGGCAACCGTATCCGACCTCCGCCTCCTGTGTCGCGATCGCTTGTTCTCTGAGCACCTCAGCCATCAGCTCAAGACGTGTGCCTGACAATCCGATGATCAACAGTAGCCTATCTCCCTTTGCGAAATGTCTGCGTGTGTCGGTACAAACGAAAAATACACCGCCGACATTTATGTCCTTGATATAGATCTCCGCGGGAGGCTCGAGCGGAACGGGCTTTTCGTCGCCCTCCTGCGTCCTCAGCGTAATGAACGCCCTCTCGTTTGTTTTTATCTTAAAGTATCTCCTGCGCTCTTCCATCAGTTCCGCCTTGTCGGGACGTAACAGGATATTCATCTGACGGTCGGTCGATACGGAGATGTTGGTCTTGTATCTGTATCGGTCACCGCCGCGCATACGGGCGATAACATAAATATATTCGGACGTGTCAAGCTCGGGAAGTCTGCGTCCCTTTATCATAAGCATATTTTCGATAATGTTATCGTTCATATCGTACATTATGGGAAAGTCGAAATTGTTTTCGGTGTAAAACAGCTTGTCGCCGTCGAGTGTGGTTACCTCAAAAGAAGTGAAATCTTCTTTTTTGTAGCTCAAAAACACAACTCCCCCTTTCAAAGACACACGGGAAAATTGGCATAAACTGCCACACCCAACACGCCTATAATATCATTTAACATTAAGTATACAATAAAATAGCCAATAAATCAAGTTAAATCAGCGGTTTTTTCGTCGACATTTAAAAATTCTGCAAATTGTTTAAAAAACGCGGGTCGTTTTTATACATTTTATTTAAGAAAAGCTCGTTGACTTTTGCAATGCGGCTATAATATAATTAGTATAAGGAGAATTATGCCTTAAAGGAGGTGCGGGTACGCAGAATTTTTTTCACGCCGACACAAAAGGATACCGCGAAGCGTGTACAAAAGCAAGCATAGCGATCGGTGCGGTACTCGCGCTGCCGGCGCTTCTCAGCCTTATGTCGCTGATACTTCAGACCAGAAGCTGGCACTCGGAGGGCTTTGTCGCGGTAAGACTTGCGATACCCGCGGTATGCGTTGCCTCGTGGCTTTTACTGAGCCTCGCAATATTTCTCGTATGCGAAACCAGAGCGCGCCGCATGACCCGCAGTACCTATTTTGAGATCCAGAAGGGCGCGGCTGTCTACAGCAGATACGCGGGCAGGATATTCAGCGATATCGGAGGGACGGAGCGAAAGCTCTGGGTCATCCCCTATGACGGACTGAAACTTTCCTTAAAAAACGGCAGACTTACATTTACGGGGAAGATAAGGTATTATGAGGGAAGCAGTGACAGACTTAACTATCACATAAGGCGCGGGAAACCTGAGTTTGACAACTGGTGGCTCAACGATAACGGCTTTGTCGAGCTGCCGACTGTCACATTGCCCGCGTGCTTTCATAAGCAGAAAACGATATGCAGATACTGCCGCATAGCAATGCAGAGATATATCGGTTACAGCGAGAAGAAAATGCAGGCGGTAAGCCGTCCCTCCGTGCGTCCCAAAATGATCTACAGGCAGAGAAAAAGAAGAGCTTACAACGAACTGCCGACGTTCGACAGAAAGTGGTAAATCGTGTACGATTGTGCAGACTGCCGAAAAAACACGCTCGGTAAACGGCAAACGTTTACGCTTTTATTAAATAAGTACAAAATTCAACAGTTTTTTCCTTTCAGCCTTGCAAAAGGGCTTAAAATGTTGTATAATATACAATTGAGTTGTTGGCATTAAAGCGAAAAATTGTTAAAATGTCACCAAAACTCGTGTAAATTTTACATAGCTGAAATTACTTTTCTATATATTGTAACTCTGTTACGGAGGGTGTACAAAATACAGAATTCGTTAAAGGTATTAACGGTTAAGGAAGACCTCAGCCTGAAAAGGAGGACATATGGCACTTTTCAACACAAACGCTTTCCGCATTACCGAACAGGGACTTTCGGTGCTGTGGCAGAAGCAGCAGATAATTTCACAGAACATAGCCAATCAGGATACACCGGGCTATAACTGCAAATATCTTGACTTTTATGCCGTTCTTAAGGACAGAATGGAAAACACGAGCGTTATCGGCGGTAAGGCAAAGGAAGGCTCAAAGCAGGTAGAGCTTGCTACAAGAGTGTATGAGGACGACGACACAAACACCCAGCCCGACGGCAACAACGTAGACGTTGACTCGCAGTCAAACGAGCTTGCCAAGGTGCAACTACATTATCAGGCGCTCAAAAATCAGATGAACGGCGAGTTCACAAGACTGCGCTCGGCGATGAAGACAACGTAATTTAAAGCATACGCTTTAAGATAATGGATTATATACAGTGAAACGGATTTCGATGCTTTTTTGAGATACAGAAAGGAGTTTTTTGCATGGCGTTTTTAAGCTCGCTTAATATAGCCGCATCGGGTATGGCAGCCGAAAGACTGCGCCTTGATGTAATATCGCAGAACGTTGCGAACGCAAAAACCACCAGAACGGAGGACGGTACGCCGTACAGAAGGCAGGTAGTACTGTTCAGCGAAAACAAGGGTTTCAACTCTGTGCTTGAGGAAACGATAGCAAAGAGAAAAGAGAAGATCGCAGGCGGCATTCCCGCGAATACGGTAACGGCGACCAAAAACAAGGGCGTGCTTGTGACTGAGATAGTCGAGGACGAAACACCGCTCACACCCGTGTATGACCCGACTCACCCCGATGCGGATGAGAACGGATATTATTATCTGCCGAATGTTGACGTAGCAGAGGAAGAGATGGACGCTATGGCGGCGACCCGCTCATATGAGGCAAACCTTGCAGTGCTGAATGCTGTAAAATCAATGGCGCAGACTGCTCTGAGCATAGGCAACAATTAACGATACCCGAAAGGAACTGATATAGATGTTTATAGTACCGCTTACAAGCAGCATTACCCCTATGGAAACGGTAAGTCAGAAAAAGCAGACGGAAGAAACGAGCGAAGGTGACGCTACCTTTTTCGATATCTTTGAGTCGCTTGTAAATAACGTAAAGGAAACCGACGCACAGGTCCAGCAGGATTCGATAGATCTTATGCTCGGCGATGTCGATGACCTTGCGCAGATACAGGTCAATCTCGAGAAAGCGGCTACGGCTGTCGATCTTCTCGTAACAGTGAAGAACAAGGCTGTTGACGCATACAATGAGATTATGCGTATGACTGTATAATCCGATTATCAGGGAAGGATACATATATAGATGAAGGACAAGCTTTCCGCATTCTGGAACGGGTTTAAAAGCAAATGGAGCTCGCTCGCGAAAAATCTGCGGATATTCATAATAACGGCAATATCGGTAGTCGTAGTTGCCGCGATAGTACTTGCAATAGTACTCAACCAAAAAGGCTACACCGCAATTTATACGGGACTTGACAGCGAAGAAAGCTCTCAGGTCGTTTCCGCTATAAACGATTTGGGAATAACAGACGTAAAGATGGGTACGGACGGAAGTATATCCGTGCCGAGCGATCAGGCGGATAATGTCAGAATGCAGCTAAGCATTCAGGGCTATCCGAAGTCCACGTTCAATTTTGACGTATGGAACAACGGCATAGGAATTTGGTCTACCGATACCGAAAAGAAGGTACTCCAGATACAGCAGCTGCAAGCTCACCTTATGAAGGCGATAAATACCATAAGTGCCGTAAAGAACTCATATGTTATAATAACAATGCCCGAGAATAACAATTACGTTATCTCGACAGACAGTGAAGATCCCAGAGTCAGTGTAAAGCTCGACTTAAAGAACGATACACAGCTTACAAGCGATCAGGTCGAGGGTATATATGCACTGGTGCTCAATTCTCTGCCCGGACTTGAGCGTGACAATATCTCGATACTCGATACCGACGGCAAGCTTCTCAACGGCGAAAACACAACGGTCGAAGAGGATGTGCTGTATCAGTCACGACTGAACTTCCAGGAGCAGATGCAGAATCTGCTGAAGAGTCAGCTCAACGACACGCTTAAAAAGCTTTACAAGGACTACACGATAAACGTAAACGTAACGCTGAATTACGATAATTCAAAGTCTGAGTACACCATCTACACCCCGTCGATCGCCGAGGACGGCACTTCGGGCGGTATGATAGAAAGCTCCACCAAGAATGAGGGCTGGGGCGGCATCGGCTCACTGTCGGGTGTTGTAGGAACGACGACCAACAGTGACATTTCACCGAACTACCCCACTATCACGGGTGACGGCGACAACGAGTATTACTATCAGAACAGCATTACCGTAAAGCGTCTTGTAAATACCGAGATAAGACAGCTCGAAAAGAACGGCTACTCTATCGACAGGATAACGGCGGCTGTAACGGTCGATCAGGTAAGTATGCTTGAAGCCGATAAGGAACAGCTCCGTCAGGTAATAGCTTTTGCAATCGGTGCGGACGTTGCAAACGTAACGGTAGCTAACTATCCGTTCGTTATAAACGGCAACAACGGCAATAACGGAAACGGCAATACTGTAAACAGAGGCGGAAACGTTGACTGGACGGTATATATCATAATTCTGCTCGGACTTCTTGTAGTGGCGCTTCTTATCGTTGCTATCCTTACAAGCAACGCAAAGAAGAAAAAGCGCGCAAGAGCAAAGGCAAAGGCGGCGGCTGCCCAGGCAGCGGCGGCGCAGGCGGCGCAGGAATCCGCGGCGCTCAGCTTCGAGCCTCAGCCTCAGCCCGGTGAAGAATTCAATATCCAGCACCTTGACGATTACGATGACGAATCCAAGAGTGCGGTGCTCAAGAAAGAGATCAAGGAATTCTCTCACACAAATCCCGATGTTGTCGCACAGCTCATACGCTCTATGATGAGAAACGGCAACTGACAGCATTGACAGTTTAAAGGAAGGGTATATATGGAGGCATTGACCAACGCCCAGAAGGCGGCGATAATCATAAGCTCTATCGGCACGGAGAATGCGTCCGAGGTATTCAAGCACTTCTCCGATGAAGAGGTTGAGCAGGTAACGCTTGAAATAGCGAGAATGAACTACTACCCTATGGAAGTGGTTGACAGTGTTCTCAATGAATTTTACGAGCTGTGCCTTACTCAGAAGGTAATTTCAGAGGGCGGTGTCGAGTATGCGCGTGACGTGCTTGAAAAGGCGTTCGGACCGCAGACAGCACAGGCTCTGTTTGAAAAGATAACAAAGCAGTTCCAGACAAAGGCGTTCGCTTTTGTACGCAAGGCAGACTATAAGAACCTGCTTGCCATGGTGCAAAACGAGCATCCGCAGACTATAGCGCTGATACTCTCCTACGCAAGGAGCGATCAGGCTTCCGCTATACTCAGCGAGCTGCCCAAGAAGACAAGAATTGACGTTGTAGAGCGTATGGCAAAGATGGACAGAGCATCGCCTGATGTTGTAAAGTCTATCGAGCGCACGCTTGAAAAGAAGTTCGACAACCTTGTTACGGCTGATAGCACAGAGGTCGGCGGTATCGACTATGTTGCAGAGGTCATGAACAATGTTGACCGCGCAACGGAAAAGTACATATTCGACGAACTGACGCTGAGAGATCCGAAGCTTGCGGACGACATACGTTCAAAGATGTTCGTATTCGAAGATATCGTAACACTCGACAATATGGCTATACAGGCATTTATTCCCGAGGTCGACTCAAAGGATCTTGCCGTTGCCATCAAGGGCTCTACTCCCGAGGTTGCAGAGTGCATTTATGCAAATATGTCTACCCGTATGCGTGAAAGCGTACAGACCGATGTCGAGTATCTTCACAATGTCCGTATGCGTGATGTTGAAGAAGCTCAGCAGAGAATCGTATCCATCATACGCAGACTTGAGGACGAGGGTACGCTCATTATATCCAAGGGTGGCAAGGAAGACGAGATTATCGCATAACACGAAAGCGAGGAATATATTTTGGCAGGCGTATTCAAGGCAGGAAGGGGTTATTACTACCCTGTTCAGCCGACAGCAGATACTGTCGTAATTGATAATTCAATAAAGGTTAAGCCTGTCGCACCGCTGAACACCGTGCAAGATACACAAGAGGCCGCTGAAATTGCGGAAAGCACTGAAAAGGTCGATGAAGCGGCATTACAGCGCAACCGACTTATAGACGAAGAGGTTGAAAAGGTAAAACAGCATTATCGCGCAGAGGGTGAAAAGGCGCTTGCCGAAGCACGTGAACGCGCGCAGAAGATACTCTCTGATACAGAGAAGCAGGCACAGGACTATGCGGCAAAGGCAAAGGTCCAGGCAGAGGCTATCTTTGAAAAGAGCAAGGCGGACGGCTTTGCAAAAGGCCATGAGGACGGTTACGCTGCAGGACTTGACAAGTGTCGCGATATGCTTTCAGAGCTTAAAATGCTCAGTGAGCAGATGGTAAGCGACAAGGCGGAACTTTTTGACGGCTATGAAGTCGAGATATTCGACACGGTAATGGAGATAGTAAACCGCATAACGCTGAATTCTCTGGGTCAGAAGGATAAAGCGGTTGTCAGGAAGACCATCAAGGAAGCAGGCAAGAGTTTCCGAGGAAGCGAATACGTCAAGCTGACTTTATCAAAGACCGATGTAAGTGAGGAAATGGCGGCGGATACCGATTACTTCAAAAAGCTGTTCACTAATGTTAAAAACGTAGAAGTCGAGGTGCTTAAAGATGCACCGAGCGGCACGGTTATTATAGATAACGGCAGTGAGATAACAGACGCGGGAATACAGACGCAGCTCAAAATGATCGAGGAGCTGGGCAGAGGAAAGTACCGCAGAGCGCCGTCAAGGAAAAAGGCTAAGGAGCAGGAAGAACAGACTGCCGAAGCCGTTTCGGACAGTGACGGAGCTGAACAAGCAGGCGAATAATTATCCCTTATTGAAAGGACTTTAAACATGGATCTCGGCGGATTTCTGACAGAACTCAGGACTACCGATACATATAAGTATCTGGGTAAAATTGAAAAGATAGTCGGAATGACGATAGAGGCGAGCGGTCCGCTGTGCAGCATAGGCGATGTATGCCGCATTTATACAAAGGATATGAAGTCGCATATACCCGCCGAGGTGGTAGGCTTCAACGAGCACAAGGTACTGCTTATGCCGTATACCGACCTTGAGGGCATAGGTCCGGGCAGTATAGTTGACAACACGGGCGATAAGCTTAATGTAAGAGTCAGCGACAAGCTTGTGGGAAGAATAATAGATGCACTGGGAAACCCGCTTGACGGCGGCGACCCTGTGGAATATACAGATGCTGTGCCTATTGCGGGCGTACCGGTAAATCCCCTCACCCGCCCCAAGATACACGAAACGATAGAGCTCGGTGTAAAGGCGATTGACGGAATTCTTACAATGGGTAAGGGTCAGAGAATGGGCATCTTTGCAGGCTCAGGTGTCGGTAAATCGACGCTTATGGGTATGATAGCCAGAAAGGTCAAGGCTGACCTCAACGTTATTGCACTTGTAGGCGAGCGTGGCAGAGAGGTAAGAGAGTTTATAGAGAACGACCTCGGAGAAGAAGGTATGGCGCGTTCTGTAGTGGTAGTAGCCACATCGGATCAGCCCGCCATGATGAGAAACAAGTGCCCGTTGACGGCAACGGCAATAGCGGAATACTTCTGCTCGCAGGGCAAGGACGTACTACTGATGATGGATAACCTCACACGTTTTGCGATGGCGCAGCGTGAGATAGGCTTATCAACAGGCGAACCGCCCGTAGCAAGAGGCTACACCCCGTCGATCTATGCCGCAATGCCAAAGCTGCTCGAAAGAGCGGGCAACTTTGAAAAAGGAAGTATAACAGGCATATACGCCGTGCTGGTTGAGGGCGATGATACGAACGAGCCGATATCCGATACCGTAAGAGGTATCATTGACGGTCATATTATCCTCAGCCGTAAGATAGCGGCGCAGAACCACTACCCCGCTATCGACATACTGCCGAGCATATCCCGACTTATGTCGGTAATAGCAGACCCCGAGCACAAGAAGGCGGCAGGAAAGCTGAGAAACCTGCTTGCCCTTTACAATAACAATGCCGACCTCATCTCGATAGGAGCGTACAAAAAAGGCACTAACCCCGCTCTGGACGAGGCAATAAAGAAGATAGACAAGATCAACGATTTCCTTATGCAGGGAATGTACGAATCGTTCTCAATGGAGGACACGATAAAGCTGCTCAAGGCGGCGGTGTCGTGAAAATCGTGATAACAATGCGCTATGAAGAAGTTTAATTTTACATTGCAGTCGCTGAAAAAGTACAACGATCAGGTGCTGGACAGCGAGAAATCGGTGCTAGGCAGACTGAGGGCGGAGCTTGCGGAAATGCAGGCGGAGCTTGACGCAAAGACCGAGGAATACGAGCTGAGCATCGACAAGCTCAATGAGCTTGTGCGCGGCGGGACAACGGCAATGCGGCTGTCACTGCATAAGAAGTACGTTTCCTCGCTACAGCAGGACATCTACCGCATAAAAGGGCGTATGGCTCAAAAGCGCGACGAGATAGAACAGCAGCTTCAGAGGGTAATTGAGGCTACAAAGGAAGTGTCAAAGCTTGAAAAGCTGGAGGAGAAACAGCTTGAGGAGTACAGATACGCCGCTCAGAAGGAGCAGGAACAGATCATAGAGGAGTTCGTGTCGAACGGCTCTTCAAATGGCGGCACAGCACAGTAAATTGTTGACATAACGCTTGAAATGTGGTACAATACAAGGTGGAAAGCTGTGCAATTTACATAAATTTTAACGGTTAAAAGCCGTTAAATATATAAAAGTTGTTGCAAGTGATACATTCACTGCGGCAATGAATAGCACTGAAAGGGGGTGAGATATGATGAATGCAGCAGCAGTATTGCCGGCAGGTGCCGCTATGGCGTTTGCGGGCAATACCGCCACAATCTCTGATACCGTAGTTTCCGATAACAGTGCGCCCGGAGGCTTCTCCGATATGCTCGGAGCTATGACGGCGGGCAACAGGCAGAGTGCCGTAAACGCGGCAGATGCACGCACGGAAGGACAGACTGCCGTGTCGGGCGATATGCTCAGCGGACTAACTGAGCTTGAGCAGAGCGCAGAAGAGCTGAAGCAACTGCTGAAGACGGCTGAGCTTGCCGGATATATGCAGGCGGCTGTGGTACAGATGACAGACAATGCACCTACTGCGGATAATGCGGGACTGACACAGGAGCTCGCAGACGTTGAGGGTATGCAGTCGGTGGTACAGACCACGGTACAAAACATTACTGATCTGACAGATGCTCCGAGTATTGTTGAAAGCCCGGTACAGGCGTTGCAGAAAAGTGAAAATTTGGCAGAAGCAACCGGAAATGATTTTGCTGAAAATGCAATTGTCGACGAAGGCGTAGATATTGTATCCGAAAACAATTTAAATCCTAAAGCAACGGATAGCGGATATAATACCGGCGATGGTAATTCAACAATATCGGATAGACATTCAGGTGAAACAGACATCAAGCGGACGGCTTATAATTCGGATAATTCAAACAATGATGTTGCGATAAAGCCCGAAGAGAATGTTGCCGTAAGCGGATCTGTTGATAGCGCAGCCAAAGGCACAACTGAAGATATTGCCGCAAATGACGCAAGCAGAGCTATGGATTTCAACACGGTGGGAAAATCCGATAATATCATAACGGATACGAAATCGGATACAGAAATTCAGAAGGATAACATCACGATATCCTATGAGAAAGTAACAAACGAAGTAAAGCAGGAAATTGCGGCGGAAGCGGATAATGTACCGAGAGTTGCTTACGCAAAACGCAATATTGAAGTGAAAAGCGAAGAGCTTAAGGCAATAACCAAGGGAAACGAGGTCACGAAGTCGGACAGCGACCTTGACACAGAGCAGAAGGTCACCGATAAGAGCGCGGTAAGCGATATGAACGCAAGGGAAACCGGAGTGTTTGCAAGGACCGAGAGCAGGTTTGACGATGAAGCACAGCCGAAGCAGACGGTAAGAGTGCCGATAAGCGATATGGCAGGCTTTGTGAGTGAGCACGCGCCAAAGAGCACGGGCAAGAGCACACTTACGGTAGTGCTTACACCGGAAACGCTGGGTAAGATAACGGTCCGTATGGTGAACGAAAGCGGAAAGCTGACGGTTGAGATACTTACCGAAACTCAGGCGGCAAAGGAGCTTTTACAGGCAAAATCCGAACAGCTTGCGTATGCGCTGAAAAACGACAATGTGGAGCTTGCCTCATACAAGGTAGAAGCCTCGCAGACGGAATTATTCCAAAGAGATTTTGACGGCAGCAGTAAGAACCCATACAGACAGCAGCCGCACAGTCAGCAGAAGAATGACACGGACGACTTTGACAGTCTTTTGGGCGAGATACAGGCAATGAGCTGATATAAATATCGGCGGACTTACACGAAAGGATAACAGATGGCAGATTTATCAAGTCTTCAGAGTGTACAGTCAAATCACGAGAAGTACAAGGATCTTTTTGAAAGCTCGGGCAAGAACGATACGATAAGCACGGAAACGTTCTTCAATCTGCTTATGGCAGAGATGAGCAATCAGGACCCGCTTGAGCCTACATCAAACACCGAGTTCGTGTCGCAGATGGCACAGTTCACGGCGTTACAGGCACAGCAGGACAATCTGAAGTACAGTATGTCGAACTATGCGGCAGGACTTGTCGGCAAGACGCTTACAATGAATGCGCAGTCGGATGACGGAACGCTTTTATCGGGCGTATGCACCGGAGTGAACATCAGCGGAAGCACGGTAAAGGTAATAGTCGGCGGAACGCAGTATGACCTGTCGGCGGTAAAGGGAATAAACGATACCGAAAACACAGGCACATTACATACGATATCCGAAGCGCTCGGCTTTGTGGGTAAGGAAGTAATGGTAAAGGTACTCGGCGACGACGGCAAATTCTACTACGCAAGAGGCAAGGTCGAGTCGGCGGAGATGCAGGACGGCGACGCAAAGATCGTGATTGACGATTATCTCTACTCTATCGATGAGATAGTACACGTCAGCGAAAGCAATGATAATGCGGCTGACAACAAAACAGATACTCCGACAGACAATGCGGAGGGAAACGAATAATCAAAGGCGGCAGTGTTATGTTGATAAATGAACTTAAGCTGCGAAATCTACAGATTTCGACAGGCAACGTAAACACCGCAAAAGCAGGGAATGCTGAAAAAGCCGCACAGCAGTTGGGCGGAACATTTGCAGAGGCTCTTCAAAGCGAGCTTGTCGCAAGAAACTCGGCGGTAGGCTTTTCAAAACACGCAATGAAGCGTATAGAAAGCAGAAATATCGAGATACTTGACTCGGATATGCTGCAAAGACTTAACGACGGCATTGAGATAGCCGCAGAAAAGGGCAGCAACGAAACACTTGTACTCGTTGACAAAACTGCTTTTGTGGTAAGTGTGAAGAACCGGACGGTGATCACAACTATGTCACAGGATGATTTAAAAGGAAATATTTTTACGAACATCGATTCGACCGTAATTATGTAAATACCGGACCGAAAGGAAGTATTGCTTACCTTGAATGACAGACGGGTAAGAGCGGTCGGCACGATGGAGAAAGGAACAGATCATGGTTAGATCTTTATTCTCAGGCGTGTCAGGATTAAAGACACATCAGCAAAAGATGGACGTTATCGGTAACAATATCGCTAACGTAAACACAACAGGCTTCAAGACAAGCGTAACTACCTTCCAGGAGGTATATTACCAGACAAAGAAGAACGGCTCGGCAGGCTCTAACCTCCAGGGCGGTGTAAACCCTTCCCAGGTAGGTTACGGTACTAAGCTCGGTGCTATCGGTCAGGTAATGGGACAGTCGGGCTTTACATATTCCGACAGTGTTTATGACTGTGCATTATCGGGTGACGGCTTCTTCCAGGTTATGGATGAGGCAGGCAACATCTTCTATTCAAGAGCCGGTGTATTCAGCGTTGATAACGCAGGCAACCTTGTTGACTCAAACGGTAATATGGTGCTCGGCGTAAGCGGCGACGCTACAGGTGTTGACGCATCTTCAAACAGAATTACATTTGTAGTTCCGGAGGTACTTGACAATGAGGCGAATTACTCAAAGACGATAACATATAAAGGTGGCACATATCCGCTTACTGTTTCGGCTGACACAGCTACCCCCGACGGTAACATATCGGTTGGCTTTACTGTAGGCGAGAGCGATTATGCTTATATGAGCGGTAACAAGCTTGTTGTACAGCTTAACGAAAAGAACGACTACACAAACCTCAATGACCTTGAGGATGCTGTGACCCGTGCGTGCGAAAACGGCGGTGTCAGCATAGACGGTGTGCTTCCGCTCCACTTTGAGCTTGATACAGTTCCGCCTGCCGCTGATATACCTGCAACGACAGCAACGAACACAATGAAGCTTGATGACGGAACAACACAGGCCTCGCTGACATTCACAACGGTAACCCCCGGTGAATACGCAAACAACTACACGATCAATTTAAGATATTCAAAGAATGCCGCAGAAACTACTGCAAAGTGGTCGGACAACGGTCTTACGATAAGCGTTCACCCCGGTGCAACGGTAGCCGACATTCAGGCGGCTATAGATAAGGCGGCAGGAAGCAACGAAAAGTATCAGCTGACAGTTACAAGCACCGACTGGGACGCAGGCAACGGTGCGCTTGAAACATTGCTTGCTACAGACGGCAAGGTAGGTCTTGCGGGCGGTTCAAACAACTTCTTCTCGGATATGGCTGAGCTTCTCGGCAACATCAAGCTTACAGACGGTCGTGTTGCGGCTACTCAGACAGTTAAGGATCTTGACAGCGTATATATCAATGAGGACGGTACTATCTACGGTGTACACAGCGTACACGGCATAATAATGCTCGGCAGAATTGATATTGTAACATTTGACAACCCCAACGGTCTTGAGCAGGTAGGCAGCTCCTACTGGAGAGAAACGCTTTCATCCGGCGAGCCTCAGGTAAACATCGCAGGCGAGAACGGTTCTGCTTCTGTAGTATCCGGTGCGCTTGAAATGTCAAACGTTGACTTATCGCAGGAATTCTCCGATATGATCATTACACAGAGAGGCTTCCAGGCTAACTCAAGAATAATCACCACTTCGGACACAATGCTCGAAGAAATAGTAAACCTCAAGCGCTAAGTGCCCGTGGGGCACGGCAAATTCCGCCGTTCTGACGGTTTGATGTCGGCGTAACCTTCGTTATCGGCGGGCGGCTGTGAGCCGCTTCAAGTTCCGCCTTTAGTAACGTTGCGGTGTAGCGACGGATAGCGAAACGGCGGGTAGCGAAGTTGCCTTAATGAATAATGAATGATGAATAATTGTTGTGCCTTTACGGTCGTTTGTGGTCGCTGCGTCCGTGCATTGTCAGCCATTTGTGTCACTGCATCGTGCAGAGACTTGGTTTGGCTGACTATATGCGTCCTTGCATAGCGACTTTGTGCGACCGTTGCAAGCATCCGTGCTTTGCCTGCGGCGTTTATTTAAAAGGCGTGGGTGCGAGCAATGACAAGTTCGTTGTTCTGGTTGTTTGCAATTGACGTAATCTCGGTTTGGCGGAAATTGCAGGCTTCTGTGATTTAAATTTAAGTTTATATGGGCAGGCGGAGCGAACGCTCCGCCGGAATGCCCGTTTATTATGCAAGGCGGTTATGGTAACCGCGTGTAAGCTGTCGGTGTGACAGACAGCCGACAACAGTGATAAAGCAAAAGCGGTCTGCAAAGGAAGGAAATGTATGATAATACTTACAAAGCTCAATGGGGAAAAGTTCATGCTTAATCCCGATTTAATTGAAATAGTAACGGAAAATCCCGACACGGTAATAACGACAAGCACGGGACACTCATACATAGTCGAGCAGTCGATGAACGAGATACTTTCTCTCATCAAGGAGTACAGACAGTCATTAAGACGTCAGCGCCCCGAGAGAAGCATATAAATTATGAATATTACAGCCTTGCGCTGTGCTATATAAACCTTTACAGGAGGAAATTATTTTGAATATTTCAATCATCATAGGCTGGGTGATATCATTCGGTTTGGTTACATTCGGCATATACAACGGCGGTCAGATCGATTGGTTCATAGATCCGGCATCGGTGGCTATCACTATCGGCGGTACTATAGGCTGCCTTATCGCCTCGTTCCCGATCTCGTATCTGAAAAATCTGCCGAAGTACTTAAAGCTCGCTATATTCCCCAAGAAGTTCAATCCTCAGAGCTACATAAATCAGATAGTCGAGTTTGCTAAGATAGCAAGAACAAAGGGTCTTATCTCTCTTGAAGACAGCGCAAACAAGTGCGAAGATCCGTTCCTCAAGGAAAGCCTTATGCTGATCGTTGACGCAAATGACCTTGATAAGGTAAGAAGTATGCTTGACGACGCTATAGACTTTATGTGCGAACGTCACGAAAGAGGCAGGCTCTTCTTTGAAAAAGGTATTACGATATTCCCCGCATTCGGTATGTTAGGTACTCTTGTCGGACTTGTAAATATGCTTAAGGGCATGGGCGAGGACTCAAGCAATCTGTCAAACGGTATGGCGGTTGCGCTTATCACGACGTTCTACGGCTCACTGTTCGCAAACGTATTGTTTGCGCCTATTGCGTCTGCGCTTAAAAACAGTCACGAGCAGGAGCTTTTATGTATGCAGATAATCGAGGAGGGCGTTTTGTCGATCGCGGCAGGCTCTAACCCCAGACTTATCCAGGAAAAGCTTGAATTTATGCTTGCACAGACAGATGTAAAAAAGAAGGAAAGCAAGTAAATAAAAAAGGGGTCAAGGGGCGTAGCCCTTTGGCAGGGCTCGGGGCGGCAGCCCCGATAAAATAGCCCCTTCCCCGGGGGAAGGGGTTTGGGGATAGGGATAAAGATTAGCACTTTATCCCAAAAACAGTCAAACCAAGAAATAAATTAAGTGTTGAAAAAATCACTCAGATATGTTAAAATATATTGGTTAGGCTTGAATTTAGAAAGGCGGTGGCGAAATGGCAAAGAGAAAACCCTCAGGCGGCGGTGAAGAAGAAGGAAACTGGCTGAATACTTATGCCGACATGGTTACTCTTCTGCTGTGCTTTTTCGTATTGCTGTATTCCGCATCATCGGTAGATGAAACAAAGTGGCAGTACATATATCAGTCATTCACATCGAGCGGTACTTATGTGAACCCCTTTGTAATGGACGAACAGCCGCAGAATAATGCCGCCGATACGAACGGCAATGTCGAATCTCCCCCGAATACGCAAAACGGCGGTACTACAAGCGAAGAAACAGAGGGACTGCCCTCCGATTTCAATCAGCTTTACAGCTATCTGAAAACAACAACGGAGCAGAATGATTTGAGTCAGTATGTTTATCTTGAACAGACACCGACCAGAATTTTTATCCGTTTCAATAATACGATAATGTTTGACGGCAACAGCGCCGTACTGAAGGAAGAAGGCAAGCAAGTACTCAACAAGTTCATGCCGGGCATAAAGGCTGTGAACAAGTACATAAAATCCTGCGAGGTATCCGGTCATACCGCCAAGGCTGTATCCGAGGTGAACGACTGGGATCTTTCAGCGGCGAGAGCGTCAAGCGTTGTAAAGTATATGGACTACAACCGCTGTGTAGACAGCGAAAAGTTTACTGTCGAAGGAAAAGCGTGCTATACTCCTATCGCTGATAACTCTACTGCCGAGGGCAGAGCGGCAAACCGCCGTGTAGAAATCATGATAGTAAGAGCACAGCTAGACACGACATCTCAGGCTGTTATTGACGATATACTGAAGTATGAATACAGACTGAACGGTGCGAATACCGATCCGTATGAGCGTAACGAAGATACAAGCTCAGATGTCAACAGCGATGTTGTAAACGAAATTATCGACAATATGGAAAGCAGGTATGAGGACAACTCCGGCGGTGAAATCTCAAGCACCAACGAGGCAGGTCCGAGGTATGAGCCGTCATATACGGGCATACCTACGGATATACTGACATCCGCACCTGCCGAAACATCAGAAGAATAACCAAGAAAGGAGGGCGACTTTTTGGCTGACACCCTCACACAAGAACAGATAGACGCCATGCTGTCAAGCGTGCTCGCGGGAGACTCTGTTCCGCTTGACACGCACGAAGATAAAGACGAGATCAAGGAGTACGACTTCCGTACGCCGAAGAAGTTTACCAAAGAGCAGATAAAAATACTCGAAAGAATATTTGAGAACTACTCAAGGCATCTTTCTTCTTACATAACGGGACTGCTGAGATTGTACTGTAAGGTTTCGCTTGCAAGCATAGAAGAGCAGAAATATTTTGAGTTCAGCAATGCCCTGCCGGATTACACGATAATGGGTATAGTTGACCTTGGTATTGAGGATGATGATATTGAGGAAAGCAATGCGGTATTGCAGCTTTCAAACTCGCTCACCTTTACTATGATAGACCGAATGCTCGGCGGTAAGGGTGCTTATGAAGACGCTGACCGCGACTTCACAGAGATCGAGATAAACGTAATGCGCGGCATAGTGGAGCGCTTTACCTCCCTTATGACAGAGGCATGGGACGGCTATGTGGAAACAAGACCGAAGCTCGACTCGATAGAAACGAACTCAAGGGTCATCTCTGCCGCAGATGCCGACGAAACAATGATAATCGTCGCTATGGAGGTCACCATAAACGATTCTAAATCCGTAGTATCGTTCTGTATGTCCGCTATTACTATGGATCAGATAATGAAGAAATTTTCGGCTAAGTTCAGCTCGGGAAAAAGAGCGGCCAGTCCGACAAAGGAAACAGAGCGCAAGGAAAGCCTTATGTCTACTCTTTCCCAGTCTGAGCTTACCGTTACGGCGGTGCTTGATGATACGATGCTGACGCTCCGCGATGTGCTGAATTTACAGGTAAATGATATAATACCGCTGAATAAGCCGATAACCGAAAACCTACAGCTTAAGGTGGGAAGCAGCTGCTGGTTTGACGGAAAACTCGGTACACTGAATGGCAAAAAAGCGTTCAGGATCGACAATATACTAAAGAATTGAGGTAAGGCAAATGGGAAAACTGACCACTCTGTCGGAGATGCAGCTTGATGCTATCGGCGAGATAATGAATATCAGTATGGGAAGTGCGGCAACTGCCGTGTCCGAGCTGCTCAACGCAAAAGTGTGGATCACTACGCCGAAGGTAAGTGTTGTGCAGGCTTCAAAGCTGAACTACGCCCGCTTAGAACCGGCTATATGTGTAAAAATCGAATATATCAAGGGACTTTCGGGCTCTAACCTGATGATATTAAAGCAGGACGACGTACAGCTGATACTTAATCAGCTGATGGGTAAGCCTCCTGTTATATCACCGGATTTTGAGTTTGACGAGCTGAATATAAGCGCGGTAAGCGAGGTTATGAACCAGATGATGGGCGCATCGTCCACGGCTCTTGCGGATTTCCTCGGAATGAGCATTGATATTTCAACGCCGACACCGTTTATACTCAGCGAGGTCAACATTGCGGATCTGCAAAGCTATGAGCAGACGGATATGATCGCCGCTATCAATTTCGACCTTACCATTGACGGCGTAATAAAGTCTGAGTTCATATCGGTTCTCGATATCGACCTTGCGGCAACGCTTGCAGACAGAGTTCTCGGCGGGGCAACACCCGAGCCTGAGCCTGAACCTGCACCCGCTCCCGCACCTGCACCGGCACCTGTTCAGCAGACGGCTTCCGTCCAGCAGACGGCTCCGGTAGCTCCGGCACCTCAGCCGGCAATGCAGGCGGCACAGCCCGCACCTGTACAACAGGTCGCTCCTATGCCTGCGCCTCAGCCGATGCCGGATATGTATGCACAGCAGGGCTACTACGGATATCAGGGTCAGCCGAATCCGGCAATGTACGGTCAGCCGGTACAGCCTATGATGCAGCCTCAGCCTGCGGTCAACTACCGCAACGCTCAGCTTGCGCAGTTTGAGAGCTTTGAAGCGCCGCTCGGCACAGAGCAGAAGGAAAATTTACAGCTCCTTATGGACGTACCGCTTCAGATATCGGTTGAGATAGGCTCGACAAAGAAGAAGATCAAGGATATACTTGAGTTCTCGCAGGGTACTATAATCGAGCTTGAAAGACAGGCGGGCGCGCCGGTCGACGTTATGGTAAACGGAAACCTCATTGCAAGAGGCGACGTTGTGGTTATCGATGATAACTTCGCCGTAAGAATAACGGAGATCGTAAAATCGAAATTTATGGATAGCCTTGGCAAAGGTGAATAACATTAAAATATAACAGGGATACGAAAGGAAACCTTACACTTATGGACAAGAAGATATTACTTGTAGACGATGCGGCATTTATGCGTATGCTTATCCGCAACACACTGACGACAAACGGCTACACAAACATTCTTGAGGCGGCTGACGGCGAGATCGCCGTATCTACATATGCCGCAGAAAAGCCCGACCTTGTTATCATGGACATAACAATGCCCAACAAGACAGGTATCGAGGCGCTCAAGGAGATCAAGGCTATGGACGCAGGCGCGAAGGTCGTAATGTGCAGTGCTATGGGTCAGGAGGCTATGGTTGTCGAGGCTATCAAGCTCGGTGCTCTGGACTTCATCGTAAAGCCGTTCAAGGCTGAGAGAATACTCCAGACTGTTAAGAAGATACTTGACTGATGCCTCCGGTTGTTCAGTTTGTATGTGCGCTTGTCGGCGTAATTGCGCTGATATTTCTGTTCTTCTGGGTACTGAGAAAGGTAAACAAAGGAATACTTACAACAGGCGGAAAACGGCTCAAGGTTCTTGACCGCGCCTCGCTCGGCGGCGAAAAATCGGTAGTTGTCGTAAGCGTGGCGGGAAAGTGTATGGTGCTCGGAGTTACCGCCGGCAGGATAGATAAGATAGAGGATCTTCCGCTTACGGAGGAGGAGTATCTGTCGCAGCTCTATCCCGAGGGCGAGGCACAGCAGGACGGCTTTTTTGCGGCGTTCAGCGATGCTCTTGCCAAGAATATAAAAAATATGCGCGGAAAGAAAAACGGCGGCGAAAGTGCCGACGCGGATAATCTTCCGGGCGTTCACAAAACCGATGACAGCGAAAATACCGATAACGAAAATTCTGATGAGAGGAACACGGAGTCGAAATGACAAAAGCTTTTGGTCTTGCACTTAAAAAAATGTTTATCGACAACAAGCGGATCTTTGTCCGCTTTATCGTGTCTTTAACGGTATGTGTCGCGCTTATCGGGGTACTATGCAGTGTTACCGCATTTGCGGCGGATAATAATGCCGCGGGTAATGCGGGTGCGACATCGGGCATAACCGGTACGGCTTCGGACGCGGTATCTACGGGTACGGGCGCCGAGTCGGCGGACTCTTCGGTAATGAAGGATCTTATCGGTGTTGACGGCTCGCAGTCGCTCGAAGTAATACTGCTTGTAACGGTGCTGTCGCTTGCGCCGTCACTTCTCGTGATGATGACATCGTTTGCGAGAATAATAATCTGCTTCAGCTTTTTAAGAACGGCAATGCAGACGCAGTCCACGCCGCCTAATATGGTACTTACGGGACTGTCGCTGTTCCTGACGATATTCATAATGTGGCCTGTTTTCTCCGAGATAAACGAAACGGCATATCAGCCGTATGCGGCGGGTGAAATAACAATGGAAGAGGCTATGGACGCGGCGGGAAAGCCGCTCAAGACTTTCATGTTAAAGCAGACGACAAACGATGATATGCAGTTCTTCCTTGACCTTAAGGGTCAGAGCATGAGCGATATTACCGATGGTGCGACAGACAATATAACACTTGAAAACTACAGCGAGAAGCTTGGCTTTGAAACAGTCATTCCCGCTTTTATAGTAAGCGAGCTGAAACGTGCGTTCCAGATGGGCTTTTTAATATTCATACCGTTCCTTGTAATTGACCTTGTTGTATCGTCAACGCTTATGGCAATGGGTATGATGATGTTGCCGCCCGCTATGATATCACTGCCGTTCAAGATAATACTTTTCGTATTGGTTGACGGCTGGCAGCTGATGGTCGGAACGATAGTAAACTCGTATAATTTGTAGCTTAATGATCCTGGAAGGGAGGGCTTGATTTGACACAGGATATAGCAATGGAGGTCTTTACCGCCGCACTTGTTCTTGCGCTTAAATTGGGACTCCCTGTTTTGATAGCCGCAGTTGTGATAGGACTTATAATAGCGATATTGCAGGCGGCAACGCAGGTGCACGAGCAGACGCTCTCGTTTGCGCCGAAAGCCATAGTAGTGGCTATAGTATTGCTCCTTTTCGGTCCGTGGATGATGAACAGCTGTATAGAGTTCTTCAACTACATATTTGAGCTTATGGCGACGGTCGGTGTAACATGACGCTGAGTGACGTATGGGATATGATAGTGAATAACTTTCTCGGCTTTCTGCTGATAATGTGCAGGGTGTCGGGGATATTCAGCTTCAATCCGATTTTCAACCGTTCAAATTTTCCTGTAAGACTGAGAGCGGGCACGACGATAGCACTCGCCGTGCTTTTTGCCGCCTCTATGGGAGAAGTCCGATATGAGCCGACAGGCATATTTATGATGCTGTTCGATATGTTCAAGGAAATAGGGCTGGGACTGATACTCGGCTTTATGGTAAACCTCATACTTACGGTCACTATCTCCGCAGGTGAGCTTATCGACTATCAGACGGGGCTTTCGATGGCGAGGACTATGGACCCTGTAACGGGCGTATCTATGCCGCTGTTTGCAAATGTTTATTACTATATGTTCATTCTGTATTTCTTTCTTACAAATGGGCACTTATCGTATATAAAGCTGTTTCATATATCGTATGAAACAATGCCGATAGGCTTTTCGGGATTTACGGCGGACGTGCCGTGGGCGCTGGTAACGTACTTTTCAACGGTGCTGACGCTTGCCGTCAAGTTTGCCGCACCGATACTGGCTATCGAGTTCATTACCGAAATATGCCTCGGCGTACTGATGAAAGCCGTGCCGACAATACACATATTTGCGCTGAACATTCAGCTCAAGGTGCTTATAGGTCTTGCGGCGGTGCTGATAATGGCACAGCCTATGTCGGACTTCATCGAACAGCTGATGGGCTATATGTGGCAGAACCTGTACGGACTGCTAGGTATGATGGGCGCTTAAGGAGGGCAAATGGCAGGCGAAGAAAAAACCGAAAAAGCCACCCCGAAAAAGCGTAAGGATACCAGAAAAAAGGGCGAGGTACTGCAAAGCAAGGAAGTTGCGGTCGCAGTTTTCGTGGTGGGAATATTCGCATTTCTTGCGATATTCGGAAACTATATGTTCCAGATGCTTTTAAACTTCATGGAGCAGTCGATGTCATCTGTTGACCAGACGGGCGACACGATCGAATTTGCCATGAACGTATTTTGGAAAGTGGCTATAATATGCGTATGTACTGTAGGTCCGATACTGGCGGTGGGAGTTGTGCTCAGCATACTTCCTGTAATCGTACAGACAAGAGGACTGTTCAGTATGCAGTCGATGAAGCCGAAATTCAGCAGGTTAAATCCGTTTACGGGTATCAAGCGGTTGTTCTCTATGCAGGCGCTTGTGGGACTTGTAAAGGGACTTATTGAAATAATAGTTGTAGTCGCTATCCTGTACTTTCAGGTAATGGACAGGATAAACGAGTTCAAGAAGCTGATAGATACCGATGTCATAAAGATAGTTGCGTATATCAGTGAAACGTCTATGAGTATGATCGTCACGATATTTATAATGCTTGTGTTCGTGGCGGCGGCGGACTACGTTTTCCAGTGGTGGTCGTTTGAGAAAAAGCTCAAGATGTCGAAGCAGGAAGTAAAAGATGAATATAAGCAGCTCGAAGGCGACCCGCAGATAAAGGGCAAGATAAAACGCAAACAGCAGGAAATGGCACAGCAACGTATGATGCAGGAAGTGCCGTCTGCCGATGTGGTTGTCCGTAACCCTACTCACTATGCGGTAGCGCTGAAATACGACAGGAAGGTGGCTTACAAAGCGCCTGTTGTTGTGGCAAAGGGTACTGACGCACTGGCGCTGAGGATCGTCGCAGTGGCTGAAGAGCATAATGTATATATCACCGAGAACCGTCCGCTCGCAAGAGGACTTTATGAGGCGGTGGATATCGGGCAGGAAATCCCAAGGGAATTTTACACTGCGGTGGCTGAGGTGCTGGCAATGGTTTATGAGGAACAGCATAAAACGTTGCCACCGAGGCAGTAGGCAAGTTTTGATGAATAATGAATGATGAATAATGAATAATTGTGGTTCGCCTGCGGCGGTTATTAAAAAGGCGTGGGTGTGAGCCGTAGATAGTTTGCTGTTCTGAAGACTTGATATCGGTGCAACGTGCAGAGCAAGCTTTGCCGGTACGAAAAGTCGGAGAGGTTATAAAAGTTCTCACGGATAGATTATAAAAAAACGGACAAATTTAAGTCCGGGACAGAGAAAAACAAGGAAAGGAGCGGTGCGAATGATCAAAAAGATGATGACGAATGTTTTTGCGGTATTCGTTATTTTTATCGTGCTTGCAATTATCATTCCTCTGCCGACTCCGGTACTGGATTTTCTTCTGATAATAAATATAGGATTATCCCTTGTCATACTCCTTATGACAATGTACATAAAAAAGGCGCTTGAATTTTCGATATTCCCGACTATACTTCTTCTGACAACGGTTTTCCGACTGTCGCTGAACGTATCGACTACACGAGGAATACTCTCAAACGGCTATGCGGGCGAGGTCGTAAAGACCTTCGGTGAATTCGTAATGGGCGGTGACGCTATTGTCGGATTTATCATATTCATAATCATAGTAATAGTAAACTTCCTTGTTATCACCAAGGGCTCTGAGCGTGTATCCGAGGTTGCCGCAAGATTTACCCTGGACGCTATGCCCGGTAAGCAGATGGCTATCGACGCAGACCTGAATACAGGCGCTATCACCGATGAAGAGGCAAAGATACGCCGTGCGGAGGTACAGCGTGAAAGTGACTTCTTCGGCGCTATGGACGGTGCTACCAAGTTCGTAAAGGGCGACGCGATAATTTCAATAATCACGGCGCTTATAAACCTTATCGGCGGCGCGGTGCTCGGTATGATGCACGGACAGGATATTAATACCGTGCTTTCCACCTATTCGCTGGCTACTGTCGGTGACGGTCTTTGCTCACAGATACCCGCACTTATGATCTCTGTTGCAACAGGTATGGTCGTTACCCGTGCGGCAAGTACAGACAGCTTCAATGCGGATATCAAGCGCCAGTTTACGGCACAGCCTAACGTAATGATGATCGCCGGCATTGTCATTGCCGCTCTTATGGTTATCCCCGGCTTCCCGAAGCTGATACTGCTCGGCGTTGGCGCGGCATTGTTTATATTCGGCTGGAGATTGTCAAAATCAAAGGCGAAGAGAGAGGCGGCTCTTGCCGCTCAGGCAGAGCGCGAGAGCATTGCCAAAATGCAGGATCAGCCGACCTCGGACAACGACTATTACAGAGATATCGACAACGTATTCAAGCTGCTGAATGTAGAGCAGATAGAGATGGAGTTCGGCTACAGCCTTTTACATCTTGTTGACGAAAAGAGCGGCGGTCACTTTATTGACCGTGTGGTAATGTTCCGTAAGCAGTTTGCGATGGATATGGGTATGGTAATCCCGTCTGTGCGAATGACGGACAACCCCGAGATAAACCCAAACCAGTATGTTATCAAGATAAAGGGCGAAGAGGTAGCACGAGGAGAAATTCTCTCCGACCACTACTTAGCGCTTGACAACGGCGATGTTGTAAGTCCTGTTGACGGTATAGACACTGTTGAGCCTGCGTTCGGCATTCCCGCAAAGTGGATAAGTGCGGACAAGAAGGTAATGGCGGACGTAGCGGGTTATACGCTTATTGATCCTGTTTCGGTAATGATCACTCACCTGTCGGAGGTTATCAAACAGCATTGCAGTGAGCTTTTGTCGCGTCAGGACGTAAAGACGATGGTGGACAACATAAAGCAGACCAACCCGACACTTATCGACGACCTTATACCCGGTACTATTTCGCTCGGTTATCTCGAAAAGGTGCTTTGCCTGCTACTGCGTGAGGGCGTACCGATAAGGGATATGGAAACTATACTCGAAACGCTCGGCGACCATGCGGGTGCGCTTAAGGATATCGATATTGTAACAGAGTATGTAAGACAGGCGCTCAAGCGCACCATAACAAGACGCTTTGCAGAGGCTAACTCGCTGAGAGTCATCACAGTTGATCCGAAGGTAGAGGATACGATAGTCGCAAGCGTCAAGAAGTCGGACGCAGGAAGCTATCTTGCGATGGACCCTGACCTTATACAGAAGATCGTCAATATTACAAGCGGAGAGATAGACAAGGTAAAGGACGTTATACCGAACGTTATTATACTTACTTCTCCGATAGTGCGTATATACTTCAAAAAACTGATAGACCAGTTTATACCCAATATAACGGTGCTGTCCTACAGCGAGATAGACAACACGGCGCAGATACAGGCTATAGGCAATATAGCGATGTAAGCCGCGGGTCGGAAATATCAGGGAAAGGAGCGTTTTATGGCGGTATCGGTACAAAGCAGAGAGCGGCTTCCCGAGCTTCTTGAAAAATACAGGCTGACAGGGGACGTAAATGTCAGAAACGAGATAGTGCTGATGTATATGGATCTCGTCAAGATAATTGCGGTATCTATGCGCAATGTCTATGCGGGATATGCCGAGAGCGACGACATCATAAACGAAGGCGTTATAGCGCTTATGGCGGCTATAGACGGCTTTGACCCCGATAAGAACGTAAAATTCGAGACCTATGCCGGCATAAGGATAAAGGGCGCGGTCATCGACTATATGAGAAAGCTCGACAGAGTGCCGAGAACGCTCCGCAAGCTGTCAAAGCAGCTTGACGATAATTTCGCAAGGCTGAACTCCGAGCTTTGCCGCACGCCGACCGATGAGGAGCTCGCTGAAAGTATGAATATGACCACCGCACAGCTGTCAAAACTTATGGCAAATACGGCGGGAATGATAACGCTGTCGTTTGAGGAGCTTTTGTATGAGGACAACCTCGACGATAATATGTCGGTAAGGAGCGAAACCGCCGACTCAAAGCTGTATGAGCGGGAGAAAAAGCAGGTCATAGCAGACGCGGTCGCCGCTCTTCCCGAAAAGGAAAAGCAGGTAGTCACAATGTACTATTACGAGAAGCTGAAATACTCGGAAATAGCCAAGGTCATGAGCATTACGCAGTCGAGAGTGTGTCAGATACATTCTAAGGCTATACTGACGCTCAAAAACAAGCTGGAAAGCTATATAAACAGCTGAAAAGCTTGCATATTTATGTGAAAACTGATATTATATAATCAGGGGGCGGGGCGCTTCTCTGCTCCGCTTTGCAATACAGATTTATCACTTTGAGAAAGGAGGTGAAAAAACTTGCAGAGAGCATTTTACAATCTGGCGCAGTCGATGATAAACCATCAGAGGTCGCTGGACGCTATCTCGAACAATCTGACAAACATAAACACATCGGGTTATAAAAAGGACGAGATAAGGACCAACACGTTCCAGGAGGAGCTTATACTTGTCAGCAACCGCAGAAAGACAAGCGGCAAGTTCGTGCAGACCTATGTCGACACGAGCAAGACAAACCTTGAACAGAGCAGCTTTGAATTTACCGAGAGTCCGTTTGATATAGGCATTCAGGGTAATGTATACTTCAATATACAGGATACAAACGGGAATGTATATCAGACAAGAAACGGTCAGTTTGAGCTTGACGGAGAGGGTTATCTCTGCCTTAACGACAGCGGACGCGTCCTCGGTCAAAGCGGTGAGATATATATCGGAAACGATGATTTCATAGTTGACAACGAGGGTAATATCCTAAGTGAGAACGGTCAGGTTATCGAAACGCTGAGGCTCAGCTACATACCCGAAAACGCGGATGTTACGAAGGTAGGAAACGACCTGTTTTCATATGACGGGGATATGACAATTCCCGCAGATGAGAAGTACGACATTATCCAGGGCTGTTTTGAAAAATCAAACGTTGACGCTAACAAGGAGATCACTTCTCTTATGGAAACGCAGAGATTATTCGAGGCGAGCAGTGCTATACTGAAGTATATGGATACTATCAACGGCAGAGCGGCCAGCGAGATCATCAAACTGTAAAATGACTGAATGTGAGGATATGTTATGAACATAGCATTCTACACGGGTAAAACGGGGCTTATCGCACAGCAGGAAGGTCTTAACGTTTACTCAAACAACATCGCAAACGTGAACACGGTGGGCTTCAAGGCATCGCGCCCGAGCTTTGCGGACTGTATCTATACGGTACAGAGAAATACAGAGCCCGACTGGCAGACAGGTCACGGCGAGTATGTGCACAGCACACAGCTTATGTACAGCGAGGGTGTGTTTACATATACCGATAATGAGCTTGACTTTGCGATACCGACGGAAGAAGGCTTCTTCGCGGTAATGGATAAGTACGGCGATGTAAACTACACAAGAGCGGGCGATTTTCAGATGTCGCAGATAGGCGACCACTGGGAGCTTGTAAGCGCTAACGGCGAATTTGTGCTTGACTATGAGGGAAACCACATTACAGTTCCTTTTATAGAGGGTACGAGCAAGCCCGACTATGATGCGCTTTCGGAAATGATAGGTGTGTACACATTCGACAACAACTTTGGACTCGAGCTTCTTGGCAGTAACAAGATGACTGCTACCGAGAGGTCGGGAGAGGCGGTTGCCGACAGGAGTATCGACAAGATAAGAATGGCACTCGAACGCAGCAATACGGATATTGCAGGCGATATGGTACGCATTATCGAAACACAGCGCTCTTATCAGATGAGCGCAAGGGTCGTACAGACAGCTGATGAGCTGGAGCGTATAACCAACAACCTCAGGCAGTAAGGTCTGAAGGTATCATCTTATGATGTATTTTGATCGTACTGCCGGGAGCTTTACCCGGCAGATACGGTTATTTAAAACAAACAGTTAATAATTTCAGAGGTCTATTATGATAAACAGTTACGACGATTTAAGCCCGGTACAGCTTGATGTGCTCAAGGAAATAGGGAATATCGGCTCAGGAAATGCCGCAACGGCGCTGTCACAGCTCCTTAACAGGAGTATTGATATGCAGGTGCCGCAGGTAAGGCTTATGGACGTGGCTGACGCGATAGAGTCCCTCGGCTCACCCGACAAGCTGGTGGTAGGAATACTGATAAGGCTTAAAGGGGACGCGGACGGAATGATAATGTTCCTGCTCGAGGAGGCGTTTGCGAAGACTATCGTAACGGGACTTACGGGAGAGCGCTCGTTTTCGCTCTATGAGATGAATGCCGATGATATATCGGTGCTCAGTGAGATAGGAAACATAATGGGCGGAAGCTATGTCAACGCCATAGCGGATCTTGGCGGTATGACGATCGATATGTCGGTACCTGCGCTGACGACCGATATGCTCGGGGCTATAATGACAGTTCCCGCAACGGAGCTTTCGGAAGCGTATGAAAAGGTACTTATGATAAGCGAACAATTTCTGATAGATTCAGTTGAGATACAATCCGATATGCTACTTATACCCACTGTTGAGTCACTGAGGACGCTTCTTGGAAAACTGGGGGTAGAAAACCAGTGAACAGGATAATAGTGGGGATATCCGACCAGAAGCTGTGCAAGTCGCCCGACGTACTGGTGACATATGCGCTTGGCAGCTGCGTCGGGATATGTATGATCGATAAGGTGCTCGGCATTGCGGGGCTTGCGCATATAATGCTCCCTGACAGCAGTGCGATACCGAACGATAAAAACAAGTTTAAGTTTGCGGATACGGGAATACAATTACTGTATGACAGTATGATAAAGAGCGGTGCGGCGGCATCGAGGATCACCGCGAAGATAGCGGGCGGAGCGAATATGTTTGCTACAACATCGCCTTCAATGTCAATAGGCGACCGTAATGTCGAGGCAACGAAAAAAGTGCTCGCAAGGCTCGGAGTGCCGATAATCGCGTCGGATACGGGGCTTAACTACGGAAGGACGGTATCCTTCAACGCGGCGGACGGCTCGCTTGAGATTATGTCCAGCCTTAAGGGAAACAAGACTATATAGATAGATATAAATACATAACACAGGGAGGTGCACTGATGGAAAGATCCGAAAGACAAAAGATGGCAGATGCTTCGATGTCGGAGCTTATAGAGCTCGAAAAGGCGTCCAACACAACGCTTGACGGCATTGAGCTGAACAATGGGGGAACTATGCAGCGTCCGCAGGGAACAGGCGCTATGCTTAATGTAGACGCATCTGCAAAGGTTGTTGTAAGCGACAACAAGCTTGAAGCCAATATGTGCGTTTTTTCACCTCAGTTTTCGGGTAAGGACATTACAGTGGAAGCCATGCGGCAGGCGCTCAAGGACGAGCACGTTGTATATGGTATTGATGAAGAGCTGCTTCAGGAGATCGCCGAGAACAGGCTGTATGATAAAATATTCACGGTCGCAAGCGGCTATGCGGCTGTAGACGGTGAAAACGGCAGTGTCAAAAACCTGTTTGAAACGGATAAGAAGCTTGTACCGAGAAAGCTTGAGGACGGAAGTGTCGACTACCGTGACTTAGGTCTTATCGTAAATGTCAAGGTAAACGACCTTATATGTGAAATTGTACCCGAAACACAGGGCGAAGAGGGTATGAATGTCTACGGTCAGGTAATAGCGCCGCGCCCGGGCAGACCTCCGCTTATACCGCAGGGCACGAATACCGTACTGTCGGCTGACGGTACAAAGCTGTACGCTTCAGACAGCGGCAACCTTGTCTATAAGGGCGGAAGATTTAACGTTGAAACCACATTCCAGATCTCATCGGATATAGATGTAAAGACGGGTAATATAAACTTCCTCGGTGATGTCATAATAAAGGGCAGTGTCCAGGAGGGCTATACCGTTACGGCGGGAAAAACCATAACCGTATCGGGTATGGTAACAGGCGCTACATTGACAGCACAGGGCGATATAACCGTAAAGAACGGCGTATTCGCAAGCACCGTGCAGTCACAGTACGGTAATATAAACATCGCTTTCGGCGAAAACGACACTATCACAACAAGAGGAAGCCTCACAAGCACATCGCTGGTAGGCTGTCGCATTAAAATAGAGGGCGACCTTGACTGCACCAAAAATCCCGGTGCGCTTGTCGGCGGCGATTGCAGTGTTATGGGCAAATTTGCAGTGGCACAGCTCGGTCACAAGAGCTATACGCCTACTGTGATCTCGGTAGGAAGCACGACAAATCTTCTGCTTGAGATGGACTCGCTCGAAAAGCAGTGTGCCGCGATCGATGAGTACATAGAGAAGATAAACGCTTCTATCGAATTTTTACAGGAGAAAAAACGCAACGGTGAAAAGCTCACCGCGGATAAGGAATCGTATATCTCCTCCGCCATCAGGCTTAAAGTCCAGAAGGGTATGGATAAAAAGCCGCTGAGGGCAAGAATAGAAGAGATACAAAAGATAATCAACGCAAAGGAAACGCTGTCGGTAAGAGTTACTAAGTGCGTTTATCCGAATGTAAGGATAAATCTCAACAGCTTTACAACGACTACCTCGGCGGAGTACGGCAAGTGCAACATAGTCTGCGGTCCGAACGATATCGAATTCAGATAAGTGCATACCGATATTGACAGCAGACACAGAGAAAGGCAAAATTCATGACGGCAACAGTTAAAAGCAGGTATATGACGACATTGAAATGGCTCACGGCGTTTATATGCGGATTGCTTTGTGCTGTTGCCGTTTGCTGTTTTTCCGAAACAAAGGCGGACGCGGCGGCTATATCGTCCTGTACGGTTTCGGGGATTACTACAAAGACATATACCGGAAGCGCAATAACACAAAATCCGACAGTCAAGTATGGCGGAAAGGTTCTGAAAAAGAACACCGACTATACCGTAAGCTATCAGAGCAATATAAACGCGGGAACGGCGTATGTTATAATCAAGGGCAAAGGAAGCTACAGCGGAACGGTTAAAAAATCGTTCAAAATTCAGCCTGCGGTCATATATAACAGGTGTTCGTTCTATAAGGTAGCGACACAGTACTACACAGGCTCGCCGCTGAAGCCGATACCTGTAGTCAAAAACGGCTCTACGGTTTTGAAAAACGGAACTGATTTCACGCTGACATACGAAAACAACGTCAACAAAGGAACCGCAAAGCTAAACATCATCGGCAAGGGCAACTATAAGGGCAGCTGCTACATCGGTTTTACGATAGCGGCAAGACCTGTTTCTATGCTCAAAATAAGCGTTCCCTCAGTGACATATACGGGTAAGGCGCTGAAGCCCACAGTTACCGTAAAATGCGGAAGTAAAACGTACAAGAACGGAACGGATTATACACTTACATACAAGAACAATACGAAGGTCGGAACTGCCACGGTAGTTGTTACAGGTAAGGGGAAGCTCCTGACCGGTTCGAAAAGTATCACATTCAAGATAAACCCGAAGCCGATATCAAAGGCGACGATTTCATATAAAACATCTCTTGTATACAGCGGCGCGTCACTCACACCCGCCGTTACGGTAAAGTACGGAACGGTAACGCTTAAGAAGAATACGGATTATACCGTTACATATTCCAACAACAAAAACGCGGGAACGGCGACCATAACCGTAAAGGGCAAAGGTATCTACGGTGGAAGCGTTAATAAGACATTTAAGATAACAAGAAAGGCGATACCTGCCTCGGCTGTTTCAAACATAAGCGCGAAAAGCTTTACAGGAGCGGCAATAAAGCCTGTTCCGACTGTAAAGGTCGGCTCGAAAACGCTCAAAAACGGAACGGATTTCACGCTGAGCTATAAGAACAATACTGCGCTCGGTACTGCAACGCTTGTGCTGACCGGCAAGGGCAATTATTCGGGCACAGTGACAAAAACGTTTAAAATCACCGCAAGAGCTGTAAGCGGCGTAAAAATAACGGTTGCAGATGTAATCTACACCGGAGCACAGGTAAAGCCTGCTGTTACGGTAAGCTACGGCACATATAAATTTAAAAACGGCACTGACTATACCCTTTCGTATAAAAATAATACGCAGGTCGGCACGGCAAGCGTTACCGTAACCGGTAAGAACCGTCTGAGCGGCAGTAAGACCGTGACGTTCAAGATAACAAAGCTTGACATCAGAAAAGCAAATATATCTATAAATGAAGCGGTATTTACAGGTCAGGCGGTAAAGCCCGGCATAACAGTAAAAATAGGCAGTGTGAAGCTTACCGAGGGAACTGACTATACAGTTTCGTATCTGGACAACATAAAAGCGGGAAGCGCACAGCTGACACTGACAGGCAAAGGAAAAACAGAGGGCGCTATAACCAAGGCTTTCATCATTTCCAAAGCCGACATTGCGGATGCTGAGCTTAACGTCAGAGGGGTGTATTCGCCCGCAGGCACAAAATTTACTGTAAGCGGAAAATACGGTGAGTATGAGCTGGGCTCGGGCGACAGCGAAGTAACCGATACTTCACTGCTCCCCGGAAAGCATACGGTCACGGTAAACGGTGCGGGTAATTTTATCGGCAGTGTTACCGCAGACTGTGAGGTCGAAAAGGCGGATATCTCGGCGGCAAAAGCAACCTTATCGCTTTCAACAAGCGGCAAGGGCTATACGGTAACCGTAAAATACGGCGGCATATTGCTTACTCAGGATACTGATTATGAAGTCAAGGTCGATGAGTCATCGGACAAGGTTTCGGCAGTAGTGACAGGTATCGGCAATTACAGCGGAACGCTGAAAATAGCCGAGCTCAGCAACGCACTTGAACTGTTTGAAAGCGCAACGGTCAGCGTAAAAGATGTAACATACTGCGGAAGTGCTCAGCTCCCTGCTGTTACGGTAACAATAGGCACTTCCGCGCTCAAAGCGGGAACGGACTATATCCTCAGCGCATACAACAACATAAACGCGGGAACGGCAACCGCAGTGATAACAGGCAGAGGAAACTATGAAGGTGCTGAAATAAAGGCTTCGTTCAAGGTGCTCCCCGCCGCGATATCCTCGGCAAAGGTAACCTGTGCGGATCAGCAGTATACAAGCAATACGCTTACGCCTGTTCCGACCGTTACATATAACGGAAAAACGCTTGTCAAGGACACGGACTACACTGTTTCGGGCTATAAGAACAATGTTAATGCCGGCACGGCTTCGTTTACCGTTACAGGTAAGGGAAACTTCACCGGAACGGTAACAGGCACGTTCAAAATAGTTAAAAAGAACAGCATGGAAGCGCTTGTTCAGAAGCGTCTTGACGAGATGATGGAGGGCAAGTGGGACAGAAAGATAAACGACTTTTGGCACAGCTATCAGGTAGGAAAGTACTTTAACACAATGCTGACTTCTCCCTGCACCTGCCACAGCTTCTGTGAAACAGGAAATGAGACGGGCTGTACCTGTCTTATCGGAAGAAGCAACGTGCTTGGAAATCAGGGCATACAGTGCGCCGGATTTACGATAGAGGTGTTTGAATATCTGTTCGGCAAGACGAACGGTTATAACGAAAATACTCTTACGATAAAGAACCGCTCGGACGGAAACTGGACGGAAGCGGCACTGAAAAAGTGGATGACGGATACATTCCGCCCCGGCGACTATCTGGCATATGATAACATAATGTACGGATATCCGCACTATGTCACGATATACTCTGTTGATACAGACGGTATATGGGTATATGAAGCGAACTACGGCGGCAGATGTAAGATAAATTTCCGTAAGTTCACATTCAAGGAGATATACGAGCAGACAGACGGACTCTGGCACAGAACGCCGAATAACTATGAGCTGTCGGAGTATTGATAAGGGTCAAAAGCTTATATGTTAAGACCGCACGGGAATACCGTGCGGTTCTTTTTGTCAAAATACTCATTGACATTTACGTTATCGGCAAGATAATATAATGTAATATATTGCCAACATCGCTGAAAACAATTTCTGAACAGATAAGGTGTTAATAATTTCGTGAGAGTATCAGTGCAACTGAACTATCACCGAAACTTCCAAAAAACGCACTATCCTGAGATATCTGTACAGCCCCCGGGTCGAACAGAGCGGAGCGTCCCGCTTATATCGTCTTTTTAAACGCAATCGTTTGTGTGTCTTATTGCCAACACCCCATTATGGCAGAAGAGATGAGGAGTCAGGAAAGAGGGATGCACGTCTGAGCATTGCAAAAAGCAATGCTCCCGCTCCTCTCGTAGCTCAAGAGGAATAAACTGATTTGGGAGAAAACCTAA
>DJPL01000016.1:0-3590 GCA_002437415.1 Ruminococcaceae bacterium UBA6413 | reverse complement strand
CTAAGGGGAGAGGGGAAAGCGCCTTTGGAGCGCCTTCCTCTCTTCCCTTGGGTTGTCTCCCTCGTTCATAGTAGCAACGTCATCGCACAGAATAGCGAACCCGAGAAGTGCTATCCGACAAATAGAACTATCGGTAGCCTGCTATCAATCTTAAATATTAAAACGGTATAATAGAAGTGTACTATACCAAAAAAGTGAGCCGTGCGCACTATTTTTTGCGCTTCGACTCACTTTTTCTTTTTCGGGTTGTGTCACAACCCCTTTAACATTTAATTGACCCCATATCCGTATAAGTCGGAAAAACAGCGGGAATAATAACATTCCCTCATCTTTTTGCGATCAGACTGCGATTATTCGCTCATAAAAGTGTAATTATATGCCGGATATTCGCTCATTTTTTGCGACGAAATCGCAAAAGTTCACTCATAAAAGTGTAATGAAAGGTCGACTTTTCGCTTAACAATGCGGATTTACACCCACCAAAAAATTTTTTATAAATTTTTCAAAAAACCTATTGACAAAACCTATCTGATTAGTGTATAATACAAACATACCAAACAGATAGGTTTTGAGGAGAAACAAAACCGCAGGTTGTGAGCAAAAGAAAGGAGGCACATTTGATGAGTATCATCGCTAAGGCCCTCAGACACAATTTCAGAAACGGACGAATGTGCCGCTGTATAGCATAAGTAAAGTGCTTAAAGCACACCCCGAAAAAACAAAAGAAAAAACAAGAATTTGACAGGCTATAAGCCGACTGAAAGAAAGAGGTATTTACAATGAGCTATACATACGATAACAACTACAGATTTGAGACAATCCAGCTTCACGCAGGTCAGGAAACTCCCGACCCCGCATCAGACGCAAGAGCAGTTCCGATATATCAGACAACATCATACGTTTTCAAGAACAGTGCACACGCCGCCGCACGTTTCGGTCTTGCAGACGCAGGCAACATCTACGGCAGACTTACTAACTCAACACAGGGCGCTTTTGAAACAAGAATAGCGGCTCTTGAGGGCGGTGTTGCCGCACTCGCTACAGCATCGGGCGCGGCCGCTATAACATACGCTATTCAGGCTCTCGCTTACGCAGGCGAGCATATAGTAGCACAGAAGACTATCTACGGCGGCAGCTATAACCTGCTTGCACATACGCTTCCCCAGTACGGTATCAGCACTACATTCGTAGATGCGCACAACCTTGAAGAGGTTGAGAATGCAATTCAGGATAACACAAAGGCTATCTACCTTGAAACACTCGGCAATCCCAACAGCGATATCCCTGACATTGACGCTATTGCAGAGATAGCTCACAAGCACGGACTTCCGCTCGTAATAGACAACACATTCGGTACTCCCTACCTTATCCGTCCTATCGAGCACGGCGCGGACGTTGTGGTACATTCAGCCACAAAGTTCATCGGCGGTCACGGCACAACACTCGGCGGCGTTATCGTTGACTCCGGTAAGTTCGACTGGAAGAAGAGCGGCAAGTACGCTCCTATCGCAGAAGCTAACCCCAGCTATCACGGCGTATCCTTCGTAGATGCCGTTGGTCCTGCCGCATTCGTAACATATATCAGAGCAATACTCCTGCGTGATACAGGTGCTACAATTTCACCGTTCAACGCATTCCTGCTCTTACAGGGTACAGAAACACTCTCATTAAGACTTGACCGTCACGTTGAGAATACAAAGAAGGTTGTAGAATTCCTTGCTAACCACCCCAAGGTTGAAAAGGTAAATCACCCCTCACTGCCCGACCACCCCGACCACGCTCTTTATACAAAGTACTTCCCCAACGGCGGTGCTTCTATCTTCACATTCAACATCAAGGGCGGTCAGGAAGAAGCTCACAAGTTCATCGACAGCTTACAGATCTTCTCACTGCTCGCAAACGTTGCAGATGTAAAGAGCCTTGTAATTCACCCCGCTACAACAACCCACTCACAGCTGACAGATGAAGAGCTTGCCGATCAGGGTATCGGCAGAAATACGATCCGTCTTTCGATCGGTACAGAGCACATCGACGATATAATCGCCGACCTCTCACAGGCTTTCGATAAAGTCTAAGGCGGCGTGCCGCCGCTCCCAATTCCGCCTTTAATTTAGTTTTCAGCTATGCTGAACATCGCCGAACGGCGGGATCAAAGAAACCAAGATTTACAATGATTTGATTTGGCAGAATCGTTCCTCCCTAGATTAACCTTTCAATTCAATTAAAGTAGTACTTTGCCACCCGACGGTAACGCAACTTACGCAATTTGCCAACCGTTAGAACGGCGAATTTGAAGCGGGTCACACCCGCAACGGCGAATTTGGAGCGGGTCATACCCGCCGCATTATGTGATATTCCGAATAACGAGCCGACAGCTGAAAGCTGTCGGCTTTCGTTGGTATCAGAAAGGACTAAAATGAACAATAAGGCAGTTATCGCAATGAGCGGCGGCGTTGATTCAAGCGTTGCGGCTTACCTTATGAAACAGCGCGGGTTTGACTGCATCGGTGTTACGATGAAGCTGTTTGCAAATGAGGATATAGGCATTTCGAGGGAGCACAGCTGTTGCTCGCTTGACGATGTCGAGGACGCAAGAAGCGTAGCCTATTCGCTTGATATGCCGTACTATGTTTTCAACTTTTCGGACAGGTTTGAAACCGATGTAATAGATCGCTTTGTCCACGCATACGAGAACGGTATAACGCCAAATCCGTGCATAGATTGCAACAGATATCTCAAGTTCGACAAGCTGTATATGAGAGCCAAGGAGCTTGACCGTGACTATGTGGTAACAGGTCACTATGCAAGGGTCGAAAAGGGCGAAAACGGCAGATATCTGCTAAAAAAGGCGCTCGATGATACAAAGGATCAGAGCTATGTTCTGTACTGCCTTAATCAGGATCAGCTCAGTCACACTATATTCCCCCTCGGCGAGATGAGAAAGTCGCAGGCGAGAGATATTGCCGAGGCTCAGGGGTTCATCAATGCACGCAAAGCCGACAGTCAGGATATATGCTTTGTTCAGAACGGCAGCTATGCCGATTTTATAGAGCAGTACACGGGAAAGGATTATCCCGACGGTGATTTCCTCGACACGGAGGGTAACGTTATCGGCAGGCACAAGGGCGTTATAAGGTACACAGTAGGTCAGCGCAAGGGGTTGGGAATTTCCGCTCCCGAGCCGTTGTATGTAAAGGCGGTAAACCCTGTTAGCAACACGGTAACGCTTTCATATAACGACGGATTGTACAGCAGTGTGGTTAAGGCGGGAGATATAAACCTTATCTCAGTACCCGAGATAAAGGGCGAAATGCGCGTAAAGGCTAAGGTGCGATACCGCCACACCGAGCAGTGGGCGACTGTTACACAAAACGGTGATACTCTCACAGCGGTTTTTGATGAACCGCAAAGAGCGGTCACCTGCGGTCAGGCACTGGTGTTGTATGACGGGGATACAGTGGTCGGTGGGGGAACGATAATTGAAGTGGAATAAATACTTGCTGTCCGGCACAAAATACCGAGAAATCATTAACTTATGAGTTTACAAGGAATATAATCACAAAAAGGCAAAGACCAGCTATAAAAAGTCA
>DJPL01000030.1 GCA_002437415.1 Ruminococcaceae bacterium UBA6413 | reverse complement strand
CAACTATTGACAAAGAGCCTATATTTTTACACACTCAGCGGTATTACAACATCAGAACAGAACACCTTGTCCTTGTGATAGAAGCTTGCTGTTCCTCCGTGCTTTTCCGCCGTGAACGATATCGACTCAAGCCCGATACCGTCGCCGCCCTTGGTGGTGGAATAATAACGCGTGCCGTCATATCTCAGCTTGCCGCTGAAATTGTTTTCCGCGACGACATAGAGATTACTCGATGCGTCATCTGCTTTTACCGAAAGGGATATACTGCGCTCGTTTTCGGGAATTACAAGACTTGCATTTATCGCATTCTCAAGTATGTTGCCGACTATACAGCAAAGCTCATCATCGGACAGCGGTACGGAACGATCATTGATATCTACCCTCAGTCTGAGCGTAATGTTATGCTCCTTTGTCTGCTCCTCATAGTGGCACAGGAGCGCATTCAGCGCATAGTTGCCGCAGTAGCGCGCGGGCTCTTTACTCGGGAGCGTATCAATGTAGTTGTCGAGATAGCTTTTCAGCTCTTCATAATCGCCATCCTCGGCGAGCGTTTTTATTGCGATTATCGAATGCTTGAAATCGTGACGTATGCGTGAGGTGTCCTCAAGATATTTCTGCTGAGAATCGTATTGCTTTTTCTGCATTTCAAGCACGCGCATATGATCTTTATCCCTGCCTGCCTTCAACAACGCGGACGAAATGAAATATAATACCGTATACATCATCATAAGCGTAAGGAACATCAGCGTAGTAATCGTTATGAATACAACGAATACACGGTTCAGATAAAGTGTTTCATAGTGAACAGGTCGTACTGAAAAGTTAAAGCCGATAAATATCAGCGACATAAGTATAGAGATCAGCCACACCCTTGTATAAGGCAATTCATTTATAAGGTGCGAGCCGAATTTAAGCATCGGGTATGCAAGCAGAAACATAACCGCGCAGGATATACCCAGCTGTATAAGCGCACCGTCCGTGCTGAGCTCGGGAGCTCCGAGCTCAGGGTGGAGCACCGCATCTATCATTATGGCATAATTCTTACAAAAGCTCATTATCGTGAAAGACAGCAGAAACGACGCAAGGCACTTTATTATATCCGCATTAACGATTATCTTATACACAAAAAACAGCGGTATCATCAGTATATAGAACGCTATCGCCGAATTTATCGACAACAGAGCCGCCGCACAGGAAACAATCGCGGTTATGCTCACAAGTATACCGAGAAACAGAGGCAAAACCTGATTAAGCGGAAATTTCATTTTGTCCTTCATCGGGAAAAAGCACAGCGCCGTTGCAGGTACAAGTACAAGGCACGACAGCGCCTCGTTGATGAAATTATCGATCATATCAACACCCCTGCTCTTTCTCAAATTCACCGTGGATACGGTTCAGAACAAATCGGGTATAATCATTTTTTATCTGCGTAAGCTTGCGTCTGCTTATCGGCACGATATCTCCGTTTATCATGGTAAAATTCTCGCCGTCAAGCTTTGCAACATTTGCAAGAGAAATAAGCACACCCTTGTTACACGAAATTACCCCCTCGTATTTTGAAAGCGATTCTTCCATTATCTTATGGGTCGTGCGTATTTTAAGCGTTTCACTTCCGACAAGGTATACATTTACATAATGACCCGAGCACGATGTGTACACAAGCGATGACAGCGGTATCACAGTACCGTCGGGGAGCGCCGCAATGCTCTTAGTATGTTGCATCTCCTGCTCCAGTATTTCGGCAAGCTGTCTTATGCTGTCGGGACGTATGGGCTTTAACAGATAGAAGTTCGCCTTTACCGCATAGCTCTCGCTTGCAAACTCATTGCTTGTCGTGACGAACACCAGCTTTACATTCCTGTCGACCGCTCTTATACGCTTTGCCGTTTCAATTCCGCTGATACCGTCCATATATATATCAAGAAATATAAGGTCATACTTTCCCGCCTGAAACTGCTTAAGCAAAGCCTCCCCGCCGGAATATTCATCTATATTCCCGATATCAAGACCTACCTTCCGGAAAGGCTCTGCTATGGCTGTTGACAGCTTTTCACGCTCCGAATTAAGGTCATCGGTTATTGCAATTCTTAGTTCCATTGTTCTGTGTACCTTCCGCACTTTGCGGCATACGCCGCTTTTTCTGAACCTTGTCATAATTATACTATATTTTACTGTCTGTTGCAATATTTTTGTACCGTGAATTGCCTTTTCCCGCCTGAAAACCGCCGATTAACGCCATTTTATTGTTCTCGTTTAACATCAATGATATAATAAAAAGTACAATATCATTATACGGAGGTTCTATGGAAAACAAAAATACGGCGGGCGCTCCCGCAGAAAAGAAAAAGCCCGATATGGACAAGATAACCGAGCTTATAATAGTAATAATGCTCGGTATCACCGCGTTGCTCACTGCGTGGGCAAGCTGGATAGGCTCTCTTCACGGAGGCAACCAGGCAACAAACTATGCAACGAGCAATAACCTTGCGTCCGAAGGAAATTCGGAATATAACGCGGGTGTACAGCAGATGAATCAAGATATGATTCTGTGGAATGATATAAGCTCACTTCAGATAGAGATATTATTCGCACAGGAGAAGAATGATGAAACCGAGCTTGCAAAGCTGTGTAACCAACTTTACTACAAGCTGACTGAAAATGTAACCGAAGCAATGGCGGCAAAGATAGACTGGGATATCAACGACACCGGCAGTGATGATCCACAGGCAACAATACTTGCATGGCTGAATAAGGAAAACAGTATGACTTCGCCTTTCTTTGACGAGGAATATGTCAACAGCTATTTCGTCAAAGCCAACGAGCTTCTTGCACAGTCACAGGAGGTTCTTGAACAGGGTCAGAAAGACAACTCTCACGGCGATGCGTTCGGACTTGTGACCGTTATCTACAGCGTTGTGCTGTTCTTGCTTGGTATTGCGGGATCTTTCAATCACAAAGCAAACAAATATGCGGTAGCGGTAATAGCACTTGTTGCTTTCGTTATCGCTACGGTATATATGTTTACTCTTCCTATGCCCACAGGCTTCAACATCGGAAGCTTTTTCGGCGGCTGATACCGATTAACGCCCAATTTGAACCGATTTACGCCAGATGTTTGATTTTAAAAACGCAAACAGGTATAATTTCAAAGGTTGATAAACAACCGATATATCTACATAATCAGAGGCGTAAAGCCACAGAGAAAGGAATAATCATGAAGAAAATAATCAAGTCAGTCGTTGCACTCGCAATGGCAGCAGTAATGGTAATGGCACTTGCAGCTTGCTCAGGCTCGGCAAAGGACAAGATGAAGGGCGACTGGATCTACGAAAAGATCGCCGGCGAAACTGTTGCAGACTATGCGGCAAAGCTCGGTGTTGACGAGTCTTCTTTCGCATCTGTATGGACATTCACAGATGACAAGGTTATAATCAAGTCAGCTGCAGCTACAGAAGAGCACAACGTTCAGTACAAGAGCAACGGTGCAGAAGTAATGGAAGTCGGCAGCACAGACAAGATTCAGATGAGCGTTACTTACGAAAACGACAAGCTCTCATTCAAGGTTAAGGGCAATGACGGTAACGAGTATGAATACGTTATGAAGAAGGGCACTATGGAAGTAGGCTCATCTACAGCAGTAAGCGAATAATTTTTAACAACTCCTTACAGGTTGTTTTTCCCCGCCGCTTACAGCGGCGGAATTCTTTTCCTTAAGACAACGGCATCGGTTTGACCGATGCCGTTGTGTGTTTTATATAACAAAACCGCTGTCGTGAAACAGCGGTTTTGTTTATGCCGATATTTTAGCATAACGCTCGGACGTAAGCACATCGAGCATAGCCTTATAAGGATCAAGCTCGCCGCTTGCCACCATCGAGAACAGTCTGTGCGAACAGCCCGAAACCAGCGCAACACCGTTTTCGTTCATCGTAACAGGCTGCTGATTGTTTCTGCTCTCGACATTCCAGAACACTATCTCGGGGAGCGTATAGCCCTTTTCGGCATACTTTCTCTTCGCGTTTTCAAAGTTTGTCGCACCTGCGTTTTCCGCACACTCGTCAAACTCCATATCCGATATTATGTATAACCTCTTGGGGAGCTCTTCCTGCGGGAGGTCATACTTTACCGCGGTTTTCAGTAACAGATTGAATACAGCCGCGATATTCGTGTTTGCTACCTCGTCATACTGACAGCAGTAACGTACTTTTTCGACAATATCCCTGCCCTTTATCTCGACAAGCTGAGGTCTGTTCGAGAACGTTATGAAATGATTGCGAAATTTGCCCTTGTTCCTTTCTGCAAAGTATATTCCGAGCGACAGCGCAACCGCTATTGCTCTTGGGTACATCGAACCCGAACCGTCAATTACGGCAAGCGCGTTTTCATCATTGCCGAGATCCTCAAGTGCGTTCCACGTTATATCCATAGCGTTGCGTTCCTCTTCGGATAATTCTTTCGCACTGTACCAATCGAAGCACGGAGCGATAACATCATACGGTGTTAATACGCCTGTGTGCATTTTTGCATTGCCGTGCTTTACATTGTCAAGGTACTTGCAGTAGCGGTCAAAGTCGTTATCAAAGAACGCACTGCGGTACTTCAGCATAGCAAGCGCGGGCTGCTTAGAATAGTCAAACGTATAGTCCATAACACGCAGACGGTTTTCAAGTATATCTATCCTTTTTCTGAGCGCCACAACCGTCTTGCGATACTGCGCTTCGGTCATTCCGAGACTATAAGCTATACGGCGTGCCGTTCTGACAGCCTCCTTATTTGACGTATTGACAGACGGGAGCCACTTTGCAAGCAGTGACACACTGCCGTCAGACGCGATATCCTTTTTCAGCTGAGCGTCAATAAGGCGTATAACGTCCTTTTCGCAGGGCGTGCCGATAAGGCACAGCAGATCGTCATATCTGCCGTACTCAGCGATATACTCTATATTCCTGCGCACGCTACCGGGCTCTGCCTTTGCAAGGTAGTTCAGTATTACACGGAACACTCTGCGTTCGCCCAGACCCTCACGCGCATCACGCGCAAAGAAAAGCGTTTTCAGCGCAAGGTTTTTATCCTCGGCATACGCTTTTACAAAGCGATCGATTATATCGCTTTCGTGAGAACGGCGAATTGCGCCTATCGTCGAAAATAAATCAAGGCAGTGTGATTTTGTGCTTATGTAGGTCATTGCGCCGTTTTCGGTCAAGGTCATATTTGCTTCATTCTTTAACTGTTCAAGCATTGTGATTTCCTCCTCTGCGGCGCAGAGCTAGCTACTCACACGCCTTGAAATTATATATCGGTTTCAGCACTTCGATAACATCTACCGACTCTCTTATTACGTCAATGATATCCGACAGTGACTTATACGCCATGGGCGCTTCATCAAGTGTGGAGCTGTTGACCGAGGTCGTATATATACACTCCATGCTCTTCTTATACTGCTCAATGTCGAGCTTTTCCTTAGCCTTTGTCCTCGACATAATTCTGCCTGCGCCGTGCGGTGCGGAATAATTCCAGTCGGGGTTGCCCTTTCCTCTTGCAAGCACGCTTCCGTCCCTCATATTTATCGGGATCAGCACAAGCTCGCCGCTCTTTGCGGAAATTGCACCCTTGCGGAGTATGCGCTCCTTTGTGTCGATGTAATTGTGTATCGTATGGAACGCCGACACGGCGGTAAGTCCGCACCTGTCAAGTATTATCTCAGCCATACGCTCGCGGTTACGCTTTGCGAAGCGCTGACATATCTCAACATCATAAAGATAATCCTCAAGGTAGTTATCATAAAGATAGCAGAGATCAGCCGGAGTATCGGGAACTTTCGCCTGCCACTCTTTTTCCATAGCCTTTAACGCGGCTTGTATCTCAGTGCGTCTGCCCTGCTCCTTGTATGTCTTTATAAGCTCGGCTTTCTTTTCAAAAAGCTCGCCCTTACCCGCCGCAAGGTCAATAGCAAGGTTCTGATAATACTCGGCTACCTGCTTGCCTAAGTTGCGACTGCCCGAATGGATAACAAGGTACTTGTTGCCGTCCGAGGAAGCGTCTATCTCAATAAAATGATTACCGCCGCCGAGCGTACCGAGGCTTCTTTCAAGCCGCTTTGCCTGCTCGAGGTGTCTGTAGCAACGAATCCCTGTAAGGTCAAAGCGCTCGTCGCGTCCGTCCCATACGTTTCTTCCGCTCGGTATATAGTGCGCGGCTTCGTCTATTCTTCTAAGGTCGATATCCGACTTTCCGAGCTCTGCGGTGTACATTCCGCAACCGATATCCACGCCCACGACATTCGGTACAGCCTTGTCGGTTATAGTCATTGTCGTACCGATAGTGCAACCCTTGCCTGCGTGTACATCGGGCATTACCCTGATTTTCGAGCCTGCGGTGAACTCATAGTCGCACATTCTGCGTATCTGTTCTATCGCTTCGTCCTCCACTACCTTTGCGTAGCATATCGCGGTATTGATTTTTCCTTTGATCTCAAACATATCTCTGCTCTCCTTTCTCGAAAAGTAAAGAACAACGCCCCAAATATGTATGGAATGAACAGGGGCGCTGTCATAACAAGACGCCATATATAAAAAAAGATGTACGGACTCTCACCGCACGGTAGCCCGCCCGAAGGTGGGTGCCGTTAGGTCGGCAAAATTGTGTTCAAAAAACACAGGTGTAATATGCTGCTGTTTGCGTCTTTACAAGGCGCGGTCCATTTTCTTATACAATAAACGATATCGTTGCTGTACGCGCCTTAAACTCTCTGCAAGGCACTGTCCTGATACCCACTAAAGAAAATAACTGCCGACAGTGCCTTTTATTAAATTGTGCAGGCACTCAAAGACCTTTTTATGTGCTTTTGAAGTGCCTTTTATCTGCTGTGAAGCTTTCGCTTCATCGCATGAGTTTATTATACAGGATAGAATTTGGTTTTTCACGGAAAAAAAGCTGCGAACTTAATTTGTTCACAGCTTAAAGAACTACAAATTTAAAATCCCTATCCCCCTAACCCCCTTTCCCCGGTGAAAGGCTGTGTATGCTTGGTTGGCTCTGCATCGTGCAGAGCCTTTGGACATACACGCCCGGCGTCCGTGCCGGGGCTGAGTGTGGGGCTATCGCCCCTCGTCCAAGCAAGGACGCTTGCAGTCAGCCACACATAGTCACTGCACGATGCAGCGACACAATAGGATGACGACCTATATGGGGGCTACGCCCCTCAACCCCATTTGGAAATACATAAGAAAATAAAACTTCAATCATCATTTCACCCCGCACCTTTTCTGCTCTCCCAGCCTCTCTTTAATCAGTCCGACAAAGCTTTCGGGGCTTACCACCTTAACACACGGTCCGAACGACAACACGCGTATAACGATCTCCGTTTCGTCATTCGCGTAATATTTCAGATGAAGCAGATACTTATTATCATCAACGCGCTCCGCCTGCTTTTCAAAGTGTGCGAAGTGAAGCATTACACGTTCAAGTGCGTTACGCTCATCGGTTATCTGCAAGGTAAGCTCCTTTATACGAACCTCTTTCGGCTTTTCATTCCACTGTCCCGTCCCGGTATAAAGCTGACAGCTTTTAATTCTTCCGAGGTTTATCTGCCTGAACTTACAGCCGTCCATTATTACCCTTATCTTATCGTCCTTTTCGGAGTACTCAAAGCCCTTCGGGAAAAATCTCAGCGTTACTTCCTTGCCGTACCTGTTGTCAAACCTTGCGACCACAGGCAGATCATTCTTTATGGCATAATATATAAGCCTGAACCGCCGTATATAATCCTCATCATCAAATTTATCGCAGTCCGAATACTTATCATACACTCTGTAATCGTCCTCGGTGAAAAGCGGCTCGACATCGGATAAATCGGGAAACTGCGCATCAAAAAGCTTTACCCTCTTATCAAGCGACACCGCTTTCAGCCAGCGCTTTTGAAGTAAGGTAAGCGGCATTGTCGGCCTGTGTTTTAAAAGCGGTCTTAAATTGTTGTCAAGCAGCTTCCACTTTCCGCTTTTAAGCGACGGCATTATAGTTAGCACGCTTTCGGAAAATGCATTTTCGCTGACGACACGGTCAAGGTCTTTTTCGGTCGTGTTTTCATCAAATGCGGCGGTGATTATCTTCGCTACCGTATTATAATACGCCGAGTAAAGCTCGCTGAATATCATCATTTTCACCTCCGCCGTCAGTCTGTGTATCCTCTGTATTATCTTCTACGCCGTACATTTCGTACATTTTCTCAATATCCGCTTTGAAATTGTTTTCTGCCGTCCTGTCCGAGAAGTTGAGCCTTGTTATACGGCAGATAAACGTGCGTATCCACGGTATCATTTCGGTAGTGTCAAATACATCAGCCGAGTATCTGTAATGATTATCGTCTATCCTTTCGACCCTGCCGCAACGCTTTTCACGCTCAAGCCTATGCACTATATACTGCTCATCGTCCGATATTCTTATCTCAAACTCAACGTGCTGAGTGTCTTTCTTATCAAGCCTGCCGTTCACGCCCCACATACAGCTCTCCGCTTCATTGAGCTTCTGCCTTAATGCGTCAAAACTTTCGCACGGCTCGCCGATCTTTACATCGGATATGTAATCAAGGCGGTACGAAAACAGCCTGTTCAGCTTCTCATTATAAGCTATAAGGTGCTGTCTGCCGTTTTGCGCACTGATATAAATTCTCAGCGGCACGACCCGCACAGACATAGGCTTGTCGCAGTGTCTGCCGAGGTTTTCCACGGTGACATAACATTTCTTCCGCATCGCGTCAAAAAGCACAGCCGCTATATCGCTGTCAAGCGCCTGCGTGATATAGTGGTGCTTGAATGAGAAAAGCTTGTCATGCGGCGGCAGTTTATCCGCAATAAACGCCCCGATAACACCGCACGGTGCGGTTTCACCGAAAAAGTCGGTAACATCGCAAAGCCCGGATATATCGATATCGGGTGCGCGGCTGTACATAACCTTTCTGCCCTGCTTTTCGGTTATGATAATGCCCTCCTCGGTGTATTCCTTAAGCTTTTTTCTGAGTGTCGATTCGTCAAACGTAACTTCCCCCGACAGCAAAGTATCGATCTCATCTATAAGCTCCGCTAAAGTCAGCTTTATATCGGGAGTGCAGAGTATATCGAATATCGCAAAGTGCAGAGTTATATCGCCGTCCGTAAAGCTCTTCGCTTTCCACGTTTTATAAAAAGGGTTGCTGTCCTCCGTGCGGCTGTCCACCGACAAAAATACATTCTTGCCCTCTGCGGTCTTGGTAAAGCGCATATAGTCACCGAGCCAGCTTTCTACCCTGCGGCGCTCATCGTCATATGAGCGTGCGCTCTTTCTGTCGTATTCGTTTCTGCTCTTGAAGCCGTATACATAGAACTCCCTCATATACGCGCGTATTTTCTCAAAGTTCTTTATAAGCTCGCTGTATGCCACTTTATCACCTCTGTTATATGTAAGTAATACCCGACTGCTTTCACAGTCGGGTAGATCTGTTCTGTTTTATGCGCCAAGCTCCAGCACAGGCGCAGTGCCTATTGTATAACCGTCCGCGCTCACCCCCGCAGTCGCCCCATCCCACGCATACGCGGTGATCTCATTGCCATTGCTGTCAACCCACGCATTGCTCGTGCCGAATGTTGGAACATCGTTTATGTCCGATGTATTGGTCGTATCCGGGGTGTACCACGCCGATACGCATACGCCTTTTATGCAGTTGGCTCTGATTATGCCGTTCGTTATCGTAGGAAAGGCATCACGCAGATACATTCCAAGTAGCTCCTCGCCGTATTGAGAATTGATTATGTTGTTAGCCTGCGTTACTGTAGCGTCATTTCCCCATGTCACTGTATCGGGAGAAAAGGCTGACGGGTTCTGTGCCGCGTCAATATGCCATGTGCCGTCTATGATAGTTATAGTGAAAATCTCCCTGCACCCGTCACCCATAAGCATATAGTTTTTTCGGTTTGCGTCCGCCATTGTCAGAAAGTAGCCTATCTGCTTCTTAAGCTCAGATGCGGTCGTATTAGCCGAACCGACAGTCGCCCTTGTAGTTATTCCGAGCAATGTCGGGATAAGTATGGCGGCAAGCACACCGAGTATCGCTATAACTACGATAAGCTCTACTATAGTAAAGCCGCGGTTTTTCTTTTTTCTTTCAGCCGCTCCCGACTGCGAATTATGTATTGATTTTCTCATACTCCCCTCCGATTTTAAGTTATTAGCTTAATAATATCATACCTTTACGCAAAAATCAATAGTATATCAAAAAGTTTTATCGTATGAACCGTACAGATACAAAAATCCCCCGACAAAAGTCGGGGGATAATATGTACTTTAGTTAATCAGAAGATTAGCCAAGTGTCAGAACGGGAGCTGTACCTACTGTGAAACCGTCTGTTGTGATACCTGCTGTGCTGTTATCCCAAGCAAAAGGATCTGTAGCCCAAGCGTGCTGAGCGTCAGCGCCGAATGCAGGAGCACCGGTAACTGCTGCTACTGTAGAAGCATCTGCTGTATACCAAACTGCTACGCAGCTACCGCTGATTACGTTAGCGTTGATAGCACCGTTAGATACTGAGGGGAATAAGTCAGCAAGGTTGATAGCTAACAGATCTTCAGCGTTTGTAACGCCAACCTTTGTAGCACCTGCTGTACCTGTACCGCTACCTGACCATGTGATAGCATTACCTGTCTTGAATGATCCAGGAGTACCTACTGTAACGTTCCATGTACCGTTTGAAATTTCGATTGCGATTGTTGTAGAAGCTGTACCCTTCAGAGGACCGTAGCCTGCTGTATCAGCATCTGTTAAGAACTGATTGATCTGCTTCTGAACTTCAGATGCAGTTGTGTTAGCAGATGTTACTCTTGAGTTAGTAACGAATCCCAGCATTGTGGGAATCAGGATAGCTGCGAGTACGCCGATGATAGCGATAACAACGATCAGCTCGACCAGTGTAAAGCCTTTCTTGGCTTTCAGTTTCTGTAATTTCTTTATCATGGGAAATTACCTCCTTGAAAAATGTAAAAGTTTTTTTATGCTTAACGGTCCGCGCCGTTAAATCCAAAATCCTCCGAGAGTGTCTGTCATCTTAAGTTTATGCCAAAAGCTTTACTCTTAGCACCACGCCTTAAGCTATGCCGTTAGCACCTTTAAGATGTTTCCCTTAGCACCCTTGGTGTTTTCTGTACACTTAGAATACCATACTCCATTTAAAAAATCAATAGCATAATTGCTAAATTTTGTGCTAATCCTTAAAATTAGTGAAATTTAAATATAATAGAATTTGATTTGTAGTGCAGTTTGCATAAGAATTGTGTAACGGAGTTACACGCAACGTATCATTTGCCGGGTTCTATGATGATCTCACTGAAAACTTACCTAAAAATCCGAGTAAGTTTTCAATACATATAACTCAAGCACCCTTGTTTCCCGCTTTTTCGTAGGGTGAGTGTCTGTGTGTGCTTGTATGGTTTCGCGTCACTACCTCGTCAGTCATTTGTGCCGTTGCATCGTGCAACGGCTTTGTGTGGCTGACTTTAAGCGTCATTGCTTAAAACTCTGTGCACACACATTTAAAGCATCCTTGCTTTACTTGCCCCTCCCGAATTTCTCCGCAAATAGCAAGAACCCCCGCGGCATATCCCGCGAGGGCTCTCTTTATATTAGTTTAAAACATTATGGAGTGTGCGATTAAACTGTTTCGTCAACGCCATAGTAAGCATTGAGGTACATCTGCTTGATCTCGCTCATCAGAGGATATCTGGGGTTAGCACCTGTACACTGGTCATCGAATGCCTGCTCTGTCATAGCGTCAAGTCTGTCTAAGAAGTTCTTCTCATCGATACCATAGTCCTTGATTGTCTTCTTGATACCAACAGTTTCCTTGAGCTGTTCGATCTTAGCAAGGAACTTCTCGAACTTCTCTTCGTTGTTCTTGCCTGTTACGCCGCAGAACTCTGCAACTTCAACGTATCTCTCAAGAGTATGGGGGTGATCATACTGTGAGAATGTACCCATCTTTGTGGGGTTGGGAACTGCGTTGAAACGCATAACGTGTGTGATAAGCAGAGCGTTTGCAACACCGTGAGGCAGGTGGTGGAAAGCACCGAGCTTGTGAGCCATTGAGTGGCAAACACCGAGGAATGCGTTAGCGAATGCGATACCTGCCATAGCAGAAGCATTAGCCATCTTCTCTCTTGCCACTACATCTGTCTGACCGTCTTTGTATGCTCTGGGCAGATACTCAAAGATGTTCTTTGCAGCCTTAAGAGCAAGACCGTCTGTATAGTCTGTAGCCATGATTGATGCGTAAGCTTCGAGGCAGTGTGTAAGTGCGTCAACACCGGAAGCGCTTGTCAGACCCTTAGGCTGTGTCATCATGTTGTCTGTATCAATGATTGCCATGTTGGGCAGTAACTGATAGTCGGCAAGAGGATACTTAACGCCTGTCTTTTCGTCTGTGATAACTGCGAAAGGTGTGCACTCAGAACCTGTACCTGAAGATGTGGGGATAGCTACGAAGTAAGCCTTTTCGCCCATCTTGGGGAATGTGTAAACTCTCTTACGGATATCCATAAATCTCATAGCCATGTCAAGGAAGTCAACATCGGGATGCTCGTAAAGTACCCACATGATCTTACCTGCGTCCATAGCCGAACCACCACCGAGTGCGATGATTACGTCAGGCTGGAACTGCTTCATCAGCTCTGCACCTTCCTTAGCGCAAGCGAGCGTAGGATCGGGAGCAACGTTGAAGAATACTGTATGAGAAATGCCCATCTGATCGAGCTTATCTGTGATAGCCTTTGTGTTACCGTTGTGATATAAGAAAGAGTCTGTTACGATAAACGCTTTCTTCTTGTGCATTATTGTGCCCAGCTCATCGAGAGCAACAGGCATACAACCCTTCTTGAAGTAAACCTTCTCAGGAAGTCTCAGCCACAGCATATTCTCTCTCCTCTCAGCGACTGTCTTGATGTTGATGAGGTGCTTAACACCAACGTTTTCGGATACGGAGTTACCGCCCCATGAGCCGCAACCCAGTGTTAATGAGGGGAGAAGCTTGAAGTTGTAAAGGTCACCGATACCGCCGTGTGAAGAAGGAGTATTAACGAGGATACGGCAGGTCTTCATTCTGTTACCGAATTCGTTGATCTTCTCACGCTCTGTAACAGCGTTGCAGTACAGAGATGATGTATGACCGTAACCGCCGTCTGCAACGAGCTTTTCAGCCTTTGCAACTGCGTCTTCAAAGTCCTTAGCCTTGTACATAGCGAGTACGGGAGAGAGCTTTTCGTGTGCAAACTCTTCTTCGATATCAACGCTTTCAACTTCACCGATAAGAACCTTAGTCTTAGGATCAACCTTAACGCCTGCGAGCTCAGCTATTGTAGCGGCCTTCTGACCAACTATCTTTGCATTGAGTGCGCCGTTGATAAGGATAGTCTTTCTTACCTTTTCTGTTTCTTCGGGATTTAAGAAGTAGCAACCGAGAGCCGCAAATTCCTTCTTAACCTTGTCATATATCTTGTCGAGTACGATTACTGACTGCTCAGAAGCACAGATCATACCGTTATCAAATGTCTTTGAGTGAACGATAGAAGCAACAGCGAGCTTGATGTCGGCTGTAGAATCGATGATTGCGGGTGTGTTACCTGCACCAACGCCGAGAGCGGGCTTACCTGATGAGTAAGCAGCCTTAACCATTCCGGGGCCGCCTGTAGCGAGGATTATATCTGCACTTCTCATAACTTCGTTTGTGAGGTCAAGTGAAGGAACGTCGATCCAAGCAATGATGCCCTTAGGTGCGCCTGCTGCAACAGCGGCGTCCAGAACTACCTTAGCGGCAGCGATCGTGCTCTTCTTAGCTCTGGGGTGGGGGCTGATTATGATACCGTTTCTTGTCTTAAGACAGATAAGTGTCTTGAATATAGCTGTTGATGTGGGGTTTGTTGTAGGAATAACTGCCGCAACAACACCGATAGGCTCTGCAACCTTCATTGTACCGAAAGCCTTGTCTTCTTCGATAACGTCGCAGGTCTTTGTGTGCTTGTAAGCGTTGTAGATGTACTCAGCCGCATAGTTGTTCTTGATAACCTTATCTTCAACAACACCCATGCCTGTTTCTTCTACTGCCATCTTAGCGAGCGGAATTCTCATCTGGTTAGCGGCGATTGCAGCTGCCTGGAAGATCTTATCTACCTGCTCCTGTGTGTAGGTTGCGAATTCCTGCTGTGCAGCCTTTACTTCTGCCATACGAATCTTGAGAGCGTCAACATTGTCAACGATCAGCGGGCTTACGGGAGCAGATTCAGCTGTCTTTTTGCTTACGATTTGCTTTTTAGCCATTTTGTCCTCCTGAATGTTTTAAACTGTTCTTTCTTTATTGCACCGCGTTTCGCGGTAAGCTGTTATAGTTTACCACCGGGCGAGCGGTTTACCCATTTGTTATTTTTTTAACAATATCATTATATCAATTTGGAGCGCATTTTGTCAATCTTTTTTTCTATGAAAATGGCTAAAATAAGATTGTTCCTTTTGTGCATATTGTATAATCGGCTCTGAAATGCGTGGCATATGAGGGATAAAGCGGCATTGCCCGACCTGCCATGCAAAAACAGCCGCGACGTAAACCGCCGCGGCTGTGCATTATTTAATTACCAATCAGTCCTTGAAATGATCTCCGTATTTTTCTTTAAGTATCTTCCACTGATATCGGTAGCATCGTGCGCTACTGAAAATCTCATCATCGCCGGCTTCCGTTGAGAAAACAGTCGGCTTATCTTTTTCAAGGTCAAATATTATATGATAGTTTTTAGCGTAAATATTACCGTCGTTTTCATTGGGCGTCTTGCTGTTATCGATATACGCAAGATAAGATTCACCCTTTTGCATTGCCAGCGGTGCATTGACGCTGAATATATACTTACCGTTTCCCTCTTTTATAGTGTTATAAAAGCTGACTATAGAATCTTCGTAATACCCTGATGTTAATTCGCCTGATTCCGTTTCATATTGCTCACGGGCATTTTTGTACAATGTGTCAAAAAACGGCATACTTCCTTTGTAAGGAACGGTTATATCATAATATTCTTCTATATATACTACATCTCCGATTTTGTATACACATTCTTTGCCGCCGTCATCAAGTATTTCATCAATAACGACAGGGGTATATATTCCTCCTCTAATATCACGGTTCATTACTTGTACATCTCCGCATTTGCCGCGATATATATAATAACTGTCGCCGACGACATGACATTTGATTGCAACAGGCTCAATTGATTCATATGCGTACTCTTTAACATTTTCTATAGTAGGTTCAAAGACTTTATAAGTGTTATAATAATCCGAACCCTCATGTGTATATATAGTTATATTAATAAGCTCATTTTTATTTTCATCATACGAAAACGTCTGATACCCCTCGATATTCTTCACAAGGGTTTCATCGCTTTCCTTGCCCGAATTATCCGTTTCGGTGCTGTTTTCTGTAGCCGAGCTTTCATTTTTGCTGTCCGTAACCGAACTCTCGCTCGGTGGTGTAGTATCGCCTACACCACTGGTTGCAGAGTTACTTGTACAGCCGAATAACATGAGTGCCGATAAGATGAGTGCTGTTGTTTTTGTTAGTTTTTTCATGATTTGTTACCTCGATTTTGTAGTCCCGCGTTATTTCTTGAAATGATCTCCGTATTTTTCTTTAAGTATCTTCCACTGATCCTGATAGCAAGCTCCGCATCGGTACAGATTTTTAACCATCTCTTCCGACTGATCTACATAGGGAGCGTCGTTTTCAAGGTCAAATATTATGTTATATGTATAACAATAGATATTCCCGTCGATTTCATTCGGCGTTCTAACGTTTTCTGCAAACACAAGATACGACTGACCTCGTTGCATCATTACAGGTGCACATAGATTGACAACATATTTTTCGGGATTTTTACCGATAATATCATAGTATTCAAGCTGTTTTTTATAATACTCAAAATTTTCTTCACTAAAATAACTGCTGTTGAAATTGCCGTTTTCATCTTCATATTGCTGTTTTATATATTCAATTTGCTCTTCCACCCATTTAGGCGTTTTTGTATTGTATTCTTCAACCGGTCGATACCATTCCCGCACATAAATTATATCGCCAACAGAAAATACACTTTCATTTCCGAAGTCCTCGACAATTTCTTCAATTATAACAGGTGTAAATATGTAGTCATCCTCTTCTCTGGTAATTTTGATATTACCGCATACACCTCCGCGTACGCAATAACTGTCACCTACAACCCGGCATTTTATTCCTATAGAGCTTCGATTGTTTGCTTTCATATTTTCTTTTTTCGTAGGATCGGATGAACCGGCGCGGTCATACACGCCGTAATAATGTTGGGTATATTCTATTTCGGTGAAATTTTCGTATTTATTCTCATCATACGAAAAAGTCTGATACCCCTCGATATTCTTCACAAGGTTTTCATCGCTTTCCTTGCTCGAATTAACCGTTTCGGTGCTGTTTTCTGTAACCGAGCTTTCGGCTTTACTTTCATTTTTACTGTCCGTGACCGAGCTCTCGTTCGGCGGCGTGGTATCGCCCACACCGTCATTTGCAGAGTTACTTGTACAGCCGAAGAGCATAAGTGCCGATAGAATGAGTGCTGTTGTTTTGGTTAGTCTTTTCATAATTTGTTACCTCGATTTTGTAGTCCCGCGTTATTTCTTAAAATGATCTCCGTATTTTTCTTTCATATTAGCCCATCCATAAATATAACTGTAATGGAACCAATTATATTTTTCGTTTTCTCCCAGCGATTCCGGTTCTTCGTCACCAAGATTGAATTTCTGTGCATAAGAATAGTAGTAACTGTTATCATCAAGTGTATCTACGATTTTGGTTGAGTTCACATAGGCAAAATATGATTTGTCTTTTTGCATAGGAAATCCTACGCTTAAATTCAATACCGGAGTGTCGCTTTCTTCAACAAACTTATAGTATGCCTTGTACTCGCTCTCCATTTGCTGATATTTTTTAACTTGAGCCTGCATTTCGGTTATATATTTTTCATTGGCTTTATCGCCATTTTTTAATTCATTATCTATTTCATTTTGCAACTCATCTAATTTATCCTGCAAAAACTTTAATGTGTCCTGATTTTTAAGTTTATAATAGCTATATAGGTCGCGGGTGATATTGTAATCTTCTTGAATATAAATAATGTCGCCGACTTTAAAATCCGGGTGATACGAAAATGTATCGATTATTTCCTCAACGATAACAGGAGTATAAACGCCAAGCATATAATCATTACTTGCATTCATATTGTCAAGCTTAGAAATTTTATCAATATACTCTTGTCCGCTTTTGCTGTATTCAGAGGATTTTACCGTAACATCGCCGCACTTGTTTTTCTCAGAAAAATACAAGCTTTCGCCCGCTATTCGGCACTTGATCGCAACCGGCCAGTATAACGTGCCGAATATGATGTTATTCGGAATCGGATTTGTCGGATAAACATAAATATCATCAACCGCTTCATGTTCAGAATATATTGATACAGAATTAACCTGATACTTATCTTTTTCATAGGAAAAAGACAAATATCCTTTGCTATCTTTTATAAAGCCGTCTTTTTCGTTGCCAAGTTCAATAGCTGCGCTGTTTTCTGTAACCGAGCTTTCGGCTTTACTTTCATTGTTACTGTCCGTGACTGAGCTCTCGCTCGGCGGTGTAGTATCACCCACACCGTCATTTGCAGAGTTACTTGTACAGCCGAAGAGCATAAGCGCAGATAAGATGAGTGCTGTTGTTTTGGTTAGATTTTTCATGGCATTTCCCTCCATTTTTTAATTAATAAAGATTTGTCATAAGACGTTATTGTAGGAGCTTGGTCTATTTTATATGTCCTCATTACTGAATATGCATTTAAAAGATCGAAATATCCGTTATGAGGAACATCAGTATGATATAATTTAAGTGCATGACCAACTTCATGAATAATAGCAGTTTTTTGATAATCTAAACTTTGTGAAAAGAATCCTCCCGAATCGGTATTTAAAAAAATTACACCTTTATTCCAATTTTTATTCATTTCGTTATCAATATCCGTTTTTTTAGTTAAAAATTTAGTGCTTGACGAGTTAGGGATAAATTTTGCAAAAGTGGGTTTGAGATGTTCTATCGGAGTTTTAGACATATTTATATGCGCTACATGAACATTTAATCCGCTAGTTGGACTAACTCCAGGCGGGTATGCATAGACAGATATATTACGACTTATATTATTCCAAGATTTTGCTGAATCTGCATAATTATTGTAATCTGATAGCACATCGAATATGATATTTAATTTATATAAACCTGTTTGATTTGCATAACTTCCTTTGTATTCTTCACTTGTATTCTGAACTTTTTTGAACAGTGCACGTTTTGTGCTATCTGTTGTCAAACCAAAAATATCATTAGCTTTATCTTCCAAATAAATCCATTTGCCGCTATACTTGTTTTGCAATGCAAATTGATAGTTGTTTACTTTAACAAAGTTCCAACAGAAATATAAATTAGTTTCTGAAGAACATTTTGCAACGGATAACCCCCCATTAGAAGTTTCGCAAATTGCATTCTTTGTATTGTCAGAATCTGTAGGAACATTATAAACTACATATCCTCCTGTTAATGACTTTTTCACTATCAAAATCTGATTGGACTTATAATATTGATTTCCCTCATTTAACTCTATTGGTTGCTCATAAAGCTTGCTTCCGTTTTTCGAGAGGCAAAAATTGCCGCTTGTCTTAAACACATACGCCATACCATCGATAACAGGATTCCATTCAACAACAACTCTCGGCTTAGAACTGCTGTACTCTGTCATATAGAAAGAACGGCGCAGTGACGCATTGGTTTCGTTCGCATTGGTTATAACTATACCCTTTTTTATGTCATATCCGGAATATTTGCTTGTTATTGCCATAGTAGTAAAATCAAATGTACAAGTACCGCTTTTGGATATTTTAGTTGTACTCATTACAGAGCCGCTTGCACTTGTATTTGCGTATGTAGGCGTTGTTTCAGCCCAACCCGATGTCTGGCTTGAATATCTTACCTGTAATGTTGAAGTACCGGAATTTCCCGTGCCCTCATACATATACAGCTTTGCACTTTCAATTTCGTTTGCTTTAAGGCTCTTATATGTCGCGTTGCTGTCAAGTCCGGGGAAGCGCATAATAAGTCTGCCTGCACCGTATGTGCTGTCCTGATAGCCTACCGTTCCTATGGAATAAGAGCCGAAATTTGTTGTACTTTTCTTGCTGTATAAAGGCGCGTCAAGTATCGTTTTTGAACTTCCGCTGCCGCTGGAGCTGATTTTTATGGTCGGGTCTATTGTAACCGGATATACTGCTTCGTTCTTCAGCCATTCATTGTCAAGAGTAATAGTTATCGTATAGTTGCCATCGGCATTTTTTACTGCCGTATATCCCGTAACATATCCCTGCGGTACTATTGTATTTTCGCCGTTTGAACTGTCAAACAGTATTACCTCGCTGACAGTACCGACTATCTCTTCCTTTTCGTCGTCAACGATTGAAAAATAGCCGCCCTCATCTTTAAGGCTAAGACCGTTTGTATCAACATCGAAAGAAAATTCGTTCTTTCCGTTGTATCGGTCAAGTATGATATTTTCTTTTACACCGTTGAGCTGTGCGCTGTACTCTATGGTTGTATCGTCACCGAATACATCGGTATATTCAACTATGTCGTGTTCGTCATATTTGTTTTGTGTTTCGGTTATAATATCCGATACATCTGCCTTATCCGAATCGACAGGTGACATTTCTATAGTATATTCGTCGCTTTTAACGATAATGCCTGTTTCGCTGTCGAGCTGTTCGGGCATATATACATTTATGTCGTTTTCTGCGCTTACAAAAGCATATCCGTCTTTATCCGCTTCTGACAGCTTAGTACTTTTGTCGCATACAGTACCGTTTTCGTCGGTATACTTTATCGGCTCGTCAAAGTAATACATAGTTTTTGAGCCGTCTTTATTCTGGAATACTATCGAATAGTCGTCCGTTTCCTGCGCAAATAAGCGGTTTGCGTGTTCTTTTTCCTTAATGTCCTTTGCGGATATGACTTCCGGTATCTCATAGTCGTCAAGTTCCTTATCAGAAAGTTCGACAAGGCTGAGATCCCCCGGCTTTAAGTCTTTGAGCAGATTTCTGTCCGCTTCTTCAAAGCTTTCCTCGCTTGTACTGTTTTCGTTATCGGTGTTTCCGTTTTCTTGTGCATACACAGGTATGCTTGTTGAGAGTAGTGAAATTGCCAATAGTAAAACAGTGAATAAATGCTTTTTCTTTTTCATAAGTACTTCCGTTTTGTTTTTAAAAAGAAACACCTTTTCATATTGTTAGAATATCACTTATACTATGCAAAATCAAGACTTGTTTTGATATTTTGTGAAACATAGCCAACAAAATTTGTCAGAATATCCAAACGGCGGCTTGCACTCGCAAGCCGCCGCTTCTCATCTCATCTCACTTAACCCCAACAACCACATCTGTGCCTATTCCCGCCGCCTTTATTACTCCGCTTTTCTCTGCAATGTCAGGCTCATACGGTTTTCCGTCCCTGATATAAGCTATACCGCACTTCCTGCCGTTATTTTGAACGTCGGGGATATTCTCCACCGGGATATGCACCTTTGCGGTCGCCCTCCACAAGTTGATATCAAGCACCCCGTTTATCCTGTCGGCCGTTATATCCATATCGGACTTTGAAGTAAGCTCTATGCTTCCCGAACTGCCCTCTATAATAACGCTGTCCGCCTCTCCGTCATATTCAAGCCGCCTTATATCAAGCGAGCTTACGCACAGCAGTCTTGCCTGTGCGGATATTTCACAGCAGTCGGTAAACTGCTTCGGTAACAGTATCTTCACCGATACATTCTCCTGTGCTTCATACCTGCTCATCTTATCCTTGCGCAGACACTCTACGTCAAGCTTATTTTTGCGGCTGTCGAGCTTTACCTTGAACACCGAGCCGATATCCTCCGCCGTTTCCGAAGAGAATATAACGTGCAGCTTCTCATCGTCGCCGCCCGATACGGTGATATCACGCACGCTTCCGGCATTTATATCAAAGTGAGTGGTAACATCTATATCATATGCCGTTTCGCTTGTGTACTGAGCCGCACCGTCTTTTTCAGGCACATTTCCGCTTATAAGCTCGTCAAGCGTCACCTTGAATATCTCCGCAAGTATGGTCATATTTTCGATATCGGGAAGGCCCTTTCCGGTCTCCCACTTAGTTACCGCCTGACGTGAAACGCCTATACGCTCCGCAAGCTCCTCCTGCGAGATACCCTCGCTCTTTCTTATCTGCCTTAACTTTTCACTGAAATCCATATCTGTTTCCTCCTTGATCTACTGTGGTTTTTCCGACAGCCCGATCATAACATTTTTCCGCAGTAGCCGGAATAAACATCTGCTTACAATCGTCGTTTTCCTTTGCTACTTTGCGTTGCATACGGCTAAACCGCATAACAAAGCGGAATGTGAAGTGCCACATTCCGCCGTGATCTTTATTAAAACTGCAACAGCATAACAACAAGCGCCACAATAAACACCGGCGAAAAGATTGCCAGCAGCTTCCTGTGCTTATGCTCTCCGCCGACAGGCGCAAGTTTTGCCGCTCCGCAGAACGCCAGCAGTACCGCAACAAACGGTGCCGCAAAATAAGAAATGTTCACAATAAGGTTTCCGAGTGCCGCCGCCGCATCTACAAGTCCGTCCCACAGTCCGCCTACGCCGGTGAGCTGTTTCTGATAGGTTATCACCGTCACAAAGAAGTTGTTTATCAGGTGCAGTACCATTCCGGGGATTATCGTGTCATATCTTACCGCCATAAGTCCGAAGATTATGCCGCTTAAAAACGCATATGCGAACTGGTCGAAATTGCCGTGTGCCAGTCCGAACACCAGCGCCGAAATAATTATCGCGGGGGTATCGCCTATAGGCTTAAGTGAGCGCAGAAGCAGATGGCGGTAGATGATCTCCTCAAATATCGGCGCTACAAAAGCCGTGAATATCAGCGTTACAATACCTGCCGAAAAACTTGACGGAGCTATTGCGTCCATCACATTCTGTATCTCTCCCGCACCGAACAACAATTGTAATATATAATTTATGCAGGTCGTGATATTGCTTCCCCACATTGCAAACGCGAACATTGCGGGTATGAATATCAGCGGATAGTACGACTTGTTCTCATACTGCGTGTCAAGACGCTTCAGCGGTCTGTATTTCTTATACAGCACCCCAAAGGTCAGAAGCTTCGGGACATATGTCGATATATTGCTGAAGGTATAATTCAGCACAGTAAACATGGTACTGCCTGTTTCAAGCCCCGCACCGACAAACGAGCGCAGTAGCATTACCATCGCAATGAATATTATCTTTTGTAACAACAACGACACGATCAAGGCTATGCCGACATCAAAGCACAGCCTGCGTATATCCGCAGGCTTCAGGTCGTCTTTTGAAGTCAGTGTATCGAAGCTCTGCTGTCTGTATCTGTCAGCAATAATACCGGTAAGGCTTTTCTGCATTGTAACAGAGTCCTTTCGTTAAATAATCATCATAGCTATTATATACGCCGTGCACAGAATAAATCCCACGATGAACAAAGGTTCCTTTGCCACGGCTTTGAATTTCTGCTTTTTTGTAAGCTCCGGATAGTTGTTTATCGGTCGGTAAAGACGGTTGTTCTTAAGCTTTACTGTTGCCGCCGCAATGCCGACAATCGCTACTATCAGCACGACCGCAAGATAAAGCATCAGCACCGTCATAAACGCCTGCTCCCCACTGCTGAGCTCAATTCCCCGCTGAAGGTGACTTACAGCCGAAATAAAGGTATCACTGCTGACCGCCACTATCGCTATTGCCGCTATGGAGTTGAATATCGCGTGCATTATCATAGTCGGCACAATGCTACCGGTCGCATATCTGACATAGCCGAGACATATGCCGACGATCACCGTATAGCAAAACTGATGTATGTTGCCGTGCGCCATTCCGAAGCACAGTGATGAAACGAGTATCGCAAAGCCATTTCCATAGGGCATAAGCGAGGACTGTATAACGCCCCTGAACCAGTACTCCTCAAACAGCGGAGCAAGCACCGCCATCTGTATGAACAGAAAAGAAAGATACCAGCCGCCGAGCCCCAGTCCCTTTGACACTATCGGGGCGAGCGTATCCTGTACCGCCGAACTGTCCTGCGCTATCAGAAAAGATATCGCCATCACCGCAATGTTTGCCACCTGACCCGCTCCGTACATTGGTACGAACCACGATACAGCCTTGCCGAGTCTTTTCGGCTTCTTGTAAAGACTGCCGTCAAAGTGATATCCGAGCAGCTTTGATGTGACCGCTATCGCCAGCACATACAGTATAAGTATACTCGCAAGCGCCTGTACGGAAGATGTCACCTGAGTATCGCAGTCAGCCATAAGCAGACCGATAAGCGCAGTCGCCGCATCAGCAACACAGCGTGCCGCGAATATGACTATTAAAGCCAATCCCGCCTTTTTGCACGCCGCTCTGAAATCAGCGGCGCACATTGAGGACTTCTCCCGTTTCGAGCATTTCCTTTACGTAGTTCGGCAGGGCAAAACAGCCCTTGTGAAGCTCCGTGTTATAGTATCTTGTCTTAAGTCCGAGCGAGTTCCAGTGCCCAGCGTCAAGATCCTTTATCGGGTCAAGCCCCTTGCTTGCAAAGCCGAACAGCCAGTGACCACTGGCATACGTCGGGATATGAGCCTGATAAACGGCGCATACCGGGAACACCGACTTTATGCGCTCATGCGCTCTGCACATAGCCTTTGCGTCGTTGACATAGAACGGGCTTTCATGCTGATTTACAAGCACACCCGTATTGGTCAGCGCATTGTAGCAGTTACCGTAAAATTCGGGGGTGAAAAGCCCCTCGCCGGGTCCGAACGGATCTGTAGAGTCAACTATTATCAGGTCGTATTCGCCCTGCTTGCGTCTTACAAACCGCAGTCCGTCAGTGAAATGTATATCAAGTCTGGGGTCGTGCATTGAAACCGTCATCTCGGGGAAATATTCCTCGCAGACCTCAACGACCTTTTTATCTATCTCAACAAGGTCTATATGCTCTATCGTGTCGTAGCGGCACAGCTCTCTTACAGTACCGCCGTCGCCCGCGCCTATGACAAGGACATTCTTGATATCCTTCTTTACCGCCATAGGAACGTGAACTATCATATCGTGATAGATAAATTCGTCCTTCTGCGTTATCATTACATAGCCGTCAAGCGCAAGCAGTCTGCCGAATTCAAGCGACTGAAAAACGTCTATCCTCTGATATTCGCTCTGCCCGCTGTACAGCTGTTTGTCAACTCTTATCGAAAATCTTACGCTGTCGCTGTGATTTTCCGTGAACCATAAATCCATATTATTACCGTCCTTTCAGTCTGTAAACGTATAAGTCAATGTGGTACGGCGGACGATCTTACTCGTCCAGTATCATAATGTTCTTTATTTCAAGGTCCTGTGTACCTGTAAGGAAACAGCCTTTATCCCCCGCATACTTTATATATGCGAGAATTTCATCGGTTATCTGTTCCCCGGGCGCAAGTATAGGTATTCCGGGCGGATAGCACATTACAAATTCGCCGCTTATCTTACCCGAACTGCGCTCTATCGGCACACTCTTCTTGTTTCCGTAGAAAGCGTCCTGCGGTGACAGCTTTACTATAGGATTGATATACTCGTGGTCAAGCATACCTGTCTTGTCCTTTGAGTAGATGCGCTTTATGTCGTTGAGCGCACCGATAAGTCTGTCAAGATACAGCTCCCTGTCGCCTATCGAAACGTAAGCGAGGATATTTCCTATATCGCCGAATTCTATCTGTATCCCGTAGCGGTCGCGGAGGATATCATACACCTCAATGCCCGCAAGTCCGATATCTCTTGTGTGTATAGACAGCTTTGTAACATCGAAGTCGTAGAACGCTCCGCCGTCACAAAGCTCCTTTGAGAATGCGTAATAGCCGCCTATCTCGTTTATCTCGTCACGCATATACTGCGCATACGACTGCACCTTTGCGAATATCTCCTTGCCGTGGAGTGCAAGGTTTCTTCTCGATATATCAAGGCTCGACATCAGAAGATAGCTTCCGCTTGTCGTCTGCATAAGGTTTATTATCTGCCTTACATAGCCCTCATTCACCGTATCGCCTGTAAGCAAAAAGCTGCTCTGTGTCAGCGAGCCGCCGCTCTTGTGCATACTTACCGCGGCAAAGTCCGCGCCCGCCTTCATTCCCGCAAGCGGCATATTGTCGCCGAAGTAGAAATGCGTTCCGTGCGCCTCGTCCGCAAGGAGATACATTCCGTGTGCGTGAGCCAGATCCGCGATACGCTTTATATCCGAGCATACGCCGTAATAGGTCGGGTTATTTACAAATACCGCCTTGGCATCCGGGTTTTCAAGTATAGCCTTTTCAACGTCCTCAACCGTCATTCCGAGCGGTATGCCGAGCTCCTTATTGACACCGGGGTTTACATAGACCGGCACTGCGCCGCCCAGAATAAGCGCATTTATCGCACTGCGATGTACGTTACGCGGCATTATTATCTTCTCGCCGCGCTTTGCGACCGCAAGCGCCATAGCCTGCACTGCGGCGGTAGTTCCGTTTACTATGAAGAATGCGTTTTTAGCGCCGAAAGCCTCGGCTGCTATCTGCTCCGCCTCTTTTATTACGGAAACAGGGTGGCAGAGGTTATCGAGCGGTTTTGACGAGTTCACGTCCACCGTCATACATTCACTGCCTAAAAATTCCGTCAACTCAGGATTTCCCCTGCCCATCTTATGACCGGGCACATCAAACGGCACTATGCGCTTTGCCCGGTATTCTTTTAGCGCCTCATATATCGGCGCACGCTCCTGTGAGAGCATATCATCAGTCCTTTCGGAAAGGAAGTAATTTATCAGTCAGCCTTATGGCTCGTATTTTCGATCCTTTTATTTACTGTTTGCTCTATATACTCGCATACATTTCTAAACTCTTTATGAATGCTGCTGTTCGTGAAACGCAATACCATTATACCTTTTGAATTCAGAAAATCAGTTCGTTCCTTGTCGTATTTCATTTCATTTTCTTCATAATGCTGTGATCCGTCAAGTTCAATTACCAGTTTTGCTTTCGGACAATAAAAATCAGCAATATATCTATACAGAACTTTCTGCCGTATAAATCTGACCGGATATTCCTTAAGGTAGCAGTACCATAATTTTCTTTCTTCGTCTGTCATCTGCGATCGCAACTTTTTGCATAAGGGATAAGCTGTTTATTATGAATGTACTGTTTTTTATCGTCCATATATTTCCCTTCCGCTACAAGGAACAACACGCTCTGCGCCGCACCTCACTTGGCTCCCTTGCTAAAGGGAGCTGGCTTGCGGCAAGGTTCACTTGTGTCAAATCTCACTATACTTAGCGACACCTGCAATATCCGGATAGCTCTTACTTTGTCTGCCGTCAAGACTGAGAGATCGTCTGCGACAAACTGTTTCGGTTCCGCTGTCACCTCCGCTGACAATCCCTCAGTCACAGTGACGGAAAACCCGGTTATTCATCAAAAAATCTTTGACCTGATTTATGAGGCTTTATCGAAAATGTTGTACCACACTGTGCCAGCTCCCTTGCCAAAGGGACGGGCAAGGATGCCCGATATTGAACACCCAAAGTTTCGCACTGACGCGAAACCAACAGAGCGTTCATAAGCCAAGGGTGATAGTTCTTATTCAACATAAATTGTTTTGAAACTTGGAGTTGCTAAAAAGAATCATGTCGCTCACCCGTAAATATTCATCCCCGAATATATCTCTATCATCTCCCGCCTTAAGCTCTCTGTTATCCTCAGTCGCTCCTTAGGCGGGATATCATATATATCTGTATTGAACAGATAGTTCTTAAGATCCATCTCGCGCACCATAAGCCTTGTGTGAAATATGTTCGCCTGATACACGTTTATATCAGTTGCGTCATATTTCGTCAGCGTATAGTCGTTGATAAAATCCTGAATTGAGGTTATATCGTGGTCGAGATACAGCTTTCTTCCGCCTACATCGCGTGTAAATCCCCTTACCCTGTAGTCTATCGTAATGATATCGGAATCAAAACTGCCGATAAGATAGTCCAACGCATTAAGCGGTGAGATCTCGCCGCAGGTCGAAACGTCAATATCGACCCTGAATGTCGAAATGCTGTTGTTCGGGTGATATTCGGGATAGGTATGCACCGTAACGTGCGACTTATCAAGATGTGCCACCACCGTTTCAGGCACCGTTGCCGCACCGCGCGGAGGGTGAAGCGGCTTTCCGTCCACCATCCCCCTGTTGCACGACTTGTCTATCTCCATACTGTCGGTAGCCTTTTCGCTTATCAGCAGTGTTACACTCGCACCCTGCGGGTCATAGTCCTGCTTTGATATATTAAGCACATTGGCACCTATTATATCTGTAACGTCGCACAGTATACCGGTCAAACGCTCTGAGTTATACTGCTCGTCGATATAGTCAATATATTCTTTTTGTTCTCTTGCGCCCTTAGCATAACATACATCGTAGATGTTGAAGCTGAGGGTCTTTGTGAGGTTGTTGAAACCGTAAAGTTTGAGCTTTTTTTCCAACAGATACACAACCTTTCGGATAAATATCTGCATATAAACGCAGCTACTATAATAATATAGTAAAACTGCCCTCTTGTCAATAAAAACTTGTGTAAAGAAAACCGCCGATAGCTTAGAATGCATATCGGCGGCATTAAATATTATTCTGTTTTTATTTATGGTTATACATTATCCTGACCGGGAACATACTCAAGGCTGTCGTCCGAAGCCGTAGTTTCGACTACTTCCTTCTTTTGCGTATTATCGCCCGCAGTATCGTTCTTATCCTTGAATACGAACTTCAGCAGGATAGGCGTTACTACAGTTGTGATAACGACCATGATTACTATCGGCCCGAACAAGCTGTTGCTCATAAGTCCCATATTAAGGCCTTTATCTGCAACTATCAGTGCGACCTCGCCACGCGATATCATTCCGACACCGATCTGTAACGCTTCTTTATTTGTATATCTGCACATTTTCGCACCAAGTCCGCAGCCGACAACCTTTGACAGTATAGCAACTATCAGCAGTACAACGGCAAAGATGATAATCGTAGGAGTCATATTGGTAAGCGTTACCTTAAGACCTATGCTTGCGAAGAAGATAGGCGATAACAGCAGATATGACATTGTATCAAATCTATGTGCAATGTATTTTGTCTTTGATGTACTTGAAATTACAAGACCTGCAACGAACGAACCCGTAATATCCGCAACTCCGAAGAATTCTTCCGCAACATAAGCGAAGATAAGGCAGAGTGCAAAGCTTACTATAACATAACGACGCTGATTTTCCTCTGTTCTCTGTGTCCACTTGTTGAATACGAAGTGGAAGAATACGCCGAACAGCAGAGCGAACGCGAAGAAGCCGAGTATCTTCAGTATTACTATACCGATGTTGCCCGATTCGGGATCTGCAAGAGATGTAATTACAGTCAGCGCAATGATACCGAGTACATCATCTATAAGTGCCGCACCGAGTATTGCGTTACCCGCTCTCGTGCTGAGCTTTCCGAGCTCCTTAAGCGTTTCGACCGTGATACTTACCGATGTTGCCGTGAGGATAACGCCTACGAAAACGTCCTGTAAGAATGCTGAGGTTGAAAGTGTGGGGTCTGCTGTACCAAAGCAGAAAGCCGTAACCGCACCGCCGATAAGAGGTACGATAACACCGATAAGCGCTATTATCGAGCTTGCGACACCGCACTTTTTCATCTCGCGGATATCCGTTTCAAGACCCGCGGCAAACATAAGCACGATAACGCCTATCTCAGACAGGTTGCTGAGTATCGGAGCGTTGTCAAGAGATACAAGGTTAAGACATACAGGACCTAAGACGATACCCGCAACCAGCGCACCGACTACCTGAGGTAGCTTTATTACCTTTGACAGCAGTCCGAATGCCTTTGTGAAAATGAGGATTATCGCAATATAAAGCAAATATGTGTAATCCATAATTCATCTTCCTTTCCGTTTTGTTTTGTTCTACTTTTTCTTTTCATCACAAAGGCTATATCGTGTTTTCCGATATAGCCTTTGTTTTATCTGTATGCCCGTATTATAACACCTATTTAGAATATGTCAATCAGACTGCTGACGTTCTGCAAAATTTTTTTCAAAAATCTATGTATTAACCAAACCTAAATGTTTTAAGTGGAGAATTTTCTCGACAAATTTCTATGCAATTTTTGAATAGCCCGCTATTCATTTCAGCGATACAGTTTCTTGCAAAATTTACATATAAAGTATGCCGTTTTTTCGTCATATACCCGTAGATCCGCATAAATAAAAGCACTGCGAAGCCTTTATCATTTCGCAGTGCTTATTTAATTATGAAATTTTTGCAATTATTTCTTCCTGACTTTACATTTCAGCCAAGCTTTTCCACCATACAGACAGCGTGTGCGGCTATACCCTCGCCCGCTATGCCTAGCCCCTCCTCGGTAGTCGCCTTAATGTTAATATCGTCCATGTTAAGGCTCAGCGCCGCCGCTATGCTCCTTTGCATATCGGGTATGAACCGTGCCAGCTTCGGCTTTTCCGCAATTATTGTTATATCCGCATTTGTAACGTGCGCGTTTTTTTCATCAAGCAGCTTTACAACGTGTTCAAGAAGCCGCATACTGCTGATACCCTTGTATCTGTCGTCGCTGTCGGGGAAATGCCGTCCTATATCTCCAAGCGCCACAGCACCGAGCATAGCGTCCATAAGCGCGTGTACCGCAACGTCCGCATCGCTGTGCCCCAGAAGTCCTATGTTATCCTTATTAGGCACTTCCACGCCGCAAAGTATCAGCTTTCTGCCACTTACAAGCCTGTGCACGTCATAGCCGTGACCCACACGAAGCTTAGGTGTTCCTCCCTTGTTTACAATACTTTCAGCCATTGTGATATCCTCTTTTGTAGTAAGCTTTATATTGTCGTAGCTTCCCTCGACGATAAACGGCTTTATGCCGTACAGCTCCATGACCGATGCGTCGTCCGTTATCCTTGCGTCATTGACATTGAGCTTTTCCGCCGCCGCAAGATAATCCGCCTTTCTTGCCGCCTGAGGTGTCTGAGCAAGCCACAGCGTGCTTCTGTCGGGGGTAGTGGTCACCTCCCCGTTCTCGCACACCTTGACGGTATCCTTTGCTCTTACCGCCGCCAGTGCCGCGCCGTGCTCATATGCCGCCTGTGCGACCTTATCGCCAAGCTCCGCTGTTAAAAAAGGTCTTGCTCCGTCATGTATCGATACGACATCGCACTTATCCGATGTGAGCTTTACGGCCTTCAGAGCCGACTCAAAGCGTGTCGCTCCGCCCGTAACTATCTTTATCGGCTTATCCGTGCTCACATTGTCCCCGACAAGCCGCGTGATCTTTGCGATATTATCCTCGCTTGCCGCTATTATTATCTCATCGGCGTTGCTTTCGATGAACCGCTCCACACTGTACAGTATGACCGCCTTGCCGTGAAGCCCAGCCGTTATCTTGTCAAAACCCATTCGCCTGCCGCTTCCTGCGGCAAGTATAACCGCGCTCGTAAACATACCGCTCCTTTACGATCAGTCAAAATGCTTGTAGTTTCCGAGGAATTTAAAGTACTTCATCTCTTCCTCAAGTATGGTCATAAGCCTTACCACCTCGGGGTCAAGCGCATTGCCCTCAAAGTCGAGATAGAATACAACGTCAAACGTTTCCCTCTTTATGTCCTGCTTTGCCTGAGGCACAGGCGCACTCTCTATCTTTGTGATATTCAGTCCGTACAGCGCAAAACGGATAAGCATTCTGTACAGCGAACCCGTGGTATGCGGCAGTGACATACAGATCGAGATTATATCCGCATCGGGAGTGACCTCGGGGCGCTTTGCTATACAGATAAAGCGCGTTGTGTTGTCGGGGTTATCCGCAATGTCGCGCTTTACTATATCAAGTCCGTACAGCTTTGCGCATCTCTCCGAGCATATCGCCGCTATCGTGTTATCGTCACTGCTTGCGACCATTTCTGCGGCAAGCGCCGTGTTTGTATAGGGCACTTGTCTTGCGGGGTTTTCCTTTAAAAATCCGAAGCACTGCTTGAGCGCCTGCTCATGCGAATATATAGTCTTTATATCCGCTCCGGGCTTTGCCGCAAGGCAGTGATTTATCTTTATCTGAGTACGCTTGCAGATGTAGAAATTGTACTTTGCAAGCAGGTCATAGGTCTGTCTTATATCTCCCGCAGTGCTGTTTTCTATCGGGAGAACGCCGTAATCGGCGCTTCCGTTCTCGACCGCCTCAAACACGTCCGAAAAGTCGGGATAAAAGTCTATCTCGGACTCAGGGAACAGCTTTACCGATGCCTCTTCGGTATTACTGCCCGCAGTACCGGGGCAGGCTATCCTCATTGCACCTGTTTTCGGGCTCGCAAACTTAGGTGTCGGTGCGTCCGCAAGTATCCTCTGCTGTAAGCACTTTGATATATCCATAATACAGGTGAAAAGCTGTCCCGCACCCTCGGAGATATTCTCGGGCGCTTCGCTCTTTATACGTTCCAGTATCTCCTGCTCGCGCTTTCCCTGGAACACCTGCATATTATTTTCTTTCTTGTACTTTGCAACTCCGACACACAGCTCCATACGCTTGAGAAACAATCTCAGTATTTCATCGTCTGTAGCGTCGATCTCTTTTCTTATCTCTGTGAGATCCATTTTTACTCTCCGTTTCTTTATTTCGGTATTTTATACATTATACAGCAATTGCCGCAGAGCCCTCTGCAAGCTCTGCGACAATACATGAATTTTTAATTTTAGTCTGCTTTTGACTCAGACGAGCTCTCAGCCGCGGACGAGGAAGAAGCTCCCGAGGACGTTTTGGAAGATGTATCGCTGTCAGCTCCTGCCTTAGCGTAATATACAGTTACCGTTTCGGAATTTTCAACATCGACCTTTTCGCCGACCTTCTTACTGCACTTGACAACATATCCCGCCTTGACACCGTTCGTATCGCTTGTTTCCTTCTTTTCAAACTTCACGTTTCTCTGCGACAGTATAGCGGTATACTCGTCGACCTTAAGTCCCGTATAATCGGGGAGCGCTATAGATGAAGGACCCTTGCTGACTACAAGCTTTATCTCCGTGCCCGCCGTAATCTCGGTATCGGGCTCAATGCTCTGGCTTATTACTATGCCGTTTGCTACTGTATCGTCAAACTTGTACTCGGCATTTATCTTGACAAAGTTATATGTGTCCTGTATAGATGTAAACAGCGCGCCTGTGAATGTCGGGCAACCGTACACGATATCGGGCATCGTATCTGAGGATACCGTTGTTGAGGCGGTAGTCGTTTCCGGAACGCTTGAAGCTGTCGTGCTCTCGGGTGCGGAGTAATAGTTCGGGTCGTATGACGAGCTTGCGTTATCGTCTGTCATTGCAAGCACCGCGATAGCGATACCAAAGCCTATGATTATAACGCCGCACACGATTATCGTTGCTATTATCGCCGCCTTGTTGCTCTGCTTTTTCTTCTTGCCTTTAGCGCTTGTGCTTTTCTGCGTGGGCGCTTTTTCAGGCTCTTCTGTGACCTCAATGCGCTTTACACGCTGGACCGGGCGTACAGGCTCCTGCTCGGCGGTATTGAACTTAGGCTGTTCAAACAGCTTTACAACAAGCTCTGTTATAGTCTGTATACGGTTTGAGGTGTTGAGCTTCAGACCGTTCATTATGACCTTGGAAACGTGGCTCGGCACATTTCTGTTTATTACCATAGGCTCGGGGCAGTTGTCGTTTCCGAGCCTTGAAATTGACTCGGTAGGCGCACAGCCCGTCAGCACTCTGTACAGCGTAGCGGATATGCCGTATACGTCTGTCCATGTGCCCTGCCACTCTGCGGACGAATACTGTTCGGGAGCGGAATAGCCGGGGTACATCTCGCAGGCGATCTCCGTGCCTGTGGTTCTTCCCGCGCTTATCTGGAAGTCGATGAGCTTAAGCTCGTTCTTCTCCGTTACAAGTATAGTCTGCGGGCTTATTCCGCGGTGGATTATCCCTGCGGAGTGCACAAGGCTGAGAGTTGTCAGTATCGGAGGGAAAAGCTCCTTTACCCTGTCCCATGTAAGCTCGCCCGAGCAGTTGGCAAGATAATTTTTCAGCGTAATGCCGTTTATGTACTCGAATATTACATACGCCGTGTTGTTCTGCGGGAAAATGTCAAGCACCGTCTGTATGTGCGTCATTGAACGCGCTTTGAGCAGTGCCTTGTTGAGCTCCACAAACTCCGACATATACGTTTTGTAAAGCGGGAGCTGATTAGAGTCTACTACTATCTGCGGATCGCCCTTCTTGCGTGAGCACAGTGTATCGGGCATATATTCCTTTATCGTGACCTTTGTACCGGTCACCTTGTCAAAGCCGATATATGTAGCTCCCTCGCCGTTGTAGCTGAGAAGCTTTCCCGCGATATAACGGTCGTTGAGCACCGTTCCCGGTGCAAGATATGACGGCAGATAAGGCGCGTCATTGCTGTAGCCGCACTTCTCGCACGGTCCGTTGCTCTCTTTCTCATTCATACAGCCTAAGCACAGTCTGTTTATCTCTGTCATTCAGACATTCCTTTCAAAAGAGGATCTTCTCCTCGCAAAGTTTTATGTATAACCGCCTTTCGCAGGCGATATTTATCTATAATTCAGCTACTATATAATAACTTAAAAACCGCTCAATGTCAACGGTTTTGGGCGATTTGTAATAATATTGTAACTTTTTTTAAAAATCCGATGTAAAAATAAATAATATTTATATTTTCTGCAATAAGCTATTTTGTGGAAGTTGACAAAGCACCGCCGCGGGGTTATACTTGAATAAAAATTCTGTGTATAAGGTGATATTATGTTCGGTAAAAACAAACGACCCAAAGATACAATGTCGGTAAAGGATATGACGCGGCTTGACAAAAGGCCGCTGAAATACGTTACCATGCGCGACCCCGATACATATAAGGAGATACGTCTAGGCGAAAACGGCGCGGTGAACATTATGGACGGCGACTTTGTGCTTGTCTGCCTCGGCAAGGATGTAATGCGCTGTGACCTGACGGAGGTGCGCGTAGGCGAGCTTATGAACCTGTCGGGTATAACCGTAAAGGGCATTGACAAAGGAACAGGCAAAGAAATGTCGGTAATCGCTTACTTTGCGGATAAATTCTGATAGCGAAAACCGATTTTGTTAATTACAACCAATTTGCAGCAAATAATATTGTCAGTTATTCACAAAATATTATATTTTTTATAATACGATGCTGTTTTGCTGTTGACACCGTATTTTTTCCGTGCTATACTTTTGATAGTATTCAGAATACTACAATTTATATTTACACGGAGGTTTATTATGAAATCATCAATCAAAAAAGCTTTAAGCACATTATTATCAGGAGCAATCTTATTCTCGGGCATACTCTCCTATAGCGCGAGTGCGGACGGAAACGTAAACATGACTAAAGTCACCAAAGTCGGTTCAAAGGTCAAAGTTACATATTCATATGACGTAGACGGTAATTTTACTGATTCGCAAAATAGAAGAAGAAATGAGTATAAATATGGCAACTTCGCATGCGATGGCTTTGCAATAACCGGTAGAAAAGTTGTTACATTCAAATTTGGCGGAGCAAGCTATTCAGGTGCAAGATTTGAAATATGCAAGCAAGGCACAGACGGAGGCATAACTGATAAAGACGCTCCCGTCGCCACCATTGATATACCTAAGGCTTCAGTCGGAATGCCCACGCTGTCCAGAGACATAACTCTTCCGACAGGAAAATATTCTGTCAGAGTTGTCTCTAAATCTGAACCAACAAGCTCAAAAGGAGCTGTTATCATATGTTACGCAGATGCCGCCGATAAAGAAGCATAATTATCTGACGAGGTAAAATATGTCCTGTAATTTCTATATTCTCTGCAAATACTGGAGAAAACATTTACGCACCGCTTTTGCACTTCTGTTTTCCGGACTGCTGCTTACCGCGATCATCACCACGGTTTTTCTTTTCATTCGTGAAGGAATCAATCAGGAGGTTGAATTATGGTACGACTCGTTCGGAAAATATGATCTTATTCTCAGCGTTTCCGATGATTTAAAAAGTGAGCTGATTCCTGCCGACGCAGACTGTATACACGAAACCGTAACCGTACCGGGAAAAGTCGATTTTTACGGTAACGAATGCGCCTACGGCTATACTACAGAGATGGGCTACAATTTACTGCACATTCCTATGGTAAGCGGTTCGTTGCCTGTTTCGGAAAATGAAGCCGCAGTTGCGCAGTCGCTCCTCGAAAGTGTCGGTTATCTCGGGAAAAGCGGTGACAGCATAACAATAAACGGCAAGCAATATATTCTTAAAGGCATTATCGGAGAAGGCTATTATAGAAGATCATTATGTGAAAATGTCGAATATTATGAAGGCTGCGGAGTACCACCTGAGCCTCTTCCCCTTATATACGTCGGAAAGCCGTCAGACGCTCCCGCGGCAAGCTACACTGTTGATCTGTACGCAGGCGAAGGCGTTACAACATACGACGAAGAAGATAATTATTACGTTTTTGGCATTTCCGAAAGGGAGTTTGTTACAAAGCTTGAAGAAAGCTATCCACCGGGAAGTGATGATATTGTCTTTCTGCACTATTATTCAAACTCCCACGGAAAAGATATTGCGAGTAAACAGCATCTTACCAACGCAAATACGTTCTGGCTGATCATCATGTCGTCTATATGTGCGTTGATCGCTGTATTGTCTTTTATCTGTATGCTCAATATAGTTTTCAAAGAGCGTGAAAATACCGACCGTCTCCTGCGCAACATAGGCTTTTCAAAATCAAAAAGCGTTATTATGTACGCAACAGAAGCCGTTATGCTTTTTATAGTTCAGACGGTACTCGGAATAGCTCTCGGCATACTGTTCTATATTCTTATATTCTCAGTCCGCGTCGAATTTACGGGTATGAAGCCATACAGCGGCTTTACAACCAACCCCATTGTTCTCGGTGCAACTGCCGAGCCTATTGTAATTGCCGTTATATTCTCGGCGATCACAATTGCTCTGGGATATCTTGTGTTTATGCCTGTCGTACTTTCGTCCAAAAAGCAAAAGAAAAGATTGTTGCCTTGCTCGGGCTCGGCAGGAAGTATGATCTCACGCGCTCTCAGCAGTAAAGGTATAACTCTTATACAGACTGTTGCTCTGTCGCTGATAGTATTCGGAACTACTCTCGGTTATATGCGATACACCCGTGACGGAAAGGAATATCATAATTATCTTAATTTTGATTTTCCGCCCGTTTATTATGCCGGTTGGCTTGACATGGATGAGTACGGAATAGCCGATTATCTGCACTGCGACCCTATATCGGTAATGTCACTCGGTACAGAGGAGAACCGCAGTCTTAAAATAGCGAATTTAAATTATACCGCCGGCTTATCCGATAAGGACACGGAAAGCTTCCCCGACGCCTTATCATTCGGCTATATCGGAAATACCTTTGCCGTGTGCGACAGTGAAACCTTCGCCTACAACGACAACCGCAAAACAAGACTACAGACAGATGACAGTATGAAAGAAAGCATTGCGGCGGCTTCGGATGAACAATACAAAAGCTTTTTCGACTCGGACGGTATCGGTGACAAATACTGCTACAACATTCCGATAAGACTTGCCGATGAAAAAACGCTGAAAGCACTTTCTTCATGCATTTCCGGCGGTATGCCCGACATTTCCGCACTTAACAGCGGAGAACAGATCATTCTGGTGCGGGACTATGACCGCAACGTATATAAGGAAGGCGACAGCATTGAGATAATGGCACTCGGCGCGAACGACACAGGCTACGGCATCGGTAATGTAACCGAACACACCTTCAAAATCGGTGCAACGCTCACGCTTGACGGCTTGACGGATAAAACGCTTGATTATCTTCTCGATTTTGGCTTCAAAGAACAGGAAAACAGCGGATATTTTCTGCTGACCACTGCCGCAGGTGCGGCTTCTTCAGGCTTCCCCGGAGCTGTGTACAGCAGCATTTATTCACCGACCGATATTGACGGCGGACTTGTTCCGACAACTGCCGGTATGACCCGTGATAATTTAAGCGAGATGAAAATGCAGGAATTTATAGACAAATTCGAACGATTATCGGGAACAGCCGCAACAATTGTTATAATGTCGCTTCTCGGCTTTGCGGCTTATTTCAGCTGTATCGGACTTAAAATCAGAATGAGGTCATACGAGATATCCGTACTCCGTGCTTTGGGAACACCGCTTTCACGGATACGAAGAAAGCTGTTCATCTCAAACCTCAGAATACCGGTCATATCAACCGTTATCGCAGGACTTGCCGCTTACGGAGTAGAGCTCTTTACAGGCATGATGTATGACAAGGTCGTTTATTTGAAAGAGTCCGCTCAGGACGATATAGCTGCGGATATTATGAATTACTGTTTTCTACATGACGTACCCTGGACGGTTCCGCTTATAAAGCCGCTTGTCGTAATTTTTATTGTCATTTCGATAATAACGGTTATACTCACTCTGCTTTCAACAAAAAAATTCACATCTGAAATATCTGTTCAATTGAACGAGGAAAGGAAAAGGCAATGATCAAAACAACAGGGCTTACCCGTATATACGGCAAAGGCGAAAACGCCGTAGCCGCCATAAACAACCTCGATATCCGCATAGACGACGGAGAGCTTGTCGCAATAACAGGTAAAAGCGGCAGCGGAAAAACCACTCTGCTCAATGTACTCGGCGGACTGGATAAAGCAACAGACGGCAGCATTTACTATGATGACACCGACATAACAAAGCTCGGCGATAAGGCGCTGGCAGATTTCAGGCTGAACAAGATCGGCTTTGTGTTCCAGTTTTACGACCTTATCCCGGAGCTCACCGCAAAGGAAAACATACTCCTTCCGGCAAAGCTCGCCAAAAACAGCAAAACCGATATCTCGGATACGGTAAGCAAGCTGGGAGTTAAAGATCTGCTCGGCAGATACCCGTCAGAGCTTTCGGGCGGTCAGCAACAGCGTGTCGCCATTGCAAGAGCTCTTGTCAACAACCCCTCGGTTCTTCTTTGTGATGAACCTACAGGCAACCTTGACGTTGCGACAGGAAACGATGTTCTTTCCCTTCTCATCGACCTTAACCGCAACGATAACCGCACGATAATCATAGTAACACATGATAATCAGCTTGCGGAAAAATGCGACCGCATTATCCGCATTTCAGACGGTAAAATAGCAGAATAATAAACAGCCGGATTTGTCCTGATAAAACAAATCCGGCTGTTTTCATATTCCCTATCGATACTTAATCAAAATAATCGATCTTCATAGCCTTCTTGACCTCGCCCATAGTCTGAGCCGCGCACTGACGGGCTTTCTCAGTACCCTTCTTCAGCACGTCATAAACATAGTCCATATTCTTTGCAAGCTCTTCACGGCGCTGTCTTATAGGTTCAAGCTCTTCCTGCATTACATTGTTCAGGAACTTCTTGATCTTCATATCGCCAAGACCGCCGCGCTTGTAGTGTTCCTTCAGCTCATCAAGGTTCTTATAATCGGGCAGATAACGTTCAAAGTGCTCATCTGTGCAGAATGCGTCAAGGTAGGTGAACACCGTGTTACCCTCGATATGACCGGGGTCGGAAACCTGAATGTGGAGCGGGTCGGTAAACATACTCATTATCTTTGTCTTGATATCGGCGGGGCTGTCTGCAAGGTAAATGCAGTTGCCGAGCGACTTACTCATCTTCGCCTTGCCGTCAGTACCGGGCAGACGCATACAAGCCTCGTTTTCGGGCAGGAGTATTTCGGGCTCGACAAGTACAGGCTCATAGATGGAGTTAAACTTGTGGACTATCTCCTTTGCCTGTTCGAGCATAGGCATCTGATCCTCGCCTACGGGAACGGTAGTCGCCTTGAACGCCGTAATGTCGGCAGTCTGGCTTATGGGGTAGCATAAGAAGCCCGCAGGTATGCTTGCTTCAAAGTTTCTCATGGTAATTTCGGCTTTAACGGTCGGGTTACGCTGTAATCTCGACACCGTAACAAGGTTCATATAGTAGAATGTAAGCTCGGTGAGCTCGGGTATCATAGACTGAATGAATATTGTCGACTTAGCGGGGTCAAGTCCTGCCGCCATATAGTCAAGGGCTACCTCGCCTATATTACTGCGCACCTTTTCGGGATTGTCGAAGTTATCGGTCAGCGCCTGCGCATCGGCGATCATAATGTAGATGTCGTCAAAATCGCCTGTGTTCTGCAGTTGCACTCTGCGCTTGAGTGAACCTACATAGTGACCTATGTGAAGTCTGCCTGTCGGTCTGTCGCCTGTTAAAATTATCTTGCTCATAAAATACCTCTTCATTTATCGGCTTAAATAAAAAGCTCCCGTTCCGAATAAGGAACAGAAGCCGTATCTGCAAGCCACCTTATTGTACGCACATAAAAATGCGCTCTCTGTGTCACGGTCAGAGTCTTCCGTCAGAAACTACTCGCTCATCGCTTTCGGTCTGCCCTCGCAAGTCCATTCGTATCGGATAAATACACCGCTTCTCAGCTGTTGCGGCTCTCTGTTGTATCTCTGCCGATATTACTACTCTCGGTCAACGGTTTTATATAAGTGTAGTATATCACGTTTCCCCCCAATTGTCAAGCGGCGGGCGGCAGTGTGCCGCTTCAAATTCCGCCTTTGAAATTGATTGAGTTATCTGTAGGATAGCGAAACGGCGGGCGGCAATGTGCCGCTTCAAATTTGCCTTTGAGAATTTACACTTTATATTACTTAACTGCACTTTGCACATCTTAACTTGACAGAACCGCCGCTATTGTATTATAATTAAGGTTGAAATTGAATTATACCGCCATATCGGGCGTATGAAAGGACAACTCGTAACATGGAAGAGAAAAAGTATGACTTTTCTGCCATAGAGAGCAAGTGGCAGAAATACTGGGACGATCATCAGACCTTCAAGGCTGAAAACGGCAGTACAAAGCCGAAGTTCTATGCTCTTGTAGAATTCCCCTACCCCTCCGGTGCAGGCATGCACGTCGGACATATCAAGGCTTATTCGGGTCTTGAGGTAGTAAGCCGCAAGAGAAGACTTCAGGGCTACAATGTACTGTTCCCCATAGGCTTTGACGCATACGGTCTGCCCACCGAGAACACCGCTATCAAGACAGGCGTTCACCCTCGTAAGGTAACCGACAACAACATAGTAAAGTTCACCAACCAGCTAAAGCGCGTAGGCTTCTCATTCGACTGGTCAAGAGTGATAGATACCACCGAAGAGCGTTACTACAAGTGGACACAGTGGATATTCCTCAAGATGTTCGAGCACGGTCTTGTATTCAGGGATAAGACGCTCGTAAACTACTGCCCGAGTTGTAAAGTTGTCCTGTCAAACGAGGACTCACAGGGCGGTCACTGCGACATCTGCCACAGCGAGATAGTACAGAAGACCAAGGAAGTATGGTATCTGCGTATCACAAAATATGCGGACAAGCTGTTACAGGGACTTGAGGACGTTGACTACCTGCCGAACATCAAGCTCCAACAGCAGAACTGGATAGGCAAGTCTACAGGCGCATTCGTGAACTTCTCTATCAAGGAGAATGACGAGAAGTTGCGTATCTATACAACACGTCCCGATACGCTCTACGGCGTAACATTTATGGTTATCGCTCCCGAGCACCCCATAATTGAGAAGTACAGAAATTCTATAAAGAATATTGCCGACCTTGACGCTTACAAGGCTGAATGCAGTAAGAAGAGTGAGTTTGAAAGAACACAGCTTGTCAAGGACAAGACAGGTATTAAGATAGACGGTCTTACCGCAGTAAACCCCGTTACAGGCAAGGAGATCCCGATATACATTTCAGACTATGTAATGATGGGCTACGGCACAGGCGCTATTATGGCAGTTCCCGCTCACGATACCCGTGACTACGAATTTGCAAAGAAGTTCGGCATCGACATAATCGAAGTAATTAAGGGCGGCGACATCTCCAAGGAAGCCTACACAGGCGACGGCGAGATGGTAAACTCAGGCGAGCTCAACGGCATCACCAATAAGAAGGACGCTATCGAAAAGATGCTCGGCGTACTCGCAAAACTCGGTTGCGGCGAAAAAGGCGTACAGTACAAGATGAAGGACTGGGCGTTCAACCGTCAGAGATACTGGGGCGAGCCTATCCCGATAGTACACTGCCCTGACTGCGGAATTGTTCCCGTGCCCTATGACCAGTTACCTCTGGAGCTTCCCCCCGTTGAGAACTTCCAGCCCGGTCAGGACGGCGAAAGTCCGCTCGCAAAGATAGATTCATTCGTGCACTGCAAGTGCCCCAAGTGCGGCAAGGACGCGCGCAGAGAAACCGATACAATGCCCCAGTGGGCAGGCTCAAGCTGGTACTTCCTGCGCTACTGCGATCCTAACAACGACAAGGAATTTGCATCTATGGAAGCGCTTAAATACTGGATGCCTGTTGACTGGTACAACGGCGGTATGGAGCACGTTACCCGTCATATGATCTACTCACGCTTCTGGCACAAGTTCCTTTACGACATCGGCGAAGTTCCCACTCCCGAGCCTTACGCAAAGCGTACCGCACAGGGTCTTATCTTAGGTCCTGACGGCGAGAAGATGAGTAAGTCAAGAGGCAACGTAATCGACCCGAACGATGTAGTTGACGTATACGGTGCAGACGTTCTGCGTGTATATGTACTGTTTATGGGCGACTATGAGCAGGCTGCTCCCTGGAATGACAGCAGTATGAAGGGCTGTAAGCGTTTCCTCGACCGTGTATGGAATCTTCAGAATATACTTGTACGCGGCGATGAATACTCAGACGAGCTGAGAACATCAATGCACAAGACCATAAAGAAGGTCAGCGAAGATATCGAAAAGATGAGATTTAACACGGCTATTGCCGCTATGATGTCGCTTATCAACGAGATCACCGCAAACGGCAAAATAAACGACGCCGAGATGAAGTCACTGCTGATACTCCTCAACCCCTTTGCTCCCCACATCACCGAGGAAATGTACAACTCGCTCGGCTACGGCATACTGAACGAAGCTCAGTGGGTAACATACGATGAGGCGCTCTGCGTTGACAGCACCGTTGAGATAGTTGTTCAGCTCTGCGGCAAGATAAAGGCCCGTATAAACGTACCTACAGCCGCCGACAAGGACGAACTGCTGAAACTCGCAAAGGAAGCTATCGCAAAGTCGCTTGAGGGCAAGACGATCCGCAAGGAGATAGTCGTTCCCGGCAAGCTTGTAAACATCGTTGCAAACTGATAATTACAACAGAATATATAAAACCGCTCACGGAGTGTTCCGTGGGCGGTTTTTTATACCCTATATCTTTTCCAACGCGTATCCCTTACCTCTTTCATAGGTAATAGCGACATCTGCGTTTTTTTCGTCCAGCTTTTTATTAAGCCGTGAAACCGCTGTGAAAAGTGCACTTGAACTGTCGGAGTACGGCACTCCCCATACGTTTTCATAAAGCTCGGATTTCGGCACTGTACTGCCGATATTGCGGGCAAGCATAAG
>DJPL01000039.1:17638-71040 GCA_002437415.1 Ruminococcaceae bacterium UBA6413 | reverse complement strand
ACTTTTTATAGCTGGTCTTTTTAGCGAACTGAGCTTAATTACCGTTTTTTCATATTATAACATAACATCTAAAATATGTCAATGCTATTTTGTGATTTTTTTCAAAATATGTTTTTTATTTTCTGCGATACAATAATTTAAAAAAACCGGAATTGCTGAAAAAACGTGAATATATAGATACGCTGAAAATTCCGTCAATAAAGGCGAAATCGGCAACAGTGCTCTCGCCGTTCTTTTCGCAGTATGAAAAGAGAGATGCAAGCAAATATCTTGTGGAGATGGACTCGCCGTATGTGACGGCATTTATTGACAAGGCAAAGGAAATAAATGCCTGCATAGTGCCGAATGTTTACATGAAAATTGACGGCAAATGTTATGACTGTTGTTTCGTTGCAGACGTTGTGCAATTGCACAATAATGCTGCAAAGATGGTGCATATTGCACAAGCTGAAAATTTTTACGAGCAGGATTATTACACTCCGTCCGACGACGGCTTCAAGGTTTTCGACACGCCGCACGGAAAGGTAGGAATTGTCATTTGCTATGACCGACATCTGCCCGAAAGCATACGCACCTGCGTACTGATGGGTGCACAGCTGGTAATTATCCCCACTGCCAATATCACTACCGAACCTATGGAAATGTTCGAGTGGGAGGTAAGGGTTCAGGCGATGCAGAACAGTGTGTTCATAGCTATGTGCAACCGCGTAGGCACGGAGGGCAAACTCACCTTTGCGGGTGAGTCGATAGTCTGCGACCCGAACGGCAACGTAATAGCAAAAGCGGGCGCTGAAGAAACCCTGCTCACCTGCGATATTGACCTTGGTGAAGCGACACGTATCAGAAACGCAAAGCCGTATTTTGCCACACGCAGGAAAGAATTTTACCTGTAAGGCTTGACAAATTAAGTAATCTGTGTTATAATTCGCTTGTATCGGAAGATACAATATTACAGTTGTGAAAAAATCTGTTTTATAAAATAGAGTAAATTCTCTATCCCTTTAAGATCGCTTTGTGGGCTTTGCGTCGTGCAAAGCCTTTGGGCGTTCTATATCGGCATCCTTGCCGAAACCCCAAACCCCTTTCCCCGGGGAAAGGCTGTGTATGCTTGGTTGGCTTTGCTTCGTGCAAAGCCTTTGTGCATACACGCCCGGCATCCGTGCCGGGGCTAAGTGTGGGGCTGCCGCCCTCACCCCGCTTGGGGCTACGCCCCAAACCCCATTTTTAAAAGATATATTGGTTTTTCAACAAGCTGTATATTATCAAAATCTAAAATGAAAGGATCGAATGCAATGCGTACAAATTCCTGATAAAAGCAGAACGAAATACCCTTACAGCCCTTGCCGCTTTATGCGATGAAATGGGCTTGGTTCTTCGTGTCTGCAATGCAGGAATGTATTGCTTTCGGTCTTAATTTGTACCCTTTTGTCTGCCGTATTGCGGGCAAGGTAGGTCTTAAAGCCGCAGGAGCGTATGTTCCTGCGGCTTTTTTGATACAGAAAGGGGTATGATATTATGTCTATGATCAGTGTAAACAATTTGACCTATTACTATGACGGCTGTGATGAAGCCGTATACGAGAACGTGTCATTCACGCTTGACACAACATGGAAAACAGGACTTATCGGCAGGAACGGACGAGGTAAGACCACTCTTCTGAAGCTGTTGACGGGTGAGCTTGCAAACGGCGGCGCGGTGAGCACAAAGGCAGAATTCCTCTACTTCCCGTTTGATGTAGAGGACAAGAGCATGACAGGCAGTGAGCTTATCGGGGTGATATGTCCCGGGGTCGAAGAGTGGGAAGTTATCCGCGAGCTGTCGTATATAGGAACGGACTGCGACATTCTGTACAGACCGTTTAGTACACTGTCAGGCGGCGAGCAGACAAGGCTGTTACTGTGTCTGCTGTTTTTGCGTGACAATGCTTTCCTGCTGATAGACGAGCCGACCAACTGCCTTGACCTTGAAGCAAGAGAGGTGATCGGCGACTATCTTAAAGCAAAAAGCGGATTTATACTTGTGTCCCACGACCGTGATCTGCTTGACAAATGCACCGACCATATACTGTCGCTAAACCGCAGTGACACCGAGGTAATAAGCGGAAACTACAGTGTGTGGAAAGAAAACTTTGACCGCAGAGAAGCAAACGAGCTTATGCGTGACAAAAAGCTAAGAAGCGAGATAGGTCATCTCAAAGCCGCCGCAGAACGCAGTAAGAAATGGGCTGATACTGCGGAAAGCAGAAAGATAGGGATCGATCCGACAAAAACCGAAAAGTCGCTCGACAGAAGAGCCATTGAGGGAGCTAAGGCGAAAGCCCTTATGAAGCGTATGAAAGCTGTCGAAAACCGCAGGCAGTCGGCTATAGACGAGAAATCGGAGCTGCTGAAAAACCGCGAATATATCGATGTGCTGAAGATCCCTTCGATAAGGGCAAGATCGGCAACGGTGCTTTCGGTGCAGAACCTTGTGCCGTACTATGACGGCAACGCTTTATGCGAGCCTGTTTCATTCTCTCTGTCCGACGGCGAAAGGCTGTGTTTGTCGGGAGCGAACGGCTGCGGAAAATCGACAATTCTTAAAATAATCGCAGGTGCGGATATAAGCTACAGCGGAAGTATAGCAAAAGCGCCCGGGCTTAAAATATCGGTGTTGCCGCAGGATACGGCGGGACTTATCGGAACGCTTGACGAGCTTTCCGAGCGACTGGGTGTTGACGCCGAGCTTGTCCGTGCGATACTCGCAAAGCTCGGTTTTTCCCGCAAGGAGCTTATCGGTCGAACGGAAAATCTAAGTGCGGGACAGAAAAAGAAGGTGCTTATAGCAGGCAGTCTTGCCACGCCCGCAAACCTCTATATATGGGACGAGCCGCTGAATTTCGTGGATATCATTTCGAGGATACAGCTTGAACGGCTGCTCGGTGCGAATACGCCGACAATGCTACTTGCGGAGCACGACAGATATTTCTGCGAGAATACGCGGACGGAGAGGTTATATATAAAGAGGTCAAGCGAGGGGTGATGCGGACTTATCTGCGGATTGCGACAGTATAAAAGGTCACATAAGGCGGTACTGCTATCAAATGTGATATCGAAAGGAGAAAAAATGAAAATCGAGATCAGACAAGTTGAAAACACAAAAGGAATATACGAATATATGACGAATTCAGCGTTTCCGTATAATTACAAGCCCGACTATAAGACGTGGGAAAAGTCCTATTTATATGATGTTGACGGCAACGGAAAGACTTTGTTTTCCGAGCTTAAAACCAAAGGAGCATATTACGGCAATGAGCTTATCGGTTTTATTCAGTACGGCAAGACCGCATTCGGCTTTGACGACAGCGGAGAGATATCGGATACCGTTTCCTGTCGGGTAATACGCAACTTCTTCTTTCCGGAGGATAATGCGGAGGTCGGAGATATCCTGATAAAAGAAGCGTTGAATGAGCTTTCGGCTAAAACCCCGGGCAGGATCTACGCATTCTTTCATTATTTCGGTATGTCCTGCTATGCGCGACACGGAAAGCTGTACGAAAAATTCAGCCACATACACGAGTTGCTTTTAAAAAACGGGTTTCAAACGGAACACGAGAACGTTTTTTACTCATCGACATTAAACTCGGAATGCAAAACGGCGGTAAGGCTTGAATGGCATAACGAAACCGTCGGCGGACAGCGCTACTGCGATTTTTTACTTGATAACGCTACGGTCGGCGGCTGTGAGGTGCATTTCCTTGAGCTTAGTAACACGGCGTATCTCCGTTGGATATTTACAAATGAAGAACTGCGCGGAAACGGCATAGGTACGATGTGTATGGAAGCGTTGAGATCGGATCTGTTCAAGAAAGGAATTACACGGTTTGATACCGACACAGCCCTTACCAATACTATCGCGCAGCACTACTACGATAAAAACGGATTTATAAACGAAGGGCTTACGAGGAGCTATTTTAAGGATTAAAGCTTTTAGCACGGCGATAAACCGCAAAGCCGTTATACAATAAATCAAGTCGGTGTAAGCCGACACGGCGGTACGCCGTGCTTTTGTCTACAGACAAAAGGATTTGACGGTAAAATGTTCTCAGACTTGCGGTTTTCCGCAAGCCGTGCAAGGCACGGCAAAATCCGCTTTCGACGGATTTTATATCTGAGGTTATTATACTACAGTCCCTTTTCTTTTTTCACATTTTACAAACTCTTTAACTTCTTTTGGTGACTAATTTTCCGTTCCGATGTTACAATCTGTCTGTACACAAGAGGAATAAAACGAACATTTGAAAGGACATCATCATGAACAAAATGAAGACAGGAAAGAAAGTAATGGCAGGCGCTCTTGCCGCTATTATGGTATCAAGTGCGGCTCTGACAGCATATGCCGCTACAGAACACTGGAACGACGGCTCAACAGGTGCAACAAGCGAATGGACACAGTGGAAGACAGACTGGGAAACGATCAAGGACGACTATGAAAAGGTTTCTGTAAACCTCGGCGCTGACGAAACACAGCTCGGCTTTGCATGGTACTCAAAGACTGTAGAACAGCCTAAGGTAAGAATTGCAAAGACAGAAGATATGAAAGACGCTGTAGAATTTACAGGAACACAGGTCACAATAACCATAGAGGCTCTGAACGGTTACTACTCAAACAAGGTAACTGTAAAGGATCTTGAAAAGGATACTCAGTATTACTATCAGGTATTCAAGAACGGTGAATGGCAGGAAGCCGAAGGCATAAAGACAGGCGACCCCGACTCATTTTCATTCCTTTATGTAGGCGACCCGCAGATCGGTGCGTGCAAAAATCAGATAAGCAGTGAAAACGAAACGATGAAGAATGAGATCGCCGCAAGAAACGACGCTTATAACTGGAATAAGACGCTTATAAACGCTACAACCGCTCACCCCGAGGTAAGCTTTATGTTAAGCGCAGGCGACCAGGTGAATTATGCCGACAGAGAATATGAATATGCAGGATATCTCAACGCTTCCGCTCTTGCTTCTCTGCCCGTATCCACTACGATCGGCAACCACGACAGCGGTTCTTATCAGTACTCATATCACTTCAACACACCAAATTCGTTTGACCTTGATGATACTACATATGCGCTCGGTCATACAAACGCAGGTACCGATTACTATTATACATACGGTGACGCACTGTTTATCGTAATCGACACAAACAACTACAACTGCGCTACTCACAGAAATGTAATCGAAAAGGCTGTAAAGGAAAACGAGGACAAGAAGTGGAGAATTGTGATGTTCCACCAGGACATATACGGCTCAGGTCTTGATCATTCAGATTCAGACGGTATAATCTTAAGAACACAACTTACTCCTATCTTTGATGAGTTTGACATTGATGTTGCTTTACAGGGTCACGACCACACATATTCAAGAAGCTATCAGCTAAGCGGCGACGGTAAGGAGCACACAGCTTACGATAAGAGCAATGCTTACGGCGAGGATTACCTTGACCAGAACAACTGCTACATTATAAATTCCGACCTTGTTACAGGCACAATAGTTGACCCAGAGGGTACGGTATATATGGAGGCTAACTCATCAACAGGTTCTAAGTTCTATGAGCTTATCCCCGTACGGCAGGACTATATAGCCGAAAGAAGTCAGACATGGACTCCCAGCTACTCGGTTATCAATATGACAGAAACGGCGATCACAATCACAACATATGATGCCGATACAAACGAAGTGCTTGAAGGCTCATCCGCTTACACTATCGTGAAAAAAGCAGACAACTCCGCACTTACCGAGGCTGTTGAAGCTGCAAAGAACAAGATTGCAGACAGCACTCAGTACACCAAAGAAAGTGTTGCCAAGGTAAACGAAGCCATAAAGAATGCCGAAGAGGTTATCGCAAACGACGAGTCGACCTCCGATACGATAGCAGAAGCTACAGCTTATCTTAACGAAGCAGTTGCCGCTCTCACGGTAAAGCCCGAAGATCCCGCAGACGATGATGACACAAGCAAGGATGACACATCGGACGATATAAGCAAGCCTGATAATACAACATCTGATGACGTAAGCAAACCTGATGATACAAGCAAGGACGATACGAGCGTGCCCGATGATACAAGTAAAGATGATACAAATGTGCCCGGAGCTTCCGACAAGAATACATCAAACACAGACGATGTAAGCAAGCCCGATGATACAAAGACTGACGACAACAGTAAAGACGATACAACAAGCGACAATGATACAAAACCTGCTAACCCCGATACCGGCAACACCTTACCCGTTGCTCCGTTCGCGGCACTTACAGCACTCAGCGCTATGGTGCTTACAGGTGTTATAGCTCCCGAAATCAAAAAGCTCAAGAAATCTTCCAAGTAAAACCACATAAAAATTATGGTTATCCCCACCGCCTGTGCAGTGGGGATAGCTGTATTAAGGACAAGGAAAAGTAAATGACAAAAATAAAACTGACCAAACAGAAAATAATAGGATATATATCCGCCGCAGTTGTACTGGCAATCAGCACGGTGCTTATTATAATGCTGAACTCATTTGACAAGGTACAGCTTGTATCCACCTATAACAGGACGTTTGAAAAGGCTACCGTAAAGGAAATAACCAAGGATAACCTTGAAGAGGACGGTGAGCGGTACGGAAACCAGGAAGTGATACTTCATATCAAAACAGGCAGTTACGCAGGGCAAGACGTAAGTGCGATAAGCCCGAACGGTAATCTTTTCGGCGCGGCGTGTACTGTCGGACTTGATGTAATTGCGATCGTCAGCGCCAATGACGGCGGCGATCCTGTGGTTACTGTCTACAGCCGCGACAGGGAATATGTCGTGTGCGTCTTTATCGTACTGTTCATACTTATGCTGTGGCTGGTCGGCGGCAAGAAAGGTCTTAAGTCGGCTGTCTGCCTTGCGCTTACATTCGTGCTGACTGTATTTGTATATTTTCCCCTTGTATACAAAGGATTTTCTCCGTTCTGGGCGGCGGCGCTTGTATGCGTTTTTTCCACCGTCATAACGATATTCTTTGTGGCGGGGGCAAATGTAAAATCGGTTGCCGCTATCGCAGGTACGGCGTTCGGCGTGCTTGTGGCGGGTATATTGGCGGTTATTTTCGGACAGCTTGCAGGTATCAGCGGCTACAATGTTTCCGAAGTTGAGAGCCTGCTGTTTGTCGGTCAGAATGTGCCGATAGATATAGGCGGACTGCTATTCTCGGGCATACTTATATCTACGCTCGGTGCGGTTATGGACGTTGGTATGTCGCTTGCATCAACTATTGATGAGATACATGAGAAGAAACCCGAGCTCGGCGTTTCGGAGCTGTTCAGAAGCGGTATAAATGTCGGCAGGGATATGATGGGTACGATGTCAAACACGCTGATACTTGCGTTTGTCGGCGGTTCGATCATTACGCTTATGCTCGACTACTGCTATGACCTGTCATATTATCAGCTGATAAACTCAAACAACATATGCATTGAGATAATGCAGGGCCTGTCGGGAACTATAGGCATAGTGCTGACAGTACCGTTTACTTCACTGCTTGCGGCGGTGCTTATAAAACGTCACGCAAAGTCGGGCAAAGCCGCCGAAAACTGATATACGGGTACAAAACGAGCCACGGCGAAAAACCGTGGCTCAAATCATATTCTTTTGTTTTTGATCAAAGCATATGCAGTTTTTTTGTAGCATATGCGTTAAGCGACATATCCGCAATATTTCCCGCGAGATATTCGTAATAACCCTGACAGCCTATCATTGCCGCGTTGTCGCCGCAAAGCGATATATCGGGCATATAGAACTGCTTGCCACCGGTTTTAGCCATCTCCGACAGCTTATCGCGGAGCATCGAGTTTGCCGCCACGCCGCCTGCAAGTGCAAGCTTTGTATAACCGAGCTCATTTGCCGCCGCCATAAACTTTTCCGCAAGTATGGAGGTGATAGTATCCTGAAAGCAAGCGGCGAGAGAATTGACATCGGTTTCGATGCCCTTCTGCTCGTTGTTGTGGATAAGGTTTATTACTGCGGTCTTAAGTCCGGAGAAGCTGAAATCATACGGATTTTTCGTTGCGGGGCGGGGGAGCTTATACTTCTTCGCGTCACCCTGCTTTGCCGCTCTGTCGATATGTACACCGCCGGGATACGGAAAGCCCATTGCCCTTGCGGCTTTGTCGAACGCTTCACCTGCCGCGTCATCGGTAGTCTTGCCGACAGTTTCGAGCTCGGTGTAGCTGTTTACTTTTACAATATGGCTGTGACCGCCCGATACCACAAGGCACAGATAAGGCGGTTCAAGCTCGGGGTGAGTTATGTAGTTCGCCGCTATATGACCTTTTATGTGGTGCACTGCAATAAGCGGCTTGTCCTTGGCAAGTGCCAACCCCTTTGCAAAATTCACTCCGACAAGCAGAGCTCCTATAAGACCGGGAGCATTTGTCACCGCTATCGCGTCAACCTTATCAAGCGTCATATTTGCCTTTTCAAGCGCTTCTGCGCACACGCCTGTGATATTTTCACAGTGCCTGCGTGAGGCTATTTCGGGGACAACTCCGCCGTACAGCTTGTGTTCATCTATCTGCGTTGCTATCACAGAGGATAACACCTTTCTGCCGTCCTCGGTTATCGCTGCGGCGGTTTCATCACAGGAGCTTTCTATTGATAATATCTTCATTTTGTCTTCCTTATTTATTCGGCTACACTGTAGTAGTCATGATTTTCGTCATAAATATCAAAGCCGAGATCCATAAGTTTCTTGGTATCGGCAAAGCGATTTTCAACTTCACAACCGTATGTCAGCGTAATAATCTTCTTATCGTTCATACCTGCATAACCGATAAAGCAGAAACCTGCTTCATCAGTAAAGCCTGTCTTGAAGCCGTATACCTCATACGGTATAGTGGTATCGGTGAGAAGTATGTTTCCGTTATCCCAGCTGTGAACTCCGCCCTCTTCATCATACACTATCGCAAGCGGCTGACAGGTAATATCGCATATTGTACTGCTCTGCGTTGCCGCAATTGCAAATTTCAGCATATCGGACGCCGTTGTATAATGGTCATTGTCATGGTAACCGTCGGGAACGGTGAAATGGGTGTTCTCAGCTCCGAGCTTCTTGGCATAATCGTTCATCAGCACCGCAAAATACGCCACAGCCTCGCTGTCACTGATGTCGTCACCGTATACTTTTCTTGCGACATTTACGGCAATGGTATATGCCGCGTCATTGCCGGAGGGGGCAAGCATAGCGGTCAGTATCGCGTTTCTGCTAAGCGAAGAGCCCTGCGCTATCCATGACATACTTGAGTCCTGCGCGACAAGCTCAAGCTCGCTTCCGACATAATATATATACTCGGGTGATGTGTATTCTATCGCCGTCAGAGCTGTGAGAAGCTTTGTGGTGCTTGCGGGGTACACAAGCTCATCTGCGTTCTTGGAATATATTATCTTGCCCTCCGTAAGGTCATAACATATTGCCGCGCGGCTTCTTACAAAATCATCGCCGTAGACCGGCTCAGGCTCGGGAGCTTCGGTAGTCGCCGCTGTTGTGGTGGTCGTCACAGCAGTTGTCGTTTCGACAGTTGTCTGTATCGGCTTTACAACGCTTACAGCCGTCTGTTGACCGCCCTGCGTACTGTTGTTCCTGCCGTTCATTGTCAGGTCGACACTGCCGCAACCTGCGCTTACCGCAACGACAGCCGCAGTAAGCACACAGCATAAAGCCGTTTTTATTTTACTTTTCTTATCGCGTATCGTTGCTATCAGTCCTTCCGATCGGCTTTTATATTATTCCGCGTTCTGCTGTGCCGACTCAATGCGCTGTTTTGCTTCCTGCTTGATTTTGTAAGGGAGGGAGTCAAGTATCATCTCCGACATACGCTTATCGGGTGAGAATATGAGCATCGTTCTGCCGTGCGTCCTGTGTTTTGCAATAAGATAATATGCATTTATGTTAGTGCCGTCCGATGCGATAACTGTAGCTTCGGCATTTGCGCCGTTTGTGCCGTCATATATGCCGAACTCTTCGACTGTATTCATCTTGAGCGTGATAAGACGCTTTCTTTTTCTTTTACCTGTTATCTTGTCGATATCAAGATCGTCATTTGTGAGTATGTACTCATATTCATAGCTCATTCCTGTAAGAAGCCATACCAGACCGAAAAGCGTTCCGACCGAGATAAGCGTCAGTACCATAAATCCTGTAAAGAATGAAAGCCACATAAGCACTGTCGCAACAACAAGCCCTAACACCGTAAGACCTATTCTCTTTGCCCAGTCTGCGCCTGTAGTAGCCTTTTTAACAAGCTGTTCACCAAATGTATCCAAATTGTACCTCTTTCCTGCTATCGAGTAGCTTATAACATACTTATTTTATTTTAACATAAAATCCGCTCTATTTCAAGCGGATTTTGTCTATAAGCACAATTTCACGGATTTTTCACTTGAATGTGCTTGCGGTAAACAACAACGCCCACCTTTCGGTGGGCGTAAGCTATTTAATTATATCAAATTAAACTAATTCGATAACAGCCATTTCTGCTGCGTCGCCTCTTCTGGGGCCGATCTTGATGATGCGTGTGTAACCGCCGTTCTTGTCAGCGTACTTGGGTGCTATATCATCAAACAGTTTCTTAGCTACGTCTTCCTTAGTGATGTAGCTGTAAACCTGACGCTTTGTATGCAGTGTGCCGGCCTTGCCGAGAGTGATCATCTTTTCAGCTGCACTGCGAACTTCCTTAGCTCTTGCAACTGTAGTAACAATCTTGCCCTTTTCAAGAAGCAGTGTTACCATACCTCTGAGCATAGCCTTTCTGTGATCACTGGTTCTTCCCAGTTTTCTTGAACCTGCCATGGATATTTCTCCTTTCAGACAAATTGAAAGTCACTTGTCAATTATTGTCATCGTCGCTTGCAAGATCAAAGCCTAAAGACTGGAGCTTTGCTCTGACTTCTTCAAACGACTTCTTGCCTAAGTTTCTAACCTTCATCATATCACCCTGCGACTTATTGATAAGGTCGTCAACAGTGTTGATGTTTGCACGCTTTAAGCAGTTGAATGAACGAACGGAAAGGTCAAGGTCATCGATAGTCATTTCGAGGAGCTTATCCTTGCCGGATTCACTCTTATCTGCCATAAGCTCAGGCTGTATAGCTTCATCGGACAGCTCAACGAACGGCTGAAGATGATCTACCAGAAGCTTAGCGGCATATGAGACTGCCTCTTTTGCAGAAATCGTACCGTCTGTCCAAACCTCTAATATTAGCTTGTCATAGTCGGTGCGCTGTCCTACACGGGTGTTCTCAACTGTATAATTCACCTTTAAAACAGGTGTATAAATGCTGTCGACAGCAATTATGCCGATTACCGGCTGAAGCTGCTGCTTGTTCTTTTCAGCAGACACATATCCTCTGCCCTTATCAAGAGTGATCTCCATATAGAGCTTAGCTCCGGGACCGAGGGTAGCTATATGCATACCGGGGTCGAGAATTTCGATCTCACTGTCGGTCTTTATATCGCCGGCAGTAACATCGCACTCGCCCTCAGCTTCAATATAAACTGTTTTCGGGCATTCGCCATACATTTTTGCAATGAGACCCTTGATGTTGAGGATAATTTCCGTTACGTCCTCTTTAACACCGGGGATAGTCGAAAACTCGTGCTGAACGCCGTCAATCTTGACTGACGTTACCGCAACGCCGGGAAGCGATGAAAGCAGTACACGACGAAGGCTGTTGCCAAGTGTGTTGCCGTAGCCGCATTCCAGAGGCTCAAGTGTAAACATACCATAGGTTCCATCGGGTTTTAACTTAACGGTCTCGATCACAGGCTTTTCGATTTTTTCAAGCATTTGGTTTACCCTCCCACAAGTTTGTCAGATGTTTTCATCGGGTTAACGATGTACGAACGGGCTGTATCCCCCTTTTGCGGGGGAACCGCCCGGTTAATTTTAAATTACGATTTGGCGGGCATTGCCCTCCGCGCATATCTCAGTGCGGAATTGTAAATTAAAAATAACCGATACATACCGTGATATCCACGGTATGAAGAGTTTTCGCAATACTGCTCGACGAGATTATTTTGAATATAACTCGATGATCAGGTGCTCAGCTATTTCATAGTCAAGCTCTTCTCTGTTGAATTCACGAGTAACCTTGGCTGTCATAGCCTCTTTATTTACGTCCAGCCATAACGGTACGAGTCTGCCGTTTGTCTGTTCGATGATCTGAGCGAACTTGGGGCTCTTCTTGCTTGTTTCGCTGACTGCAACAACATCGCCGGGCTTTATTCTGTAAGAAGGAACGTCTACCTTCTTGCCGTTTACCGTGAAGTGACCGTGTGTTACTAACTGTCTTGCTTCTCTTCTTGTTATAGCCATACCCATTCTGAATACAACGTTGTCAAGTCTTGATTCAAGAATCTTGATGAGGTTTTCACCTGCAACGCCGTCCATCTTAACTGCCATCTCGTAGTAGTGATAGAACTGCTTTTCGAGAACGCCGTAGATGAATTTCAGCTTCTGCTTTTCCTTAAGCTGCATTCCGTACTCAGAAACTTTCTTTCTGTTGTTAGCGTTTGCGTGACGGTTTGTTTCCTTGCTGTATCCCAGTACCATAGGGGATATGCCTAATGCCTTACATCTCTTTAAGACCGGCTGTCTGTCTACTGCCATTTGTCAGTACCTCCGTTTTTTAAATAAATATCGTTTCTGAAGGTTTGTACCTTCCGCGACACCGAGTAAACTACACTCAGTTTATGATTATACACGTCTTCTCTTGGGAGGACGGCATCCATTGTGAGGAATAGGAGTTACATCCTTAATAAGTCTAACCTCAAGACCTGCTGCCTGTAATGCACGGATAGCTGCTTCACGTCCGGATCCGGGACCCTTAACGTAAACTTCTACAGTCTTCAGACCGTGCTCCATAGCTGCCTTAGCTGCTGTTTCAGCGGCTGTCTGAGCTGCGAAAGGAGTTGACTTTCTTGAGCCTCTGAAACCCATCTCACCGGCTGATGCCCATGATAAAGTGTTGCCCTGAAGGTCTGTGATAGTAACTATCGTATTATTGAACGTAGACTGGATATGAGCTGAACCGTTTTCAATGTTCTTACGCTCACGACGTCTGCGAACTACAGGCTTCTTAGTAGCGGTTGCCTTTGCCATTGTTTTACCACCTTTCCGTAAAGATTACTTCTTCTTATTAGCGATGGTCTTCTTAGGACCTTTTCTTGTTCTTGCGTTGGTCTTTGTTCTCTGACCACGAACGGGAAGACCCTTACGGTGACGTGTGCCTCTGAAGCAGTTGATTTCAACCAGACGCTTGATGTTGAGGGCTACTTCTCTTCTGAGGTCACCTTCTACAGCTACGCCGAGCTGCTCTATAGCATCACGGATCTTAGCTTCGTCATCATCGGTAAGATCCTTGACTCTGGTGTCGGGGTTTACACCGGCCTTTGCCAGAATGTCGTTAGCTGTCTTTCTGCCGATTCCGTAAACGTATGTGAGACCGATCTCAACACGCTTTTCCTTCGGCAGGTCGATACCAGCAATTCTTGCCATATCTTTTTCCTCCTGTTAAATTAGGGCTTAACCCTGTCTCTGCTTATGCTTAGGTTCCTGGCAAATTACCATAACCTTGCCCTTGCGCTTGATTACCTTGCACTTATCGCACATAGGCTTTACTGAAGGTCTAACTTTCATCTTAATATCATCCTTCCTGTATTTGTTACAGACGAGCGTTCGCTCGTATTCGTTTATGCAGACTTACTTGGCTCTCCAGGTAATTCTGCCCTTTGTCAGGTCATACGGTGACATTTCGACTGTTACCTTATCACCGGGTAAGATACGAATAAAATTCATTCGCAGCTTGCCGCTTACATGAGCCAGTATCTTATGTCCGTTTTCAAGTTCGACCTGAAACGTTGCGTTAGGCAGCGCTTCAATTATCTTGCCGCTTACCTCGATTACATCTTCTTTAGACAAGCTTGTCACTCTCCTCGGCGATGTTGTCTGCGTTGCGGTTGAGCGCCGCTAATGCAGATCTTAGTTTTTTGTTTGTGATATCCGCAAGCTCTACAGTAGTCAGTGTCTTCTGTAAATGAAGCGGATTTTTCTTCTTGGGCGATTCAATCTTGCGTAACTTACCGTCGGCAATGTACGCAAAACCGTTTTCGACCCGTATGACCGCATAATAGCTACCGCTGTCATGACCTGCCATACTTTTTACAACCATACCGGATGCAATAACCGTATTGTTCATACGCCCTCCGTCATTTCTTCGGGTGGTGGAGTGAGCTTTCCGTGAGAATGAGAGGCTCACCGTTAGTTATTGCGATCGCGTGCTCAAAGTGGGCACTGTAATTACCGTTTGCCTCAACCACCGTCCATTTGTCAGGCAGTATGCGGATCTCGGCTGTAGTTTCATTTATCATAGGCTCAATGCAGATTGCCATTCCCGGTACAAGTCTCGGACCTCTGCCGGGCTTGCCGAAGTTAGGAACTTCGGGATCCTCGTGCATATCGTGTCCGATTCCGTGACCGATGAACTTTCTTACTACATAGTAGCCTCGTGATTCACAATAAGTCTGCACGGCATTTGAAATGTCGCCGATTCTGTTACCGGGGAGCGCCATCTTTATACCCTCATACAAAGCGACTTCGGTAACCTCAAGAAGCTTTTCGGCTCTTTCGGGAACCTTTCCTACCTTGAAGGTATAAGCGTTATCGCCGTTGTAACCGTCAATCTCAGCGGTGACGTCAACTGAAACGATGTCGCCCTCTCTGATGATTTTCTTCTTTGAAGGAATGCCGTGTATCAGCTCGGAGTTGATCGAAATGCAGGCACTGCCTGTAAACCCGCCGTAACCGAGTGATGAGGGGATAGCGCCCTTTGATATGATAAAATCATGAATGATCTTATCAAGCTCCCATGTGCTCATTCCGGGTGTTATTGCATTGCCCGCAACGATAAGAGCTTCAGCCGCTATCTGATTGGCTTTCTTCATTATTTCAATTTCTTTTGCCGATTTAACCTGAATCATTACTTTGCCTCAACTGCCGCAAGGGTGAGCTTTGATGTTTCAGCGATCTCTTCCTGACCCTGTACGGTTATAAGCTTGCCCTTTCTCATATAGTAATCCTTGAGAGGAGCAGTCTTTTCACGGTAGGTTTTCAGTCTTGCTATTACAGTTTCAGGCTTGTCATCGATACGCTGAACAACGTTAGCGCCGCAAAGATTGCACTTGCCCTCTACCTTTGTAGGCTTGAAGTCTACATGGTAAGAAGCACCGCAACCCTCGCATACTCTTCTGCCTGAGAGCCTTGAGATTATCTTCTCATCGGGAACAGAGATCTCAATGACCTTGTCGATCTCAACGCCCATAGCGTCGAGTGCCTCAGCCTGAGCAACCGTTCTCGGGAAACCGTCAAGAATAAAACCGTTCTTTGCATCATCCTGTGCGATTCTGTCCTTTAAGATGCCGATAACGACTTCATCGGGAACGAGATCGCCTCTGTCCATACACTCTTTTGCTGCAAGACCGGCGGGTGTGCCGTTCTTTACAGCTTCTCTGAGCATATTTCCTGTTGATATAGCGGGTATACCAAGCTTTTCGCAGACTACCTCTGCCTGTGTTCCTTTACCTGCGCCGGGTGCGCCTAAGAAAATAAGATTCATATTTGTTCCTTTCTCTTATTCGAGGAAGCCCTTATGATGACGCATCATCATCTGGCTTTCGAGTGCACGGACTGTTTCAAGAGCAACGCCTACAACGATGAGTATTGTTGTACCACCGAGTGAAAGGCCTGTAATGCCTGTGAGGTTCTGGAATATAATAGGGAATATTGCGATGATACCAAGGAATATTGCACCTACCAGAGTAACCTTTGAAAGCGAGTTGTGGATGAAATCCGATGTGGGCTTGCCCGGACGATAACCGGGGATAGCGCCGTTGTTCTTCTTAAGATCATTGGCTATCTGTACGGGATTATACTGCATTGCAATATAGAAGTAGTTGAAGCCGATGATAAGGAAGAAGTAAACTATTGCATAGACCACGTTGTTCGTGCTGAACAGACCTATGAAGCTGCTCCAGAAGCCGTGGCCGGAAGTTGCTGTTACACCGAAGAAATAACCGATCGTTGCGGGCAGTGACATGATAGACATTGCAAAGATGATAGGCATAACGCCTGCCATTGCAACCTTTATCGGGATGTGGTTTGTCTGACCGCCGTACATCTTTCTGCCGACTACTCTCTTTGCATACTGGACGGGAATACGTCTTTCTGCATTTGTCATAAGGATTACGAATGCGATCATTACAACATAAATAACGAGGATCAGCGGAACAAAGAACCAGTTCTGCGGAGCAACCGAGATCTGATTGATAAGGTTGATTATCATATCAGGAACTCGTGATATGATACCTGCGAACAGTATCATTGAAATACCGTTGCCGATACCCTTCTGAGTGATCTGATCACCCAGCCATATGATAAGCGATGCACCCGCTACAAAGCACGCTACGATAGTTATCGCCGCGAGCACTCCGTCAAAACCGTCTGTGTAGAGAACAGCACTCTTATGTGTTGTTTCGTTTACGGTGTTGCGAAGTCCGATGTAGAATGCTATCGCCTGGAATAATCCAATGCCCAAAGCTACATACTTCGTTATCTTGTTTATCTTCTTACGTCCTTCTTCGCCTTCCTTGCTCAGACGCTCCAGTGCGGGGATCGCAACTGTAAGCAACTGAACTATGATGGAGGCGTTGATGTACGGTGTGATCGACATAGCGAACAGTGTACCGTTGCTGAGCGATCCACCCGTCATAACGTCGAGATAATTAAGTATCGTTCCTTCGCCCATCATCTGTTTGATAGTTGAGGGCTCAAGGAAGGGAACGAAGATTGCCGCGCCGAAGCGGAATATAACTATTATGAGCAATGTAAATAAAATCTTTTTGCGAAGTGCGGGATCTTTCCACGCGTTTCTAAAGACTTGAAACATTACTCTACCTCAGCCTTTCCGCCGGCACTCTCGATCTTAGCCTTAGCTGATTCAGAGAACTTTGCAGCCTTTACTGTAAAGCTCTTTGTAACTTCACCGTTGCCAAGTACCTTAACGCCGTCAAGAACCTTAGTTACAAGACCTGCATCGATAAGAGCATCTGTATCGATAACAGCACCGCTCTCAAAGCGTGCTTCGAGGTCGGCTACGTTTACAACAGTGTATTCTGTAGCAAAGATATTGTTAAAGCCTCTCTTAGGCATACGTCTTGCGAGAGATGTCTGACCACCTTCAAATCCGGGTCTTACGCCGCCGCCTGAACGTGCCCACTGACCCTTGTGACCTTTACCGGCTGTCTTACCGTGACCGGAACCGTGTCCGCGTCCGATACGCTTAACTTCCTTTGTTGCACCTGCTGCAGGGTATAATTCGTGTAGCTTCAATTGTTACACCTCCTATTTGTTAATGTGCTTATTTAACCTTCGTAAGGTGTAAGGAATTATTCCTCAGTAACCTCAACTAAATAAGAAATTTCTTTTATCTTGCCTCTTGTTGCTGCATTGTCGGGCTGAACTGTCTCTGCGCCGATCTTGCGAAGTCCGAGAGAGGCTGCTGTTGCGATGTGGCTGTCCTTACGTCCAACCAGTGATTTAACCAGCTTGATTTTTAAAGCCATTTCGGTTTCCGTCCTTTCTGCAAAGTAAAAGCTTAACCTAAGATCTCTTTTACAGACTTGCCTCTGAGCTCAGCTACCTGCTGTGCATCTCTGAGAGCTGTAAGACCTGCCATTGTAGCTCTTACTACGTTGCAGGGGTTGTTAGAACGAAGTGACTTAGTACGAATGTTCTTGATACCTGCCATTTCTACGACAGCACGAACGGGGCCGCCTGCGATAACGCCGGTACCTTCGGGAGCGGGCTTCATAAGAACAGCGCCTGCGCCGAATTTTCCTACTATTTCATGAGGGATCGTTGTACCCTTTAATGAGATCTTAACGAGGTTCTTCTTAGCGTCCTCAAGGCCCTTACGGATAGCGTCGGGAACTTCGTTCGACTTACCCATACCAAAGCCTACGACACCGTTGCCGTCACCAACAACAACCAGTGCGGAAAACTTCATGATACGTCCGCCCTTAACAGTCTTGGATACACGGTTCAGAGCAACAACCTTTTCGGAAAGCTCATAATTGCTTGCATCTAAAAGTGCCAAATTCTTGTCCTCCTGTTTTTATTGCGGGTTTCAGTTAACCCTTACCTTACTGATTAGAAGTTGAGTCCGCCTTCACGAGCGCCATCTGCGAGTGCAGCAACTCTGCCGTGGTATACATAACCTGAACGGTCAAATACTACATCGCTGATACCTGCTGCCTTTGCCTTTTCTGCAAGAGCAAGACCAACCTTCTTAGCTGCCTCTGCGTTGCCGCCGAAGCCTTCAAAGCTCTTCTCCATTGTAGATGCACTGCAAAGGGTTTTGCCTGCTTCATCATCAATGATCTGAGCGTAAATGTGCTTAGCAGAACGGAAAACGCTGAGACGGGGGCAAGCTGCAGTACCGCTGATCTTAGCACGGATACGCTTGCGACGCTTGATTCTGCTCTTCTTGCTGTCTATTACTTTAACCATTATTTATTCACCCCTTGCGGTTTATTTCTTACCCTTACCTGCTTTACCTTCCTTGCGGCGGATCGTTTCATCGGTATACTTGATACCCTTGCCCTTATAAGGCTCGGGAGGACGCTTGCCTCTTACTTCTGATGCAAACTGACCAACCTTCTGCTTATCAATACCTGTGATAATGATCTTGTTAGGTGCGGGAGACTCTATCTTGATGTCTTCTGTATCGGATACGATTACCTGATGTGAGTAACCGAGGTTCATTATAAGATCCTTACCCTGCTTCTGTACACGGTAACCGACACCGTTTACGTCAAGCTCCTTCTTGAAGCCGTTTGTAACGCCTTCGATCATATTGTGGATAAGTGTTCTTGTAAGACCGTGAAGTGCACGGTTTTCCTTTTCGTCGTCAGGACGTGTAACGGTAACAAAACCGCCGTCAACTGTGATCGACATGGAGGGCTTGAACTCCTTTGTGAGCGTGCCCTTAGGTCCCTTTACTGTAACTGTAGAACCGTCTACTTTAACTTCGACGCCGGCAGGAACAGCTATAGGGTGCTTACCTATTCTTGACATATCTGTTCCTCCTTAATTACCAAACGAAAGCGAGCACTTCGCCGCCAACGTTGTTCTTGCGTGCTTCTCTGTCTGTCATGATACCCTTTGAGGTAGACACGATTGCAATTCCTAAGCCCTTCATAACCTTGGGCATATCCTTGCTGTTTGAGTAAATTCTAAGTCCGGGCTTGCTTACACGGCGTAAACCTGTAATGACCTGCGACTTGTTCTCAGTATACTTTAAGGTGATTCTGATAACGCCCTGCTTGTCGTCATCTATCACTCTGAAACTCTTAATGTAACCCTCATCAACGAGTATCTGCGCGATCTGCTTCTTCATATTAGAAGCGGGCACATCAACTGTAGGATGCTTTGCAGAGTTAGCATTACGAATTCTTGTCAGCATATCTGCGATAGTATCGGTGATCTGCATTACTTACTTCCTCCTTGAAAATTTGTTCTTAAATTACCAGCTGGATTTCTTTACGCCGGGGATCTGTCCTTTATAAGCAAGCTCTCTGAAGCAGATTCTGCAGATGCCGAACTTACGCATATAAGCGTGAGGTCTGCCGCAGATCTTGCATCTGTTGTAAGAACGTGTAGAAAACTTTGCAGGACGCTGCTGTTTAGCAATCATTGACTTCTTTGCCATAGTTGATAGTTTCCTTTCTTTGTCTTACTTAGCGAACGGAGCGCCCATAAGTGTGAGGAGCTCTCTTGCTTCTTCGTCAGTCTTAGCTGTTGTTACGAAGTTGATATCCATACCGCGAACCTTGTCGATCTTGTCGTACTCGATCTCGGGGAATATCAGCTGTTCCTTGATACCTGTAGAGTAGTTGCCTCTGCCATCGAATGAGTTGGGGTTGATACCTCTGAAGTCACGTACACGGGGGAGAGCTACGTTGAAGAATCTGTCGAGGAACTCGTACATTCTTTCATCTCTCAGTGTAACCTTGACACCGATAACCATTCCTTCTCTGAGCTTGAAGTTAGCTACTGACTTCTTAGCACGGCAAACAACGGGCTTCTGACCTGTGATCTGCATAAGGTCGCTCATGATAGCGTCTACTACCTTAGCGTTTTCCTTCGCTTCGCCGCAGCCGACATTGATTATGATCTTGTCGAGCTTGGGAACCTGCATTGTGCTTTTGTAACCGAACTTCTTGAAAAGAGCAGGAGCAACTGTTTCTCTGTAATATGCTTTCATTCTTGTCATATCGTTTATTTCTCCTTTAGCGACAGCAGCCGGAAGTTACTTTATCCGACCTCTCTGCCGTAATTCGAGGCGTCTGATTAAAGCTCAGCGCCGCAGTGCTTGCAAACTCTTACCTTCTTGTCGCCCTCAACCTTGTGACCTACTCTTGTAGGCTTGTTGCACTTGGGGCATACAGGCATTACCTTGCACGCATAGATAGGAGCTTCAGCCTTTACAAGACCGCCCTGTTCGCCCTGTCTTCTGGGCTTAACGTGCTTTGTTACGAGGTTTCTGCCTTCAACGATAACCTTCTTTTCCTTGGGAGATACTTCAAGTACCTTGCCCTGCTTGCCCTTGTCTTTGCCGGACATGATCTGAACGTTATCGCCGGTCTTAATGTGTAATGTGTTCATTTACGACCTCCGGATTATAATACTTCGGGAGCAAGTGAAAGGATCTTCATATAGTCCTTGTCACGCAGCTCTCTGGCTACGGGTCCAAAAATACGTGTACCTCTGGGGTTCTTATCTTCCTTTATTATAACGGCTGCGTTTTCATCAAAACGGATGTATGTTCCGTCATCACGTCTGATGCCTGTTGCTGAACGAACGATAACTGCCTTGACAACATCGCCCTTCTTAACAGTTCCGCCGGGGCTTGCTTTCTTTACGGAAGCAACTACTACGTCACCGATGTTAGCGTACTTTCTGCGTGTACCGCCGAGTACTCTGATGCACATAAGCTCTTTAGCGCCCGTGTTATCCGCAACCTTCATGCGTGTCTGCATCTGAATCATGGATTTATTCTCCTTCCGATAAATTTAAAGTAATAAATTACTTAGCCTTTTCGATGATGTTTACTAAACGCCATCTCTTATCCTTGGAAAGGGGTCTGGTCTCCATAATCTCAACCTTGTCGCCGATTCCGCAGGAGTTGTTCTCGTCATGCGCCTTAAGCTTGATTGTACGCTTAATGATCTTCTTGTAGAGGGGGTGGCGGACATTGTCCTTGATTGCTACTACGATAGTCTTGTCCATCTTATCGCTTACAACCATACCTACTCTGGTCTTTCTTAAATTTCTTTCGCTCAAAGTAAAGTCCTCCTCTCTCTTACTTGTTGTCAACTGCCAGCTCACGCTCACGCTGAACTGTCTTGACAATTGCTATTTCCTTCTTAACAGCGCCGATTCTCGTAGGATTGTCGAGCTTGTTAACGGCGAGCTGGAAACGGAGGTTGAATAATTCCTGCTTAAGCTCTACGAGCTTCTTGTCGAGCTCCATTTCAGATAACTCTCTGATTTCTTTAACCTTCATTACTGCTCACCTCCTGTTTCCTTAGTTACGAACTTGCACTTGATAGGAAGCTTGTGCATAGCAAGACGCATAGCCTCTCTTGCAGTTTCTTCGGGAACGCCTGCGATCTCAAACATTACACGGCCGGGCTTAACAACAGCTACCCAGTACTCAGGTGAACCTTTACCTGAACCCATTCGGGTCTCGGCAGGCTTCTCTGTGATGGGCTTGTCGGGGAATATCTTTATCCAAACCTGACCGCCACGCTTGATGTAACGTGTCATAGCAATACGGGCAGCTTCGATCTGATTTGATGTGATCCAAGCGGGCTCAAGTGCCTGTAAGCCGTATTCGCCGTGGCTGACTACATTACCACGTGTTGCTTTACCGGTCATACGACCTCTCTGTACTCTTCTGTACTTTACTCTCTTCGGAAGCAGCATTAGTCGTTACCTCCCTCTTTTTTCTCAACTCTGGGTCTGCGTGATCTGTTGTCGTTGTTTCTGCGACGGGGCTTTTCTGTTGTTCTCTGTGCGGGGATCTCACCCTTAAGAACTTCGCCCTTGTAGATCCAGACCTTAACACCGATAACGCCGTAAGTTGTGTTAGCTCTTGCAACGCCGTAGTCGATGTCTGCTCTTAATGTCTGTAAGGGGATCGTACCTTCATGGTAGTTCTCGCTTCTAGCGATTTCAGCACCGCCGAGACGACCGCTTACCATTGTCTTGATACCCTTAGCACCGGACTTCATTGTTCTGCCGATGCAGCTCTTCATAGCTCTTCTGAAAGATACACGCTGCTCTAACTGCATTGCGATGTTCTCAGCTACGAGCTTAGCGTTCATATCGGGGTTCTTAACCTCTACGATATTTAAGTTTACATCCTTGCCGCCTGCGATCTTTGAAACTTCAGCGCGAAGCTTCTCGATTTCTGCGCCCTTAGCGCCGATAAGCATACCGGGCTTTGCGGTAAGAATGTGGATCTTGATCTTGTTGTCTGATGAACGCTCGATCTCAACCTGAGCAATACCTGCTGCTCTTGAAAGCTGCTGGTCGGACTTTTCGCCGTTTGCTCTTGTGAGCATTCTCTTGTTCATGATATAGTCACGGATTTTGTAGTCTTCAACGAGTGTATCGCCAAAAGTTGCCTTGCCGGCAAACCAACGGGAATCCCAATCTTTGATAACTCCGACTCTGAGACCGTGCGGATTAACTTTCTGTCCCATTGTACTCCTCCTTATTCAGCTTCTTTTACAACCAGAACGATGTTGGAAGTTCTCTTGAGAATACGATGTGCTCTTCCGTGATCCTTAGGTCTGATTCTCTTTAAAGTAACGCCGGCGCCAACGTGGCAGCTTGAAACGTAGCACTTGGAAAGATCCATTGCGTGGTTGTTTTCTGCATTTGCCATTGCTGACTTGAGGAGCTTCTGTAAAGGCTCGCTCGCTGACTTGGGTGTGTGCTTGAGGATCGCCATAGCCATATCGCAGGGCTTGTTTCTGATAAGATCAAGAACAACGCCAACCTTGCGGGGAGATATGCGAACCTGTCTGAGTTCTGCTCTTGCCTCCATTGATGTCTCCTCCTTACTTACTTGTTTTGCTTCCTGCATGACCCTTGTAGGTTCTTGTAGGAGCGAATTCGCCCAGCTTGTGACCTACCATATCTTCAGTCACATATACGGGAACGTGCTTTCTGCCGTCGTGTACAGCAAATGTATGTCCGACGAAATCAGGGAATATCGTGCTTGAACGGCTCCAGGTCTTGAGAACCTTCTTCTCGCCTGCTTCGTTCATAGCGAGCACTCTCTTCATGAGCGCTTCCTGCACGTAAGGTCCCTTCTTGATACTTCTGCTCATTGTATAATTTCCTTTCAAGTGGATTGCAAGTTAATATGCGGCGGATTCTTTACTGCTATGCCGCAAACGCCGCACTTATTAACAACGACTTGTAGTAGTTATTACTTGCTGTTTCTTCTCTTAACGATGAACTTATCTGTGCTCTTGCCGATCTTTCTGGTCTTATAACCGAGAGCGGGCTTGCCCCAGGGAGTTACAGGGCCGGGACGACCAACGGGTGACTTACCTTCACCACCGCCGTGGGGGTGGTCATTCGGGTTCATTACAGAACCTCTTACTGTAGGTCTGATACCCATGTGACGAACACGTCCTGCCTTACCGTAGTTGACGTTCTCGTGGTCGAGGTTAGATACAACACCGATAGTAGCCATGCACTTATCGGATACGTTTCTTAACTCACCGCTGGGAAGTCTTAACAGAGCGTAGCCGTTTTCCTTAGCCATGAGCTGTGCCATGTTACCTGCGGAACGAACGAGCTGACCGCCCTTACCGGGATAAAGCTCTATATTGTGGATTACTGTACCTACGGGGATATCAGCAAGTGCAAGTGCGTTACCGGGCTTGATATCAGCGTCGGAGCCGCTTCTTACCTTGTCGCCTACGTTCAGACCGTCGGGAGCGATGATGTATCTCTTCTCACCGTCTTCGTACTGAACCAGTGCGATGAATGCTGAACGGTTAGGATCGTACTCAAGAGTCATAACCTCAGCGTCCATACCGAGCTTGTTTCTCTTAAAGTCGATTACACGATATTTTCTTCTCTGTGCACCGCCCTTGTGTCTTACAGTGATTCTGCCGTAGCTGTTACGGCCGGAGTTCTTCTTGAGTGACTCAAGCAGGCTTCTCTCGGGCTCAACCTTTGACAGAACGCTGTAGTCGGTAACAGTCATGCCTCTGCGACCGGGGGTGACAGGTTTATAAGTCTTAATAGCCATTTATATCACTCCTTTATATCATTCCGTCGAAGAACTCGATCGTCTTAGAGCCTTCAGCGAGTGTTACGACTGCCTTTTTCCAAGCAGGTGTGTAACCTTCGTTTCTGCCCATTCTCTTCATTACGCCGCGGCAGTTTACTGTGTTTACCTTAGCAACCTTAACACCGGGGAAGAGAGCCTCGACAGCCTTAGCTATCTCGATCTTGTTGGAGTCCTTAGCAACCTTGAAAGTGTACTTGCCCTGAGTAAGCATTTCCATGCTCTTCTCTGTGATGATGGGCTTTAAAATGATGTCATAAGCAAGCTTTGCCATTATGCGTACACCTCCTCGATAGTAGCAACGGCATCCTTAACAACGATGAACTTGTTGTACTTTAAGATGTCGTATACGTTAAGAGTGTTGGCCTGAGTTGTCTTTACGCCGGGGATGTTAGCGGCGCTCTTGATAACCTTTTCATCAACGCTGTTGAGAACGATGAGTGCCTTGTCAGCGCTGAGAGCCTTTAACATATTAACGATTGTCTTTGTCTTGAATTCGTCAGCTGTGATAGCGTCAACAACTATCATGCTGCCGTCCTGCACCTTAGCTGAAAGTGCAGACTTTAATGCAAGTCTCTTTACCTTTTTATTTAAAGAGTATGTGTAGCTTCTGGGCTTGGGGCCTAAAGCAACACCGCCGTGTGTCCACTGGGGAGCTCTGGTAGAACCCTGTCTTGCGTGACCTGTGCCCTTCTGACGCCAAGGCTTTTTACCGCCGCCGCTTACTTCTGTTCTTGTAAGCGTTGACTGTGTACCCTGACGCTGATTTGCCAGGTAATTTACCACTGCTGCGTGCATAACAACTGTGTTCGGCTCAATACCGAAAATGTTGTCATTAAGCTCAAGGTCGGACACAACAGCTCCTGTCATATCATATACTGATACTTTTGCCATGATGATCCTCCTCCTTACGCTTTCTTAACCGCATCGGTAATGCACACAACTCCGCCCTTAGGACCGGGAATAGCACCCTTGATTGCGATAAGATTGTTTTCTGCATCGATCTTAACGATAACTAAATTCTGAACTGTTACGTTCTCAGCACCCATGTGACCTGCCATGCCCTTGCCCTTGAATATTCTCGAAGGCGATGAGCAAGCGCCCATAGAACCTGCCTGTCTAACTACAGGACCTGTACCGTGAGTTTCCTTAAGTCTGTGCTGGTTGTGACGCTTGATAGCGCCCTGGAAGCCCTTACCCTTGCTAACGCCGCTTACGTCGATAACGTCGCCTGCTGCGAATACGTCAGCCTTGAGAACGTCGCCAACGTTTACGTTGCTGATGTCGTCTAATCTGAACTCCTTGAGAGTTCTCTTGAAGGGGAGGTCATTCTTCTTGAAGTGACCTGTCATGGGCTTGTTTACGTGCTTCGGTGAAACATCGCCGAAACCAAGCTGTACTGCTTCGTAGCCGTCATTCTCAGCTGTCTTGAGCTGTGTTACAACGCAAGGACCTGCTTCGATAACGGTAACAGGAACTACTTTTCCTGCTTCGTCGAAAATCTGAGTCATTCCGATTTTCTTTCCGATTAAACCCTTAGTCATGGTTTAAATCCTCCTGTTTAGGTTATTGGTCGGTTTCCCGACTTGACCACCGACACCGATATTTTTTTCGGGTTTCCGGTGCCGAAGGTTATTGGTTGACTTTCGCCAACATAACTCGCTACGGAATTACGCTTCCATAGTCATTTCCACACCTGCGGGAAGTTCGAGGCTCTGGAGAGCTTCAACTGTCTTGTTGGTGGGACGGATAACGTCGATAAGACGCTTGTGAGTTCTCATCTCAAACTGCTCACGGCTATCCTTGTACTTGTGTACGGCTCTCAGGATCGTAATTACTTCCTTGTTTGTGGGAAGCGGAATAGGACCTGCAACTCTTGAGCCTGTACGCTTAGCTGTTTCAACGATCTTTGCAGCAGCTGCATCAACTGTTGCGTGCTCGTAGCCTTTAAGCTTGATTCTCACTTTTTCCTTAACTGCCATTTTGTTTCTCCCTTTCGTAATATTTGCGGGGGAAAGATACGACTTGCGGGTATTTATAAAACATACCGTGCCGGGTGTTTCGCAAGCTTCCATATAAAACAGGATCTTTTCCCACGGGGGTATCAACCTTATTGCTAACCCTTCCCGTCTTGACGGGAGAACGATCCTCATCTTCTATAAAGCCACGAAAACCGCTTTGCGAAGCCGTTTTCGCCCATTCACTGGACATACTCCGTCTGAATTACCGGCATAGCCGCAACCTCAGACATCACAGCATATCATTGCAGTACGCGTTCACGCGCAAGATTTATTATACAGCATTCCGATGCGGAATACAAGCCTTTTTTGAAAATTCACGCATAGAAATTCGTATAAAATTCAAGCATGTTTTTATGCATTTCGACGAATGGTATTATTTGCGATTTTTCCGCTTTTATTCTGCATTATGCAAACATGTGTGTGAAATTTGCACTCGGATATCCCATATCATTCGCAATGCATTACAACGTTCCGACTGAAATACAGCTTTTTTCGGGAGGTACGAGCCTTCTACGCGGTCATACCATTTACGCTGTCTGCTTTTCAATCCGCCGTTTGCCAAAAATAACAAAGACAGCCATAGCTCTTCACTATGACTGCCCTATCGTATCCATTATTGCTTTGTGTGACCCCGCCGTTGTGCTATCTGTTGCCTATCGGCAACATATCCAAAGGCGGAATTGTCAGCGGCGACCCGCCATCACGACTTTTTGCGGCGCATTACCGCAAAAACAAAGACAGCCATAGCTCTTCACCATGACCGCCCTATCATTTTCATCATTGCTCTGTGTGACCCCGCCGTCGTGCTATCTGTCGGATATCGCCAACAGTTCTAAAGGCGGAATTTGCGTGCCACACGGGCACTCGCCGTTGTGCTATCTATCGCGACTATCGCCAACAGTACTAAAGGCTGAGCTGTCAGCGACCCACTATCAGAGCTTTGTGCGATGCATTATCACAAAAACAAAGACAGCCATAGCTCTTCACCATGACCGCCCTATCATTTTCATCATTGCTCTGTGTGACCCCGCCGTTGTGCTATCTGTCGGCTATCGCCAACATCTCCAAAGGCGGAGCTTGCCGTGCCCCACGGGCACCGCCGCTTAGCCGTTGCCGACTTCTACGACGTAGATGTCTACGTACTGTAAGCCCCAGTTGCAGGCATCGTCATAGTGCTCTTCGGTGCTGCCCATGTATACATCAACAGGGATAGTTCCTGCCATCATACCCTCGCCTGTATCTGCCGCAATGGCATAGCCGTAGCAGATGTTGTCGTACTGACCGACAATGTACAGCTTTGAGCCGTAAGGGATCACATCGGGATTTACCGCAACCGTGCCTATCTCGGCAAGTCTGCCGCTGGCTGTGTATGAACCTGCGGGCGCTGTATATGCCGTAGCCTTGCCCGATACAACATATTCATAGTCAACAGGTCTGCCGTTCTTAAGCACGATAGAAGTGTCATCTATCTGACAGTAGGGTGTGGTAACTGCCGCACCCTCGGCTATAACCTCATCGACCTTCTTTGTAACTACCTTTGTGCTCTTCTTGACATCGGTCTTTACGCCGTCAATGTAAGTCGTCGTTGTAGTTGTTCTTATCTTGCCGTTGACACCCTTTGTACGAACCTCGCTCTGACCTATAGCCAGAATGTTGGTCGTAACCTTTGATGTCTGATAAGGAATCGTCTTATCCTGTGTTTCGGTCTTGATCTCAACACGCGATACCTTGATCTCGGTAGGCTCGGTGATCTTTGTTTCAAGCTCCTCGCTTACCATATCGTTCTCGCCGAGCGTTATGTTTGCTCTCTTAAGCAGCTCCGATACAGTGTTGTTAAGGCACTTTACCGTTGTTGTCTTGCCGTCGGCAGTTATCTTGACATCATACGCTCTTGTGATCGCTATCTCCTGACCCTCTTTAAGAACAGTGTCCTTTGAGGGGGATACCTTGTCGTACTTGCCAAGCTCAACGCCTGCCTGTTCAAGAAGCTCAGCCACTGTGGCATCAACGCTGTGCACTGTAGCTGTCTTCTTTCCGTCCTCAAGTATATCGGCATCAAACGCTCTCTCAATAGTGAGAGTTGCAGTTGTCACATTTTCCTCGAAGCCGGTAAACTCGATCCTGTCATAAGCACCCAGAGTGATGTGGTTCTCTCTGAGTATCTCGTAAGGATCGTCACTTACCGTATAAACAATACGCTTTTCATTCTCGTCTATTATCTGTACATCGTTTCTGAAGTAGAGCAGACCTGTCATCAGGAATACTCCGAATATACTGCCGAATATGAGCAGTATCTTGAGTGCTGCGTTCTTTGATATGCGTATTGTCAGTCCGGTGTTTCTGAATCTTGGAAACATATTTCCGCCTTTCGTCATCATATCTGTAGGTTTAAGCAGCGCCTTACGGCGTCACGGCATTAAAATCACGGCTAGCTCCGTCTGTCACAATTCGCCGCGTACGATCTTCCCCGTCCGGGGAGAACCGCTGCTACGTTTATTATTGGGCTTTTTTCAAGCTCTAGTCAATTATAATTTCCGTTTTGCAAAATGTCAAATAGTTTTAGTCAGTCGTTTTTGGTGAAAATGCACAACAAATTTTTGTTACCGTTTTGTAACCTTTTTGTTACTGTTTTGTAATCAGTAAAAAATTGGATATTGTTGACTGATTTTGTAATTTATTTTGTTAATGTGACCAAAATTGAAGTTTGAATTATTGTTGTGTTTTTGCACAAATATATCCCGCTTGGATTTGCAGTTTTACAGCAATTATAATATGAAATGGTAATTTTGTTTCAGGGCAGAAAGTGACAAAGCGGCTTTGTTTACAGCAAAAATGCCATTTATTGCGTGTCGGTGGGGTGACGGAGCTGTGAATGTAATCGTATACTTACAAGACAATTCAGGGGCGATTTTATGTCGGGTGTGTGTCCTTTATATATTATAATAGTATAATCGATTTTTGTGGTTCGAACGATGGTTGATTTTGCGCGTTTTTGGTATGTACAACGGTACATAAAAATTACAGCCTTTGGTTCAAGGCTGTATTCGGGTCATACTATAGAGTAGATAGTTTTTTAACACAATATCTACTCTCTTATTTTATTTTGTATTTTATTTTTACAAATAGAACAGCATATCCATTCGGTTGACTTATTCATAGCCCAGTTGGATCATTGGCGGTTTCCTACCAATTATCATAGTCCACTTATGGTCAAAACATATTCCTTCACTTGATTTATAAGGCTGAAAACCTGTTTTACTTTTTCCGTCCAAGTCATCCATAAACCTGCTTATAATATCACGCCTAATACTTGTCGGCGTTTTTGTAAAATCCAACCATTCCGCTAAATTCTTTTTTATTTTCGTAATGTTGCATTTTTCTACAGAAAGACCGTTATCCGAGAAAAGCTTTAGCATTTCTGTTTTGCTTAAATTTCGGATATGAGATGGGTCACGCAAAGCTTCTATTTCGTCCTGTACTGTTCGCAGGGTTTGCTCTGCAGCTTCCATATCAATAAAAACAAATTTTCCGCCGCTTTTTAATACCCGCGTCATTTCTGAAAAGGGACGGTTTACATTGGAAAAATGATGAAACGCAAGGCGTGAAACCACAATATCAAAGCTGTTATCCGGAAACGGGAGTTCTCCTGCATCTCCCGTTACAAATACCATATTCTTAAACCCTTGATTTTCTGCCTGCTCTTTCCCGATAGAAAGCATAGCCGGTGTTAAATCAAGACAGGTTACCTGTCCTACATAGGGAGCAAAAGAACGCCCGCAAATGCAAGTGCCTGATGCGACATCTAAAACGCTGTCCGTTTTCTGCGGTTGCACCTCTGATATAACATAATCAAGGTATTCTTTTTTCATAAAATTTGCTTTGTGCGTTTCAAAATGCTCCGACTGAATTGTAAAAGCATTTTTTATTTTATCTGCATTTTCTGATTTCATTTTATAATGCCGTTCCTTTCTTAGGGACAAAAAACTTCGACATATTCACTTTTTCCAATGTAAGCAGCTTCACCTTTTTATCAATTCCACCTGCATATCCTGTCAGGCTTCCATTTGTACCGATGACACGGTGACAAGGAATAATCAATGAAATTGAATTATTCCCTACAGCACCTCCGACAGCCTGTGCAGACATTTTAGGAAGCCCTTTTTGCTTCGCTGTTTGATTTGCGATTTCTCCATAGGTCATTGTTTTTCCGTAAGGTATTGTGAGCATAATTTCCCATACGGCTTTACGGAAGGCTGTTGTTTTCATCGAAAGCGGCGGGGTAAAATTAGGAGATTTGCCGCTGAAATAAATGTCAAGCCAACGGGTAGTTTCTTCAAATACGGGCAAGTTCTTTTCCTCATATTCTTCTTCCAATGTGTCTCCAAAATATTTTTGTCCGTCAAACCATAGTCCGGTAAGCTCTGTCCCGTTGCTTGAAAGCGTAATACCGCCCAAAGGCGAAGAATAGTGATATGTATACATCATAAGCCTATACCCCAAAATATTCGTTGGAGTCCGTAGGAGCTTGTGTACGTTCTGTTTCGGTATAGGAGCGAATTTCAGAGCAAACGGTAATCTTATAACTTTCAAACAATTTTTCTCTTCCTTGCTTTTGGCTCATTCGATGCTCAATAACATTTCTCCAACGCTCAACCGCTGCTTCATCTGTCCATACATTCATAGAGAGAAGCTTGCCTTCTTCATTCAAGCCGGAAAAACGTTCCGCACGAATGAAGCCTTCAAATCCTGCAAGCATTGGTTTGAGCGCCGCTGCCAAATCAAGATATTTCTGCATACCATCTTTTGTGGGTGTTACTTCAAACAGTACAATGATATTTCTCATAATTTATTTCTTCCTTTCTTTTAAGCACATAGAATCAACAGATAAATTCCTGCTTCTGTTTTGAAAAATCGTTCTCGTGCCGCCTTAATTACGTTCAAAGACATTTTGCTTTCATCTGCATTTACAAGGAGATCTGCTTCGAGAAGAATTTGATAATCCGGGGGCATAGTCTTTCATATCCGGAATCGCACCGCCTGCTACTGCCCAAAAATATAGGCTTGCTACACTACAATAAGGGCTTAATCGCCTGCGATATTTTTCAAACAGTTTGCGGTCAATTTTTCGATGATGATATACCATACGCATACCTCGCTGAATTGCCAAATCGCCATAACTGAACACATCAGGTCGCTGCATACAAAAAAGCAAAATCATTTCGGCAGTCCAGACACCGTTTCCTTTCAATGATGACAGCTCGGCAATTACATCATCATCGCTTTTATTCCAAATGCCCTCTAAATCAAAATTTCCATTCCTTACCTTTTGAGAAAAATCGGTAATATATTCTGCTTTTTAGAAAGTCATTCCAAAAGACTGTAAGCAATCTGTTCCTGCGGAAAGTATCGTATCAGCGTTTACTGTTCCGAGATTGTCATTCATTCTCCGCCAAATTGTTGCCTGAGCCTTTGTTGAAATCTGCTGCCCGACAATATGATGAACAACGGAGGAAAATAAATCTGTATCAATCTCACGCTCAATCATTCCGACCTTATCAATTACTTCCGCAAGGCGTTTGTCTTTTTTCTTTAGGTATTCGAGTTCTTTATCTCCATATTGAAAAAACAATTCTATTTCATCTCCCGTCTTGACCTTTTGCATTATAATAATAGCATAATTTTCGAGGATATAATATTGATATATCCCCAAGAACTATCATAATATATTCAAAGCGAGAGAAATAAGATGAAAAAGCCGCAGGACGCTTATATAAACTCTGTCAATCTAAATGCAAACTCAGATTTTCCGTACCTTGTGCTTGATGTGATTAACGACCAAAGCTATCCAAGAAACCTTGGTTTTCAAGTTATGCACTGGCACGAAGATTTGCAATTTATTTATGTGCTTGACGGAGAAATAGAGATAAAAACATTAGATGCGTCGATACACGCAAGCAAGGGATGCGGTGTATTTATCAACAAAAATATTATCCACCTTGTCAAAATGACAACCTTTTGCCGTTATAACAGCTTTATTTTCCCGGATTACTTTCTGAAATTTTATTTCGGCAGTCCCGCCAAGACCTTTGTGGAAAATATCGTTGGTAACGATAAACTGCCGATTTGCTACTTCCCGACTGAGAGAATATGGAGTAAACCAATTTTATATGTGCTGTCCAAACTTGCTGAACTTGAAAACAACAAAACGGAGTTTTATGTTTATGAAGTTCTTTGCCTGCTATCACAGCTTTGGCTTGAAGTATGCAAAAATGTGCAACTACCGACAAAATCTTTTGATACCGTATTGGAAGTTCGTATGCAGAGGTTTTTGCAATATATAAATGAACATTACGGAGAAGACCTCTCTCTTGATAAACTTGCCGCAAGTGCTAATGTCAGCAAGTCAGAATGCCTGCGTTGTTTTAAGGAAAGCATACAGATAACTCCCTACAAATACTTAACGGAATACAGGCTTTCAAAGGCAGCCGAATTGCTGAAAAATACTGACGAGCCAATAGGAAATATTGCTGACAGTGTAGGTTTTCGGCAAATAAGTCATTTCGGAAAATGCTTCAAGGAAAAGACAGGTCTTTCCCCAAGGGACTACCGAAAGCAAAAATAAACAAAAACAATACAGTCGATTTATATCTTTAAACGGGATATTGTATCTCTTATTTTAAGAGATTTCAGTTTGTAGAAAAAGTCAGTTTTTATTAAAATAGAGCAAATTCTCTATCCCTAACCCCAAACCCCTTCCCCGTGGGAAGGGGCTATTTTGCTGGGGCTACCGCCCCTAGTCCCTGTCGGGGGCTTCGCCCCAAAGCAAGGATGCTTTGGTTGCTTGCCAAAAGTTTTGCACGATGCAAAACCAACAGAGCAAGCAATAAGCGACACCCCATTTTTATATTTAAAGAGGTTTTTCGACAGTCTGGTATCTCTTATTTTAAGAGATTTCAGACCGTTTGCCCCGAATAACTCCCCGAAAGAAAAGCGACAGAGATTACACCCTGTCGCTAAGTTTTTATGTATATATGATTTTCTTATTCACTATCTCCATTCTCGGAAAATCTTTACCTCAGTTATTTTTCCAGCTGACAATTTCCGCCGAGAGCTGTTTGTCAAGATCGACGCGCATAGCTTTGCATTCGGCGGGGAATTTTTTAGCCGCGGAGAAGCTCATCTTCACAAGCAGATCCGCGCCGACAGGCAGAGCCTTTTTCAGCACGCTTTCGGGGAACACAAAATGTGTGCCGTGCTCATAGAGGTAAATCGAATATTTGCAGGAATGGGGGCGGGTCTTCAGGCGCTCGTCCATTCGGCGTATGTATTTTGCGGTATCCCAGAGGGAGTCGTCTTCCGCTCCGACAAGGACAAGCTTACCGGTGATATTCTCTACCGGGATAAAGTGCTCTTCCTTGAGCAGTCCGGCGGCTTCGGAATCGTCAAAAATGTCTTTTGAATATGTTGAGTCGCCGTGCTCCTTAGACGCTTTGGCTATTGTCTGCCAGTACTCGGGGTGTTTATAGACAAAGGGCATATAGGGAACAGGCTTACCGCCGACAGACACGATGGATTCATTCTCGATCGGCCACTCCTTACAGCCGTCAAGCTCGCCCTGGGCAAATCCCTGCCATACAAAGTCGCTCGGTGTAAGAGCGAGAGTGAGTGTGATATCGTGATAGTGTGAGGCGGCGATAAGTGCAACGGTGGCGGTTGTGGACGCGCCGACTATTCCTATCTTCTTGTTACCGTGGGCTTTGAGCCATTTTACAGCCGCTTCTATACGCTCAAGGGGATAGTTGTGATGGCTGTAATCCTTTTTACCCGGGGACATTGACATAACGTTAATTCCGTAGGTGTGAAGCCACTTGACGCAGGTTTTGCCCATATAGTCCTCGGGGTCGTCACCGAGCATCGCTATCATAGCGGTATCGGACGGCGTTTTACACTCCCAGTATGCGCCGTAAAAGCCATCGGTTTCGGGTTCAAAATGCAAATGTTTCATAGTTTACTCCGTTTCTCTTTGGTTAGTTCTACCTAACGAAAGTATAACACGCATGAGAGAAGTTGTCAAGTGAGTCAGTGCAACAAAACGATACCGCAGGCGAATTTTGGACTGAAGACCTGCGAAATATATGGCATTGGCAAACAAAAAAGGACTACGTGCACAGCCGCAGCCCTAATACAAGTAATTTTGTTCAGGTTATTTTGCAGATTTCGGCATCTGCATTCTTTTCAAGAACAGAGAAGTGATGAAAGCCTGCACGGGCACAGTGAGGATTACTCCGAGCGTGCCGCTGAGCCCACACAGTATCTCGATGATAATTGAGTTATAGCTCATAATCTGAAGATACGGCATTTCATATGCATAGACAGTAATGAGTACACTCGTTGCGGAACCTGTATAAGCAAGTATCAGTGTGTTTGACATTGTTCCCATCATATCGTGACCAACACGCATACCTGAACGAAAAAGCTCTTTAGCGGAAATATCGGGTACTTTGTCGTATATTTCTTTCATTGCCGCTACCACCGAAACACTTACATCCATAACCGCACCCAGTGATGAGATGAGAACGCCTGCATACAGTATGCTACCGACATCGAGCCGCGAAATGTTAGAAATATATATCATGGACTCGACAGAGGTCATATTGAATCCGTCAAGATGTGACAGCATACCTGTTATCATTGCCACAGCACCCGAGATAATTACACCTATAGCTGTGCCCACCATAGCGCAGATCGACTTCTGAGACCAACCGTTGATGATGTATATCGAAACAATCAGTATTACAAGTGATGTTAGAAACGCCGCCAGAACACCGTTCATCCCAACATAAAGAAGAGGAATATACATACATATCACGCTTATAAAAGTGAACACAAGCGCATACAGTGCTGCCGCCCCCTTTCTGCCGCCAATCAGAAGAAGTGCCGCAGCAAACAACACAGCAAGTATATATAACATCCCTGACCTGTCATAATTATAGACAGAGCCTGTTATACTTCCGTCCGCATTTTCACGGACAAGTGCTATTATCTTTGTGCCCTCGGTGCAGAGTGCTCCTCGCTGATAAGAATTTGCATTATCCAGCGTACAGCTTTTTCCGCTGTATATTCCGTCTGTCAGCACAGCTGTTACACGCTGTGTTCCGCTGAAAGCCTCGCCGTGCGATTGATCCTCAATTATTCCTGTAATGGTCGCCTTTGCATATACCGCATCCGTATTTGCTTTTGCTCCTTGTACCTTAACCGCAGAACTTCCGATGACAAGCACCAGAAGTACTATCATCGGAAGTATCACACGGAGCAAGCGGTTAAGCATTACTCTCTTATTGTTCATTTGTCTTTAGGAATTTCCTTTACTTACGTTTCTTTCCTGTCAGCATTATAACACCTGCAGAAAAAGCGCCTGCCGCAAGAAGCGCGTATATTGGCTCTGCCCTTACACCCGAGTCGGGATTTTCCGGATGGTTCGGCTTTTCGGGATTTTCAGGCTCTGTAGAATCTGACTTACCGGGCACGGGGTCAGGTGTTCCGGGCTGTTCATCAGATGTGCCGGGCACGGGGTCAGGTGTAGGCTCATCCGGATTAGGAACAGGCTGCTCTGCCGCTTTGTCGGTTGTGAATGAAAGCACTTCTGTTTCAATAACACCTGTATTAGCATTTTTCGCCTTTGCATACCATAAGTATCCGGTTTCTGCTTCAAGATTTTCTGCGGTAATCTGTGCTGTTCCGGTAAGTGAGTCCGCTGTCGCCTCGCCATACTCTTCGGATGTCTTGAGATATGCTGTAAAGCTGTCCGACAGGATTGTTGCGGGGGCTGTGCGGAAGTTTACATCAAGCTCCATTTTATCAATTTCAATATCCATTGCCCCTTCGCTGTTTAGCTTCGCAACGCCCTTGTCATCATAGAAGTTGTAATCATCAAGGCAGGGCGAGTATGAGTTCATGAATATCTTGTTGTTATCAAGGTCAAAATACAGGAACTTGATATACTCATTACCACCCTCAAAGCCTGACTGATAGTCGGTGCATATCTGGTAAACCGTTCTTTCCTTTACGCCGTCACCGTCATCGTCGAACATTGCAGTTTCGTATGAAGAACCATGGTAGTGACCGTTAAGTACCGCAAATACGTTAGGATTCTTTGCAACGACCTGAGTCTGTACAAGCTCGCCAAAATAGTCAAGCAGTGTATCGGTAGAAGTCTTTACGTTTGTGTAGGTGTGGAAGCAGAGGATTGCTTTTCTGTCGCTGTACTGTGCAAGCACATTGTTCATCCAGTCGATTTCATCCTGATAGATGTTCCAGCTCATATACACAATTATGAAATCCTGCCCACCTTCGCTTACAAGGTCATAATGTCCCTTGTTATTCATATAAGAACCGCCGTATGTCGGCTGTGATTTAAATCTATCCTCGCCGAAATACTTGTAATAGTTACCGTAATCTGCAAGACCTGCGGCCACATCATGGTTTCCGCCGAGTACGCCGTAGGGCATCTCTGCCTTATCAAGTATTCCCATAGCCTCATCTGCGTTTTCCCACTGGTATGTCATATCGCAGTCATCAACGATATCACCTGTATGGATAACATACCTTATCTTCTTTTCTGCCGCATTGTCTACTATCCAGTTGTTGATATTGAGGAAATGGTGCTGCCATTCTTCGGCGTAATACTGGGTATCCGTTTCCCATGCAAAGCAGAAATCGTAATTCTTCGGGGCTGTGTCGCCGGTCCAGTCTGCGTTTACGTCCTTTTTGCCATCAAGAGAGGTTTCAAGGTCAGGAACCTTGCTGTCCGCAGTGCACTGTATAATAATATCTATCTTACCATCGGAAACATAATCCTTTATTGCAATATCTGTATTGGCTATCTTTCCGTCCTTGTCGGCCGCCGCTATTTTGTCCCATTTACCTGTCGAACGATTTACAGCATACATTGCCGCAGCTCTTGTATTGTCTGCATCGGACGCTTTACCGTTCCACGAAAGGTTGATTACGTCATCTTCGCTTGCATCAGCTACATTAAGCGAATATTTAATGTACGGCTGAATGCCGTCAGAGGTTTCGGCTGTGATATCTTCGGGCTTTATCTGCTCAGCCTTATAGAACTTCACCGTTGTGTCGCTGTCTGTTTTTAATTGTACGGAAAGCTTTGCGCTGTCACTGCCTATATCACTCGTCTGTGCCTTTATAACGTCCATATCTACGTGAGCCACTGTAAACGCTGCCGTCTTTTCTGCAACGTTGCCTGCTTCATCCTCTGCTTTATAAGACAGTGTATGTTTGCCCTCGCCCAGTGCAAATGCACTTATATCAAAAGGAGTGGTTATAAGCTCGCCATCAAGATATGCCTCCGTAAAGTTCAGAGTGTTGGCATCTGTGGCTATCGGATCAAAGGACAGCTTACCTGTCAGCTCTGCACCGTCTTCAATTCCAAGGTTGATTTCGGGAGCGGTGTTGTCTACGATGAAATTTACATTATATGTTCCTCCGGCATTTGTTACTGTAAGCTTATGTTTGCCATCAGACAGTTTTGTTGTATCAACAAGTGTGCCTACCGCATCAACGTCTGTTTCCGGTATGGTAAAGCTTACATCCATATAAGGACACATACCTGCCGAGTCGCCTATCTTATGCAAAGCATTGTAATCTGTGCTGAGATTTGTCTTTGCCGATGTGGCGGCATCGTCAGGACCTATCTTCACGGGTGTATATGTCTTGCCGTTGGTGAGTTTAAGAGCAAGCTGTGTAGCCTCAAAGTCCTCACGGTTTGCATCGGGCATAAGGTAATCTTCAACAGTTGCTCCGTATGTACCTGCCCAGAGCCTTAATGTAATGTTATATGACTTTGCGGCTTTATCATAGGTGAAGTACTTATTGTCTATTCTTTCGGCAAAGCCGTCGGGAACCTGATACTGCCATTTTCCCGTGTTGAATACTATATCGTTGTCGGTTGTGGATACCGCATTTTTAAAATAGCTGTCTCTGCCGCTTGTAAGGAATGTGAAGTATGCGCCGTTTTCAAATGTCGGCTGAGTTTGATATTCTGCGCCGTCGATATATATGCGTGAATCAAGCGCCCCGTTGCCGTCATTTGCTGTAACAGTAACACTTCCTCTTACCTTTTCGCCGTCCTTGATATTAATGCGTGTGCCGTCAACCTTTCCGAGCTGATTGATGTTTACCCTGTAAATTTCGCTCAGCGCGCTGTGATAACGGTTATCCGCACTTACATAGAACTCAACGTACTCGTGACCGAACAACTCGTTTGCCATAATGATACAGTCATAGTGGTTCGGAACGCGTCTGCTCGTTTCAGTACGTGAAAACCACTCTCCCTTGCCGTCAAAGCGGAAATAAGTAGTTATACCGGTACGGGGAAGTGTGGAATTTTCATAACTGAAGCTTACACGCAGTTCATTGCCCTGATCTACGCTTTCGGGAATCTTCTCATCTGGTGCAATTGTCATTCTTGAACCGTCATCCTGTAAGTAGGTGTACTGAACAGCATCAACCGCACCCATTGATGATGTGGCGTTTGCCGCATACAGGAACATCTCGGGACCTTCGGGGTTTACAGAAAGAACCGCAGACTTGTTATCCTTGCAGTCAACGCTACCGATATAGGAGTAAGAAGATACCAGTGTCTTTGTGCCGTCATCGTTCTTCTTGTAGGTTTCAAAAGCACGGTTTGTGTTATTTAGACCGTTCTGGTTTGTGAAAATGTAAACGGGTACGCTGTCATCTATCTTATATGCCAAGCGGAAATCCTTTTCTGTCGGGTATGACGTGTAGCCTTTGAGCGTTGCCGCACGCCAGCACCAGAGAACGGCGGTTTTTCCTGCCGGAATTACACAGTTTTCACGGTTGCCGATATGGTCTTCGGTATTCTCATCATACTTCGCAATATCAAGAACCTTCTTTGAACCTTCCTTAACAGCGTACTGTATTTCATAATCCTTACCGAGTACTATATCCTTATCAGTTGTATTGGTAAGTTCAACGCACTCCATAAGGTCATCTGCAATACCGTATACCGAGCTGCGGTTTATATCGTTGGGTCGTACCTCGGTAACGAACAGTCCGTCTGCTGTTGTTTTTCCCTCGGGGAGATTTATCGATACAAGACCGTTGAGCTGTCCGTTATAAATATAGCCGGGAGTAGGCATGGTCAGCTTACGGTATACCTGCATTTCACTGCCGACATCAGGTATCTTCAGCTCGACACCAAAGCCGTCCATGGTAGTGCCGTTAGGTTGATTTGTTTCAAAACGCGTTGCTCTGAAATGTGATACTACTGTACCATCGGATTTCTTTATCGAAAAATCGGCATTTACGTCCCAGTTTACCGCACACTCGGTCTTTATGACAAGCGCCTGTGAGGGTATATTCATCTGAGCACGGAATTCTTCCTCGGTGGGAATAGTGCCGGAAACATCACTGCGGTAGTTCCATACAACTACAGCCTGTCCCTTTTTGACGGTGATATCGGAATTGCCTTCCATATCTGTAACGGTAAGCTGTTTATCACCGTAGAAGAATTTATACAATTCATTCAGCTTTATATCAGCCTCGTGTGTGCTTGTTATTTCAAAGTATTCCATAAGGTCGGTTGTACTTTTATAGGTTTTGATTTTCTCATAACCGCTTGCCGATCTCTTGTCATTCTTTGTGCTTCTGTCAACATCATTGTTAAAAATTTCGGTGAGCCATAAGCCTTCCTTGTTGAAGGTCATACTGCTTTTATTGCTTTCCGCCGAAACAATACCCGATATACCCGAAATTGTCTGTCCGAGTAGCATGGCAGATGTCAACACGCCTGCCATTATTCGTTTTGCTTTCATGTTGTTCCTCTCTTTCTTTAACCATAGGTTTATTTATAATTTTACAGAGCAAAACGAAAAAAGGCTATCATAAAGTTATAAAGTGTGTGTAAAGAATAGTTAAAAATACGAATTGAGTAAATCACGGATTATATGCCTGCTGATATCTGCACATAATGACATGTATATTCTTGAAACGCCTCGCCGATGGAACAGCTTGACAATTCTTCTTTGTAATGGTATACTTAGGATGTAGAGATGGCGACAGAACAGTAGGAAATTCAACCTTGATATCAGGCTGAGATATACATATCTGATATTTAAGATACGGCTTGCTGTTATGTGCTATGCCTTTTTGTATACTGAGAATTTTTATAAAAGGAGTATAATATGAAATTCAAAAAATTGCTGACGGGGCTTGCGGCTTTTGCGGTTATGGCGGTGGTGTGCGCCGTTGGAGCGGGAGCGGAGTGGTACGGAGATTACGAGTACGACGAGCTTGCCGACGGCAGTCTGGAAATTGCAGTTTACTTTGGTAGTTCGAAAAAGGTTGATATACCGGAAAAAATCGACGGGAAGAGCGTCACGAGCATAGCCTCTAACGCTTTTGGGGATTGCACAAGTCTTGTAAGTGCAACGATACCGAACAGTGTGAAGAATATAGGCAATGACGCTTTCAACGGCTGTACAAATCTTACAAGTGTAACGATATCGAACGGATTGACAAGTATAGGCGATGCGGCTTTCAGCGGCTGTGCAAGTCTTACAAGTATAACAATTCCGGACGGTGTGAAGAATATAGGCGACGGAGCTTTCGAAGGTTGCACAAGTCTTACAAGTATAATAATTCCGGACGGTGTGAATGAAATAAGCTATGGCACTTTCAACGGTTGTACAAGCCTGAAAAACGTTTCCATACCGGACAGCGTAACCGGTATATACGGCGGCGCTTTTGCCGAATGCGCAAGCTTGACAAGCATAGCACTGCCGAATAGTGTGACAGTTTTAGAATCGAGCGCTTTCTACGGTTGCTCCAACCTGACAAGTATAAATATACCGGACGGTGTGACACACATAGATCAAAGCACTTTCAGCGGTTGTACGAGTCTTTCAAATATAACACTGCCAAGCAGCGTGAAAAGTATAGGCTATTTTGCCTTTATGAATTGTACAAGTCTTAAGAGTATAAAAATACCGGACAACGTGACGAGTATTGGCTGGTGGGCTTTCAGCAATTGCAAAAGTCTTACAAGCGTAACAATACCGGAAAGATTAAATGATATAGGGGCGTGGGCTTTCAGCGGTTGTTCAAGTCTTACAGAATTTAAAGTTTCGGCGAAAAATTCAAATTATATTTCTGTAAACGGCGTTTTATACAATAAGGATAAAACCGTTATAATACAATATCCCGCAGGAAAAAAAGATAAAAGCTATAAGATACCTGACGGTGTGACGAGTATATCGGGCGACGCTTTCAAATATAGCGCAAACCTTACAAGTATAACAATACCGGGCAGTGTGAAATATATAGGTGACAGTGCTTTTTACAATTGCGCAAGCCTTACAAGTATAACAATACCGAAAGACGTAACAAACATAGGCGATCTGGCTTTCTGCGGATGCACAAGTCTTACGGAAATTAAAGTAGCCGCCGCTAATTCGAGCTTCGTTTCTTTAAACGGCGTTTTATTCTCTAAGGATAAAACTACTCTGATATGTTATCCCGCCGGAAAGAAAGATAAAAGCTATACGATACCTGACGGTGTGACAAGTATATACTGGCGTGCTTTCAGCGATAGCAGAAATCTTACAAGTATAACAATACCGGATAGTATGTTGACTATAGGTGAATATTCTTTCTTCGGTTGTGCAAATCTTACAAGTGTAACGATACCCGGCAATGTTACTGCTGTAACCGATCATGCTTTAGGCTATCATTCTGATGATATAATTTCGGATGGCGTCAAATATGACAACTTCAAAATCTACTGCTACAAAGGCACAGCCGGTGAGAAGTACGCAAAAGAACACGGTTTTAAATATGAACTGCTTGCTAAACCTACACTTACTAAAGTAACAGGAACAAAACTCGCAGGCAGAGCGGCAGACGCCCTGAGAATTAACTGGACGAAAAATGCAAATGCAACCGGCTATATTATTGAAATGTATCAGAACGGTAAGTGGTCGCGTGTTGGTAAAATAACAGGTCACGGCACAACAACATTCAAGAAATCGGGTCTTAAGGCAGGTACTGTCTACAAGTTCAGGGTTAAAGCCTATAAGATGTATGGAAGTACAGCGGATTACGGCGCGTACAGTGCAACTGTTACGGCAAGAACAAATCCGTCTGTTATAAAGGGCGCTAAGCTTGGCGGTAGAGCGGCTGACGCACTGAGAATTAACTGGAGTAAAAACGCTTCCGCCGACGGATACATAGTTGAGATGTACAAGAGCGGTAAGTGGGTAAGAGTTGCCAAGATAGCTAATAACAGCACGACGACTTTCAAGAAGTCGGGTCTTAAGGCTTCTACTGTTTACAAGTTCAGAATTAAGGCTTATAAGATGAGCGGCAGTACGGCGCTTTATGGCAACTATAGTGCTACAGTTACGGCAAGGACAAATCCGTCTGTTGTAAAGGGTGCTAAGCTTTCAGGAAGAGCGGCTGACGCGCTTAGGATTAACTGGACTAAGAATGCTTCCGCTGACGGATATATCGTTGAGATGTACAAGGGCGGAAAGTGGGTCAGAGTTGCGAAGATTACTAACAGCAATACTACTACTTTCAGGAAAGCCGGACTTGCTAAGAATACTACTTATAAGTTCAGGGTTTGCGCTTACTATATGAGTGGTAAGACGGCGCTTTATGGTGGTTATGGTAGTGTTAGCGGGAAGACCGCGGCGAAATAATTGCTAATGAATAAAAGTTAATAGCTATAATCGGGCATCGGTGTGAAAGCTGATGCCTGATTTTTTTGTGGTATGGGATAGTGCGGAGTGGCGGTGTTTGCGCAAGTTGCAATGTTGGTGGCGACTATCTCTCAGTCTTAGCGGCAGAAAAAATCCACTGCGATGAAGCAGTGGATCTATTACTATTGAATTGATATTGTGCCGCCGGGCGTTTTACATTTTGCTTACTTGGACTCTTCGGCATCGTGTACTGTTCTGTTCTCGGCGATGCTGCTCTTTAAGACACGAATCTTTGTTCTGTCGGAGCCTGTTTCGATAAGAACCGTATCATCTGTAACTCTTAATACTCTGCCTACGATACCGCCTGTTGTTACAACTTCGTCTGCAACCTCAAGGTTGTTGAGCATTTCCTGCATCTTCTTACCGCGCTTCTTCTCGGGTCTGATTATAAGGAAGTAGAAGATAACTATCATAAGTGCGAGGGGGATAAGCATTGTAAGTATGCTGAGGATATCGTTTCCGCCCTGTCCTGTAGATGATGCTGTCTGTCCGCTTGTTAATAATGTCAGTAATTCTGTCATTTTGTGTTCCCTTTCTTTTTTCCGTGCGTTGTACACAGTTACGTTATTATATTATTATACCCTAAAAGTGCCACAATTGCAAGCACTTTTGTGTATTTATTCAAATCTTATGTCGGTAAATCCGAGCTTTTCAAGCGCCGTCTTACAATTTTTGATATCATCGGCGGAAAGATTTGAGCTGCCGGTAATGCCGACCGAAATCTCGGTATCGCCTGTTGTCTTCTTTACAAGCGTGAATACCTGCGTTACTGCCTTTGTGATATCCTTCTGGACTGTTGTCGTCTTGTCGGCTGATGTCTGAAGCTTTGTGCCGAGAAGTGATGTATCCATAGTCACGAGCACTCTTGCGTCCGCCATTTTATCCTTTACCGACCATATCTCGGCTGTGCCGTCATAAGCTGTTGTTGACATTGTAAGAAGTGCGTCGGCTTTGATCTCAACGGTTGCGGTCGCCTTTGACGCTATAGCCTTCTTTGCGCATGCCTCGGCAAGTGCCGCAAGCTTTTCACTTCTGTTTGCGTTCTGTAATTCCTTTGACAGGAGTGAATAGTCATATGACTGGAAGTTCGGGAAGATCGTGTTTTCAAGCTCGATATCGACAAATCCTGCCTTTGCAAGCTCGCCGCAGATATCCGCGTAATAATTTACCGCATCGGACGAGTAAGGCGTTGTCCACGGCTTGCCGCCGTTATCTGCCGCCGCATCAAGCCAGCTCCAGTTGCCGTCTGTGATTATATATCCCGCATTGTCAAACAGATACGGAGTTTTGCGGTCATAAAGCGTTGTTATAGCCGCCGTGGGAGTAATGTCGACCGCCTTGCACGCCTTTACTATCTGTGCCGCCGTCAGCTTACCCTTGTTCACATCTGTGTTGTCCTTGACCGCTTTAAGCGATGATTTATATAACAGCTCGCCTGTCGTGTTTTTGAGCGTAAATACGACTGTGTTATAGCCGCTGTCCTTGGCAGTTGCAAGGAACTTATTAAGCGCGTCCTCGCTCTGTATTGCCGTATCGGGAGCAAGCACGGCATATGTCGACGTAACCTCGGCAGGCTTGCTTTCCTCCGAAGATGTCGTGGCGTCGGGCTTTGATGTGTCTGCTCCGGAATTTACAGAAGTATCGTCGGTGCTTGATGTATCGGGTACGGATTCGGGAGGAGTCCATGCAGGCTCGCTCACCGATGAGGTGTTGCCGCTTCCGCCAAAGAAATTTATCAGCGGGGACGCTACCGAATATCCGACAAACACAAGCGCTCCGAGTATTACTACGAAAAGCACGCCCTCAAAGATTTTTCTTCCGGTGCTTTTGCGCTTTTTGTATAAATTACGCCTCGAACGTTTGACCTTAAATCCTTTTTTTCTGCTCATATCAATATCTCCATTTCAGATAATATCAGATAGCGCCCGTGTTATAACCGGTAAGCGCATAGAAAGCAAGTGACATTATGCCGACGAATACCATCATTATCGGCATACCTCTGAACGCCTCGGGGATAAGGGGTGAGTTAAGACGTTCGTTTGCAATGTGCAGAAAGAACACGGCGATAAAAAAGCCTGCCGCAATTCCTACACCAAATCCCATATAAGAAAAGAAATCGGCGTGATATGTCGTATTCAGGAACAGTGCGCCGAGCACCGCCGCGTTGAATACGGACAGATGAACGTATTTCTTTATGTTTCTGAATATCTTTGGCAGAAACCGCCATATAAGCAGCAAACTGCCCGTATATACTATGCTCACGATAAACGTGTATATAAGCGGCATTACAACATAAAAATACTGCCAATCGGCAAGCCAGCCGTCAACAAAGAACGTTATACAGCTTGACACCACAATAACATAGGTTATGCCGAGTCCCAGTCCGAATATGCTCTCTTTTTTCCTTGAGGCATAAAACGCAACGCTTGTTCCTAGTGCGCGGGAGAATATCGCGTTTTCAACGAACATTGCAAGCATAGCGGTGTTTATAAACAATACTAATTTATCCATTGCTCTGCTCCTTTGCGTTTCCGTTATCCGTCAGAGCCGCAGGCTTTGCTGTGTTGTCGGTGCTTGAGCGATAGGTCTGTTCAGCCGCCGCTCTGTTCTGCTCTTCGCTGTTCTGTCTTATTCTGCGGTTGCGCAGATAGTTGTAGAGCGCTCTGAACGTGCCCGCCATAATTCCGACAAGGATAAATCCGCCGAAGGGCGACTCAAATGCCGCGATCTTAAAATCAAACAGCTGTATGCCCGCAAACGTTCCGAAGCATATAAGCTCTCTGAAGCCGCCGGTCACTACACAAACGACCGCAAAGCCGATTATAAAGAACGCAACGTCAATTATCATTTTCAGCTTGCTCTCAAGATAGAAACGGCTCTCCGTCTTTGAGAATATAAGCGCATTTGTGATGATAAGCGGCATATATATGCCGATAAGCTCGACGGTAAGCGGGAATATCTGCTCCAAAAGAAGTACGGTCGGGATATAATAGACCGAGCCTACCAGTGCATATATAATTACCCTGAGGGTATATACTATCTTTTTGGGAACAAACGAGCAGGTGACTATCGTCAGAAACGATATTATCGCAAATGCAAGCGCTATTACAACGCCCTTTTTGAATGTTGTCGCGGCGATTATGACAGGCGCATTTACAATACCGGTCATAAGCACAACATTCTGCTTTGCAAGTCCGTCTATAAGGTCACGCGTGAACTTAAAATCAATTTTCCGCGTCTTTTCCGGCTTCAACTGTTTTGCCTGAGCCATTTTGCGCCTCCTTCTCCGTTTCGTTTACCGCATTGTCGGCGGCAGTGTCTGTATTGCTGTTTTCCTTTGCGGCGTTTTTCTTTTTCGCCGCATCCGATATTTTATCCGAGATATTCTCGAATACCGACTTTTTGTGACGCTTTACCTTTGTCACCTTATTGTCGATAGGAGGCATATTATAATTAACGGGTTCTATCATAATTTCCTGCGTATCCGAAAGAGCGGGAGGTTTGCCCTGCTTTGCGTCCTTGCTCATACGCTCGAAAGAACCGAGGTTGTGCTTTAAATACCTTGCTATCTGCTTTGTTTCGGTCGCTATTACGAATGCAAGCTTGTCAAGGTACAGCGAAAGCGCGTTTACTATCAGCAGTGAGAATACGAATATGCCCTCTATATTAGCGGTATTGCGGAATATCACGGTAATAGTACCGAGCGCGATACCGTACAGCACTCTGCCGCCGTTTGTGAGCGGGAGCGTCTGCGGGTCGCTCGCAAGGAAGATAAATCCGAACAGTACAAATCCGCTTATAAATTGGAATACGACCGCATCGGTAGCAGGTTCGACACTGCTTGTAAGATACGACAGCAAGCCCATTACGGCTATTCCGCCTACCGTTGCCGACAGAGAAACGCTCCTGCGGCAGATAAGGCAGATACCGCTGACTATCAGAACGAGTATATGCGTTGTGCCCATAGGTCCTGCGAACTGTCCCATAAGTATCTCAAGAGAAGTGAGCGACGGCATAGCGCCGTTCTTGATAAAGCTGCTCTCAATGCCGCTCACAAGCACATCTGTACTTGAGAATATCTCCGGCTGTGTGCCGAGCTGTGGGTACATCAGCACCTGCGTGGGATAGCATATTATAAGGAACGCGATAGCGACAGCGGCGGGGTTGAATATATAGTTATCCTTGCCGCCGAATATATGCTTTACCGTTATCGCAAGCACTGCGCCGATAACTACTATATAATACTCAACGCTCGCAGGGAGCATAAGCGCCAGTGCCATACCATAGGCGATGGTGGATAAGTCCTTTACGCCGTATTCTTTTTTCGACAGGAAGCAGCCTATCATATCGGTCAGTATGCAGCTGAGCACAGAGCATACGCACACGGCAACTACGCGCCAGCCGTAAAAGCAGGTCGCGATCACCGTTATCGCCAGCATAAATAAGATCTGGTCACCGTATATGTTGCGCGGCTTGCGGAGCTTTTTCCGTGCCGCCTCCTTTGTCATCAGCAAAGGCGCTTCATCTATCTTTTTTAATAAAGCTTCATTTGTAGGTGTGTTCATTACTTTGTTTTGTCCTTTCAGACCGTAAAACCGTCTGTAATTATGTTTATCGGAGGTGTCCCATGCAAATTGACGACCTTGCGGGAAATACCGTAAAAATAACGCTTGAACCGTCCGATATGAACGGCTATCATATAAGAAGTGAGGATATATCGGGGCACTCGCGCTCTGCGGAGCTTGCGCTTTCGAGGCTGATATCGTGCCTGAGCGAAGATCACGACCTCGGGCTTTGCGGAGAGCGCCTGCTTGTCGAGGCTTTTCCGAAAAGCAACGGAGGGTGTATCCTTTATATATCCTGCCTTAAGGGTGCACAGAAAAGCACTGCCAAGCCCTCGCACAGCGGCGCTGTAGTCTGCGTGGGTGCGATAAGCGAGCTTGCCGCTTTATGCAAGGCACTGCGTAAAGCATCGCAGAAAGCACTACTCTATCACTGTCGCTCGGATAACAGCTACCGCCTTATAATATATCCGACAGCTGATATCAAGGCTGTGTGCCGCATATCTGCGGAGTATTCTGTGCCGACATATACAGACGAGCTGTTTGTGTGCGATACGGAGGAATACTGCACACTGCTTACCGAAAAGGCGCTTGATGTCCTGCCGCCCTGCTTTTAGCGTATAGCGTCTGCGGCAGTTTTCATATCCTTTGCACCGAAAAGATATGTTCCTGCCACAAGCACATTTGCGCCTGCATTTTTCGCAGTAACGGCAGTATCGGCATTTATACCGCCGTCTACCTGTATATTCATTTTGTCAAATCCGTGTTCGCTGCAATACTCACGGAGCTTTGCGACCTTATCGACACACTCGGGGATAAACCCTTGTCCGCCGTAGCCCGGCTCAACCGTCATAACAAGCACCATATCGCACAGCGGAAGATAAGGGATGACCTCTTTCCAGTCGGTGGCGGGCTTTATCGCAAGCCCCGAACGCATACCGTTTTCTCTTATTGCGGCAAGGTTTGCCTTTGTGTCGCCGTTACTTTCAAGGTGTATAGTCACCGTATTGCTACCCGCTTTCGCAAACAGCGGTATGAGCCTTGTGGGGTCTGTCACCATAAGGTGAGTGTCAAAGCATATATCGCTTACCCTGCGCATAGCGGATACAACGTTATTTCCGTAGGTTATATTATCTACAAACACTCCGTCCATAACGTCAATGTGAAGCCAGTCCACCTGTGCGTGTTCGGTGCGGTGTATTTCTTTTTCTATATTTGCAAGATCACTTGCAAGAAGTGATGCCGAAATTATGGTTTTCATGCGTTCTCCTGTTTGTTTAAACCTAATTATACAGTATAATGATATATCATAACCGCATTTTCGTCAAGTAAATGCAAAAAATTAACGAAAAATTCCGCAGAATAAACAAAAAAGAGGCTTGCGCCTCTTTTTTTTGTGTTGATTTTTTCTGTGTGATCCATTCCTTGTCGGGACAATTGTCGTACATTATCCCACTTTTACATAGAACGGCACTTTTTCCTTGGTTGCCTGCTTTGCGGCGGGCTGGTTGAAGTTCATTACCATAAACGGCGCTTTTTCATCATTTATATCCTTGAGCACCTTGTCTGTGAAATCGCTTGCAAAGTCATTGAACTTATCGTCCTCACCCTCGTAATCTACGATGATAAGACGGTTGAGCTGATTTACCTTGCGCATATTCATTATATACGCCTTTTTAATGTCCTTGCGCTCATCAAAGTACTTTATTATAGGCTTTGTTACGGTTTCGGGCACGCCTGTTACCTCGTTGATGACAGTAAGCTCACCGCTGTTAAATCTCTTCTGATTGATATAACGTGCTATAACCTCCGACTGCTGAGGTCCGCAGATTATATTCTCCGTAAAGGGATTGATAACAAAGCCCTTCATTGCACATTTGGGAGAAGCAAGCATAGTCGCGAGATCCTTGTATGTAACTGCGATCAGGAAGATCTTATCGGTGTCCTGTATGTTCTTGTGCATTGTTTCGACATCGGTAAAGACCATAAAGTATCTTTCCTTCTGAGGGTTGGCAAGACTGGAGAACTGCACCTTTATCTGGTTTTCCGTTTCACCGTTCATATCGGTTATGGTAACCGGGGCAATAAGCTTTGCTTCCATAAGTGCGTCAATATACTTTGTCTGCTCCTCGGGACCGGGATTTACCTTTTCATCAGACGCCTTTTTCAGCCGTCTGACTATCTCAAGCAACTGAGGGTTTGTGATTTTTTTGGTTTTTGCCTGTATTGCATTTAACTGTTCCTGTGTCATTGATGTATTCCTTTCCCCCGAAAATAATTCTGAGTTTTAAATTTCATTGCGGTTTTCGAGTGCTCTCTGGAGCGTTACGTCGTCGGCATATTCGAGCGATGCACCTGCGGGAAGTCCGTAGGCAAGTCTGGTCACCTTTACGCCGAGCTGTTTTATCATACGCGAGAGGTATGTCGCAGTGGCTTCTCCCTCTATAGTCGGGCTGGTCGCCATTATGACCTCATCTGCATCTGAAAGCCGCGCCATAAGCTCTTTAATCTTCAGTTGCTCGGGTCCTATGCCGTTCATAGGCGACAGCAGACCGTGCAGTACATGATATACTCCGTCAAAACCGCCGCTGCGCTCTATCGCGGAAACGTCCTTGGGGCTTTCGACAACGCATATCACCTTATGATCTCTGCGGTCGCTTGAGCATATGTCACACTTGTCGGAGCTGCATATGTTCTGACATTCCTTACAGATCTTCATACTGCGTCTTGCCGAGAGTATGCCCTCGGCGAACTGCTCCACGTCTTCTTCCGGAGCGTTGAGTATATAGTATGCAAGGCGCTGTGCGGTCTTAAGCCCTATGCCGGGAAGCTTTGCAAATTCCTGTGCCGCCAGTATCAGCGGCTGAGAGTTATATTCAGCCATTAAACAAGTCCCGGAATATTAACTCCGCCTGTTACCTTTTCCATCTCTGCGGCGCTTACTTCTTCGATCTGTGTGATAACAGCGTTTACGCCTGCTACGATAACGTCCTGAAGATCCTCGATAGCATCCTTATCAACGACCTCGGAGTTGAGCTTAACTTCCTTGAGTACCTTTGCGCCGCTCATGGTAACTTCAATCATTCCGCCTGCGGCAGAAGCTGTGAAATCTCTTGCCTCGAGTTCAGCCTGAACACGCTCGATGTCTTCCTGCATCTTCTGAGCCTGCTTTATCATGCTGTTCATATTGTTTGCGCCTCTGTTCTGATATTCCTTGGGTAATCTTGCTTTCATTGTGGTTTTTCCTTTCGTATCTTTAAGTCGACCGACTTAATTTTTTGATTTTTTGTATTTTATTTTTACGCCCATATTTTCCGCTTTTGCAAGGAAGTCGGAAACAGGGTCGTTTTCAGCTGTCTGTGCGTCTGCGCTGTTTTCGCCGTCAAACACCATTTTAACTTTTCTGCCGAGTACTTCTTCGGCAGTTTTTTCAAGGCGCTCCTTTGAGTCGCCCGTTGTAAGAAAATCATACTGGAACTTCTGATAACCGCTGATTACTAGCTCATTTTCTCTGAGCGTCACTCTTACCTGACCGAGTATTGCCTGTAATATAACCGGAAGTCTGTCAGTTATCTCGGCAACCTGTGGGTCTGTGCCTGCTGAGGACTGCGGCTGAGCTTTCTGCGGTTCGGGCGCTTCACGCGATACAGGCGGTGCATTATCCGGCTCAGGCGGTATCGGCGGTTCGTCAAGATCGAACGGAGGGGCGGTGGGCTCTGCCTGTTCTACCGGTGTCGGAACATCATTGTTTCCGTCGCCCTCTGATAACCAATCAGGTTTGCCGCTGTCGATCTGTGGTGCAGACTGCGGCTGAGCTGTCGGCTCGTCAAGGTCGAACGGAGAGCTTTCCGCGTTGTAATCGTTGTTTTCGGGTGTAACATCTCCGCCCGTGCCCTCAAATAACCAGTCGGGCTTGCCGCTGTCGGTCTGAGGTGCAGACTGCGGCTGAGCTGTCGGCTCATCAAGGTCAAACGGAGGCGTTTCGGGTTGTGCCGCACCGCTGTCGATCGTCGGAGCATCGTTTGCTTCTCCCTCAAACAGCCAATCGGGCTTACTATCGGGCGCTTGCGGTGCTGCCGGAGCTTCCGTTGCTTCGGGAGCGGGCGGTATATCCGCTGTATTCACCTTGTTCTCTATCTTATTTAATGTATCTTTCAGAATATCCCCGGGGGTGCTGTCTGTCGGTGTAACAGGCTTGCTCGCGGGCTCTGCATATTCCGTGTTTGTCGGGGCGGCGCTTCTCGGTTGAATTTTTATCCCGCCGTCACACAGCTTGTCCAGCCTGCTTTCAAGCTTTTCAAGCCTTAACGACAGTGCAGATGTGTCGCTGTCAAGACGCGGCGTGCACAGCCTTATAAGGCACATTTCGGCGACGGTCTTGCGCTTAGCCGTTTTCGGTGTTCTTGCGATGCAATCCTGAAGTATATCCATACAGCGCATTATCTCACCGAGAGTAAACTCACCCGCCTGTCGCGCCAGGTCATTTCTCGTTCCGCTTCCCGCGGGTATCAGCGAGAAGTCGTTATTTGTCGCAGACAGCATACATAAGTTTCTGAAATGCGACAAAAGCTCGTCAAGGAGCAACATAAGATCCTTCGACTGATTATGAAGCTCATCTGTTATCTTTAGTGCTTCGGGAGCGTTGTGCTCACGGACGCATTCCGCAAGTGCGAACAGGTGATCTGTTCCCGCAATGCCTGCGGTAGTGCGGACTGTTTGCTCATCTATATCATTGCTTACGCTTATGCACTGGTCGAGCAGTGAGATCGCATCTCTCATACCGCCGTCCGACAGTCTGGAAATGAGCCTTGCAGCATCTTCGGTAAGCTTTACGTTTTCTTTTTGGGCTATCTCGCAGAGCCTTTTGGTGCTCTCTTCGACATCTATCCTTGAAAAGCGGAACTGCTGACATCTTGACGCGATAGTCGCAGGCACTTTATGGATCTCGGTCGTGGCAAGTATAAATATAACGTGCGGCGGCGGCTCTTCTATCGTTTTAAGCAGAGCGTTGAACGCCGACGCGGAGAGCATATGCACCTCGTCTATTATGTATACCTTATACTTACATATGGTGGGGGCGTACATAACCTCATCGCGCAGAGCCCTAACATCGTCAACGCCGTTGTTTGATGCGGCGTCCATTTCGATTATATCGGGGCAACCGGCGGCTATAGCCTTACAGCTTTCACACTCGCCGCAAGGGTTGCCGTCAACGGGAGAAAGGCAGTTTACCGCCTTTGCCATAAGCTTTGCGCAGGTCGTCTTACCTGTGCCCCTTGAGCCTGTGAACAGATAAGCGTGAGCGGGTGTGCCCGACTTTATCTGATTTTTGAGCGTGGTGGTTATATGCTCCTGTGAAATAACTTCGTCAAAGGTGGCGGAGCGATACTTACGATATAAAGCAAGATGCATAACAGACCCTCCATAACTTTGACGACTTTTTAGGTAAACATAAAAATAGAACCTATGATTATGAGTGTAAACTTGCTGCGGCACAGGTCATAACTGCTTAATGCTGCTCGGTTCC
>DJPL01000039.1:0-17623 GCA_002437415.1 Ruminococcaceae bacterium UBA6413 | reverse complement strand
CCCCGCCTGACATGGTTCACAGGACTCCCTTGCACAGGGCTTACACCCATAATCACGGGTTCTATTTCTGATACTGTACTATTATAACATAGTTTAAACAAAAAATCAAGAGTTATTATGTTACTTTTGAATATGGGCTATGTGCGAGGAAAACGGCGCAAAAAATCACCCGCCTTTTACAGCGGGTGAAATTAAATCAGATAAAGCAAAATCAGTCAGGAAATATACCAAAAAAAGAAGTGGTTGTCAAGCTTAATCATTATCTGCCTTGAGGACGGCGTTAAGCATAACCGTTGCGCCCTCGGTGCAATGCTCGGGGCTTGAATATTCGGGCTCGCAGTGCGATAGACCGTCCTTGGACTGTACGAATATCATAGTTGTCGGGAGCATATATGCGGCGAACTGTGCGTCATGACCTGCGCCTGAGTGGATATACTGGTGCTTGATGCCGCATTCCTCTGCCGCCGCCTTTACATATCCCACAAGCTTCTTATCCCAGTAAACCGTATCACGGTTCCATGCTCTTTCTACCTTGCAGGTACAGCCTGCCCATGTCTTTCCTTCGCAGGACTTGACGATAGCGAGTACCTTTTCGAGTACCTTGGGGTCTTCGTGACGTGAGTCGAATGAGAAGTCAAAGTAATCGGGTACGCAGGTATGTACGCAGGGGTGGCAAACAACCTCACCTGTTGTGTAAACAAGGTCGCTGTAACCGAGCTTGTCGATCTCTTCATGCAGATAGCACAGAGCCTTAGATGCCGCAAAGAACGCGTCACGGCGCTTGGGCATCGGGAATGTGCCTGCGTGGGTCGTCTGACCGTAGAACTTAAGTCTGTAGTTGAACATACCGAGTACGCAGTCAACAACGCCTATATCGTTTCCCGCATCTTCAAGGATAGGTCCTTGCTCGATGTGTGTTTCAAACATATAGAGGTATCTGTCGGGTGACAGGCGGTACTTCTTATCGCCCTTGAAGCCAGACTTCTCAAGCGCTTCGCCGAATGTCGACTTATTATCAAGGATACTCTTTGAGTTCATCATATCCTCATATTTGAACTTGCTTCTGATATCCTCGGGCAGATAATCGTAGCAAACGATACCCGAGCACATCATAGCGGGAGGATAAAGCGAACCCTCTTCATTTGTCCATATCATAGCGGTGAGCGGGTGCTTGTGGGGAATGTTCTTCTCGTGTACTGTTTCGAGAACCTCCATTGCCGACATAACGCCGAGGATACCGTCATAGTTACCGCCGTTCTTTACGGAGTCGCAGTGCGAAGCCATTACGATACGCTTTGCATCGGGGTCTGTGCCGGGGAGCGTTGCATAGATATTCGCAACGTCATCTATCTCTATCTCCGCGCCGATAGCCTTCATACGCTTGATGAACTCATTACGAGCCATAATAGCCGCGGGTGAGAGTGAGTAACGTGTGATGCCGCCATGACCTGCATCACCGAATTTGCTGAAAGTTGAGATCTTGTCCTTCATTCTGTCTAAACTGCATTCATACATTTGTACGTCATCCTTTCCTTTGTAACAGAAACGGCGCAGAACTTTTATCGTCCTGCGCCGTTGCGGTACTTGTTTTTTCTTTACCTGTATTGTACTACCCGAAAGCCGTAAGGTCAACCGCTTTTTATGGGTTTTGTGCTATAGCACAAGCACGTTTGTGCAAGTTTTAAAATCGCAACTTGCAAATTCAATCGAATTAAAGCGGTAAAATGCGGGTTGGCAGAGCGTTTTTGAAACAAGCGCCTGTTGCAAATGCAAAAAGCCGTCCGTTTGAGACAGCTTTTCACGATGGCTATATAAATGGGATATAGAGATTGTGGATTATTCTGCGAACATAGGGGTCGAGAGGTAACGATCGCCTGTATCGGGGAGAAGAACCACAATGTTCTTGCCCTTGTTCTCTGGGCGCTTAGCGAGCTGTGAAGCCGCGAATACTGCCGCACCGGAGGAGATACCTACGAGTAAGCCCTCTTTTCTTGCAAGGGTTCTGCCAGTAGCGAATGCGTCCTCGTTCTCAACTGCGATTACTTCGTCATAAACCTTTGTATCGAGTGTTTCGGGAACGAAGCCTGCGCCGATACCCTGGATCTTGTGAGGTCCTGCAACACCCTTTGACAGTACAGGTGAGCCTGCGGGTTCAACAGCAACTACCTTTACATTGGGGTTCTTGCTCTTGAGGTACTTGCCGACACCGGAAACTGTACCGCCTGTACCTACGCCTGCTACGAAGATATCAACCTTGCCGTCAGTGTCTTCCCAGATCTCAGGACCTGTTGTATTGAAGTGAGCTGTGGGGTTAGCGTTGTTTGTGAACTGGCTGGGGATAAAGCCGCCCTCGATCTGCTGTGCAAGCTCTTCAGCCTTTGCGATAGCGCCCTTCATACCCTTTGCACCGTCTGTGAGGACGAGCTCTGCACCGTAAGCCCTGAGCAGATTGCGACGCTCAACGCTCATGGTCTCGGGCATTGTGAGGATTATTCTGTAGCCCTTTGAAGCGGCTACTGCGGCAAGACCGATACCTGTGTTACCGCTGGTAGGCTCAATGATGACAGCGCCGGGCTTGAGTACGCCCTTAGCCTCTGCATCGTCTATCATAGCCTTTGCAATTCTGTCCTTTACGCTTCCTGCGGGGTTGAAGTACTCGAGCTTGGCGTAGATGTTTGCGGGGAGCTCGTTCAGAGCTATGTAGTTGTTAAGCTTTAATATGGGTGTGCCGCCTATAAGGTCTGTGATCTTTTCAAATGTTCTCATTGTAATTTCTCCTTTTCGATTTATAATCGGTTATACACTAAGTTTAAATTTCGATTGTTATTCTGTCGGTATAGAACCGTACGTTACAACAACAGTATCTGTTGTGCTGTGTTATGTTGAAAATGATATCAAAATCAACATCGGAAGCCGCTTATATATCTCGTTATGTCCTTGTTCATATCCTTACCTCGTCTTCGGTTCGGTTTAATCTCTGAAAGCCTATCGACTTTGTAGGCTTTATTATATCACCGCTTTCGGGATTTGTCAAGGGGGTTTTTGAAAAATTTTTTAATTTTTTGGAAAAATGATTTTTGATAAAGCAAGCAGGGGTGAAGATTGTGCCGGAAACAAAAAATCCGCCGTCATAAACAGCGGATCGTGATATTAAATTATAATTACATCGACAGGAAATACTCGTGTACTCTTGTATCACCGTCAAGCTCGGGGTGGAAAGCGGTCACGAGCTGATTTTTCTGTCTTGCGGCAACTATCTTTCCGCCGACCTCGGAGAGGACTTCCGTATCGTCGAACACCTCATCGATATACGGCGCACGGATAAAGGTCATGGGGATAACGCCCACGCCGTCAAACGGAGCTTCGGTGTGGAAGCTTCCGAGCTGTCTGCCGTAAGCGTTGCGGTTAGCAACGATAGACATTGTCTGTAAATGCTGCGCGCTGTCGTTTGAGATCGACTTTGCAAGCAGGATAAGACCTGCGCAGGTGCCGTAAACAGGCATTCCGCTTTCGATACGGCTCTTTATGCCGTCAAAAAGGTCAAGCTCACGGAGCAGTTTTCCCTGTACCGTACTTTCGCCGCCGGGGATTATAAGGCGGTCGAAGCTGCGGTCAAGTTCTTTTTTCTGACGTATTTCAAAGCTGTCTGCGCCGAGCTTTGCAAGTATCTTTTCGTGCTCTATGAATGCGCCTTGAAGCGCGAGAACTGCTACTGTCATTAGTTGTGTCCTTTCGGCTGAGCGGATTATACCATATTCGGCAATCCTTTTATCTTTTTGCTCAGCACTTTTTTATAAATCCGCCGTTTTGCAAGCCTTATATATTAACAAACATTTTTAAAGGCGGAATTTGAAGCGGCACATTGCCGCAAAGGTCGGAATTACCCGCGGCGGTTCGCCGCCTTATTTGCCGCGTTCTGCCATGAGGAGGGCGACCTCCTGTTCGTTTATGCCTACCATAGCTTCACCGAGGTCTTCGGAAAGCTCGGCAATCATCTTGGCATCTGTGTAGTTTGTTACAGCCTTTACGATTGCGGCGGCTCTCTTTGCGGGGTTGCCCGACTTGAAGATACCGCTTCCTACGAATACGCCCTCAGCACCGAGCTGCATCATAAGCGCCGCGTCGGCAGGAGTTGCAACACCGCCTGCGGCAAAGTTTACAACGGGGAGCTTGCCGTTTTCGGCAACGTACTTTACAAGCTCATAGTCGACCTGTAAGTCCTTAGCCGCCTGGTAAAGCTCGTCCTTTGACATTGATGTCAGTCTGCGGATCTCCTGCTGCATCATTCTCATGTGTCTTACAGCCTGTACAACGTCACCTGTACCGGGCTCGCCCTTTGTTCTTATCATTGACGCGCCCTCAGAGATACGGCGGAGCGCTTCGCCTAAGTCCTTAGCGCCGCATACAAAAGGAACATTGAACTTTGTCTTGTCGATGTGGTACTTGTCATCTGCGGGGGACAGAACTTCGCTCTCATCGATATAGTCAATTTCGATAGCTTCAAGTATCTGCGCTTCTGCAAAATGACCGATACGGCACTTAGCCATAACAGGGATCGTAACTGCGTTCTGGATACCCTTTATCATAGCGGGGTCGCTCATTCTTGCCACACCGCCTGCGGCACGGATATCTGCGGGGATACGCTCGAGCGCCATAACCGCACAAGCGCCTGCCTCCTGAGCTATTCTCGCCTGCTCGGGCGTTGTTACGTCCATTATTACACCGCCCTTTAACATCTGGGCGAGGTTCTTGTTGAGTTCATATCTTTCGTTTGACATTGTTAAAGCTTCCTTTCCTGTCGGGTTGAATTTAATCTGTATACCTATTGTATATCCCGACGAGTGCGGTTGCAATTCAACAGTTTCAACGGAGTTTTCAACAGTTTTTGTTTAATATAAAGACTTTACATAAACCTTACAGCCGATTTTTATTTATATTCCACAAATGCTTTAGCGCGATAAATTAACAACAAATTACAGTACCGTCAAAACAGCAGGAATAATACCTCAGAGAGTTGTCGGTTTTGGTGATTATGTAGAAAAGTTTTTTGATTGTGCGCATATCCGATCGTACTGTCACAGATATCCGCCGATAACGCAATCCCGGCAATGCAGTAACAGAAAGAACGGCGAATTGTCGGCGGCAACCTGCCGCCGTCAACACAGTAACTGTTTGCGTAAACCCTCAAGTATCTTCTTCTCCCTGCGTGATACCTGCACCTGCGTCATTCCGAGGATCTCGGCGGTGCGGCTCTGGGTGCATTCCTCGCTGTAGCGCAGTATTATAAGCCTGCGGTCAAGCGGTTCAAGGCGGGAAACAAGCTGTCGCAGAGCCATTCTGTCAAGCGCTTTGGGCTGTTCGGGCTCGACAGGCAGGTCAAAAGTGCCCTCGTCGTTTTCCTCATCATCGTAATTGCTGAGGGAAAGCGGCGGGAGTGAAGCTCCGAGGGCAAGCGACGCTTCTTCGGGGGTTATCCCGAGCCGTTCGGCAAGCACCGATATATGCGGCTCTTCACCGTTTTTTATAAGCTCGTCACGCAGTCGGCAGATCTTCAGCGACAGCTCCTTTAATCCCCTACTCACCTTGATAGTTCCGCCGTCACGGAAAAGCTGTTTTATCTCTCCCATAATTACCGGCACGGCATAAGTGGAGAATTTTAGTCCGCGGCTTTCGTCAAAGTTATTGCCCGCCTTGACAAGTCCGACACAGCCCGCGGAAAACAGCTCCTCGTATTCTATTCCGCGATCCTTGAAGCGGCTCGCTATAGAGTGCACAAGCGCAAGATGTTCGGTTATAAAAGAGTTGTCCCTGTCGGCGCTCATTTCAGCTCCTTTTTGTTGAATCTGAAAATCAGGGTGACGGTCGTGCCCTTTCCGAGCTTTGACGATACCTTCACCTTGTCGCAACAACTCTCCATTACCGCAAAGCCAAGTCCGCTCCGCTCAAGCTCGGGCTTTGTGGTGAAAAGCGGCTCCATAGCCTTTTTGATATCTTCTATGCCGCAACCTTTATCGGTTATCTTTATGTATACTTCTTCGTCTTTTATACGAGCGGTTATATTTATAAGACCTACCGTTTCACTTTCCGCATAGGCGTGGACTACACAGTTAGTCACAGCCTCGGACACCGCCGCCTTTACTCCGCCGAGCTCGTCCAGCGTCGGGTCAAGCTGGGAAACAAAAGCGCCGACAGCCGCCCTCGCGTAGCTTTCGTTACGCGACAGGGCGGGCACGGTCAGTTTTACATAATTATCGCACTTCATTTTCATTCCTCCGTTTTCTTGCCGCTTATGATAAGCCTTGAAAGTCCCGCTACCTGCAATATCCTGCGGACGGACGGTGACGGATTTTTGACCGCGATGCCGCCGCCGAGCGACTCCATTACACGCTGTCTGCCGAGTATAAGTCCCACACCCGAGCTGTCCATAAAGGTCACTCCCGACATATCCAGAATAAGCATAGTCGGCATAAGGTGTTCAAGCTCGGGGTCTATCTGCATGCGTATGCCTGCCGCCTCGCAGTGATCAAGCTCGCCGGTTATCACGGCGGTGATGCTTCCGTTTCGTTTTATCATTTCAACACTCGTATAAAGCTCCCCTTTCATCGCGTTATGCTGTATGCTGACAGCTTGTATTTTATACCGCGTGCGGTGAGAAATGTGTCGGAACAAGGAAGGGCGATACGAATGAATAATGAATGATGAATAATGAATAATTGTGGTGGCGCTTTCAGCGCGGATTTTAAATTTTGGGTAGTGCGAAAAAAGAGGTTGTACTCCTTTTAAATTTAATGTGATATTATAATCTGTTGAAAGTTCGGCTAAGAACTATCACACCCGGCTCCCTTGTGTAAAGGAAGCTGTCACAGTGCAGTACAATTTTTACGATATTGCTTCTAAAATCAGGTCAAAGATGTTTAGAACAGAACCAAGTTTTCCGGCACTGTGACTGAGGGATTGTCAGCGGAGGTGATAGCAAAAGCGAAAAGGTCAGTGGCGGCGATCCCTCAGTCTTGACGGCAGATAAGGTATGTGTAATTTAGATGTTGCAGGTATCGCTAAGTATAACAAGATTTAACGCAAACGAGCCTTGCCGCAAGCCAGCTCCCTTTAGCAAGGGACGGGCAAGGATGCCCGATATTGAACGCCCAAAGTTTAAGCATGGACGCTTATAAGTGGTCGAACACAGTCGGTATGCAAGGATGCATAAAGTCAGTCACACTTAGTCGTTGCACGATGCAACGACACAAATGACTGACGAGGCAGGGACGCACCGACCGCAAACGACCACAATTGCAGAGACGCAAAACCAACAGAGCGTTCATAAGCCAAGAATTAGTGCAAATGAGCAAGTAGTGCTTCTGTTAAAACTAGCGATATCAAATCGTCTTTACAGGAAAAATTACCGAAAATCCGTATAAACATTCTGTTAGCTATTGACAAAATGTGATGAAAATGCTACAATTCCGATAGTATATTTTTAAAATCATAATACAAGAGGAGATATCATATGAACAAGGAAAAAATAAGAATATCAGCGGTTATTATGTCGGCAGTAATGCTCGCAAGCGGTTGCTCATCGAACAACAGTAACAGCTCTGTTTTATCCGAAAGCAATACTTCAAAAGCGCCTGAAACAACAGACGCAACCTCCTCTTCTACTACAAAGGCTGAAGAAACAACCCCTGTTTCTACTACAAAGACACCTGAAACAACTGTAACTACAACTGTTCCTAATGAAACAAAAAAGCCTGAAACAACTAGTGCAGTTACTACAAAAGCACCTGAAACAACTGTAGTTACAACTACTACAAAGGGTCCTGAATGGACTGAAGAAAAAGTTTCCGGTACAAAGTATATAACTATATCATGTTATAGTCGCAAAAATGCTATTATAGGCTCTGAAACATTAAATCTTTATCAGATTGGTGATTCTGTTAAGGTAACAGCTAAGACAAATACCGGTTATTTTAAGCTTGATAATGGTGAATTTATTCATGGAGATTATTTAAGTGATACTAAGGTAGAGCCTCCTAAGGAAATAACCCCTGAAGAATTTGATGCTGCAATGAGTTCAAAGAAAGAAGAAATGCCTGATCCTGAAACATCGAGTAATACAAATTATGGTAAGACTAACAGTGGCGATGAAATCCTTGGTTATAATGGCGATGGTTATGCTATAATTGGCTATATGCCTGATGGCGGAGGATATGTTGGTGAAGGCAAAGATGAATTTGGCGAATATTGGATAATTACTTATTTAGATGGAGAACCAATGAAGCAGTATAAAGAAAATGATTTTCAGGGTGATAATACATCACTTGATCTTAGTTAATGGAAATTTAAAGAAAGGAATTAATGAATTATGATTGTAAAAAAATAATTTCGGTTTTATCATCAGTATTTGCAGTTGTTTGAATTAAAGAATGCCGACTGTGAGACTGTTCAACATATTATTTATATATCGGTTAAACCTGTCGACCCGAAAAGGGCGGCAGGTTTTTTGGTTCTGATATGGGTTTTGTCAATAACTCAATGCGATATTATAATTTGATGAAAGCTCGACAAAGAACTACCCCCGCTTCAATTTGACAACGGCAAGCTGTATATGCTATAATAATCTTAATTGTATAAACAAAATGGGGCAGAATACGCAATGCGCAGTTTACCCTGATATAAAGACAGAAAATACAGGAGTTTTTATGCAGACTAAAACTTTATGCAAATTCTCGGGCATACCGCTGAAGGTGTGCCGTATTGCCTTATCGGCGGCTATTTTTACAGGCATACTCGCTTTAATGGTCGTTGCGCTTGCACTTATTGCAAACGGAATGATAACGCTGCCGTCGGCTGTGATAAGAGTTGTCGGCAAGGGCAGTATATTTGTGTCCGACCTTTCGGCGCTTACAATGCTGTTTTTCGGCGCGGCAAGCCTGCTGTTCGGACTGGGGCTTATACTTCTGAGCACGGCAAGGCTGTGTCCCGCCGCGGCTTCATATGTATACAGACTTTTCTCATCTGACAAAGAATGAAGCTGAAAAACGCTATCCGCTTCCGCCATATGCGTGTGCAGAAGCTGAGCACGGTCCAGGTGCTTATCCGCGTGTTCTTCCTGTCGGGCTCGGTGTGCCTTATCGCGGCGCTTTGCTGTGCGATATTTCTTGACAAGGACTACAGAAGCTCTGTAAAGCGCGGCTCGGAAAGCTTTGCGTTTACCGAATTTCTGACGGTGGAAACAACGGATATACCGGTGTACATAACCCGGTCTGCCGATGATATGATACACGTTTCGTATGTCAGCGACACCGAGGTCGAGGTGTATGACGACGGCGGACGGCTTGTGGTAAAACAATTTCCGAGCTTTGTTATAACGCTGTTCACCCGCGAGCAGTTCAGCTACAGGATAGAAATACAGCTCCCCGATAAGCCGTTCGCAAGCCTTAACCTCTACTCCGCTTCGACCGACCTGCACTGCTGTGAGGTAAGCGGGTATATGGTCAATATCAGGTGCAAGAGCGGCAGTGCGGAAATAGAGCGTCTGTCCTGCACAGGTACGCTTGATATCGAATGCGACAGCGGCAGGATAGATATGTATATAGATGAATTTTCGGGCGGAAAGCTTGTAAATTCATCGGGAAATATCGACATTGACTTTGCCGGAGACGCGGATACGGTGATCTCTCCCGGTACACGGTGCTATATCAACGGACTTGCCGCTATGAGTGACGGCAGAGCCGCAGAAAAAGATGATCTCGGAATAACCTCGCCCTCGGGCAGAGTAAGAATAAACACAAACGTAAAGCAGGCTCAGTAACGCGGCAAAGCCGCATATGAAAGGAAATGCCATATGAATAACGTTAAACAGACCTTCACTATCACAATTCCCTCAAAGACAGGCTACATGGATCTTACGGAAGATGTAATGGAGTGCGTGCGCAGAGCGAATATCAGAAACGGTATCATCTCAATAGCCTCAATGCACACTACCGCATCGGTGTTCACCGCAACAAATGACCCCGAGGCGCTTAACGGATACCTCAAATACTATGAAAAGGTATCTACCCTTGCGGAAGAACCGCTCAGAGCGGCTATCTGCCATCAGCTTGCGGGCGGCTCGGTGACTGCGGCTATCTGCGACAGTGAGATCTCGCTCGGACTTTCACAGTACATAATATATATGGACTTTGACGGTGAACGTGAAAAGACGGTAGAGATAAATATAGTCGGAGAATAAGATGATTTCAGTAGTAATACCTGCTTATAACGAGCAGGAAAATATACCTGCCGCCGCCGAAAGGCTTGGCGGCATATTAGCGCCGCTTGACGACTACGAGCTGATTTTCGTTGACGACGGCTCAAGGGACGGCACTTGGGAGCTTATAAAGCAGCTAGGCGAAACGGACGAGCATATAAGAGGGCTTCATTTTTCGAGAAATTTCGGCAAGGAGGGCGCTATCTTTGCGGGGCTGAAAGCCGCAGACGGCGACTGCGTTGCGGTGATAGACTGCGATCTGCAGCACCCACCCGAGCTTCTTGAAAAGATGTACACCGCGTGGAAGAACGGCGCGGAGGTAGTCGAAGCCATAAAAGCGTCAAGGGGTAAAGAGGGCATAGTATACAAGCTCTTTGCAAAGACCTTTTACCGCATGATGAAGAACAGCTCGAACATTGAGCTTGACGGTGCAAGCGACTATAAGCTGATGGACCGCAAGGTGGTTGACGCGCTGAACGAAATGCCAGAAAGGCTGACATTCTTCCGTGCGCTGTCAAGCTGGGTAGGCTTTAAGACGGTGCGTGTGGAGTTTGACGTTGCGCCGAGAAACGCAGGCAAAACCAAGTGGTCGTTCAGAAAGCTGTTCAAGTATGCTTTAAGCTCGATAACCAGCTTTACGAATGTGCCTATGCACATTATCACCTGGTCGGGTATATTATTCTTTATATTCGCGGTCATACTTGCGGTACAGACGATAGTCAACTTCTGCACGGGAACGGCGGCAGACGGTTTTTCGACCGTTATACTTCTGCTACTGATAATAGGCAGTATACTTATGCTCGGCATCGGAATTATCGGATACTACCTGAGCAAGATTTACGAAGAGATAAAACAGCGCCCGAGATATATAGTAAGTGAAGAGTCGGGACACAGACAAAAATGTGAGGACGAAAAATAATGGCTTCTTTCAGAGAAAAAATGCTGTCATTCAGGCATCTGTGCTATAAGAACGGTTATCTGTTTGCGGCGTTTCTTATCCCTGTGATAATAATGGGTATAGCGTATGCCACATTCGGCATATACCCTTTCGGTGAAAAGTCGGTGCTGTCGCTTGACCTCAACGCGCAGTACGTTTTCTATTACGATTATGTGCATGACGTAATAGGCAAGGGCGAGAGCCTGATGTACTCGTGGAGCAGAAACCTGTCGGGCGAGTTTATGGGCATAATAGGCTACTACCTTGCAAGCCCATTCAACATACTGGTGTGGATATTCCCGCGCAGTATGATAACAGAGGGTCTGCTCGCAATGATACTCGCTAAGTTCGGGGCGTGCGGCGTTACCTTTGCGCTGTTTGCGCATAAGTCGCAGAAGCTGTCAAAGACTACGGCGGCTGTGTTTGCACCGATGTATGCGTTGTGTGCGTATATGGTGGTACAAACCATGGATCCGATGTGGCTTGACTGCGTTATCGCACTGCCGCTTATCTGTTGGGGCATCGATTCGCTGATAAAGGAAAACAGGTTCAGACTGCTTATCGGCTCGCTTGTATATGCGTTTGTATCAAACTTCTACATAGGCTTTATGGCGGCGATATTCTCAGTGCTGTACTTTATCTGCCGTTACTTCTCGCTTGAAACATATACAGGCAACACAGGAGCGGGCATAGTAAAGAAATTTGTCATAAAGGGTGCATTCTTCGGCGTATGCGGAATTGTATCGGCTATGATGAGCGCATTTATGATACTGCCCGTTTACAATTCATTACAGAACGGAAAGTTCAGCTTCACCGAACCCGATTATTCATTAGCAACCAATTTTGACATTGTAGATATAGCAAGAAAGCTGTTCCCTAATACTTACGACACGGTAAGAATGGAGGGACTGCCGTTTATATTCTGCGGATCGCTGGCGCTTGTGCTCGCGGCGGGATTTTTCTGCTGTAAGGCTTTTTCTTTCAAGAAGAAGCTTGCGGCAAGCACGCTTATAGCATTGCTGATCGTAAGTATGTATATCCGTCCTGTCGATATGATGTGGCACGGCGGACAGATGCCGAACTGGCTCCCCTATCGCTACTCGTTTATGCTGTCGTTTGTGATAGTTGCGCTTGCGGCGCACTGCTTTGAACAGCTGAAAGAGGTCAAGGCAAGGACTGTCGGGGCAATTACACTGAGTTATATTGTACTCATAATATACACCGAGGCGCAGGACACATTTATAACTACACTCGGTAGTGAAGGCAGAGAGGTATTTGACGGAATAACCGTTGCGCTCCCCGCTATAGTATTTATGGCGATAGCGGGAATAACCGTATTTGCCGTAAGGCATTACGGCGGCGGAAAAGACGTATCAAAGACGGGCGTTATCCTTGTGACGGCGGTCATATGCGCGGAGCTTTGCTTCAACACCACAAACACGCTCACAAAGATGCACCAGGATATAACCTTCTCGACAAGGGACAGCTACTTAAGCGTTATACTCCCTCTGCGTGAAAAGGTAGAGGAGATAAAAGAGCAGGACGACGGCTTCTACAGGATAGAAAAAAACTTCTTCCGCTCGGTAAACGACCCGATGGCGGTAAATATGTACGGTCTGTCGCATTCGAGCAGTACGCTGAATGCAAGGGCTATAGATATGCTGGGATATTTCGGCTTCACGTCAAACGGTCATTATTCGAGATTTTCGGGTAATACTCCGCTGACAAGCGATATCTTCGGTGTAAAGTATATTCTCGACTGTCAGGGCGAGTCGACCGCAAACATAAAATCTGCGGACGATATAACCGTTACCGAAAACAAGGACGCTCTGCCGATAGGCTATCTTGTAAACAGCAAGGTTGCATCGCTTGAGCTGTCAAAGTATGATGTATTCGACAACCAGAATAAACTGCTCAACGCTATGACAGGCGGCAACAGAGAGTTCTTCACGGTGTTCTCCGCCGACGGCGAACCGCTTGTCGAAAACTGCAAGAAGGGCTCGTTTGAAAACAGCCATATCGGATTTACGGAAACTACGGGTGAAGCAAGCGTAAGCTATACTATTACCGTTCCGAAGAGCGGCGAGGTGTATATGTTCCTGCCGACCGACTATCAGCGCGAGGCATCGCTCTATGTCAACGGAACATATAAGGGTATATGCTTTGAAAGCGACAACCATAATATAAAGGATCTCGGAAAGTTTGAAAAGGACGAGGAAGTAACGGTAAAGCTTGTGCTCAAAAAGAGCGACCTTTATTTCAGAGAGCCGCAGTTTGCAGTTTATAACGAAGATGCAGAAACAGCGGCTATTGCTCAGATGTGGGAGAAGAACGCCGATACAACGGTCGAAAAGGTAAGCCAGACCGATATACGCTTTACGGTAAACGCAAAAAGCGGCGATATGCTGTTCACGACTATTCCTGCGGAAAAGGGCTGGACTGTGTATGTTGACGGCGTAAAGACCGATTACGGCACGGCTCTTAACGATGCACTGATGACAGTGGAGCTGTCGGAGGGTGAACACGTTGTCGAATTTAAGTTCTTTGCGGCAGGGCTTGGCACAGGGCTTATACTGACAGTAGTCGGCACGGCGATATTTGTCGGAATGATACTGATATATCTCAGGATAAAAAAGCCCGTGAAGCTGTCAAAGGCTGTAAATAGAGCCGCAGATATTGACAATAGCGAAACTGATGATATAATAGAAAACGATATATCCGAAAAATCGGAGGGCGAAGAATGATACTTGCAGTAGATGTCGGCAATACAAATATAGTTTTCGGCGGCTTTGACGATAAAGGCGAGCTGAGCTTCATATCAAGGCTGAACACGCAGGTTTCCAGAATGGAAGACCAGTATGCGATAAAGCTCAGGGATATATTATCCCTTTACGGCTTTGAGAATGCGGCTGTGACAGGCTGTATAATCTCGTCTGTCGTATCGCCTATCACACCTATTCTCGAAAGAGGTATAGAAAAGCTCTGCAATGTAAAACCTATAATTGTATCGCCCGGTATAAAAACGGGACTGAATATAAAGATAGATGATCCGTCCGTACTCGGCAGTGACCTTGTATGCGGCGGTGTCGCGGCTAAGAACAAGTATCCCTTGCCGTGCATATTCATAGATGTGGGAACGTGCCTTAAGATATTCGCACTCGACAAGAGCGGTGCAATTCTCGGCGGCGCGATCGCTCCCGGTCCGAGATTATCCTTTGAGGCGCTGTCGGGCAAGACAGCCTCTCTGCCGCTTATCGGTGCTGAGTCCGTCAAAAAGATGATAGGCACAAACAGCCCCGACAGTATGCGTGCCGGAGTTATCGGCGGCATTGCCTGCATGATAGACGGTATGATAGAGCGGTATGAGGAAGAGCTCGGGGAAAAGGCGACAATAGTCGCAACAGGAGGCTATGCAAGCCTCATAGCTCCGCTTTGCAGGCGTGAGCTGACGGTCGATCCCGACCTTGTATTAGAGGGTCTGCATATTATCTACAAGAAAAATCAGAAGAAGTAAGCGGCATTGTGGACGGAACTGACAGATATTATTTCTGCGGTTACCGGCTGTAAGCAAATTCTGAATTGCAGATGATATGTAAAATATACAACCCTGCGAGGTACTCACTGACAAGGAGACTTCAGCAAAGGAGATTTTTATGTCAAACGCAAACAACACACTTGCATCTACAAAAAACAAAACTGTGATGCTCACAACAATGGGACTGCTGACGGCTATAGTAGTCGTATTACAGGCTATGGCAATAGCGATCCGTTTCGGCGTGTTCAACATTACGCTGGTACTCGTTCCGATAGTGGTCGGTGCGGCTCTTTACGGCTGGAAGGCGGGCGCATGGCTCGGCTTTGTATTCGGCGCGGTCGTACTGTTCACAGACGCGGGAGCTTTTCTTGCGATAAACGTTCCCGGAACGATAATCACCGTACTTTTAAAGGGCACTCTTGCAGGTGCCGCCGCAGGACTTGTCTACAGTCTGCTCAGCCGCAAGAACGACATACTCGGAGTAATAGGCGCGGGTATTGTGTCGCCGATAGTAAATACGGGCATTTTCCTTTTAGGCTGCCTTGTGTTCTTCTATGACACTATTGCTCAGTGGGCTACAGCCGCAGGCTTTGAAAATGCCGGTGCATATATGGTGACTGCATTTGTAGGACTTAACTTTGTTGTAGAGCTTGCAATAAATCTGGTACTCAGCTCGGCTATCGTGCTGATACTCAAGGTCGCTAAGAAGCGCATATAAAAAATAAAATAAACGAAGGGCGAAAAAATGGACAACAATTATTTAGCCGAGCTTCTGTTCGGTGACATCAAGACGACACCCGAGGATATGTTTGCAAAATATCCCGCAAGAACACTTCCCGACAAGGCGGCTGTGACAAGATTTGCACCCAGCCCCACGGGCTTTATGCACATAGGCGGACTGTATGCCGCTCTTATCTCAATGTGTATGGCAAGGCAGTCGGACGGCGTATTCTATCTGCGTCTTGAGGATACCGACAAAAAGCGTGAGATCGAACACGGCGCTGACGAGATAATCACTTCTCTTGCACAGTACGGCGTATGCTTTGACGAGGGTGCAGCCGCTGACGGCGAGCCTGAAAAGGGCAACTACGGTCCGTACAGACAGAGTATGAGAAAAGAGATATATCAGACCTTTGCCAAGGATCTAGTAAAGCGCGGTCTTGCGTATCCGTGCTTCTGCTCTGCCGAGGAGCTTGACGGAATAAGAAAAGCACAGGAAGCCGAAAAAGCCGATATGGGCTATTACGGCAGTTATGCAAAGTGCAGAGCGCTGTCCATAGAAGAGATCGAAGCCAATATAAAGGCGGGCAAGGAGTATGTTCTGCGTTTACGCTCTGACGGCAATGCAGAAAATAAGATAACCTGCCGTGACCTTATCCGCGGCAATATCGAAATGCCCGAAAACATAATGGACGTTGTACTCTTGAAGTCGGACGGTATTCCTACATATCACTTCGCACACGTTGTAGACGACTATCTTATGGGTACTACCCACGTTATAAGAGGCGATGAGTGGATAAGCTCATATCCTCTGCACGAACAGCTCTTCAGAGCAAGCGGACTTAAGATGCCTAAGTATGCTCACATCGCCCCGATAATGAAGCTTGACGGCGGCGAGAACAAGAAGAGAAAGCTCAGCAAGAGAAAAGACCCCGAGGCAAGCGTTTCATTCTACTCAAAGGCAGGCTTCCCTGTACAGTCTGTTCTTGAATATCTTATGACTATCGCAAACTCGAACTATGAAGAGTGGAGAATGAAAAACCCCGACGCAGATATGTCGGAGTTTAAGTTCAAGCTTGAAAAGATGCCTGTCAGCGGCGCACTGTTCGATATGGATAAGCTTGCAAGCGTAAGCCGTGACGTTATCGCAAAGATGAGCGAGGAAACGCTCTTTGACGAGATAAGTGCATGGGCAAAGGACAACGATAAAAAGCTAAACGCTTACATTACTTCCGCTCCCGAAAAGTTTAAGGAAAGCATAAAGCTGTGGAAATATAACGGCAAGAAGGTCCGCAAGGATATAGCTAAGTGGAGCGACCTGTCGGAGATGTTCCCGTATCTTTACGGTGACGGTGTGGACAGCTATGAGTTTGATGAAAAGCTGACTGCCGATGAGCGTAAGGAGTTCCTCAGCGCTTATATTTCAGCCTATGACCACAGCGTTGACAGCAGTGCATGGTTTGACGGTGTAAAGGCTGTAGGCGAGCCGTTAGGCTTCTGCCCCAATATTAAGGAATACAAGGCAAACCCCGACGCATACAAGGGTTCTGTTGCGGACGCATGCGGAATACTGCGAGTTGCCATTACAGGCAGGAAGAACTCGCCCGATCTGTATACTATTATGCAGATGCTTGGCGAAGAGGAAACGCTGAAAAGGCTTAATGAGGCTGTGAAGGCTGAATAAGGGCTGTTTGGAATTAAGTTAAGTTAATAGGATAGACCCGCTGTTTCAGGACGGCGGGTTTTTGGTTGTGGAAAATATGAACGATATAGTTTCTGTTTTAGGCTTGACGAAAATGTTTGGTGTTTTTACTATGATAGTAAGCTACCGATAGTTCTCTTTGTGGGATAGCACTTCTCGGGTTTGCTATTCTATGCGATAACGTTGCTACTATGTGTGAGGGGAAGAACCAAAGGGAACAGGACAAGGGACTTAGCAGCCCCTCTCCCTGTCCCTTAGGTTTTCCCAAAAATCAGTTATTCCTCTTGAGCGACGAGAGGAGCGGGAGCATTGCTTTTGCAATGCTCAGTCACGCCTCCCTCTTTCCTTACCCACACCCCCACCCCGCTAGGGTGTTGGCTAAACTCGTGCAACCTCCTGAATATCGTATATCCTGTCATTGCAGGAACGCTTAACGCTACACGTCCGCAGTTTTAGTACATATATCTCAGGTTAGTAGCG
>DJPL01000066.1 GCA_002437415.1 Ruminococcaceae bacterium UBA6413 | reverse complement strand
GGGAGAAAACCTAAGGGGAGAGGGGAAAGCGCCTTTGGAGCGCCTTCCTCTCTTCCCTTGGGTTGTCTCCCTCGTTCATAGTAGCAACATTATCACCCAGAATAGCGAACCCGAGAAGTGCTGTCCGACAAACAGCACTATCGGTAGCCTCTGCTATCATAGCAAAAACATCAAACGATATAATAGAAGTACATTAAATAACAGACTTTTTTCTGCAAACTGTGCAGTCCACAGCTTTACAATATGGCGGATCATTTCTTGTAAGAAAGTGATTTTTCGCAATTTTTCGGCTCTGTGAGCCTCATTACCGCAGATTTTTATATGTATTTTACACAAAAAAGCGAAAAAAGCTTGCTTATTGTAAAGAAATGCACTATAATAATAACGATAGCGCAAAAGCGCAGAATAAAAACAGAAAAATTTGAAAAAGAGGTATTACTATGAAGATCAAAAGAATAATCGCAGGCATACTCGTTGCCGCTACTTGCGGTCTTGCTATGGCAGGCTGCCAGTCAGGCACAACAACAAGCGGTACATCAAGTGACGCAACAAGCTCTGCCGCAGAGAGCAAGGACAACAACGCAACAGGCGGCAAGCTCATCATGGCTACAGAGCCCGGCTTTGCTCCTTATGAATATATGAGCGGTAACGACGTTGTAGGTATCGACGTTGATATAGCAAACGAAGTTGCAAAAGAACTCGGCATGGAGCTTGAGATCCAGACAATGGACTTTGACGGCGCGCTTTTAGCTGTTCAGCAGGGCAAGGTTGACTTTGCGGCAGCCGGTATCTCGGTTACTCCCGAGCGTCAGGAGGTTATGGACTTCTCGATCGAATACGCTAAGTCAAAGCAGGTTATCGTAGTACTCAAGGGTGCTGACAGAGTAAAGAGCGTTGACGACCTCGGCGGCGACACAAAGATCGCTGTTCAGATGTCAACAGTTGCCGACTTCTATGTAACAGACGATCTTAAGAAGGAGCCCTCACGTTATACAAAGTACGTTCAGGCTGCCGAAGACTTAAAGAACGACAAGGTTGACTGCATCGTTATGGACGAGCTTCCCGCAAAGGAAATGGTAAAGGGTAACGACACACTTGAAATTCTTGACGCAGAGGTATTCACAGACACATACGCATTTGCTTTCAAGAAGGGCAACACAGAACTTGAGGACAAGGTAAACAAGGTTCTTCAGAAGCTCATCGACGACGGCAAGATTGACGAATTCACACTGAAACACACAACAGGTTCTGATACAGACGCTGACAGCAAGGCTGAGTAATTCTGCTATCTGACAAAACAATCGGGCGGTGGAATGCCGCCCGTCTTTTTTAAGAGGGATTTTTAAGGCAATAGACGGAGGAAACAGGAATTGGACTTTTTTCTTGGAATATGGGACGCTATTGACAAGGCGCTTATAAGAGAAAACCGTTATGAATTCTACTTAAGCGGTATCGGAAACACACTGCTCATATCGCTGTTTGCGGTAATTCTCGGTTTTCTTATCGGTGCTTTTGTGGCGGTGGTAAAGCAGTTATGCGCAGGCAGAAGAGGTATCGGCTGGATAGCTAAGCTCTGCGATCTGTATGTATTCGTAATAAGAGGTACTCCCGTACTGGTACAGTTACTTCTTATAAATGCGGTTCTGTTCAACTACAGAGGCGCAAATGCAATTGTAGCGGCTGTAATGTGCTTCGGTATAAATTCGGGCGCTTATGTTGCGGAGATTGTCCGCGCGGGTATTGAATCTATCGACAAGGGACAGACGGAGGCCGGCAGATCGCTGGGTCTCGGTGCAGGTCAGACAATGTGGCTTATCGTGCTCCCGCAGGCTATAAAGAACATACTTCCCGCACTCGGCAACGAATTTATCGTACTGGTAAAGGAAACTTCGATCGCAGGCTACATTGCAGTAACAGATATCACAAAGGCGGCACAGTATGTAGGCTCGAAAACATACGACCTTATTACTCCCCTGCTTATTGCGGCGGCATTCTATCTGATATTGGTATTTATTCTGACAAAGCTTCAGAAGCTGCTTGAGAGGAGGCTTGGCAAGAGTGATAGACGTTAAGGAACTGAAAAAATCGTTCGGGGATCTTCATGTTCTCAACGGGATAAACGAACATATCTACAAGGGCGAAAAGGTAGTTATCATAGGACCTTCGGGCTCGGGCAAGAGTACATTCCTGCGTTGTCTTAACCTTATGGAAAAGCCCACAAGCGGAAGCATCTGCGTTGAGGGTGAATACATCACCGACCGCAAGGCAAATGTAAATCTTATCAGAAGAAAGATGGGCATGGTGTTCCAGCACTTCAACCTGTTCCCTCACCTGACTATCAAGAAAAACATAACCTTAGCTCCCGTAAAGCTCGGTCTTATGACAAAGGAAGAGGCTGACGCAGAGGCTATGAAGCTTCTCCAGCGTGTAGGTCTTGCAGACAAGGCTGACGCTTATCCTCCGCAGTTATCAGGCGGTCAGAAGCAACGTATCGCTATTGTCCGCGCGCTTGCGATGAAGCCCGACGTTATGCTTTTTGATGAGCCGACCTCGGCACTTGACCCTGAGATGGTAGGCGAGGTTCTCGATCTTATGAAGCAGCTCGCTGACGACGGTATGACAATGGTTGTCGTAACTCACGAGATGGGCTTTGCGCGTGAGGTTGCGTCAAGAGTAATGTTTATGTCGGACGGACAGATCGTTGAGCAGGGGCCTCCCGATGAATTCTTTGCAAATCCCAAAAATCCAAGACTTAAGGACTTCTTATCAAAGGTACTTTAAAAATTCAACCCGGCGGGTACGATAAACGTATCTGCCGGGTTTTTATATATCTTTATAATAAATCGGGTTATCGGTAAGCCCGAGGATATAATCCACATTCGTTTTATAATATTCCGCAAGCTTTATGAGTATTGCTGTGGGAACGTCATTTTCGCCTGTTTCGTATTTTGAATAGCCCGTCTGCGACATACCGAGCATTTTTGCGACTGCCGTCTGATTAAGGTCGGAATCTTCACGGAGATTTCTTATTCTGCTGTACATTTTTATCAGCGCCTTTCACTTTTTTATAATTAAATTATAAACATTATGTGTAAAGGTCTTGACTTTTAACCTGAAACAGATTAAAATTAGAATGTCAGATATGTTATTTCTGAGCATTAAAATTCAGAAGGGGTTAAAAATATGGCAATGATAAAGTGTGCCGAGTGCGGCAAGGAATTTTCCGACAGGGCAAACGCTTGTCCGAACTGCGGCTGTCCTATTGAATATCAGGCTGAAAAAAGTATAGGCGGAGAGTATCACGCCGCAGATAAGCTTGCACCGTCTTTGATTGTAGAACACTTGACAATTGCAAAGGAGCTGGAGAGTGAGAGGTATACTCTACTGTGTGCGGTTGATAAATTACAGGCGAAGATAAATAATCTGGGAATTAGCAGAAACGTTGCAAAGCCTGAATTCAATATGAAACATTATGTTGGACTGGCATTTGTAATAGGTTGGTTTGTAGGTCTTGTTCTTGGTTTTTTGATTTTTATCAGTCAGGGTCAAATGGTAATAGTTTACACAGCGCTTACTTCTTTTGGAGCGGCTTTTATTTCGCTTTTTGCTTCAATAATCATATGTGCGATAATCAAGTCAAAGGAAAAACAGGAATATCTCAGTAAAATATATCGCGAAGAATCACGGGTTGCCAATGAGCGCCACGAAATAGAAGAGTTAAGACAACAGCAGTCTTATTTACGTTCAAAAGTCAGTCAGATTTCAAATACACTTGAGAGCGTGTATTCACTGGACATTATCCACCCAAAGTACAGAAATATGGTCGCTGTTATCAGAATACTTGAGTACTTTGACAGCGGACGCTGTACGGCGCTTACGGGAGCAGGCGGTGCGTATAACAAATATGAAGACGAGATAAGACAGGATGCTATTATTTCAAAACTTGATGTAGCAATCAACTGTCTGTATCAGATAAGAGATAATCAGTATATGCTGTATGAAACGCTGGAGGATTGCCTTGATACATCTAACAGAATTGCAAGTCAGGTTTCGGCATTGACAGATACAAGCAAGAATATCGAGGCTTGCTCTGCCGTTGCCGCATATAACTCAAAGATCGCGGCTTCAAATTCAGATGCACTTGTGTTTATAGAAGCGTATAAAGGGGCAAACGGACTATAAAATTAACCCGGCGGGTACGAAATGTATCTGTCGGGTTTTGCTATTCAGCTTAGTATAGCGCACCGTTCATCAATCAGACAGGAGAAGCTTTCTTTCATATCGTCGAGTAACAAGGACTCAAGGCACATACTTTTGTATTTTTCATTTAACGAAACTACTTTTTTTATCATCTTTTCGGCGGAAATTTTCGGAATACCGCATTTATATGCAAACGCATAAAAATCTTTTTTTTGGATATTTCTCTTCTTACCGTTCAGTGTGAGAGCAGTCTGTTCATTATCGGCAGGCAATATAACATTTACCGGTAACAAGTCATACGCAGGAGATAAAACATATTCTCCGCTGTTTTCCGATGTTTCGATAAGTGAAAAATTTTTAAGGTGCATATCCGAATTTCCTGTTACAAAAGAAAAAACAAGCCGCATAAAAAGCTCGGTCATATCCAGTCCGACTCTTGATGAATATCGTTCGATCACCTTTGCACAGCGCTCATATGAGCCTTTGTATTTATCCTGTGTAAGCCTTAAATCAAGCTGACAAAAATCCTCCATTGCAAGCATTGCTACTCTGTCGGTGTTCATTATCCTGTCTGCTCTTTTTGTGATATACGCATAAGTACCGTTATTACCTATAAGAGCGTGCGGAACAGTCGATATACCTGTTATATCCGCCATAGACATTACAAGGTGCTCGGCTTCGGGCAGATTTTCATATTGGGTCACCTGAGGCTTCAGAATATAACCGGTCGGGAAATTTACGAGGGTCAGTTTCGGCGACTTTTTTTCTGAAATAAGGTGCAATGACAGTTTTTTCTGCACTCCGGGAACAGTAAAACCGCTGTTTACCGTTTCATCTGCGAGCTTTTTAAGCGTTACATCGTCTATCTCTATTTCAGGTAGCTTGGTTGCGCCGAAAAATCGCTTTATACAGCTTTTATGCCAGCCGTTTTCGCCGTTTTTGTCAATATCCTTTCCGCAACACAGACATTTCATAATTTCTCCTCCATAATTGTGACATTGCCGATACAGTCCTTGCAGGCAACCAATAACAATCCAAATCTGTCCTTATTGTCGAGCTTCCAGTTACGGCTTACCACATCAAGAAGCCACCCTTCGGGAATCAATCCGTCAAAAAAAGAAAACAGTGTTTTTGAATTGTAAACCTCGTTGCTAAGAGGCAACGTAAGTGAAACAGCACTTGCGTTTTTACTGCCAAGGTAGGAGTTGTCATAGGTAAAGGTATAGCCCTCGTCGGTTTCGCAAAGCTGTCCTGCAAAAACGTTTCTGACATACACATAAGCTGTTCTGAGTACCGTCACTGTCTGCCGTCCTTTCTCTCGGGCACAGCTTCTGCATCAAACATGGCAAGTGCTGTGTTGACCTTATCCATACGCACGGTTTCTTTTCCCTGTTCAAGCTCACGGACAAAGCGCAGACCGAGCCCTGAACGCATTGCAAATTCTTCCTGAGTAAGTCCCGCTTCTTTTCGCTTTGTTTTTATGAACTGAGCTATTTTATTCACTGAAATCATCTCCGCTGTTGTAATATGTAATACATTTTACACCCTTTAGGGTATAATGTCAAGGCGATTTATAGATTATTATACCATAAATCAAGTCGGTGTAAGCCGACACGGCGGTACGCCGTTTTTTGTCTGTTGACAAAAAGATTTAATGGTAAAATGTTCTCAGACTTGCGGCACTCCGCAAGCCGTGCAAGGCACAGCAAAATCCGCTTTCGGCGGATTTTATGTCTGAGGTTATTATACCCTAAAGGGTGCAGTTTATACAACTGTAGCCCGAATTATACCCTATAGGGTGTAATATTGGCTTGCGATGACTGTTTTATACCTTTTAGGGTATAAAAATACGGACGGGGGAAGCCGTCCGTACTTATATTTACATCTCGGTGAGTTGTCCGTCTACCGATACGATCGCTACGCGCCAAGGAATGAACTTGCCGCTGTTCCGTAAAGCTGTCTTAACGGCATTTTCGATACCTGCACAGCACGGAACTTCCATTCTTACGACTGTCACGCTCTTTATATCGCTGTTTCTGATTATCTCGGTCAGCTTTTCGGTATAATCGACGCTGTCGAGCTTGGGGCAACCGATAAGCGTAATTCTGTTCTTGATAAATTTATTGTGGAAATCGCCGTAAGCATAGGCTGTGCAGTCGGCGGCTACCAGCAGATTTGCTCCGTCAAGCCACGGCGCGGAGGTGGGAACGAGCTTTATCTGTACAGGCCACTGCGAAAGCTCGCTTCTGATCTCGGCATATTTGCTTTCCTGCCCGTTAGCGGGGTAAGCTTCAGCATTATGCTCTGTTTTGAGCGCTCTTGCGTGAGTTCCCGGACAGCCGCAGGGTAAGGGCTTGTCTGCCGCTGATTTTGCCTGCTTTGCCTTTAATACCGCCTGCTCGTCGTATGCGGGTGCTTCGCGCTCTTCAAAGCTTATAGCACCTGTCGGACAGGTAGGCAAGCAATCGCCAAGACCGTCACAGTAATGCTCTCTCATAAGCTTCGCCTTACCGTCAACTATATCAATTGCGCCCTCGTGGCAGGCTGTGGCGCAGAGTCCGCAACCGTTGCACTTTTCTTCGTCTATCTTTATTATCTTTCTTATCATACTTTTTCCTTTCTCGTCATAGAGTTTTAACCTGTGACTGTATTGTAGCATAAAACCGATAGCTGTGTCTGTTGTTTTTACAACAGAATTGAACTGTTGAAAAAATCTTTAAATTAGCAAAGCAATATAGTGCAAATGCGGCAGTGCAACAAAATATATAGCTAACAACGCTGAAAACAATTTCTATGCTGACAGGGTGTTAATAATTTCGTAAGTGTATCAGTACAACTGTGCTGTCACCGAAAATTCCGAAAGAAGTACCGTGATTGAGTTCTGCTTAAAAAGAAGTATCACACTTGGCTCCATTGTGTAAAGGGAGCTGTCACAGCGCAGTACAACATTTTCGGTATTTCTTCAAATTGCAGGTTAACGATGCGTGCAATAGAACTGAGTTTTCCGTCACTGTGACTGAGGGATTGTTAGCAGAGGTGATGGCAAAAACGAAAAGATTGGTAGCAGGCAATCCTTCAGTCTTGACGGCAGATAAAGTTTGTGAGATTTGGGTGTTATAGGTATCGCTAAAAATAGTAGTGTTTAAAACAAGCAAGTCTTGCCGCAAGCCAGCTCCCTTTACACAAGGGAGCCAAGAATTAGTGCTTAGCAGAACCTATAGTCTTTATCAAATTGTTAGAGCGTATTAAAAAATGCGGCAGTATGATTGAATATATAGCCAACAACGCTGAAAACAAAAAACATTTCGAATAGAACAGCAAACCCGAGAAATGGAATCCTGCAAAAGGCAGTATCAATAGTCTGCTACCATATTTAACTACTGAATTGAATAAAAGAATTAACAACGACTGCCCCACCGAGTACGCCTATCGCTTCCACAACAGAATTAATACACTTTCAATCATAAGCTCATTACTTAACTTTCGTGTAAAAAGCACCACATATTGTACATGGCAAATAAGAAAAATACACTTTACATAAAAAAGCAGTGAAAAATGACTTGCTGTTGTGCAAATCAATGAAATTTCGACTTGGTGCGACATTTTCCGAATTTCATCTTGCAAATATGTAAAAACAGCATTATAATTAAAAAAGGAAAATAACCTTTTAACGGTTTATCATATATTATTGCGGTAACGTTTATACTGCTTATAGAATAAGGGATTTTAATGAATTATAATAATTTTGGCTCTGTTTCACCTATGAAATGGTTTTTGCTACTGTGTCTGCCTCTGGCCGCGTCAATGATCTGCACAGCCTGCAACAACGCTTATGCCGCCGCGGCTCCGGTCAACGGCATAAGCTATGACAACACCGTAAGCTCTCAACCCGATGAAGTTCCGGATATAACAGAAGAAACAACAGCTGCAACTACAGAAGAGATAAAGCCCGCACCCGAGCCTGACTATACGATAACAGACGCGATGTACAAATATTTTGACGAGTTTGCGCTTGTCGGCGACAGCGTATGCTCGGGATTTGCAAGCGCGGGATATTTCAAGCAGGAAAACAATCTTGCACGACCCAGCATTGCGGCATGGAATATACATCAGTTTTTGATAACGTCAGGCAATCTGAGCACAGATGTGCTTGTTCATCTGTACAACAAGCAGCCTAAATATGTGCTGTTCTCAATGGGGCTTAACGATGTAAATCTTACTACCAAGGAGCAGTTTGTTGAAAATTATATGCAGCTGCTCTACCAGTGCAAGCAGGCAAGCCCTAACAGTGAGTTTATCATTATGGCTGTAACGCCTGTACGCAGTAAGTTCTGTAAAAACGAGAAAATAGATGAATACAATGCGGCGCTTGCCAATGCCGTAAAATACAGCTACTGCAAGCATTATCACTTTGTCGACCCTACCGAGCTTCTTAAGGGCAATGATAATAAGCTCAAGGAAAAATACGCCTTTGAGGACGGCACTCATCTTGAAATGAGCGGTATGAAGGTCTGCCTGTGGTATATGTACCGTCAAAACATAAGATACGACTTTACCGAGGAAGAAATGAAGGAGCCGCGCTGTCCGGATATCTCGCAATATGAATATCTTTACTGATAATAATGAAACCGAAGCACAAAACGGCGGAAATTTGCTGAAATCCTGCAAATTTCCGCCGTTTTATTCATTTTGCCTATTTACTTTTTCTCATTTGTGTGTTACTATATTAAAGTAAATTTTATGGCGCTGAAAAACGCTCAGAAAGGAAATAAAAATGAAAAAATTAAATCTTAAGGCTATTGCGGCTGCTATGGCAGCTACACTCGCACTCGGTCTTGCAGGCTGTAGTTCATCAAACAGCACATCTTCAACCGCAGACAGCAGTGCGGCAACAAACGACAGCTCATCTGTTGCGGAAAGCACAGCAGACGGCGATCAGTCACTCCAGAAGGTAAAGGACGCAGGTCAGTTCATATTAGGTCTTGACGCAACATTCAAGCCCATGGGCTACACAGACGAGAACGGCGAGATCGTAGGCTTTGATATCGACGTTGCAGAGGAAGTTTGCAACAGACTCGGTGTTAAGCTTGTAAAGCAGCCTATCAACTGGGATACACTTACAACAGACCTTGATGTCGGCAAGTGCGACTGCGTATGGAACGGTCTCAGCATCAACGAAGAGCGTCAGGAAAAGATGAACCTTTCAGAACCCTATATGAAAAATGCTATGGTATTCGTTGTAAAGGGCGACTCAACAGTTGAAAAGATGGACGACCTCAAGGGCAAGAAGATTTCTGTTCAGAATGGTTCTTCAGCTCAGACAATTCTTGAAAACTGCGCTATCAAGGATGATATAACAATTAGTGCCATCGCTACAAACGTAGAAGCTTTACAGCAGCTTGAAGTTGGCGTTGTTGACGCTGTATTCCTTGATGAAGTAGTTGCTGACTATGAGATCAAGAACTCAGGTAAGGACTACAAGAAGCTTGCAGAGGGTCTTGAAGAAGAAGAGTACGCTATCGCATTCAGAAAGAACGATCAGGCACTCCGCGATGAGGTTCAGAAGATACTCAGCGAGATGAAGGCTGACGGTAAGCTCGGTGAGATCTCAACAAAGTGGTTTGGCTCTGACATAACAATAGTTAAGTAAATCTATAATCAACAAAAACAGGCAACGGTTTTATTACTGTTGCCTGTTTTTTTGGCAATTGAATTTGCGAGTAATTTGCATATTGACAAAGCCGAAAGAATGGTGTATAATAATTTGCAAACAATTCGCAAATATGAGGTGATACGGTTGCCTAAATACAAAACAAGACAACGTGAGATCCTGCTGGAATATTTGAAACAACACGCCGATGAACAAATCAGCGTAAAGCAGATCGTGCAGTCCGTCGACACTCAAGAAATAAGCGCCAGCGCAGTTTACAGAAACATCGCAATGCTTGAGCGGGAGGGCGTTCTTAAACGCTGTGTGCGCGGGAACACCAAAGAAATATGCTACAGGTATACTGCCACGGACAGTTGCAGAAACAGCCTTCATCTATCATGCCGCGTATGCGGAAAAAGTATCCATATGCCTTCGACGGTCGCCGAAAAGCTAACGGGTATAACTCTGGAAAAAATGGGCTTCGAAGTTGATAAAGGTAATACTGTTATTTACGGCATCTGCAAAGAATGCCGTAAATAGTAAAGTAAAGTTAAACGAAAGAGGTGAGTACAATGACAAAAAGAAATCGTATTATCGGCATCATAACAGCATTAGCTGTATTATTCGTCATACTGTACTCATCACTTTATATTGCAACCGAAATCAACCACGATTGTGCCGGTGATAATTGCAGCATCTGCTGTCAGATCAACATATGCCGTAACACGCTGAAAACGCTTTCTCTTGCTTTCTTTGCGGCAGCTACTGCCGCATTGTTGACATATACTTTGTGCGGAAATATTTTATTACGCACGAGGGTTTGGCTCAAGCTTACACTTGTATCTCTTAAAGTTAAGCTCACGGATTGATATCGGCATTTTATACAAGGGTGGAGTCTGCCCTTTTTGGGACAGACTTCTGCGGTCTACCGCCACCCTTGTATTTTTGCGCATTTTTTAAGTTCAATATTGATCCGGAGGTAATTTTATCTTATGAAAAAAATAATTTCATTATCACTTGCACTGATTTTAGCATCAGTAGTTTTAGCAAGTTGCGAAAAGCAGGAAGAAAGCAAATCCGTAACAGATGTCAATGATAACGCTCTCAGCATTGTGACAACGATATTCCCTGAATATGACTGGGTACGCAATATAGCCGGGGATAAAGCCGACAGTATGGAAATTACCATGCTTCTTGATAACGGAGTCGATCTTCACAGCTATCAGCCTACAGCTGATGACATAGTAAAAATATCGAATGCTGATATTTTTATATATGTAGGCGGCGAATCGGACGGTTGGGTAGATGACGCTCTGAAAAATGCTACCAACAAGAATATGAAGGTCATCAATTTGCTGGAGGTGTTAGGTGATTCGGTAAAAGCGGAAGAAACCGTTGAGGGTATGCAAGAGGAAGAGCATGAGCACGAACACGGCGAAAGTGACGAAGAGCATGAGCACGACGAAAGCGACGAAGAGCGTGAGCACGACGAAAGTGACGAAGAGCATGAGCATGAAGAAGAGGTTGAATACGATGAACATGTATGGCTTTCATTAAAAAATGCCGAAATTCTTTGCAAATCGATTTCTTCGGCAATGCAGGAGGCAGATCCTGAAAACAAGGAAACTTACGCTTCCAATTCAACAGAATACATTAAAAAGCTATCCGACCTTGACGGTGAATATAAGAAAGCTGTGAATGCCGCCGCACGCAAAACCGTGCTGTTCGGCGACCGTTTTCCGTTCCGCTATTTAGTAGATGATTACGGTCTGAGTTACTATGCCGCATTTGTCGGTTGTTCCGCCGAAACCGAAGCAAGCTTTGAAACGATTTCTTTTCTTGCAAAGAAAGTAGATGAACTGAAGCTTCCCTGTGTTCTTACAATTGAAGGTACACAGCATAAGATCGCCGAAACCATCGTTCAGAATACTTCTGAGAAAAATCAGAAAATACTGACAATGGATTCAATGCAAGCAACGACCTCTGAAGATGCTAAAAACGGTACGACTTACCTCTCGGCAATGACAAACAATCTTTCCGTACTTAAAGAGGCTTTAAGCTAAGCCGTTGCTTATAAAGCTCGGTTCAGAATAACAAGCTGATTATTTCTTACTTTGAAAGGCAGTGTACAAATATGAATTCGGTTCTTGAAAAACTTGCTCAATACTGGGAATATCCGTTTGTCCGATATGCTCTTGTTGTCGGCGTACTTATTGCTCTTTGCTCTTCACTTCTCGGAGTGACGCTTGTCCTTAAACGTTTCTCATTTATAGGCGACGGTCTTTCGCACGTTGCCTTCGGTGCTATGGCAATTGCGGCGATACTGCAAATCAGTAACGAAATGCCTGTAGTTATGGTAATCACCATCATCAGCGCAATTTTGCTTTTGCGAACAGGTCAGAACACTAAAATCAAAGGTGATGCGGCAATTGCAATGATATCCGTTGGAGCTCTGGCTATCGGATATCTGCTTATGAATATTTTTTCAACATCATCTAACCTTTCCGGAGATGTATGCAGTACTCTGTTTGGTTCAACTTCAATACTTACGTTGTCGACAACAGAGGTTTGGCTTTGCTTGATAATATCGTTGCTTGTTGTATCAATATTTGTATTGTTCTACAACAAGATATTTGCGGTTACCTTTGATGAAAGCTTTGCAAGAGCAACCGGCACAAAAGCAAGTGTTTATAATCTGCTTATAGCAATAGTGACAGCGATTATAATTGTTCTTGCAATGAATCTTGTAGGTTCGCTTTTGATTTCAGCGCTTGTTATCTTTCCCGCATTGTCCGCTATGCGGATTTTCAGAAGCTTTAAAGGAGTAACAGTCTGCTCCGCGATCCTATCTGTTATATGTGCTCTTGCGGGGATACTTATTTCAATACTTGCGGGAACACCTGTAGGATCTACAATAGTTGCCATACAGATAGCGGTATTCTTTATTTCATGGATTACAGGAACTGTAACAGGAGGTTTTGCCAAATGAATAAAAAAGCACTTGTCATATTCGTTTCATTGCTCGCCTTAATGCTGACTGCTTGCAATAAAAGCGACACCGACACCGCTCAAACGGTTTCGTCAAATACAGCTTCGGAGCTTTCATCTGATGCTTCCTTAGCTGAAGAAGCAAGTACCGATAAGGGTGACAACAAGACGACTTCCGATGTTGATCTTGACCTAACTGCGCTTAGCAGTACAATGGTATATTCGGAGGTTTATAACATGATGGTTTCACCTGATGATTACAGCGGTATGACTATAAGAATAAACGGTGCACTAGCTATCGGTTACTCTTATAACGAGGACGGTACAACAGATAAATCTTCGCCGAGATTTGCGTGCATAATCAAAGATGCAACTGCTTGCTGTTCGCAAGGACTTGAATTCGTCCTTTCGGGCAATCCTGTCTACCCCGATGACTACCCGGAGCTGAATTCCGATATAACAGTAGTCGGAACTTTTGAGGTTTCTGAGGTGGAGTACAACAAAAACACCTTCAAAGTCTGCAAGCTTGTTAACGCTGAGCTTACCTGCGAATGATCCGCTTGTTTATATGCAAAATAATATCCCGGAATTAACCTTCCGGGATATTATCATTTATGCTGCTTAACTCTTTGTGAATTTTATCTGAAGCGCTACATCAAAGACATCATCGCCTGTCGGGATTGTAACCTTGCCGTTTGCAACGGTAAGTGTGTCGCTTTCGTACGACTTTACATATCCGTCCATAAATATGTCGGGGAGAGTTACGGTTTCGCCTCTGTTTGTGTAAACAGTGTAATGATTTTCCGCGTTACCGTCAACATACAGCTCTATGCCGAGCATAACCATAGTGTCATCGTTCTTGGCATATCTGCCCCAGAAGTAAACATCACGGTCGGGCATTGAATAGTTGCCTTCCTTATTTACAAGAGAAGCGTCCGTACATATCCATGTTTCGGTGAACACATAACCGTCTTTATTCGGCAGGTCGATATATGCGAACATATCCTTGCCGACGGGAACATCGGTGATAGTCTGATACGGCTCTGTTTCACCGTCTATTATATAGTAGACATTGTGAGTTGCAGTTGTGTAGATACACTCAACGCTTACATCGTTATGAGGCATTACAAACTTATATTCACCGTTTTCTTCATAAATCGTAACATCATCAGACTGCCAGTAGTATGTGTAACCGCTCTTTGCCGGAGGCTCGGGAAGAGTTACAACGCTCATATACTGTCCGCTCATCGGGCTGTCTGCACTTGTTTTGCCGTCAACCGTCATATTGACGTTATAGAACTTGGGCGATGAGGTTGCCTTGAATGTAACATCGTGAGCCGGCATTACGAACTTGCCGTCTGTTATTGTTATACCGTCTGCCGTCCAGTCGGTCACATCGTAATAATCCTTTGTAGGCTTTGCAATAAGAGTTATCGTATCGCCTATCTTGCCGACTGCCTTAGTGCTGTAAACCTCGCCGTCAAGCTCGTATGAAACATAGCACTTTGTGGTCGTACCTATCGCTGTCAGGTTTGCCGCAGGCATTGTTGCGGGCTGCTGTGTTGCAGATATGGTATCTGTGCCGAACCATGACCAGCCGTTAAAGATATAGCCGTCAGCCTCTGCGGGTGCGCCGAAGGTCGGGAGAGCATCTCCGTAGTGATATGTCACTTCATTTATGGTTACATCGTCAAGGATAAAGGTTATCTTGTATTCCTTGTATGCGCCGTCGCTCCATACCGCTGTAAGCGTCATATCCTTTGTAAGCGTTATCGTATCATCTACAGCGTAGACAGTGCCGTCCTCGTCTTTCCAGCCGCTTAAGATATAATCTCTCAGGTCGTCTGTTTTTGACGCTGTTGCCATATCCGAAAGCTTGATCTGAGTGCCGTAATCTGCTGTGCGTTCATCATTTCCCGACAGCTTACCGCCGTTTACGTCAAGCTTCAATGTGTGCTTGTGGATAACCTTCTGCCAGCTGTTAAAAGCTATGTTAAGTGTCAATCCGTCATCGGACGCTTTGCTTGAAGAGCCGTTGCATACGAGAGTATAGCCCTCGCCTTCTACATCGGCGGGTGTGAAATTGTTGTACTTCTCAACAAACGCGATATAATCATCATATCCGCCGCTGAACGTATCGGTGGTTTTTCCGTTAAGGAGCACGCCGTTAGGTGTAGTTACATTTACCGTATAGGTCTTGGGAGCAGCGGCATATTGTGCTATAAGTGTAGTTGAATAATCAATCTTCACTGTCTGACCTAATGCGTAGATCTCGCCTGTTGTGCTGTCCTTCCAGCCTGTAGGCTGATAGTCGTTGTATTTGTCGGAGTCCTTGGTTGCCCAACGTGAAATTTCTATCTCATACTTATCCTGACTGTAGCTCTTGAACTCGTTTTGATCTTCAAATATCAATCTGCCATCGCCTGCATCAAGCTTTATCGTAACATTACGTCTGAATCTCGGGCGAATTACAAGGCTCTTATAAATGAGCGTCTTGTCGGGGATAAACTCGTTGAGATATGCATCGCCGTATTCATCACTCAGGTATACATCGCTCCAGTCGAGGAACTGAATTGTTGTACCCTCCTGCCAGTTGCTCTTGCTCCAAGCCTCGTCAAATACCGACTGAGGTACCTTTGAACCGCCCTCGATCTTAAGCGTCTTATACGTCTTAAATTCGCACGCTACGTCATCGTAGTACTGAATCTCAATATCGAATATTCCTGCTTCGTAAACCGCATCATATACGGTATCCTCATACACATAGGGCAGTTGCTCATTATATACGGTATCCTTATCGTATAAGGTTTTACCGCCGTCCGGGGTGTAGCCAATAAATGTCTTACCGAAAGGCCAGCTGGACAGGAAGAAGTCCGGTCTTGTACCGTAAGGTACCTTTACTGTTGTCGACTTCTTATCGCCGGCATAATTATAATAATTGTACGTTACGTTCATCAGCGCTCTGTCGTAATTTGCGCTGAAATGGAGTGCCACTTTCTGATAGTCGTTGTGATGATTGAAATAGAAGTTTTCGGAAGCGGCTCTCTGAGTGTTGCCTGTAACCTTGTAAAGCGGTTTGTCTGTAGGCTGACCGCTGGTATAGTAATCCTTGCGACATCCGGAGTCTATTGCTCTGAGCTTATCTCCGGCATACTTATACATCTTTTCAAAACCGAACGGTACTCCGTATGTTGCATGCCATGAGGTCAGCTTCATATACTCGTCACTGGAGTTATCGGGTACTTTAAGAACATCGCCGGCATTTACCGCCCACAGTTCTACTACCCATTCTTTGTTTACGGTGTCGTAATACTCTATTTCCATAAGAGTCTGTGCTCTTTTTGCGGTGAACACAATTTCATAGTTATCGTGGTCAACGGCTATGAAGTATGGGTCTTTGTCCTTCCATTCGCAATCAATGTACATCCAGCTGTCGGGAGCGTTATTTGTGTTGTAAGAGCCCGCAAGACTGCCCGCAGGTACTTTTCTTGTTTCAACAAGAGTTTTAACGCCGTCAACCTCTCTGTAGAAATTTACGGTGAAAATCTTGCCTACGTCCTCTTCCTTTACTCTTGTTTCATCATACCAGATAACCTTTACCGACTTTGTAAGGCTCATTTCGGGGTCTGCGGTTTTTGTGAATTGCAGTGACGTGCCTGTATAATGTATCTGAGCGACACCTTCGGCTGTACTGTTCTTATAGAAGCCGGACATGCTGTATGACTGCTCGTAACGGATAAATCTGCCTCTGTAGTCATAGAGCATTCTGAAGCCTTCGCCCGAAACGTCCATCGACAGCTTGCTCCACGGTACGGACGCATTGTAATTTATCGTGCCTGTCGTGATATCAAGCGTCTGCGCGGACACTGCGAGCAGATCATTCACATTGATCTCTCCCCAGTAAGTGCCCGATGAACTGAATACAATCGGTGTTGTCTGTTCGTTAAGGCATATAACAAGGTCTTTATCGCCCATTGAGAACAGCGGCCATTTGATTTCGGGTATCAGCGGCGCTTCAAGTCGTAATTTGAATACCTTTGATTCCGCGACAAGATTTACCTCAAGATAAATTCCCGCTTCAAGATAGAAGCCGCCTGTCAGCGTCCGATATACAGTACTGTATCGATGATCCGGTTTGACGACGTGATATTTTGCCAAGCCGTATATATCGAGATATGCACCTACCTGAACTTCAACGCCGACCTCACCCAGTCGTCTTAAACCCGTGAACGATACGGTGAGCTGTCCGGAAACGCCCATCTTTACACCGACATATCCGAATACCGTAAGATCAAAGCTGTACCTGTCGCCCTCAACGAGCTTGTTTTTATACATACTGAACTCTTTATCCTTAGAGTTGCCGTGCGTACCTACCTGCGTTGCGTCGAGTATGGAGAACTTACTTCCTATACCGCCGGCAAAGCTCATTTTTACAACAAGGCTGAGTTCAAAATTCAGCTGGAACAGCGACAAGGGCTTAAACGCCGTGAAGAACGGTATTCTGCATATTTCTATTTCTCCGCCCTTCTTGTTGAGCATATCCTTAACATCTTTTACAAGTCCTGCGGTATCGTTCTTCTCATCACTGCCGAGCATCTTTGCGACTTCACTCGTAATATTTCTGTAGCTGTTTGCGCCTACCGAGCACACGAGAACCTTAAGTTCAATGTCTGTCTGTGTGTAGATATTAGCCGCATAGTTAAATTCCATCTCGGGTATATCAAACCACTTGAATTTGAATGAATTATAGCCCTGGAATGAAACATTGAGATATTCGCTTACGGTAAATGTAGCGTCTACCTTAAGTTTTTTCTTGATAGTAGTCTTGTAATTCAGCTCGAATGTAATAACAGACCAGTAATCTGGATCGACTGTGGTAAAATTATCATTATCGGCTTCACCGACCTTTACCGTTACAGAAAGACCTATTGCAAGGCTGGCGGCAATACTTTTCAGAGTGCCTTCTCTGGGATGTGTATAGTCCGAGAAGTCCTTTAATCTGTCATCGTCCGAAGCGGCGTAAGTGGCAGCGGTGACTGTATCTGTAACAAGCGGTTCACCCTCCATTATCTCGTTTACGGTTTCATCTTCTGCGAGCAGTGCCGCGAGCACGAGGTTAAGCTGCTGTACACCCTCGCTGTTCTTGACTTCTTCCGCAATTGCCTCGGTATCAATCTGCTCCTCAAGGAACTTGTTTTTTGCGGGCTCTGTGAAATAAATATCTACGTTGTCGTAAACATCTTCCGCTTCGCAGTCGACTGTCTGAATTAAGTAAATTTCTCCGTCCTTTATTATATCGGTAATTTTTACGAAAAGGCAGTCCTGCGTGAAATTCTTTGTACCATTGTCAATGCAGAGTACATCGCCTACAGCAAGAGAATTTTCTTCAAAATACTCTGCAAATACCATGTATTCGTTAAGATTTTCGGTCGCGATCAGTTTAGTCTTGTCAAGATACTTAATGTTGTCTTTGACTTCTACTATATTTGTCTGTTCTTTATAAATCTTGAATGTGTACTCGTTGATCGTTTCTTCAAGTCCCTTGAACGTAACGCCGTCACCTGCTGTCATACGATACATACAGCCGGCTGTATACGGAGTTTCGGGAACGAGCGTATATTCGTTTTCTGCGTTTGATGTTACAATAAAGTTTTCCGGTGTATCGCCTGTATATGCAAATAAGGTGATATACTGCCATACATTATCGGCTGTAATCTCTTCATCACATATAAGCGTTACAGGCTGATATTCGGCACAATCCTCCACATAATAAGTGGTCTTCACGCCGGACTGGAAATCATCGTCTGAGTCTATAAACGAAGCGTATAAGGTCATATCCTCGTTTACGGGGGTATTGGTGAAAAACTCGGTCGTGTATTCCGTATCGGTGAACCAACCCATAAACGACTTGCCCGCACCGAAAGACTCGGGAAGTCTGCTTATGGTTTCACCCTTCTTTACGGTGATAGGAGCAACCGGTGTGCCGTCACCCGCATCAAAGGTCACTGTGACCTCTTCTTCATCGGCGGGCTTGTTTTCGTTATATGTAACCTTTGCGGTTATTGTCTTTTTAACGCCGTCTACAGTTATATCCTTGCTTGCGGTAACGCTTCCGCTTGCGTTCGGCTGTAAAACTTCTTCTGCAAATACATCTGCGGGAAGTGCAGTAAGCGAGATCACCGCGCATAAGAACAATGATAAAATCTTCTTACCGTGCTTTTTCTTTATACCGAGTACGGTAAGCGTTCCGCCCGATATCACTGCAAGCGTGAGCCACAGCGGGCAAAGCGTGCCGCCGGTGGGAGGGTTATCGGGAGTAGCGGGAGTAGCGGGATCATCGGGGGATGTCGGTTTGTCCGGCTCTGTCGGGTCTGTTGTATTGCCGGGATCTACCGGATCGGACGACTTTGTTATATAAGCCGTGACCTGCTGTGTTTTGCTCTTGCCTGCGGCAAGTTCATATTCACCCTCGGTTAGCTCACCGCTTTTAAGCGTAAGTCCGTCAGGTAAGGTTATTTCGTTTTTTACGTTGTTTATTTCGTATATATTTCCGTTTTTCACGGTAAGTGCAATACCTACCGTATCGCCCGCACTGCAGCTGTCCTTATCCGTAATAAGCTCAGCTGTGACGAGTGACGCTTCCTGTGCCGCCGCGAATACGGTCATCACACTTGAAAATACAAATACTGTGATGAGCGCTATCAAAGTCGCGAGTTTTTTCTTATTCTTTACTTTGTTAAACATAATCCACCTCCGTCAGATTATTCAGATTTTCGGTTCTGTTTTCTATAGCTTTTTCAAGACCTGTTTCTGCCTTTACGATTATCTCTTCTACCAACTTTTTTGCTACACCCGCCAAATCAAACGCCAGTACGGCTTCGATAAGGTCGGCACGCTTTTTCTTCGGTACATCATACAGCTTAAGACTGCATTCAAGAAAACGGCTTATCTTCTTTGGCATTGTAAAGTAAATATCACACTTCTTCGCCATAAAGCCTCGCATAATACTCCCCGAAGCGATATCCATCTCAAAAAAATCCTTGTCTTCCGCATCGGGCATATACGGAGAAAAAATCGCTTTTATCTCAGCCGCCGTACTTTTTAATATATATTCCGAAGTGCTCGGCAGTGTGTATGCCATCACATAGATCTCTCTGAGCGGCTCTGACAGCTCGGTTATATAGATCTGTAACGCGGTTTCAAGGCAGTACACCATAAGCGGTTCAAGCTCCTTGGCAAACGATCTTGCCTTTCTGAACTGACTTTCAAACATTATCTGCGTCAGCGTCAGCAGTAATTCTTCTTTGTTTTCAAATGCCGCAAAGAACGATGTCGGCGACATTCCCGCCGCTTTGGAAATCTGCGCGGTGGTCGTCTTTTCGTACCCCTGCTCTAAAAACAGGTGTATCGCGGCAAGCAGCATTTTGTTACGGCGTGCTATGCCCTTGGGTTGTAATCCTTTCAAATTTCGTACTCCTTATAGGCAACTCATAATTGTAATTATGAGTTTAGTTTTGAGTTTACTCAATTATAGCATATGGATTTGGAAAAGTCAACGCTTATTGGTAAATTTATTTTGTTGTTTGGCGAATCGGGGGGGATATGGGGGATTTGTTGTTTGGTGTTGAGGTTTTGAAGGCGGTGGTGCTTCTCGGGTTTGCTATTTTTGCGATATTATTTTTGTTTCGGCTTGACGGAAATGTTTGATTTTTTAATGTGATAGCAGGCTACCGATAGTTCTCTTTGTGAGATAGCACTTCTCGGGTTCGCT
>DJPL01000046.1 GCA_002437415.1 Ruminococcaceae bacterium UBA6413 | reverse complement strand
CAAGTTCGCCGTTCTGAATGTCGGCAATTTGCGGGGGTTGCGTTACCGGCGGTGTCAAAGGGTTACTGCGTATTAAAATTTTGATTTTTTAGTTGTTATATGAGAAAACCGCTGTCGGTGAGGACGGCGGTTTTTTGTGTTTGTGTTAAAATGCAAAGTAGAGATAATAATTCTTTTATATTGGTTGTGAGAATGGTTAGGTTCGGTGCGGCGGGAGGGGCGAGCCGCCTCCCCTACGGAAATAGGATAGTATACGGTACTTTTGCGGTGATGTCCGAAATAAAATAAAAATTGAAAACAATTTTCCTCTTGACAAATCGGGAATGATATGCTAAAATCGGTTTAAAGCGATATATTAAAGGCTTTGAAGGGAAAAAGTAGCCTGAAACGTGCTTTCAGAGAGTCGTTGGTCGGTGTGAAACGGCAGACGTTTTAACGGTGAAGATACACCCCTGAGCTGTCCTTCGGGAACGTTAGCCGCGTTAAGGCTTTGAGGTTCGTGTGAAATGGTCTAAACGCACGGATAAACTGAGGTGGTACCGCGATAATTCGCCCTCTGTGCATTTTTGCACGGAGGGTTTTTTAATGCCGCCCGGGAGAAAATAAGACCGAAATTTATTTTTTGGAGGTCGAAAGACAATGAGCATGGATCTACTGGTACGTCTGCCCGATCCGGACGAGATCAAGAAAAAGTATCCTGCAAGCGAGAAGGTAAAGCAGATCAAGGCACAGCGGGATAAGGAAATAGCCGATGTGTTCACGGGAAAGAGCAACAGGTTTCTGCTGATAATAGGTCCTTGTTCTGCGGATAAGGAAGAGCCGGTCATTGATTATATATCAAGGCTTGTGCCCGTCCAGGAGCAGGTAAAGGACAAAATTCTTATCATACCGAGAATATATACGAATAAGCCGCGTACCACGGGCGAGGGATATAAGGGCATGATACACCAGCCCGATCCCACAAAGCACGAGGATATGCTTGAGGGGCTTATCAAGGTAAGACAGCTTCATCTGCACGCTATCGAGCAGACAGGCTTTACCTGTGCGGACGAAATGCTGTATCCCGAAAATGACCGATATCTGTCGGATCTGCTGTCATATGTTGCGGTCGGTGCGCGCTCGGTCGAGGATCAGCAACACAGACTGACAGCAAGCGGACTTGATATCCCGGTGGGAATGAAGAACCCTACAAGCGGAACTATCTCCGTAATGCTTAACTCTATCCGTGCGGCTCAGGCAAGCCATACGTTTATCTATCGCGGCTGGGAAACGCACACAAGCGGAAATCCGCTTGCACATGCTATCCTGCGTGGTGCGGTAAACAAGCACGGTCAGACGATACCGAACTATCACTATGAGGATCTGTCGCTGCTGTACGAGCTGTACTGCAAGCAAAATCTTCAAAATATGGCGGTTATCGTTGATACGAACCATTCAAATTCCGGCAAGAAATATCTTGAACAGATAAGAATATCAAACGAAATTCTGCACAGCCGCCGTCACAGCAAGGACCTTGAGGGATTTGTCAAGGGGCTTATGATCGAAAGCTACATTGAAGACGGAAATCAGAGTACGGAGGACGCTGTATACGGTAAGTCGATAACCGACCCGTGCCTTGGCTGGGAAAAGACGGAGAAGCTCATTTACAGCTTAGCTGACCAACTCTAAGCGCCCGTGGGGCGCGGCAAATTCCGACCGTTGATAATGTTGCAAGTTTTCGCAGGATAGAGGAACGGTCGGGGGTGGACGATGGTGCAGGATTGATTTGAGATTTATTGAAAGTCAGGCAAGGGTGATAGTGCGAGGCGAGAGCTAGAGCCAAATTTGCACGGATTGATAAAGTGGCGGGGTTTAGTGCAACGGGAGGGGCAAGCCCCTCCCCTACGAAAAATCCTAAATGACAGTGCGAATTCAAAACCTTGTAAGGAAACACAGACATTTGTCTAAAAAATAATAAAATCAAAATAAACCGAAAGGAATAAAAAAATGACACTTTACGAAGAACTTATTGAAAGAGGGCTTATCGCTCAGGTTACGAATGAGGAAGAGATAAGCAAGATGATAAACGAGGGCAAGGCTACATTCTATATCGGTTTTGACCCGACTGCCGATTCTCTTCATGTCGGACACTTCATGGCGCTGTGTCTTATGAAGCGTTTACAGATGGCGGGCAACAAGCCTATTGCTCTGCTCGGCGGCGGTACAGGTATGATAGGCGACCCCTCGGGCAAGACCGACATGAGAAAAATGCTCACAAAGGAAGATATTGATCATAACATTGCCTGCTTTAAAAAGCAGATGAGTCGTTTTATTGATTTCTCGGAGGGTAAGGCACTGCTTGTAAATAATGCGGACTGGCTGTTAAGTCTTAACTATATAGATGTGTTGCGTGAGGTAGGTGCGTGCTTCTCGGTAAACAAGATGCTCAGTGCCGAGTGCTACAAGCAGAGAATGGAAAGAGGTCTTTCGTTCCTCGAATTCAACTACATGATAATGCAGAGCTATGACTTCTACAAGCTGTACAAGGATTACGGCTGTAATATGCAGTTCGGCGGCGACGATCAGTGGAGCAATATGCTCGGCGGTACTGAGCTTATCAGAAAGAAGCTCGGCAAGGACGCACACGCAATGACTATTACTCTGCTCCTCAATTCCGAAGGCAAGAAGATGGGTAAGACCGAAAAGGGCGCTGTATGGCTTGACCCTGAAAAGACAAGCCCGTTTGAATTCTTCCAGTACTGGAGAAACGTTGCAGATGCCGATGTTATGAAGTGCATAAAGATGCTCACATTCCTGCCTCTTGAGCAGATAAGAGAGATGAACAGCTGGGAGGGCGCACAGCTCAACAAGGCTAAGGAGATCCTCGCATATGAGCTTACAAAGCTTGTACACGGCGAAGAAGAGGCTGAAAAGGCTTTAGCCGCCGCTAAGGAGCTGTTCGGCGGTAAGGGTGTCAGCGGAGATATGCCTACTGCCGTTATGCCTGCCGAGCTTGTAAACGACGGTAAGATCGGTATTCTTGACGCACTTGTTGCATCAAAGCTCTGCCCTTCAAAGAGAGAGGCAAGAACAAACGTAACAGGCGGCGGTATCAGCGTAAATGACGAAAAGGTGACAGACCCTGCGGCTATTATAGAGATAGGTGAATTTGCGGTGATAAAGAAGGGTAAGAAGAGCTACTGCAAGATAGTAAAGGCGTAATATGATAAGTGTAAGAAAAGCGCAGGACAAGGATATAGGACGTGTTACTGAGTTACTCGGTCAGGTGCTGGAGCTTCATGCCAACCTGCGACCCGATTTATTCATACACGGTACGACAAAGTACACGGAAAAGCAGTTGTCGGATATATTCGCAGATGAAAAGACACCTGTATTTGTAGCTGTAGATGAGAGTGACACGGTGCAGGGATATGCGTTCTGCATATTCAAAGAGCCTGCATTTGCAACGAATATGGTGAATGTAAGGACACTGTATATAGATGATCTGTGCGTTGACAGCAATGCGAGAGGTCAGCATATCGGCACAACGCTTTTTGACTATGTGATGGAATTTGCCAAGGAAAGCGGCTGTTACACTGTGACGTTGAACGTCTGGGAGGGCAACGACAGCGCCCGTCATTTCTATGAGAAGATGGGAATGTTCGTCCGCGAAACCCAAATGGAACACCGTATCGGTGTTGAAAATTCGCCGTTCTAAGGATTGGCAAATTGCGTTAGTTGCGTTACCGGCGGTAACAATGTGATACCGTGTATTCAGATATAATAAGAGGATACTGCGAACTATTCAGGTTTGCGGTATCCTTTTTGCATATTTGGAATAAAGTTTCTAAGTGATTTGAAAGAAATTTATATAATAATAGTTGTCGGTTACGGTTGATAGTGGACAGATTAAAAAGTTTGATGAACGGTTAATGATAAGTGCAACGGGCGGGGCAAGCCACCGCCCCTACAGAAACCGAAAATGATAGTAACTGTATTAAATTGTTAAAGCAGATAAAAAACTATATCATACTGTCTTCTGATAGGAGTACGGTTCACTCATTTGCACTAATTCTTGGCTCCATTGTGTAAAGGGAGCTGGCACAGTGTGGCGCAACATTTTCGGTATTGCTTTTAATTTCAGGTTAAAGATGTGTTGATATAGAACTGAGTTTTTCGGCACTGTGACTGAGGGATTGTCGGCGGAGGTGATGGTGGAAGCGGCAAGATTGGTAGCAAGCGATCCCTCAATAGTTGGCTGAACTTGACTCAGCAACAGAAGCTCACCTTTGGCAAGGGAGCCAAGAATTAGTACAAGTGGGCAGGTAGTGCTCCTATCAGAAGGCGGTGCGATGTAGCAATTTGTTGAAAGTGCAGGCAAGAACTACAACTCTTGGCGGAGAGTGTTGTTCTTTGTCTGATTGTTGGAGCATATTTAAAAATGTGGCAGTACCGTAAAATATATCGCTGGCACCGCTGATAACAATTTCCGTGCTGTCAAGCTGTTAATAATTTCGTGAGTGTATCGGTGCAACTGTGCTGTCACCGAAACTTCCAAAAAACGCACTATCCTGAGATATCTGTACAGTCCCCCGGGTCGAACAGAGCGCCAGCGTCCCGCTTATGACGGGATTTGAAACGCAATCGTTTGTGTGTCTTATAGCCAACACCCCTTTATGGCAGAAGAGATGAGGAGTCAGGAAAGTGGGAGGCGTGACTGAGCATTGCAAAAGCAATGCT
>DJPL01000067.1:62166-109167 GCA_002437415.1 Ruminococcaceae bacterium UBA6413 | reverse complement strand
CCCCAACATTTATTATAGAGCCCAAAAATACAGCTATCGTAAGTCCGACAGCTGTAATAATGTTTACTTCTTTGCAAGCTCGTATGCTCTTGCCGTGCAAGCCTTACAGCACTCATCGACCGTATCTGTGAGCTTACCCTCATACAGCTTGTCAAGACCTGCGATAGTCGTTCCTCCGGGGGAAGAAACCTGCTTTATTAGCTCATCTACCGTCATACCTGAGTCTGTGAGCATCTTTGCCGAGCCTACAAGCGACTGCGCGAAAAGCTTTAGCGCCGCGTCGGCATCAATATCCACGCTCCTGGCGTAATCTACAAAGCCCTTTGCATAAAGATAGATAAAGGCGGGAGAGCTACCGTTTATCGCGATTATCTCTTTCATCTTGTTTATCGGTACTTCCTCTGCTATACCGCAGCTTCCGATTACCGACTTTGCAAATGCAAACTCCTCATCGGTCACTCCGTCAGCCCTTGATATTGCACTTGCACCGAGCCCGAGCATCATAGGAGTGTTCGGCATAACGAGCACGACCTTAGCGTTCGGTATCGTATGACTGCGGATAAAGTCCTCGGATATTCCCGCACAGATCGAGATTATGACCTTATCATGCGTTACCTCACCGGCAATGGTGTCAAGTACACCGCCGAGCACCTGCGGCTTTACCGCAAGCAAAATGTAATCGCATTTTTTAACAAGCTCACATTCGCTTGCACAGGGCTTTACGCCGAATGCCGAAAGTGCTTCAAGCTTTGCCGTATCCTTATCATACGCCGAAACACTTATCTGCATACCGGATGAGCAGATACCGCGCATTATCGCGCCGCCCATATTTCCTGCACCTAAAAATCCAAGTTCAGTCATACTATGTCCTCTTTTCTTTTGTCAAGCCGAACGCTTCTCTCTGAATGCGGCACGATATGCCACCATAACAGGATAAAGCACCAACAGAAGTATGAATACTTCAATCGGGAGCATTACCGCGTTCTTTACTATTCGTGTCGATATCTTGACCCAGAACACCTCCGGTGCAAAATAGCCCATGATCACCATCGCAATAGTATTCATGAATACATTGCAGACAAGATTTACCGTAAATTTTGCCATAAATATTCTGAATACCTGCACACCGTTTGTCTTAAGTCCGCTTAAAAATGCCGATTTGCTTGAAAAATCAAGCTTAACCGGATTAAGCCCATACAGGAATATTCCGAATATAACCGCACCCGTCACTTCGACAAGCGTGAATATCGGTGAAAACGCACCTGTAGGCTTTACCAGAAAGCCGAGCAGATCCGTAACAGTTCCCGCGATACCCGCAACTACAGGACCGTACAGCATACCTATAGCCGCAAGACCTACAAACGCAAAGCTTATCTTCAGCGTTTCGCTCGGCATGATCATTACGAATTTCAGTGCTATAGAAACACCGATAAGAAGTGCCGTTACTGTAAGGCAACGAATAGATTTCAGTTCCTCGAACGACTTTTTGAAATTACGAAAAAACGCCATATTTACCTCCTCAATGACGCAAGCTTACGCAATCGCATAATGTGGGATAAATACGGCGATTATCTCTTATATGCAACAGCGAGATGCGGAAAACGCACCGCCACCCTTGTGGTGTTCGTCCTGAGGACAACTCCCCGTCCCTCAGGCACTTTACGCACGTTAACCTACTCTGTCGGCTGTACCGCCAAAACGATACAGTCTTTATATAACGGAAAGCCCGTTACTGCCTTTTTTAAATCAGAAGCTGATCTCATTAGCGATCTTGTACAGATCGTGAGGAAATTCCTTCTTCATCTTGAGCGCTTCCTGAATGTCATAGTCTACGACCTCATTGTGCTGAAGACCAACAACACGGTTGCCGATACCCTTTGAAAGGAGATCTACGGCATAATAGCCGAGCTCGCTTGCCACTACTCTGTCCTGAACTGTGGGGCTACCGCCTCTCTGAACGTGACCGAGAATTGTTGCACGGCTCTCAACGCCTGTAGCCTGCTCGATTTCCTTTGCAAGCTGTTCACTGCCGCCGATACCCTCGGCAACGATAATGATAAAGTGGTGCTTGCCGCTCTTCTGTCCTTCGATTATCTTTGCGATAACATCGTTTACCGTGTAGGGCTCTTCCTTAGTGATGATGTATGTTGCGCCGCAAGCGATACCTGCATTGAGTGCAATGTAGCCTGCATTTCTGCCCATAACCTCAACTACAGAACATCTGTCGTGTGACTGTGCTGTGTCGCGCAGCTTATCAACCATCTCAACAACTGTGTTCATAGCTGTGTCATAACCGATAGTATACTCGGTCATAGAAATATCGTTATCTATAGTGCCGGGAACGCCTATGCTCAGGATGCCTCTTGCTGAAAGGTCAGCCGCACCTCTGAACGAGCCATCGCCGCCTACAACAACAAGACCCTCGATACCGTTCTCTTCACAGGTCTTCTTAGCCTTCTGAAGACCCTCTTCATATCTGAATTCCGCACATCTTGCCGTGTAAAGCATTGTGCCGCCTCTCTGAATGATATCAGATACGCTTCTTGCATCAAGAGGAACAATATCGCCGTTGATAAGTCCGTTGTATCCTCTGCGAACACCTACGACTTCCATTCCCTTTGAAATAGCAGCTCTTGTTACCGCACGGATAACGGCATTCATGCCCGGTGCGTCGCCGCCGCTTGTTAAAACGCCAATCTTTTTCATAATATCGTACATCCTTCCTTAGAGGTCACCCTCCCAGATTATTTACACACATCTTAGTTTACTCCTAAAATGCAATTTAGTCAAGGGGTAAATTCATTTTTTCGACTTATTTTATAATTATATTGTTTTTGCCGCAAATCCCGCTCAATTTTTGTATAAAATCACTGTTTAAATTAACAGATAAATTCGACGGCAGTGTCACCGTTTCTCTTGTATCGTCAAAGCATATCTTGGTAAGCGTATCACCTTTGTTTACTCTGAGCAATGCCTTGACCGCAGGTATATTCGTGTCGCCGCGCGATGTGAAACGTATATACAGTGTCTTTTTTTCACTCTGCTTTGTGTCCGGTTCTTTTATCGTTTTGCGAAGCTTGTCAAGATTCGGCTCGGTTATTACATTTATCAACAGCTTCGGGTCGCCCTCGTCCTCAACGGAAACCGTACCCTCAAAGGCGTACACCTTTCCCGGCTCAAGCATAGCGGAATACCGCTCGTACAACTTCGGGAACACAAGGCACTCCATTTCGCCGCTCATATCTTCTATCACCGCAAAGCACATAGTCTTGTTTGACTTTGTGATATGGGCGCGCTTTGATGACAGCAATGCAACTATCTTTACATTCTGCTTGTCTTTTGGGTGCTCTAATATGTTGCCGATATTGATATACCCGCAGTTTCTCGCTATCCTGTAGTACGGCTCGGCAGGGTGTCCGGAAATATATATCCCGAGCATCTCCTTTTCGAGCGACAAAAGCTGTGCCGCAGAGTATTCGTCTGTCGGCTGTATCTGAAACTGAGATGCATCTGCATTGTCACTGTCGCCGAACAAGTCCATCTGACCCTCAATGTCGTGCCGCTGTGAAAGTGCGTCAAGCATAAGCTCAAACGACATCATCATTTCACGGCGGTTGTTGCCCAGTCCGTCAAGCGCACCGCTTTTGATAAGCGATTCAAGAGCGCGCTTGTTCATATTCTTGTCCGACATTCTGTCGCAGAAGTCAAACAGTGATCTGAACGGGCGCTTATTTCTCTCCTCTATGATATCGGCTATCATATTTGCACCGACATTCCTTATTGCAAGCATACCGAAACGTATGCCGTCCTTTTCGCATGAAAAGCCTGTTTCGCTGTAGTTTACATGAGGCGGTAAAAGCTTAAGTCCGTGCTGTGCAAGGTCGCCGATATATTCCGCTGTCTTTCCGCCCCAGCCGATAACACTTGTGAGCAGTGCCACCATATATTCCTTATAATAATGACATCTGAGATAAGCTGTTCGATATGCAAGAAGAGAATATGCCGCCGCATGAGATTTATTGAACGCATAGCTTGCAAAGCTCATCATATCGTTAAATATCTCTTCTGCGACCTGCCTGTCAACATTATTTTTTACAGCGCCCTCAACGAATGTTGCGCGCTCCTTTTCCATAACCTCGGGCTTTTTCTTCGCCATAGCTCTACGGACTATATCCGCTCTGCCGAATGAATATCCCGCAAGCACGCGGCATATCATCATTACCTGCTCCTGATACACGATACAGCCGTAGGTCACATCAAGGATATCCTTTAAAAGCGGGTGCTTGTAGCGTATCTTTTCCGGGTGTCGGCGGTTTTCGAGATATGTCGGAATAGAGTCCATAGGACCCGGACGATACAGCGACAGCGCCGCGGTAAGATCCTCAATAGAGCGCGGCTTCATACGCGACAAAAGCGAGGTCATACCCGCGCTTTCAAACTGGAATATGCCGAGCGTACCGCCCGACGACATCATATCGTATGTTTCGGTATCGTTTTCGGATATCTTTTCTATATCAAAATCGGGATTGTTTTTCTGTACAAGCTTACAGCAGTCCTGTATAACAGTCAGATAACGCAGTCCGAGAAAGTCCATCTTCAGCAGCCCGAGCCGCTCTATGTTGGTCATTGTGTACTGCGTCATAACTTCGCCCTCGCCGTTTCTGTACAGCGGTACATAGTCGGCTACAGGGTCACGCGTTATAACTATACCTGCGGCGTGTATTGAGGTATTTCTCGCCATACCCTCGATCTTTTTGGCGGTTTCGATAAGCAGACTTACCTCGTTATCAGATGAAGCAAGCTTCACGAGCTCCTTTTCGCTTTTAAGCGCGCCGTCAATGGTTGAGTGCATCGACATAGGGATAAGCTTCGCAACGGTGTCGACCTTATTGTACGGCAATCCCATTGCCCTGCCCGCGTCACGGATAGCGCCCCTCGCCGCCATTGTACCGAACGTGATTATCTGCGCCACATGATCCCTGCCGTACTTTCTTACGACATAATCAATTACCTCCTGCCGTCTTATATAGCAGAAGTCCACGTCGAAATCGGGCATAGTGACACGCTCAGGATTTAAGAAACGCTCAAACAGCAGATTAAAGCGTATCGGGTCGATATCGGTAATTCCGAGGCAGTATGCGCAGACGCTTCCCGCGCCCGAGCCTCTGCCCGGACCTACGGCTATACCGTTTCTCTTTGCGTATCCGATAAAGTCGGCTACTATCAGAAAGTAGTCGATAAAGCCCATTTTCTTTATTATTGACATTTCATATTCCGCGCGGTCGGATATTTCTTTAGGTACGGGATCGCCGTAGCGCTTTACAAGTCCTTTTCTTACCTGCTCGGTAAAATATATTTCGTTGTTCTCATACCCCTCTGCCTTGAAATACGGCAGAATTGTATGACCGAACGTGAAGGTCACATTGCACTTTTCCGCGATCTTAACGGTATTGTCATACGCCGACTGCGGAAAGCCGAGCTCTTTCATCTCGTCCTCGCTTTTGAGATAAAATTCGTCTGTCGGGAACTGCATATCGCTCTTGTCGTTAAGCGTTGTGTTGGTAGCAATGCAGGTAAGCACACGCTGTATATAGCTGTCGTCCTTTTCAACATAGTGCGCGTCATTGGTAGCGACAAGCTGTGTACCGGTATCCCTCGCCACACGCAGAAGATACGACAGGATACGCTCCTGTTCGCTTATGCCGTGGTTCTGGAGCTCTATATAATAATCCTCACCGAATATATCCTTATATTCTTTTACAAGGCTTACAGCGTCCGCAAGCCTGCCGTCAAGCAATGTTCTCGGAAGCTCACCCGACAGGCAGGCAGAAAGGCAAATAAGTCCCTTGGAGTACTGCCTGAGTAAGTTCTTGTCAACTCGCGGTCTGTTGTAAAAGCCCTCGGTGTAGCCGAGTGTCACAAGCTTTGAAAGATTTTTATAGCCCTCGTTATCCTTGCACAGCAGGATAAGATGATGTGGCTTCATATCGGCTTTTGTGCTCTTGTCAAAGCGTGTTCGCGGCGCAACATACACCTCACAGCCGATTATCGGCTTTATGCCGTTTTCAACGCACTCGTTATAGAAGTCGACACAGCCGTACATAACGCCGTGGTCGGTCAGTGCAACAGCAGTCTGCCCCATCTCCTTTATATGACGAACAAGCCCTCTTATACGGCAGGCACCGTCAAGAAGGCTGTATTCACTATGAACGTGTAGATGTACAAATCCGCTCACTTTTATTCTCCCCGATTTTCTTCTTTCCTCAGCGTATCGGCTATAAGGCTTATCTTTTTCAGCCTGTGGTTGACACCGCTCCTGCTTATCGGCGGCTCAAGCATTTTTCCGATATCGCTCAGTGACAATTCATGCGCGGCAAGGCGTATCTTCGCGACCTGCAACAGCTCGTCGGGCAGATACCCCTCTCCTTTTTTCCCGAATATGTAATTTATGTCGTCCGCCTGCTTCTGTGCGGCGGCTATCGTCTTGTCAAGGTTTGCCGCTTCGCAGTTTACAGTGCGGTTCACATTGTTGCGCACTTCCTTAAATATCTTGACATTCATTATCTCCATAGCCTGCATCATAGCACCCATATAGGTCAGCATATCGGAGATTTTTTCGCTTTCTTTTATATATAAAAAGCTACTTCCTCTGCGGCTTGACAGCTTTGCTCCCATTCCGTGCTCTTCTATCAGCGAAAGTATTTTTCTGCACTTGTCCTCATCGTGCAGAAAGAGTTCCAGCTGATAGCCCTTTTCAGGATTTGCCACTATTCCGCATACGAGGAAGATCCCCCTGAGATACACGCCGAACGCATCGTCACCCGAGCAGTCCGGCACAGGATAAGCATAACTCTTATCGGCAAGCGTCACCGTATACAGGATTCTCCCTCTGAAAGTGCTCTCGCCTGTATCATATTCAACACCGACAGCCCCGAACGCGTCTGCGATACAGTCTGCGGTTTTCTTGTTTTCCGTATTAAAAAAACAGCCGTCGCCGTCTTCCGTCATGGCGAATGCCGCGCCCTTGGACAAAAGCTCAAGCTGTTTTCTGCTGTGTTCCGCCTTGCACAGCTCGTTTTTTACATCGGCGGCGAATGACATTCGGATCGCTCCTTTATTTTACTTTGAAAATTACAATTTTATTTCCGGCATTACACTCAGTATCGCATTCTTCTCATTGGGATTTATATAACTCTTGTTAAGCTGTGATTTATCGTATCTCAGATAAGTACCTTTTGTTTTTTCCGTCAGTACATCTGTAAAAAATCTTTCCCAACTGAAATATTTACCGCTTTCTATATAGTCATACGGTTTTTCGAGCATTGCGCTTATTTCCGTATCTTTTACAACACCTGAGCGCAATATGATCCACTCAAACGACTCGGGCAGGAAAAGCACTATATTCTTTGCGTTCTTAAGTGAAAGCACACGCTCTATCTCAGGACCGAATGCCGCACCGTCTGCGATAACAAGAACAGTGTTATATTCTCTTTCGAGCAGTTCATTGTATATCTTAGCCTTGCTCTCAGCCGATATACACTTTATTCCGTACTCCGAAAAATAGTTATCAAAAAACTGATATCCGGATTTAGAGTCCTCTGTCAAAACCAGATCGGGTTTTGCGGTAATGTCAGTATCAACTCTGCATAAAGAATAGAACTCCGCATAAAGTCGCTTTGTACCTTGATATCTGTTGCCGGATACATTCTTTATGCCGTATATCTCTTTTATACTATACGGCAGATTGAAAAGAGAAGCTCTTGTTGCTATTACATAATAATTATCGGTATTCTTTACAGCTCTTGCAAAGTCCTCCGATGCCACAAACTTATCGCCCTCGTCTATGAACACGATACTGTCGTGTATCATCGCAAGGTTTTCCTGCCAACGTATGCCAGTGAGCACCGTACACTGCTTTTTGCACTGCACCGTAACGCCGCTTGCTTCTCCGTTTTCCTGATATGCCGCTATCATATCTATAAGTGTTGTTTTTCCTGTTGCACTGTCGCCGCGCAATATGGTGATATTTCTGAATACGGTGAACTTATACTGAATACGACGGCTTTTTACGGTAATATCATACTTTCCTTTCACTGCTTCACCGCCTTACAGATACATTCCTGCATTCAGCACATATTCCTTCATATTATGAACTGTTTTACCGTTGTTGAGTATCTTTATCTCAAACGGTTTATCGCCGAAATCCATAATATGTCTGAGATTTATAATTATATCCCTGTCAGCTTTCTGCGCTATTTTCAGTATCCATTTTGCACAGTTGTCACCGCAGGTCGAAGCATTGAAAATTTTTGTATCATCGTGACGGATAAGCAAAAGTGTTTTAAGCCCGCCTGAGATCTTCGTTACGGGAATAACACCCAGAGCCTTGCTGTCCACAGCATTTGGGCTCAGCACCACAGCCTTGTCCACACTCTTTATCATTTTGACCGAAAGCTCATCGGTAAGCCAGTTGTCAAGATATGTGTTATCAAAATACATACTTGTGTTATAGACGTATTTCTTCTCCATATCTTCGGGCATTTCCCCGAAAATAATACACAGCATACCGTTCACCTCCGTTGAAATTTTCTCTTTCCTTTACTTCTTATCCTTATTAACATCTCTGTGAAGCACCCTTGCCTTAAGGTGATTTTTACTGAGATGCTCGCACATATTCTCCGCAAATGTCGCACTGCGGTGCTTACCGCCGGTACAGCCGAAAGCTATAACAAGCTGGCTCTTGCCCTCGTGCAGATACTGCGGGATAAGAAAATCAATAAGGTCAAAAAGCTTTGCCTGTAAAGTCTGTGAGCTTTCAAACCCCATCACATAGTCCCTGACCTCTTTATCAAGTCCGGTCTTTTCCTTAAGCTCAGGTATGTAGTATGGGTTAGGCAGGCAGCGCACATCAAAAACAAGATCTGCCTCGTTAGGTACACCGTACTTGAAGCCGAACGAGATACAGCTTATAGTCATACTGTCCGACGGCGTATCAAGGAATATATTGAGTACGTTTTCCTTAAGCGTCGAAGTCGACATAAGGCTCGTGTCAATATAGTAATCTGCCTGTTCATGCAACGGCTCGAGTATCTCTCTTTCGATGTCTATAGCCTTGTCGATATCGCCGTCAGCCACATCAAACAGCGGGTGCTTGCGGCGTGTTTCCTTGTATCGCTGTCTTACCACATGATGGTTTGCGTCAACATATAAAAGCTTCACGTCGAGTCCGCGCTTTTTAAGCTCTTTGATAGTATCGCTGAGGTTCAGAAACATAGTACCGCCGCGGATATCCGTAACTATAGCTACCTTTGATATATCCTCGTTTTCTTCGCATATCTCGGCAAATTTCGGTATCAGCTGGGGCGGCATATTATCTATACAGAAATAGCCGATATCCTCCATAAAGTTTGCCGCACATGATTTGCCCGCACCCGAAATTCCCGTTACTATAACAAATTCGGTTTTCATTTGTGTTCCTTTCCCTGCGCCCTTTTATCTATTTAATGAATAATGAATGATGAATAATGAAAAATGAATAATTTTTGTGTGCCGTTTTGTTTGCTTACCCGGATAGCTTTCAATAAGCCATAAGCTTATCTCACCCGGTACACATATCTCAGGCACTTATTAAAAATTTTCACTTCATTATAAGCACTTCGCATTCAAGCATTACGCCTGTCTGCTCTTTTACCTTTTGTTTTACCGTGTCGACAACGCCCATAACATCGTCAAATGTTGCATTGTCCTTATTTATAACAAATCCACTGTGCTTTGTGCTGACCTCAGCCCCTCCGCAGGCAGTTCCTTTAAGTCCGCAGACTTCGATAAGCCTTGCGGCAAAATCGCCCTCGGGACGTTTGAAGGTGCTTCCCGCACTCGGATATTCGAGCGGCTGTTTGTCCTTTCTGCGCTCCATAAGCGTATCCATACGGTCTTTTATCTTACTGCGTTCGCCCTTTGCAAGCTTCATCTTTACAGATGTTATGCACAGCTCGCGCTCCGAGAAAAAGCTGTGTCTGTAGGACAGCTCCATTTTTTCAAGCGGTATTTCCTTTATGCCGCCTTTCTCATCAATGTAACGGCAGGATACGACCACATCTTTCATCTCACCGCCGTATGCGCCTGCGTTCATAAACACCGCACCGCCGACAGAACCCGGTATGCCGTATGCAAACTCAAGTCCGGCAAGCTCGTTTTCAAGCGCTACCGTACATACCGCCGCAAGCGATGCACCCGCGTTACATTCAATAATATCGCCCTTTACCCGCACCGAGCCGAAATCACTGCCGATAAGCAGTACCGCCCCGTGCAGACCCTCGTCCGACACAAGAATATTGCTTCCTCTTCCGACAATGTAGTACCTGATATCATTCTCACGGCACAGCTTTATAAGCTCGCACAGCAGTGCCTCACAGTTTATCTTTATCATCACGTCACACGGCCCGCCTATGCGGAACGAGGTGTGCGCTTTCATAGGTTCATCTTTCAGCACGACCGCACCGTACTTTTCGGCAGTCTGCTCCAATATGCTGTAATTGTTCAAAGCATACTCCTTGTAAATTTATTTTTTTGCGTTTTCCGCCAAATAAACTTCCCCTGTTATGAGCCTATCTCAGTCTTTCAGTCTGTAGAGGTTTGCCGCACCGACTATTCCCGCATCATTACCGAGCTTGCATATGCCGAGGATAGTTGAACGTTCGGGATTTATGCAATAGCTCTCACGCTTGATATATTCCTCGAGCGGCTTTGTAAGGTAGTCGCCCTCCTTGCAGATACCGCCGCCGATGAGCAGCATTTCGGGCTGGAAGGTGTTTACTACGTTTGTAAGTCCGCAACCGAGATAATTCAGATACTCGTCAACTACAGCCTTACCGCTTTTATCGCCTGCTCTCATAGCGTCAAATGCCGTCTTGCCGTCAACCTTGTCAAGACTGCCGGCTATGCTCCACATCTTGCTGTCCTTATCATCTTCCATAGCCTTTTTGGTAGCTGTTATCAGCGCCGTAGCCGAGCTGTAAGCTTCAAAGCAACCCTTTCTGCCGCAGTTGCACTGTCTGCCGTTGTATTCAATTACAACGTGACCGAGCTCCGCACCGCAGAAGTTGAAACCTGTGTAAATTCTGCCGCCGATAATGATACCGCCGCCTACACCTGTACCGAGTGTGATCACGACAACGTCCTTGTAGCCCTTTGCCGCACCGCCGAGAACCTCGCCGTATGCCGCAACGTTAGCATCGTTTTCAACATAAATATCCGTACCCAGACGTTCCTTTAAAAGTCCGCCGAGATTAGTGTTGTTGAAGCCGAGGTTGCAGGAATAAAGCACAACGCCTGTATTTCTGTCTGCGACACCGGGAGTACCGATACCGATACTGTTTATGTCCTTTACGCCGATACCGGCTTCCTTACAGGCAAGCTCGACACCTTTTGCTATGCTGTCCGCAATTTCTTCTGCGGGACGCGGCAGGTCCGTCTTTATGTTTGATTTGCCTACTATCTTAAAATCATCATCTACTACTCCGACCTTTATGTTTGTTCCGCCGAGGTCAATTCCTATGTTGTACATTATGTTATATTTCCTTCCGATATTTAATATATTCTTTGCTTTTTATGCTTATTCGCCGTCAGTCTTCATCGGGCTCTATTTCGCTGTTTGTCTTTATTCCCTTTATTCTGAGGAAATTCTCAAAGCGCTCAAGATCCGCATTGACAACCAGCTCTTCAGGGAAATCGATATCCTTTAAAAGCGCCTCTGCCTTTTTGAACGCGCCTATCTTACTGCAAAAATGCGCATCGGAGTTGACCATTACATAGCAACCGTTCTTAGCGCAGGTCGGCAGTATGATATCGTGCAGACGCTGTATCGAGGTCTGACTTCTGAAACGGCTTACATTGAACTCCATAGCAACATTCTTTTCCCTGCACGCCTTTGTCACCGCGTCATAGTCATACGGATAATCGGCGGTTTCGGTGTGTCCGAGCACGCATACCTTCGGGTTATCCATAACCTTTATATATGCGTTTGTATGCTGCTCCGCAGTTCCGGGCACAATGCACGGATTATGCATTGACGCATTTATCCACTCTACGTTGTAATAAATGTTGTCATCTATATCAAGCTCGCCGTTATAACCGATAAGGTTTGCCTCCACGCCCTTTATAATGCGCACTCCCGACAGAAAATGAGGGATAACGCTCATATTGCAGAAGTGCCATATATGCGGCGAGTCCTCCATATTTATGCAATGGTCAGTCATGCCAAGATAGCTCAGTCCCGCCTTTGCGGCTGAAGCGGCGTTCTCGGTTATAGTTGAGTATGCGTGATCCGATGCCAACGTATGAGTGTGCATATCAGCAACGAATTTCATTTTAAGGTCATATCCTTTCTTTTAGTTGTTCTCACATTTAATTTATCTGTATTTTTTATCAGCCCATGCTTGTAACAGTGTCACTGCTCTCCATATCAAGACCGAGATTGTCAAGCAGCTCCTGTGCGGCATTGTAGCCCATCTTCTTCTGTCTGTTGTTCATTGCCGCAACCTCAAGTATAACTGCAAGGTTACGACCGGGCTTTACGGGTATAGTCAGTGAAGGCACTTTTACGCCGAGGATAGAAACATAGTGGTTATCAACGCCCATTCTGTCATATACCTTTTCGGGATTCCACAGTTCAAGCTCAACTACCATATCTATCTTTTCGCTCACCTTAACGGCACCCATACCGAAAAGCTGTCTTGCATTGATAATGCCGATACCTCTCAGCTCCATAAAGTGACGGATATTGTCGGGCGAACTGCCGACAAGAGTAATGTTCGACGCCTTTCTGATTTCAACCGCGTCATCGGCAACCAGTCTGTGTCCACGCTTTACAAGCTCGATAGCCGTTTCGCTCTTACCTACGCCGCTCTCGCCGAGGATAAGCATACCTTCGCCGTATACTTCGATAAGAACGCCGTGACGCGTAATTCTCGGAGCAAGCTGCAAGCTTAAATATGCAACAAGCTTTGATGTAAATGTCGATGTACTCTCTTCGCTTCTTAAAAGCGGGATATTAAGCTCCTTTGCAAGCTCGCGCATTTCGGGCATAATATCCATACCTCTTGATACTACGACCGCGGCAGGCTGTTCACTGAAGAATTTTTTAATTCTCTGCGCTCTTATCTCCGCTCCGCACTGTTCAAGATATGCGGTTTCCGCCTTGCCTATTATCTGTATTCTGCCCTTGTCGAAATATTCATAAAATCCTGCGAGCTGAAGTCCGGGACGGTTTACATCGATATTTGAGATGAATATCTTTGCAGGTTCCTGCGGTGTGTGGATAACTTCAAGCTTACACTCATCAATTATCGCCTGTAACGATACGGTAAATTCCTGTGCCATATTGTTCCTCTTTCTGTTTAATGCTGTATTCCCCGGGCATAACTGCCCTATCATATCAATTATACTACATCGCCGCTGTTAATGCAAGCTTTTTTAAAAGCGCGCCGTTCAGCCCGCTTTTACTATTTTATCACCGTTTCGCGGCGATATTACACAGAAAAAGGCGGCAGTCCTCACGACCGCCGCCTGATTATAATATCAGAAATTTATAATGCCTAAGTGCTCCAGCAGAATTTTCGTACCGATAAGTATCAGAATGATACCTCCTACAAGCTCCGCCTTCGACTTATACTTCGTGCCGAATACATTTCCCGCCTTAAGTCCTATCGCAGAAAGGATAAATGTCGTTGCGCCTATAAACAGCACAGCCGCAACTATATTTACATCGGGGAGCAGTGCAAACGTAATGCCTACCGCAAGCGCGTCGATACTTGTCGCTACAGCAAGCAAAAGCATTGTCTTGAAGCTGAACGATGCGTCAAGCTTTTCCTCGTCCTTTGACAGTGCCTCTCTTATCATATTTCCGCCGATAAGGCACAGCAGTACAAACGCTATCCAGTGGTCGACCGCAGTGATATACTGCTCAAACGTCGAGCCGAGCAGATAACCTATAGTCGGCATTATAGCCTGAAATCCACCGAACCACGCACCAATTATGAAATAGTGCTTCGCTTTAAGCTGTCGCTCGGACAGCCCCTTACAGACGCTCACCGCAAACGCGTCCATTGACAGACCCACAGCAATAAGGAATAATTCTAAAAGTCCCATAATTTGTCCTCCGATTATAATATATGATGGAGCTTATCCGAAAATACGCAATAAAAAAGACCCAAGTACAGTTATCCTGTACTCAAGTCTCAACAATTAAGACAAACCAGACAGAGCTACTCTGCCAGTATGTTGACTTGTCGCGATATTTCGCCGTCTACTCCCTTAAGATATGGGTATTATAGCACGGCAGGCGATAAAAGTCAAGCATTATTTTTACACTTCTCCGACAATACCCGCAATGCCCTCGCAGCACAGCTTTCCGAGCGTCTGGGAAACCTTTTCTATATCTGTACTGCGGTCGCTGTTAAACCAGTGGTGATATACGGCAAGCATACCGGATCGCACAAAATCCTTCATAATTGTAAAGGTGGCTTCGTCAATATCCGTCTGGCTTGCGAAAGCATTTCGCATACACTCATCAAGCTTACTGTCCTGGTTTACGATCAGGTTTACGCCCGATGAAGCTTTCATAAGATAACCGTAGAACTCAAGATTGTTGTTAAGCTTTTCGGTGAGCCTTGAAAAAAGCACCGTTGGGTCGCGGAGAGTCTTTTTCAGATCAATCCCGCTGAGCAGATCCTCAAACTCCTCTTCAAGCTCCTTTTCTATTTCCTCTGTTAATCCATATACACCGCTGTAATAATTATAAAATGTCTTGCGGTTTATATCTGCCTCATCAGCTATATCCTTGATAGTTATCTTGTTGATATCCTTTTCACTGATAAGCTTTACAAAAGCGGTTCTTATCGCCTTTTTTGTCTTTACCACCCTGCGGTCAAGCTTTTTTTCCTCTGCCATGAACTTCACCTTATTCTACATTTTTCGACAATTATGTATATTATTCCTCATATTTTGATAGAACGTGAGTATTATTCCACAGTCGCTACGCACAACGTCCATTGCAGTTGTGCCACATTTATATTATAATACACATGTGGGGCATAAGTCAAGTGGTGAGTAATAAATATTTTGCACTTATTGTGATTTAACTAAAATGTTATTTTTGTTATATAGGTGAGTGCGGAATATTTCACCTGCACCCCTTAAATCAAATATTTCAATCTTATCCAAAAGGAGAGGAATTTATGAGACCTGTAAAAATTATCACCGATTCCTGTGCGGACATCGGTAAGGACTTAAGAGAAAAGTACAACATTGACTATGCCCGTATGCAGACCACGTACAAGGATAAGGAGCAGTGGGCAAGCCTTGACTTTGAATATTACACTCCCAAGGAGCTGTATGATATAATGCGCAACGGTGAGCGCGTGTTCACAAACCAGGTGCCCGCGGAGGAATTTGAAAAGGTATTTTCAAAATATCTTGCAGACGGCTTCAATATAGTATACATCGGCTGCTCATTAAAGCTTTCGGGCTCGGTAAACACAGGTGAGGTCGTTGCAAAGAAGCTCCTTGCAGACTATCCCGATGCCGAGATCTACTGCATCGACTCAAAGAACTCCAGTATGGCTGAGGGTGCACTTGCAATAAGAGCGTCCGAATACGCAAAACAGGGTATGACTGCAAAGGAGGTCGCAGACAGAATAACGGCAGAGCGCAAGCAGATAAATATGTTCGTTACCGTTCACAGCCTCGACTGTCTGAAAAGAGCAGGACGTGTAAAAGGCTCAGCCGCTTTCTTCGGTAATCTTTTCGGTGTAAAGCCGATAATCATTTCCGATATCAACGGCAACAACACGCCTATCAAAAAGGTTAAGGGGCGTGCCGCATCTCTTGCCGAGTTAGTCGCGCTGCTCAAAGAGGCTGTCGGCAATACAAAGCAGGAGCGTATCTACATAGCCCACGCCGACTGTGCCGAAGAAGCAGAACAGCTCAGAGAAATGGTAAAGAAAGAGATCCCCTGCGATGAGATATATGTCGGCTACATAGGACCTATCGTAGGCGCATCTGTAGGACCGAACACACTCGCTGTATTCGGCTTTGGTAAAGAAGTAACTTTCGAGGGCTGATATAATGCAGACACAGACAATAGACGGGCAGACATTCATAAAGATGGTGAGCGGCGGTGCGGCTAATCTCCGTGAAAACGTCGGTATAGTAAACGACCTCAACGTGTTCCCAATTCCCGACGGCGACACAGGCGAGAATATGTCAAGGACGATAAACGGCGGACTCAGCCGTCTTGATATCCATGACGGACTTACTCTTGATAAAGCGTCAAAAATGCTCGCAGACGGAATGCTGATGAGTGCAAGGGGAAACTCGGGAGTAATTCTCTCTCAGTTCTTTGCGGGAATAGCAAAGGGCTTTGAGGGCGTGGAAAGCGCAGACCTTGAAGAACTCGCAAGCGCGCTGAAATCAGGCGTAGAAAGCGCCTATGCCGCAGTAAACAAGCCTACCGAGGGCACTATCCTGACAGTCGCGAGAGAAGCGGCTGATTACGCGGCAAGCCGTATCACAGCGGACAGCACCTTTGAAAGCTTCGCTAACGACTACATAAGCGAGATGAACGCATCGCTCAGACGCACACCCGAGCTTCTTGACGTTCTGAAAGAAGCAGGCGTTATCGACAGCGGCGGCGCAGGACTTTATTACATAGCCGACGGCGCGATAAAGGCGGCAAACGGCAAAGAATTTATATCATCGGCTTCGCCCGATGACATACACACGTCCGACAACAGCGTAAAGCCGATAAATACAAACGGCTTTGACGAAAACAGCGTTATGAAGTTCGGTTACTGCACGGAGTTCCTTTTACAGCTCCAGACCTGCAAAACGGACGTTAAAAATTTCGACCTTGATAAGCTGAAAGCATATCTCGAAACTGTCGGCGACTCGATAGTAGCCTTTATCAGCGGCACTGTCGTAAAGGTTCACGTCCACACAATGACACCGGGTACAGTGCTTGACTACTGCCAGCAGTACGGCGAATTTTTAACGCTTAAGATCGAGAATATGACGCTTCAGCACAACGAAACGGTAATCAGCAACCGTTTTGACGAGAAGAGTGAAAACGATAAGAAAAAAGCGGAGAAAAAGCCCTACGCACTTGTTACCACAGCATCGGGCGAGGGTATAAAGCAGACATTTACCGAGCTTGGCGCAGATTATGTTATCTACGGCGGTCAGACCAACAACCCCTCGACCGAGGACTTTATATCCGCATTCGACGCGGTGAACGCAAAGACGATTTTCGTCCTGCCTAACAACGGCAATATAATAATGGCGGCGAAGCAGGCGGCAGATTTATACAAGGACAGCGATGTCCGCGTAGTACCCAGCCACAACATAGGCGAGGGATACGCGGCACTGACAATGCTTTCTTACGACAGCGGCGACACAGACGCTATCGCGAAAGAGCTTGAAGACGCTATGCAGGGCGTTATCACCGGTATGATAACGCATTCGGTAAGAAGCGCCGAGATAGACGGAGTAAGCATAGACAAGGACGCTTACATCGGCTTCACAGACAAGACAATGCTTGCGTCGGACGGCGACAAGATCGACACGGCGATGCTTCTTCTCGATAAGCTCAGCGCAAGAAGCCACGAATTTCTCATAGCGGTATTCGGCAAGGATATGACCGACAGTGAGCGCGAGGCATTCACCTCCCGTATGTCTGCCGAATATCCGATGATGGAAGTTTACACTATAGACGGAGGACAGGAAGTATACGACCTTATGCTTATCCTGCAATAATTATGAAACCTGAAACGATAATCGTATTTATTCTTGCGGCAATAATACCGTATCTCATATGCGGACTTAACCCCGCGATCGTAATGTCGAAGCTCATATATCATCAGGATATAAGAGAGCTCGGAAGCAAAAACCCCGGTTTTACAAATTTCAAGCGTGTTTTCGGCGGGAAATATGCGTGGTTCGTTTTCCTGCTCGACATTCTGAAATCCTTTATTGTATGCCTTGCGGCAGGCTTTGCATTCGGCGCGGTCAGCGAAACATTCCAGCTTGGTGCGGCTTATGCGGGACTGTTTGCAATGATAGGTCACTGCTACCCCGTATGGTACAAATTCAGCGGCGGAAAGGCATTTCTCGTAGCGGTCGGCTCTATCTGGCTTATCGACTGGCGAACCGCGCTTATAGCGATGGCAATAATGATGGTGCTTCTCTTCACGGTGAAATTTATGTCGCTGTCGGTTATTATAGCAGGTATCTCCTGCCCGATAACCCTTGCGATATTCGGCGCACCTCTTTCCGTGCTGATACTTTGCATTCTCTCTGTCGCCCTTATGACGTGGCGGCACAAAGAAAATATCAAGCGCCTCATCAAAGGCACAGAACCGAAATTTTCACTCAAAAGCAAAAAAGCATAAGCTTATACGGAGCACAGTAATATATAAAGCTCCCCGCCGGGTTTGGCGGGGAGCTTTTGTATTCTTATGCGAATAAGTACAACAAAAAACCGTATGAGCGTTTAATTGCCCATACGGTTTAATTATATCCATTAGATACCCAAAACCTGCTTTTTCTTCTCTGCAAATTCTTCTTCGGTAATTATACCTTTATCATAAAGCTCTTTCAGCTTTTCGAGATCATTATATCCGTTATCAACAGGTTTAGTTGTATATTGCATTGCTGTTACCACAGCAGGAGAAGCACTGTCAGCCATTATTACGCTGTTCAGCTTGCTCTGCATAAGTATAGGCGGCAATATAGGAACGAACAACGACAATATAAGGTTGAGTGTTGCGGTGTCGCCCTGTATTCCTTTTTCATATCCGAGCGTGTCTATACGGTGTGCGCTCTTATATGTCCAGTATATCGAATAGAACGGAACAAACATACACAGTAACAGCTTGTTTACGGGAGTACGGTATTCCTCTTTCTTGCAGGCGTTAAGGCTGTCGGTGGTGCGATATATCCACACGAGATAATAAATACCGCAGGTGAAAAGCAAAAGCAGAACATGAGATACAAGCGATTTGTAGCTTTTGCCGTATTCTGCACTGGTTGCAGGTACGTTAAGTTTTTTGGGGGTGATTATCAATGACAGGGATAATAAGAGAATTGCGGCTATCAGCAGGATTAGCTGAAGAATTAACAGTAAATCTCTTTTAAATAAAATATGACCACCGTTTTTCCAAAAGTAAAGATCATTAAAAAAATCAATAAAAAGTTGATATTGGAGTGCCATATAAGCTATGAGCGGAATTGCAAAAACACACTTTCCGATAGTTATTAGCCTTCTGTTGTTCTTTTTCTGTGCAACAAAAGGCAGAAAAAGAATCGCAAAAGAGAGTACAAGACATAGCTGAACGGCAATCGGCTTTACAAGTTCATCAAAAAATGATGCAAAATCTAATTCTGCTATATATGAATCATAACACCATACCAATCTGATCACATATAGAGATAATTGGGCTAAATTCATTGCTATAATAATCAAATTGCATATTTTAAACAGTTGACTTTTATTGAAAATTAAACCTACCGAAGCAAGCACTAATGCAATTGCAGAAACCATTTCTGCAAAATACACAATTGTGTACATATCAAAATAATTAAAAATTCCAAAATTGAAATTGAAAAAATAAGGTAAGAGTAGCATCACTGCCAGCACCCCTGCAATTATCATCAGCACTTTACCGTTTCCCGTTCTGACAGTTATATTTTGGATTTCTTCAGTGTTTTCCATGCTTATCACTCCCTTACAGAACTTGTACAACTCAATTATCTCTTACCTGTTCGCCTTTATTTGTTATTACATACCTTTCCTCATTTATGTCGGATTTATCCGTTTCCCGAATTAAATCCAAATCCAAAGCGTCATCAATAAGCTGTTCATCAATTCCCTGAATTTTAAGCAGTCGCTTCCTCGTTACTTTTTCTTCGCGACTAAACATAATCAGCAACTTGTAATACTTGCCCATATCTGTTTGACTGTTTGTATTCATAAACACATTCTCCTTTGTTACATTTCCACATATTTTGTAGAAATTCATCATTTTTCTTAGTATAACACAGAATTTTCTATCTGTCAATAAGAAATTCTACTTAACAGGCAGTTTTTATTTTCTTCAAAAACTGTTATTATTGTCTTGAGGTGATACCATGAAAATTGACTATACCGCTCTCGGAAAACGCATAGCAAAGCGCAGAAAAGAACTCGGCTTAAAGCAGTACGAGGTCTGCGAGCTGATAGACGTAAACTATAAATATCTCTCAAATATCGAAACCGGCAGGAGCGCACCGAGCCTTGAACTCATAATGAGCCTTTGCTCCGTGCTGAACACAACTCCCGATTACTTCCTGCTCGGCACTGCTTCCACAGAGCTTTATGACAACGACATCATCTCAAAGATATCACCTATGACAGATGAACATAAAAAGCTTATCAGCGGTATGATACAGCTTATCACCGAAATTGAAAGCAATTGAATATAAAACGCCGCCCGTCTGACTATGCAAACGGGCGGCAATATTATTCTGTTAAGTTATCATTTATCCGTCAACCACTCGACAACATTCTTCACTTCAATGCCGTCATAATTTCCGACAGTGAATTTATCAAGCGTCAGAACGGTCTTGCGGTAATTATCCTTTACTGCCGTAAGCGGAGCAAGCTCCCTGTCGAAGGTTTCCTTAGCGGTCATATCGGCAGTTACCTGAATATACTCAATTTCTCCGCTACGCTCTGCCACAAAGTCTATCTCGGCATTATGATACTTGCCGACACTCACCTTGTACCCGCGTCTGAGCAGTTCAAAATACACTACATTCTCAACCGAAAAACCGAGGTCATAGCTTTTCTTTGGCAGGATAAGATTTCGTATGCCAAGGTCGACCATATAATATTTAGTGTTGGTTTTAAGCAATTGCTTTCCCACAATATCAAAGCGTTCTGCCGGGTAGAATATAAATGACTCGGTTAGTGCATTAACATAATCGCTCACCGTATTCGGGGAAATTTTCCGTCCCGATGAAACAAGGTAATTTGTAACGCTCCTTACCGTCACAAGACTTCCGATAACGCTTAAAAGATACTTTGCAATAGTTTTGAGAAGCGATATATCCGTTATCCTGCCTGTATCGCTGTTATCCCATTCTCTGCGCTTCTGCCTGTCCTCAATATCCTTTACGATAACCGTATTGTAGATACCCTCAAGATAGGTTGTTATCTTCTCTTCCGTCTTTTCTGCCGTAGCGATAAAAGGCATACCGCCGTATCTCATATAGTCTGCGAATGCACTGTCCTTATCTTTTTGATTTACCTGCAAATATTCGGCAAACGACAATGGGAGCATGGATATTTCCACATAACGACCGCTGAGAAGCGTAGCAAGATCGCCCGACAGCATATATGCGTTTGAGCCGGTAATATAAATATCGGTGCCCTGCTTTACATAAAGACTGTCTACCACCTTTTCAAAATACGGTACCTTCTGTATCTCGTCAAGGAAAATATAGGTTGTTTTATCACTGCTGAGCCGTGCTTTTATATACTCATACAGCTTCTTATAGTCACACAGCTCCTCATATTCCAGCTCTTCAAAGTTTATCGCGATTATCCTGTCAGCTTCTACCCCGCTTTGTTTAAGATAGTTCTGATACTGCATAAGCAATGTGGATTTTCCGCACCTGCGTATTCCTGTTACTACCTTTATGACCTGCTCGTCTTTCCAGAGCTTCAGCTTTTCAAGATATTCTTTTCTTTCAACCAAAAAAACACCTTCTTGCCGATTATTCCTTTTATATTATGTGCTCATATTAGCACAAAATACTTAAAATGTCAAGAAAAATTCTCATTTCAATACATTTTTCCGATTTCCCGAAATAAATTCTCATTTGAGAATTTATTCTACAATCTGAAACCCCTCTGCCGGCGGCAGAGGGGTCATTTTCTGCATATTTTAAGCTAATGCTATAATTATCTCTTCCTGTTCTGTACTGCTTTTTTGAGCTTTGCCCTGCCCTCTTTAAGCGATGGGAAAGCCTTGTACAAACGCTTGTGCTTAGCTTTAAGCTCGGACAGCTTTTCGTTAAGCTCGTTAAATCGCGCAGTAAGCTCTTCTCGGCGCTCCGCCGCACTATCTTTAAGCTCAGTCATACGTTCGCTACTGCGCTGTTTAACGCCCTCTGAGGCGGTTTCAAGCCTTGCTTTCAGCTCATCGGCTTTCTTCTGCATCTCATCGGGAGTAATTCCGTGCTCCTTTGAAAACTCGACCGCCTGTGAAGTCTTATCGGACAGCTCCGAGCCTATGACATCGGATACCGCCGTGAGCTGTCTTTCAAGCTCGTCAATAAGCCTTATCTCATTCTTGAGCTTCTTTACCTCGGGGAATGTCAGTATAACGTCCGTGATTATTGCCGCGTAGAAAAGGCAGAGAATTACTATGCCGAGCGGCTTCCAGATAAGCCCCACGGCAAATGCCACAGCAGGCTGTACGACCTTCATTACAGCAAGGCTGGCAAGCCCCCACACGACGGTAAACTGCGGGCAGATGTATCCGCCGATGTTGAGCTTTTTGTTGCTGTAGTTCCACCAGCGTCTGCCAAATATCTTGTCAAGCACAAAGCCCGTGACAAATTCGAGCACGGTGGTGAGCACCGCCGAGCCGACAAACAGCAACAGCCACGAATCCTTTATCGGGGTAAGGCAGACAATGACGATTATCAGTCCAAAGCCATAGATCGGGCAGTATGCACCATGGAGCATACCACGGTTCACAAATTTTCCGTGCCGTACTGTTGCAAATATAACTTCTCCGCACCAGCCCGCAAACGAGTATATCATAAAGTAGAACAAGAGATTATATAAATATTCCATTATTCACCTGTCGAAAGTTTTATTATTCCGGTACAAATCAAGTCGGATACACAAAAGCTCCCGACGATAAATCGGGAGCCGATATGTAATGTAATATAATATTATCAGTTACCTCTGTTGTTCAGAAGCTCAGACAGCTCAGAGAAAGGATCGTCGTCAGCAAAATCACCTGCGTTTGCGGGTGTTTCGGGGAAGACGAGCGATTCTGTCAGAGAGTTCTCGACCTTGTTAGCCAAGCCTGTATCCTCTGTGGGAGTAGAAGCAAGTACAGTCTTTGCAACTGCCTCATCGGACGTTACCATTGAATGACCTGCATTGTCCTTGAAGCAGGTAGCGATAACCGTAATCACCATCTCGTCATTGAGCGAGCTGTCGAGGTCAACGCCGTGGATAACCTGTACATCGGGAGCGGCAGACTGAGTAAGCAGCTGCATTACCTTTTCAACATCGTCAAGAGGTGTATCCTCTGACATAGTAAGGTTGACAAGCAGCTTTCCTGCGTTCTTGATAGATGTTTCGAGCAGGGGGCTGTTGACAACCTCTGCTACAGCGTCTTCTGCGCGTGTATCACCAGAGCCGTGACCAATAGCCATATGAGCATCGCCCGCGCCCTCAAGTGTCGTTCTTACGTCCTCAAAGTCGATGTTGATAACACCGTCATGAGTGATAAGATCGGATATGCCCTTTACAGCCTGGTAAAGCACGTTATCTACCATAGCGTAAGCCGCCTTGATAGAAATGTTCTTTTCCTTTATTGAAAGTAAGCGCTGGTTAGGTACGATGATAAGCGCGTCAACATACTTTCTAAGCTCTGCGATGCCCTGCAATGCAAGGTTCATCTTGAATTCTCTTTCAAAGTCGAAAGGCTTTGTAACAACGCCGACTGTAAGTATACCCATATCCTTGGCGATCTGGGCGATCACGGGAGCCGCACCTGTACCTGTGCCGCCGCCCATACCTGCCGCTACGAATACGAGAGAAGCGCCCTTGAGTACTTCTGCGATATCGTCGCTGTTTTCCTTAGCGGACTCGGCAGCTACGGGAGGCTTTCCGCCTGCGCCACGACCCTTAGTGGTCTTTCTGCCTATCTGCACACGTTCCATAGTGTTGCCGTCCTTGGACTTAAGGGCAGCTACATCAGTGTTTATTATGATAAAATCAACGCCTTCTACGTTGTTTCTGACCATGTTCTCTACCGCGTTTCCGCCGCCGCCGCCAACGCCGACAACTTTTATTTTGACATCACGCTCAAACTCTTCATCATCGAAATCAAAGTTCATTTTTTGCAATCCTCCGTATAATTTACAGGTAAAACTGTCTACTATAATATTTTAACAGATTCTTTTTCTAATTGCAAGCGTTTTGATAAAAAATATCGTCATAATTTGAACAGCGATCATAAATTACCACAATATCTTGCGTTTTTGACCGTTATTCGGCAGGTTCAGACGGGTCTGTCGTATCGCCCGGCACAGGTTCGCTGTTATCGGGAGTGTCAGGTGTCGGCTCAGGCTCGCTACTGCTTGTGTCGTCCTTGCTCGTGTCGTCATACTCGGGTCTGAATGTTACCTTCATATTATATGTGTTTTCACTGAGCTGTGACAGGACGAGCACGCCCTTTTCTCCGTCAAATTCACCCTTATCTATAAGGTTCTTTGCTACTGTCAGTTTCAGCTTTGCATCGGTCATATCTCCGAGCTCAAGTGTGAGCTTGTTATCATAGCTCAGCTTTATACCGTATATGCTTGATATATCTATCGTCTTGATATGCTCGCTTATGCCAAGCTCCTTACAAAGCTCTATAAGTGAGAACACGCAGTCATACTTCTGTTGTGCCTCATATTCGTTTTCATCGTCTATCTCATCATATGTCTTTACAGCCCTTAAAAGCTTTGTCAGCATATTGCGGCTTCCCTCATCGCTAACGGACAGGAAATCGCCCGACTTTGCGTATTCGGGGTCAAATCCGAGTACAATAACACAGTTCTTATCGGGAGTTTTAAGCTCTGCGTCCATTATTCTGCCGTTTTCGCTGACAAGATAGTAGCGGTCGTTCTTTTTAACATTTGCAACGGCAGTTGCGGGATTGAGCTTTATCTCAAGCGCGCAGGTGAAAATATTGCGGCTGACTTCTACCTTATCCACATACGGCAGTGCCGCTATAAGTCTGTCTTTCACTGCACCCGCGTCCATAAGTATCAGGTTATCACCGACATTAACTCCCGTTGCGTCAATTATCTGCTGTTCTGAGTATACCGTGTCGCCCGTTATCCTGTACTTGGAAAGATTAAATAACACGGTATTTGACAGCACAGCCAGTATTACCACTGCCAGTATGCCGAATATAATATAATATACGATATAGGCGGAAAGGCGTTTTCTGCGCTTTTTTTCGCGTGTATCCTCCTTTGATCTCGGCTTGTTGCGAAGAACGCGATTCTGTATATCCACAGGCTTTACTACAGGTATATCTGTTCTTGTGTTCTCACTCAGGAACTGCGGCATACGCTGTGCTTTCGGTGTCGTACCCGCGTTATCACTTGCGGGCTTAGACGGCTTGTTTGCCGCCTCGGCTTTTGTATTACCCTTTTTATCCTTCCGCTTCTTTGCGGGCTTTTTATTATCGGGCTTTGATTTTTTATTTCCGCCCTTATTGTTATCGGGCTTTTTTTCGGGTGCGGGTTCAGGCTGTGAATTTTCCTGCTGTAAACGCTTTTTGCCCGAAGGCGGCATTTCCGCCCACAGGTTATTTCTATCTCTTTCGGTTATGTCAGCCATTTTCGCACCTCCTTTTATTTTCAAATTCTTTTTATATCTGCTCCCACGCTGTAAAGCGCTTTTTCTATCGATTCATAGCCTCTGTCGATATGCAATATCCCGCCTATCGAAGAAGTACCCTCGGCGCCGAGTGCCGCTATGACGAGTGCCGCGCCCCCTCTTAAGTCGGGAGAAACCAGCTCTGCCGCGGACAGTCTGCGTACGCCCTGTACGACAGCCACTCTGCCCTCCGTTTTTATCACCGCTCCCATACGGAGCAGTTCACTCACATGGCGGTAACGGTTATCAAATATATTCTCTACAAAAACCGCCGTGCCGTCCGCTACCGTACAGGTTGCCATAAGCGGTGCCTGTGCGTCTGTCGGGAAGCCGGGATACGGCATTGTGCGTACCGTGTGCGGTGCTCTCAGTCTTTCGGGTGCATTTATATAAATGCTGTCTATGCCGAAAGAATAAATACGACAGCCCATTTCCTTAAGAACAGGTATCACAGCTCCGATATGCGTTATATCCGCGCCTGTAAGAATAAGCTCGCCGCCTGTTACCGCCGCACAGCAAAGATATGTCACTGCGGCTATCCTGTCGGGCATTACTCTGTGCTCACAGCCCGAAAGCTTATCCTTGCCGCGTATTATTATCCTGTCTGTTCCCGCGCCGCTTATATCAGCTCCGCAGGAAACAAGGAATGAAGCAAGATCACATATCTCGGGCTCTTTTGCTGCGCCCTCTATCTCGGTAACACCGTTTGCAGTCACTGCCGCAAGCATTACGTTTTCCGTAGCGCCTACAGACGGAAACGAAAGCGAAACAGAAGTGCCCTTCAGTCCTTTCGGTGCTGTGCAGTCAAGAAAGCCGTGCGACTCCTCTATCACCGCACCCATACTGCGAAGCGCCGCAAGGTGCAGGTCTATCGGTCGCGGACCGAGCTCACAGCCGCCGGGATAAGACATTCTGCAATGTCCTGTTCTGCCGAGCACAGAGCCTAAGAAAACTATTGACGAGCGCATCTCGCGCATAAGGCTTACCGGTATCTCGCAGTTGCCTATTGCGGACGCATCGGATACCACAGTACCGCCGTCACGTCTGCATTTCACGCCGATATGCGACAGTATGCGCAATGCCGCGTCAACATCGGTAAGTCTTGGACAGTTATGTATGATACACTCACCGTCTTTTATCAGTACCATTGCCGCAAGGAGAGGCAATGCGGCGTTCTTTGCGCCGTGAAGCGCAAGCTCGCCCTCGATCCTGTTTCCGCCCTTTATAATAAGTTTCTGTTTATCCAAAGTATCACCCTCTCATAGCTTTTCTTCATATTATGCCATTCGGGGTGAATAGGTGAAATGCGTTATTGAAGACCCATAAGGTCGGTTATCTCACGCAGTATTACGCCTGCCGCGTCATGCTTTGACAGCTTTGCCGCATTCTCGCTCATAAGCTTCAGAAGCTCAGGGTCGTCCGCAAGCTTTGTTACCGTGTCTATGAGCACTGCGCCTGTCAGCTCCTTATCGTCGATTATCCTGCCTGCGTTTGCGTTCTGAAGCGTCAGTGCATTATAGTACTGATGATTTTCAGCCGCATACGGATAAGGTATCAGTATCGATGCCCTGCCGATAGCCATAAGCTCGGTCAGCGTCATAGCTCCGGCTCTTGTTATGATAAGGTCGCTTGCACACATACACGTGTACATATTATCGATATATTCCTTGATGATAAAATGCTCGTTATTCGGGTCTACTCCGTTTTCGGTAAGGCTTTGCATAAATGTGTCCTTGCCATGCTTGCCGTAACCGTGGATATGATTTATGTTGCCTTTCTTCTGCTCGTATGCAAGTAAGTGTACAACCGCTTCGTTTATCCTTGACGCGCCCTGACTTCCGCCCGCGGAAAGAATTGTAAGGCAATCGGGGAGTCCGAGCCTTTTTCTTGCCGCCGACTTTTCTTCTATCGGGATATTGTTTCTAAGAGGATTTCCCGTGACAACGCACCTTTTGCATTCACCGAGGTGCTTTTTCGCGTCCTCAGTGCCGAGCATTACAAGATCAGCTTTTGAAGCAAGCATCTTTGTCGACACACCCGGCAGAGAATTGCTCTCATGAAGCGCTATCTTAATTTTACATTTCAGTGCGGTCTTAAGCACCGTGCCCGTTACATATCCGCCTGTGCCGATAACAAGGTCGGGCTTAAAGCCGTCAAATATCTTTCTTATGCACTTTCCCGCATTCAGATAATAGTGCACCGCCTGAAAATTGAGCTTGATATTGTGCGGTGTCAGCTTACGCTGTATACCTGCCATCTTGACAGGCGCGAAGTCATAACCTGCCTTTTTTACAAGCTTTGCCTCAAGTCCGTCGGGCGAGCCTATAAAAAGTATCTTCGTATCGGGGAAAACTTCCTTTAATTTATCTGCTATGGCAAGTGCGGGATTTATATGTCCTCCCGTACCTCCTGCCGCAAACGCAACATTCATTGTACTCTTCCTTTCGGTATCAGGTATCGGCATCTCTCGATATATTCAGCAGCAGTCCGACTTCCGCAAGCTGTGTTATAAGCGCTGTACGTCCGTAGCTGAAGAACGGGAGCGAAATACCGGTATTCGGTATCGCATTGCACGCAACGGCGATATTCAGTATCGCTTGCAGTCCTATCTGGAGCGTTATTCCGAGCGCCATAAGCGAGCCGAATTTATCCTTTGCTCTGCCTGCTATTATAAAGCCTCTTACTTCAAACAGCACGAACAGAAGTATTACAGTCATACCGCCGAAGAAGCCGAGCTCTTCACATATTATTGAGAATACAAAGTCGTTCTGGCTCTCGGGGAGGTAGTAGTATTTCTGTCTTGAGTTTCCGAGCCCCAGTCCGAACCAGCCGCCCGAGCCTATTGTTATCAGCGACTGCGAGGTCTGATAGGTCGTGTCGCCCGCATCGGAGAAGGGGTGAAGCCAGCTTGTTATACGGTCTGTGAGGTACTCCCACTTGAACACATATACAAGCGCTATAAATCCGACAACCGCAACAAGCACAAGCACTATAAGTCCACCCTTGTTTGAGCCGCCGACAAACATCATTACAAATGCGATAGCAAGAATGATAAGCATTGCCGATACGTGTCGCTGAGCCATACACATTGCCGCCGCAAAGAATGCTATAAACGCCTGCTTACCGAAGCCGTACCACAGTCTGTTACGATATTCGTAGCTGTTCTGAAGCATATAGGCAAGCAGTATTATCATACCGATCTTGAAAAGCTCCGACGGCTGGAACTGTATGCCGCTGATAGTTATCCATCTTCTTGCGTCGTTTACCGCATCACCGACAAATACGACCGCAACCATCAGTACAACACAGAACAGGAAGAACAGTATCGCTATGTTCATTCCTTTTCCGTTTTCGGGTTTTTTCCTGTCGGTATTGAAAAACGTCTTTATCGGACGTACAAGCCAGTGATAGTCAAACGACGAGCATATTATCATTGCGATAAATCCTATTATCGCCGCTACAAGCTGTCTTTCGGCATATGCAAAGCTGTTGCCCTCTTCCTTAAGAGCATAGGCGTAGCTTGCGGAGGACATCATTATTATACCCATTACGAGCAGTATAAGCGTAACGGTAAAAAGCGGCATATCAAACTTTCCGCGCTTTTTATGTGAAACGCACTCCATATAAGGAGGTACTATCTGTACTTTCGGATATTTTCTGCGGAACTTTACCATTAAGCCCTCGCGCTTTGAACCGACGCTGTGTTTTTCGGGCTCGTTCTGCACACTTTCGTGTTCAACGGGTTCGCGCTCAGGCGGTTTAAGCTCTATCCTCTGTGCTCTGTGCTTTGCCGAGGGGACTTTCTTTTTACTTCCGTTATCTACCTGCGGAACGTCACGAAGCTTGTCGACATGACGTCTGCCTTCCGTGTCGCGAATATTCTGTTCGTACATTGCTTTTCGCTGTTCATAGCTGAGTCCGTTTTTCTCCGACACGAATGATCCCCCTTTCGTTTTGATTTATCTCAGTTTCCGAAATACTGAAGAAGTATTCCGACACTGCACGCAAGAAGCTCAAGCAGTGAGAATACGGCAACTATCTTGCCCTCTTTCCAGCCCCTTATCTCAAAGCTGTGATGTATAGGGGTCATCTTGAAAAGACGCTTGCCGTGAGTTATCTTGAAGTATGTCATCTGTATCAATACTGAGAGTGCCTCCCAGATATATACAGCACAGCATACGACCATTACAAATTCAGTGCCTGTACCTATTCCGACTGCGGTAACGATACCGCCGAGGAACATTGAGCCTGTATCGCCCATCATTACCTTCGCGGGGTGTAAATTCCACACCATAAAGCCAAGACAGCCTGCGCCTGCCGCCGCCGAAACAAGTCCCATCTCGTTCATACCGAGAAGCGAGCAGATAAGAACATAAGCCGCACAGTAAACAAGAGTTACCGATGAACACAGTCCGTCAACACCGTCTGTCAGATTGACCGCATTTACAAGGTAGATTATGCCCAGTCCCATTACGATATAATAGAATATTCCAAAGTCGAGCTGACCTAAGAACGGGAATGTTATCACCGTGGAAGTATCTCCCGCAATGATGTGAGAGGTGAAGAACGCCGCGATAATAAGCACCTGCATTATTATCTTCTGCATGGGCTTCAGACCCTCGTTCTGCTTTTTCTTCACCTTGATAAGATCGTCAACAAAGCCGACAAAGCCGAACAGAAGAGCCATAATAACGGCAGATATCGCCTTTGCGAGCTTCTGCGAACCTACCTCGTCCATATTTATATTGCCGCTTGCCCACATTATCGCAAGGCCTGCAACAAATGAGATTATAACGCCTGCGATGAACATTACGCCGCCCATAGTCGGTGTACCGTTCTTTGACTTGTGCCATGCAGGACCGATATCAAGTATCGTCTGACCGAATTTCAACCTTTTCAGTGCAGGTATCGCCACAAATCCGAGCAGTGCGGTTATGCCGAAGCTTATCACTGCGGTTATCACGGTAGCAGGAATATTCATATATCAGTTTCCTTTCCTCTTCATTATATCTTTTACTATGTCCTTTTCACTAAACGGCAGATATTCATCGCCGATTATCTGATAGGTTTCGTGACCCTTGCCGCACAGCGCGATCACATCGTCTTTCCCGGCGATATCAAGTGCGTACTTGATTGCCTCATATCTGTCGGTAATGCACTTGCAGGGCTTTGTGCCTGTAGTGCCCGAAAATACCGACTTTATTATATCGTCGGGGGTTTCGTGTGCCGGATTGTCCGATGTTATGACAAGCATATCGGCGTTTTCTTCGGCGGCTTTTCCCATCATCGGACGCTTTTCTCTGTCCCTGTCGCCTGCCGCACCGAACACGCATATAAGCCTGCCCTTTGTTACCGCTTTAAGAGTTGACAGTACCTTGATAAGTGCGTCATCGGTATGTGCATAATCGGTTATTACGGTAAAATCGCCGCGGTACACGACATTCATTCTGCCGTCAACACCGCCAAGCGTTGCAAGCGCCTTTGCACACTCGGTCATATCGTAACCGAGCGCCGCTACCATAGCTATTGCACATAATGCATTCTGCACATTATAAAGCCCCGCCATAGGTATATCTACCCGACAGGCTCTGTGCTCGCGCTCGTTGATCATCATAAATGACGAGCCGTGCGCGTTCATTTTTATAAACCCGGCATATATATCCGCTTTGCCGTTTACGCTGTAGGTCACCGCAATGTCGGAGAACTCATCGGCAAGCCGTCTGCCGTATTCATCATCGATATTTATCACCGCAGCTTTGCACATTGTGAATACACGGCGCTTTGCCTGAAAGTAGTTTTCCATTGTGCCGTGATAATCAAGATGGTCACGCGTCAGATTTGTAAAGCCCGCAACTGCTACATTTTCATCACCTATGCGGTACTGGTCGAGCGCCTGCGAGCTTGCCTCCATAACGCAGTAATCCGCGCCGTTGTCAGCCATTTCTTTAAACCACTCATAGAGTACCGTTGCTCTCGGCACTGTCGGAGTTCCGTGCTGTGAGGGTTTGAGCTCACCTGAACAGGTGTCGTTTCCCGCTGTGCCGATACAGCCGCACTTTTTTCCAAGAGCATTAAGTATATGCTTTACAAAGTGCGCGGTTGTGGTCTTGCCGTTAGTTCCTGTGACTGCAAGCAGTCCGAACTTCTTTGTAGGCTCGCCGTAAAAGCGCGAAAGCAGATCAGCAAGCTCAAGCCTTGTGTTTTTCACTGTCACCTGACGCTCACAGCCTGTGTCGTGTTCGGCAACTATCAATACAGCGCCGTTGTCAAGCATTTTCTGTGCCGCGCTGTGACCGTCAAAGCTTGCGCCTTTTATGCAGACAAATATACTGCCTTTTCCTACATCACGCGTATTGTCGGTAACGCCTGTGACTTCTGCGTTTTCTATACCCGCGGCTTCAGCCGCCGGGCAGATATCATACAGTTTGATAATACCCTCTCCTATCAGCCTGTTTCATTATTGACAAGGAAGTTGACTTCTATTACAGTACCTCTGTATACAGACAGTCCCGAGTTTACGCTCTGGCTCACTGCCTTTGCTTCACTGCCTGTTGCCGCTCCGCTTATGCTGATGTTAAGACCTGCATCGCTGAGTGCCTTATTGGCTTCCTCTACTGTCATACCGATAACGTTCGGTACAGTTGACATTCTGTAATCCGACAGCGGGATATCGCCCATATAGAGCATTACTGTACTGCCGCTCGGCATTACCGTACCGGCTGACGGGACCTGACCGGTTACTTCCGTGCCGTCCGTACTGCCTATATATTCAGCCTTAAGTCCTGCGGCTGTAAGCTGAGCCTCTGCACGGATACTGTTGTATCCGCCTACCCACGGAACAGTTACGTCCTGCTGAGCAAGCTCGTCTGCCGTGTACTGCGGGTAAATTCCGAGATATTCAAGACCTTCCTTGAATACTGCCGATACTACAGGAGCCGCAATTGCACTGCCGTAAATATAGCCCGATGTAGGTTCGTCACATACGACAAGCATTACATATTCGGGGTCGTTTATCGGAACTACGGCGCAGAATGTAGCGACATATCTGAGCTCCGAAGTTTTTCCGCTGTTGTAGTCGTCTATCTTTTCCGATGTACCGCTTTTGCCGCCGATACGATATCCGCTCATATAAGCGTTACCGCCGCCGTTTGCCGTTACTACATCTTCAAGTATCTGACGCATTGTAGCGCTTGTTTCTTCGCTTATTACCTGGCGCTTTACAACTGTCTGAGCCGACTTTACAACGTTGCCCTCGCTGTCGATTATTTTGTCAACGACATAGGGAGTAACAAGCTTGCCGCCGTTTACGACAGCCGCCGCCGCTGTGACCATCTGTATCGGTGTGACCTTTGTCGTCTGACCGAACGCCGAGCTAGAAAGCTCAACTATACCCATATCGGACTCTTTTACATAAAGCGAATCGGCTTCGCCCGGCAGGTCGATGCCTGTCTTTTCGGTAAAACCGAACGCTTCAAAATATCTGCTGAACTTCTCAACTCCGAGAAGCTGTCCTATCTTGATGAATGCGGGGTTACACGAGCGGATCATTGCCTCGGTAAGAGTTGATACACCGTGACCGCCTACGTTCCAGCAACGTATCTTTGTGCCCGCTACATCAGCGATACCCGAACACTCGAATGTGCTGTCAAGTGAAACGACCTCTTCTTCAAGAGCCGACGCGCAGGTGAACATCTTGAATACCGAACCGGGGATATAAAGCTCGCTTACAGCCTTGTTCTGCCACTGCTTGCCCCATATTTCCTGTTTTGCCGCAAGTATTTCTTCCTCTGTCTTCTTGTCCGCCGACATCTGAGCCAGCGTCAGTCTGTCGTTTTCAAAATAAACGTATGACGGATCGTTCGGGTCAAATCCGGGCGCTGTAGCCATAGCCACAATAGCGCCTGTTTTAGCGTTCATAATAATGCCCGTACTGCGGTTAGCAAGCTTATGCTGTGAAACGGTTATCTCGAGGTTCTTTTCGAGATAATACTGTAACGTTTCGTCAATTGTCAGTACAAGGCTGTTGCCGTCCTTTGCTGCAAAGCGCGATGAATAATCATACGGCATTGCGTCACCGTCGGCGTCGGTAGTGGATACCACTCTGCCGTCAACACCCTTTAAGTACGAATTGTAATAGGCTTCAAGCCCGTAGCCCTCTTCATTCTCGTTTATAAAGCCGAGAACGCTCGCCGCAAGTGTGCCGTTGGGGTAGCTTCTCTCACTGTTTTCTACAGAATATACCGATACGTTCTTGAGGTCGTTTTTCAGAATGAATTTGTTTATCTTCTCGACCGTATCACGATCGACCTTTTTCTTCGCCACATAGTAGCGGCTCTCGGTATCCTCGCACGCCTTGAGCAGTGTTTCATACTTTACGTCAAGTATCTCACTGAGCCCCTTGCAGATAAACTCGCGATTCTGCGGTTCATACTCCTCGATATCACCTGGAGATATTATAATATCCCATACCGTGGTACTCTGTGCAAGAACCTTATTGTTGCGGTCGTATATAGTTCCGCGTTTTGCCTTGATGGTAAAGCTGCTCTGCTGCTGATCGTTCGCCATCGCAGACATTTCCTTGCTGTTGACTACCGAGGCATTGAACAGAGTTATACTTACATAGCCCGTAAGGAAAACGCACATTGCGACTATTACAACGATAATACGTATTCTCATACTCCGTGTGGTCTTTACATTCATCGGCTGCTCCTTTGCTGTAAGTAGATGATGCCAAAAATAACTTTAGATAAAAAAGCATTATCCTTTCCTCGTAAACACAGCCGTATCAACGTGGAAAGGAGCCCTGCTTGTTCATTTATATGTCCTAAAATCCGAGATATTCTAATATACCGTTAAACCAGTCCTGAATATCCACAAATATATTGCCGTCGTCTTTTTCGGCGGTTTCTGTCATAGTACCTGTATTCATCTCGACATATCTTTCCTGAGATGCGTTTATCTTCTGCATACCGAGCTCGCTGACCGCATACTGCTCTACATTGTCAAGCGACACCGAGCCGCTGAGCTGATTGTTGAGTGCGGTGTTGATATTCTGCGCGCTCTGTAACGCCTGTGTTTCATTGCTTATTCTGAGGTTTACCTCGCTGAGTGTAGCCTTGCTGTAAAGGAACATTATAAACACAGTAAGCGTAACAGCCGCAATAACTACCAGTGCAACAGGCTTGCCTGCCTTAGCGACAGACGATGTTGCTACTTTAAGCTCCGGCTTTTTCTCGGGAGTTTGTTGTTCTTTTCTTTTAGCAGATGTATCAAACAGCGACAAGTCGTAAGCCGCGCTTGTTCTGTTGTGTGGTGTTGTCATTAAGATATCCCCTTTTAAAGTTTTTCGATAACCCTGAGCTTTGCACTTCTTGAACGGTTGTTCATTTCAAGCTCCTCGTTTCCTGCCGTTACGGGCTTTCTGTATACAAGCTCGCCTCTCGGCTTCTTACCGCATACACATACGGGAAAATCGGGAGGACAGGTACAGCCTGTGCAATAATCTCTGAATGTGTTTTTTACTATCCTGTCTTCTATGGAGTGGAACGTGATGATTGCCAGTCTTCCGCCTGCCAAAAGCCTTTCAAATGCCTCCGACATACCCTTGCGCAGTTCATCAAGCTCGCCGTTTACTTCTATCCTTATCGCCTGAAAGGTCTTTTTGCACGGATTTTTCTCCTTGCGGACCTTTAGCGGTACGTTTCGTTTTACTATTTCCGCAAGCTCAAGAGTAGTCTTTATCGGAGCTTTCTCTCTCGCTCTTAATATGCCGCCCACTATGCCGTGAGCGAATTTTTCCTCGCCGTACTCGAAAAGTATCTTTTCAAGCTGTTCCTTGCTGTATTCATTCACCACGTCATAAGCACTGAGTCCGCTCTTGCTCATACGCATATCAAGCGGTGCGTCCTCGTGGTATGAAAATCCTCTTTCGGCTGTATCAAGCTGATATGACGATACGCCGAGATCCATCAACACTCCGTCGACCTTTTCTATCCCGAGCTCGTCAAGACTTTCGTCAAAGGTGGAAAATCTGCGGTTTATCAGTGTGTGCGGATAGCTTTTCAGCTTTTCGTCCGCCGCCTTTATCGCGTCGGGATCGCGGTCAAAGCCTATAAGCCTGCCGGTCGTCAGGCGCTTCGCTATCTCGGAAGAATGCCCCGCAAAGCCTGTTGTGCAATCTACATATATGCCGTCCGGCTTTATGTTCAGCGCTTCTATGGTTTCGCTCAGTAAAACGGGTATGTGAACAGGTTTTTCGCTCATATTCCCTCCCGTTTATATTCCGAGCTCTAAAGCAAGCTCTGTCAGGTCTTCGTTGTTTGTGTTCTCGTTGAACTTTACCCACGAAGCCTTATCCCATATTTCCGCAGTGCCCTCAAGTCCGACTACAACTATATCGGACGTAAGTGCCGCATACTCTCTGAGCGGCTGGGGAACAGATACTCTGCCCTGCTTGTCCGCCGATATCTCATAAGCACTGCCGAATAAAAATCGCTTTATGCTCTGAGTTTTTACCTGCGGAAGCTCATTTATTCTCTCAACCAGCTTCTGCCAATCCTCTTTTGAGTACACCTTTATACAGGCTGTACCTATGGTTTTAGCGAGGACAAGATCGTTTCCCATCTCCTCACGGAGCTTCAGCGGTATATTCATTCTGCCCTTAGCATCAAGTGTAGATTTAAATTCGCCTATCACGAGCCTGTCCCTCCTTTCGCAAAATACAGATACGCCGAAGAGGTGCGACCCCGCACATTTTTCAAAAAAGTTGAACTTTAATGAAAAATAAGTGTCCAAAGCCCCACCAAAGTGTCAAAAAGTGTACATTCATATTATACAACCCACAGCAAAAAATTGCAAGTGGTAATTTTATCATTTATTCTGAAAAAGTAGCTAAATGCAGTTTTTATATTTAGTATATTTTGCACAAAAAAACAGCCCCTCAAGGAGGGGCTTAATTTAGTATTTATTGCTGATTTCCAATATATTGTGGTGTGCGACTTACTTTTCACTACATTTTGGAGAAGCGGTAAAAATGACATATTGTGAGTGGATAGGACAATGTATGATATACACAAAACCGCCGGGCGCTCTGCCCGACGGTTCAGTCTGTAGAAAAAGTCTGTTTTTATAAAACGCAGTAAAATCTCTACCCCTATCCCCTTTAGGACACTCTGATGGCTTTGCATCGTGCAAAGCTTGGTGTGTCCTTATTTCGGCATCCTTGCCGAAAACCCCTTTGGGCTATTTTGCTGGGGCTACCGCCCGGTCCAAGCAAGGACGCTTGCAGTCAGCCTCACTAAGTCACTGCACGACGCAGTGACACAAATGGCTGACGACCTGTACGGGGGCTTCGCCCCTGCGACCCCATTTATATACACAAGAGGTTTTTCGAAAGTCTGAAACCGCCGGGCGCTCTGCCCGACGGTTCGGTATTTCAGTTTAACTTTTTGCGAACATAGGTAACGTATTTAAACGGATACTTTTCTGTATCGATGATATCCTCTTCGCTTTCGATCTCCCAGTCGGGGTCGGTGTCAAGGTCGGGGAAATATGTATCCGCTTCAAAGCTGTGAAGTATCTTAGTAATGTGCGCTTTGTCGCAGTAAGGCAGGAGCTGTTCGTATATGCTTCCGCCGCCGAGTACGAATATCGGCTTTTCAGCCGTCTTAGAATATTCAACAAATTCCTCGGTCGATGTAAAGCACCTGATACCGGGATATTCCTCAGGGTGATGCGTAATTATAAGATTCTCCCTGTCGGGCAGAGGACGTTTAGGAAAGCTCATATATGTCTTGCTTCCCATCACTATTATGTTTCCGACCGTCATAGCCTTAAGGCGCTTGAGGTCGGGCGAAAGATGCGCCAGAAGGTCGCCGTTCTTTCCGATACCGTAGTTTTCATCTACCGCAACAATTATCTCCATTTTAAAAAACCTTTCTCATTTTGTCGTTGTAGCCTTGATCGTTTTATAACCGCTGTAAACAGCAGATTTGTTTATAGTTCTGTAAGCCTTTATGCGGAAGCTGTAAGCTGTATTCTTCTTAAGATTTCCGACCGTGTAGCTTACAGAAGAATTTTTAGTAATCTTGGCTATCCGCACCCATTTACCATTCTTGTACTGCTCGATGATATATCCCGATGCCGAGCCGTTTTTATTCCACCCGAGCGTCAACGAACTGCTTGTTTGCTTACTGCATCTGAATGCGGCAACATCGGTAGGCTTTGTGACAGTGGCAAGACTTGTATATCCGCTGTATATCGCTTTTTTGCCCGCAAAATTAAACGCTTGTATGCGGAATTTGCAGGTTGAACCCGCCGGAAGTCCGGTAACGGTATATGATGTTGTTGTGTTCTTGGCAAGTCTTTTTATCCTTACCCATTCACCGTTTTTGTACTGCTCGATGATATATCCCGATGCCGAGCTGTTTTTATTCCAGCCGAGCGTCAAAGAACTGTTTGTCCTCTTACTGCATCTGAACGCGGCAACATCGGCAGGCTTTGTGGCGGCGGTAAGGCTTGTATATGCGCTGTACACCGCCTTTTTGCCGACAAAATTATAGGCTAGTATGCGGAATTTGCAGGTTGTACCTGCGGGAAGTCCGGTAACGGTATATGACGTTGTCGTGTTTTTGGTAAGCTTTTTTATCCGTACCCATTTACCGTTTTTGTACTGCTGAATAATATATCCGGCGGCTGTGCCGTTCTTTTTCCAGCTGAGCTTTACCGAACCGGTCGTTATTGTGCCGGACTTAAACGAGCTTACCTTTGTCGGTGTAGTGTATACGCTAAGATTTGTATATCTGCTGTACAGTACTTTTTCTCCGACTGTCTTATAAGCGCGTATTCTGAACCTATACTCCTTGTTTGAAGCAAGCTTTATAATTTTACAGCTTGTGTTGCTGTTTGAAGTATATTTTACAATACGGACCCATTTTCCGTTGCTGTACTGCTCAAGGATATAGCCTGTTGCAGAGCTGTTCTTTGCCCATGTAAGCCTTGCGGTGCTGTTTGTGCTTTCACTGCACTTGAACGAGCTTACATTCGCAGGCAATGTGCGCACCGATATAGTCGAAAATGCACCGTATGAAGTCAGTCCGTCGACCGTCTTATATGCTCTTACTCTGAATTTTGTCACAGTCGAGGCAGACAGCCCGGATACGGTACAGCTTGTCTTGCTGTATGAAGTGAGCTTTGCCGCACGGGTCCATTTGCCGTTTTTATATACCTGAACCTCATAGCCGCTCGCAGTCGTATTTTTGCTCCAGTTAAGAGTAACCGTACTGCCTGTTCTCTTTGTATATTTCAGTCCGCTTGTTTTTTGCGGATTTGTCACAACCGAAACGGTAGTGTATCCGCTGTATAACGCTTTCTTTCCGTAGAATTTATACGCCTTTATCCTGAACCTATATGAAATGCCCGCCGAAAGCTTTGTTATCCGACAGCTAACCTTGTCCGCGGACGTAAGCTTTGTCAGGCGTACCCATTTTCCGTTCGTATACTGTTCGATTATATATCCCGAGGCGGAGGTATTTTTATCCCATTTAAGAGCGATCGCATTTGTTGCTTTGCCCGAGCAGGTAAAGCCGCCGACATTGCCCGGAAGCGTATTTACAGTCACATATTTGTATCCGCTGTATGATGTGGCATTATCTGTGGTTTTATAAGCGCAGATGCTGAACCTGTGCGCAGTGCTCGCCGCAAGCCCGCTCACTTTGTAGCTTGTTACGGAATTGTCGCGGATAACGGCAATTTCAGTCCATTTATTATTTTTATATTGCCTGATCACATAGCCGGTCGCCGATGTGTTTTTGCTCCAGCTGAGCGTTACCGTACTGCCTGTGCGTCCGCTACGCACAAAGTTGTCCATCTCACCCGGTAACGTATCGGCGGAAAGATATGTGTAGCCGCCGCTTTTACTACCCTTGTAGGTCTTTATTCTGAAACGGTACGATGTTCCCGCCGAAAGCGATTTTACCGTTATATTCAAAGACGATGTTTTTGCTATGCGCGTCCACTTTTCGTTTTTGTATTGTTCGACAATATATCCGTCGGCAGTTGGATTTTTGCTCCATGAAAGCATCAAGAAATCTGATGTCCTTGTTGCCGTCCTGAAGCCTCTCACAACCGGCATAGCGGTTTCGACGGTTATATATGCCCAATCTGCATATTCCGAGCCTGCGACACCTTCATAATACGACCTTATCGCAAAATGATATTCTGTGCATTCTTCAAGTCCGGTGAATGTATATGATGTAGCTTTTCCGTCAAGCTCCGCTGTCCTTATCCAATCTTTGCCGTCATACTTTTCGATAATGTATCCTGTGCAGTATCCGCCTGTCCATGCGATCTTCACCGAGGTATCACTTGCATTTTCTGCTCTGAGTCCGCTTACAGATGCCGCTCCGCTTATACCAAGCGTCAGAGAAGTCTTAATACCGCTTATTGTTGCCGGGAGCGTGACCTCTCCGACCTTCCACGGCGTAATGCTCTGCAAGTCTTCTATATACAGCTCACTGTGAAGCTTCGCGCAAAGCTCACCTATAGGATAATCGGCAGTTCCGCCGCTTGCAAATGCAACCTTTGCCCTGATCTTCGTGCGGTCATATATGAAACGGAAATAAGCGCTTCCGTCACTTTTTTTGTCATAATATCCGTCACTTGACGCATACAGCTTGTCAGCACCTTCTGTCATATAAAGCTGTACGCTCTTTATCGGATTTGAAATTATATTGAAGCTAAACGATGCCGTCACTCCGCCTATGGTGCAGTAGCCCTTTTTCGCGCCTATCGACAGCGTGCCGTCGCCCTGCGAGAATACCGCTTCATATCCTGTTTCCTGCTTCAGATCTGCGGCAGTGCAGTTTACAATAACACCGCTCTTATAGATTATTTTAACGTTATAATCATATCCGCCGAGGTCGTATACAAACCGCTGAGATATTTTTCCCGTGCTGTCTGCAAACGTCCTGTAGCTTCCGTCAACGTTATATATCGCATTTATCGTATACATCGGTGTGACCGTGAGCGATGCTATCTTGGTGTCGACTACCTTGAACGTTGCCGTTGCTTCGGCATTTCCAAGCTTATAGGTTACAGTATGGTTTCCGTTACCCCACGCCTTGTCAGCCTGTCCGTCCGATATCACGAGCGGCTTTCCGAGCGTAGCCGTAAGGCGTGTTATTTCGCTTCCGGTATAGGTTTTCACAGTGCTTCCGTAATTCACCGTGAGCTTTATATTATCATAATCATACACATCGTAATAGCTATGCGTAACATATTTTTCTTTGTTGCTGTCATAGCGGTAAACTGTCCTCATATCCGACTTGTCGAGCGAGGACTGCACCGGCGTAACGCTTATCGACGCTACCGTATCAGCCGCGTCGGTCGGCTTTGCAAACAACGATACCGCCGTAATAAAAATCACGGCGGTGAATATAACACATAGAATTTTAGGTAAGCGTTTTATACTGTCCATTTTATTGACCTTTACCGGAGAAAACGGATTTATTTATTTTTTTGCAAGTCCGATTATATCACCGAGCTTGAGCCTGTTTCCGTTGTGGAGTATTATCTGCTCATATACGCGTGCAACCAGCAGAGCCATAAGCACTACAAATACGCACAGCACAAGCACGGCAATAAGCGCCTGTGGTACATCGATAGCTCCCGTAAGAAGTGCCGACGGAATTGAGAACGGAGATGATATCGGAAGATAGTACGACAATAAAGTGAGAGTTCCCGCTTCTCCCCCGAAGGTCGAAGGGAAATATGCCAGGTAGAAGCCGAGCACTCCGATAACAGCCAGAGGTTGCATTGCCGCGTTGAGATCCTCCATACGGCTTACGGTAGCGCCGATAAGTCCCGCTATAAGCGCAAAGAATACAAATCCGACAATGAATACCACAAACACAAGCAGGATAACTATCGGCGAAAAGCCGCCCAGTGCATCGCCTATCTCAGCCATAAGCTGACTTGTTGCGGCTCCGGTTTCCTCCGAAGAGCCGATTATCATTGAAGAAAGCGGTGACGCGGCGACTATTCCGAGTACGCCCGACGCTATGATCATAATAAACTGTAACAGTGCAAGCGAGCCCATGGCAAGTATCTTACCGATAATGACAGCAAGCGGTCTTACCGAGGTCAGCAGAAGCTCCATTACCTTTGATGTCTTTTCCTGCGCTATTGACTGCGCCACCATCTGACCATAAATGAATATCAGCATAAACAGTATCAGTGACGACATCATCGGCAGTACCATTTTCACAACGTAACCGAAATTATTTTCGGTAGGCTCTCCCGCAACCGACTGATAAACATCAACTGTCTTATTCACAGCCGTGATCTGTTCTCCGGACAGCCCCGCCTTTGTCAATCTTACATTGTCAAACACGTTTTTGACCATCGCGCCGAAATCGCTTGCCGTTCCCGATGAAACGGAATCATCGCCCGGACGTGACGCATATATTTCATAGCCGGTCTTGCTTTCCTTTACAGTTACAAGCAGTGACATACTTTCACTCTTTACCTTTTCGGTCAAAGCGTCAATGTCCGCGTCTTTTCCGCAGTCATCTATCTTTACGCCGAGCACCGAGAACATTTTTTCGTAATCCGCTCCGGTAGATATGCCTGTCGTATCGGCGATATACATTGTCTTGACCGGCACTTCGCCGTCAATGGTGATATCGCTTCCCGATGTCTGATTGCTTCCTATTATCGCGGGGAGCACACCCGCAAGAAGCGCCATTGCGAATACCAGTATGATGATAATGACCGAGCTTACCTTAAAAGCCTTTGACTTCGCGGTCTGGGTGAAGGTGAATGAGAATATGCTTTTCCAACCAAACGTATTCATATTTCATCGCTCCTTCCCGCTTCCTTATCGGCTCTTTCAATATTTTCAACGAATATCTCATGCAGGCTCGGCTCTCTGAGTTCATAGTGCACAAGCGGCATACCGCTGTCGACAATAAGCTTAAGGAGCTTTCCCGCCTGCTCCTCCGACTGTATTTTAAATGTCAGCTTATCGGGAGTGATCTCCTCGGGGATAAGCCCGCACTGCGCCGCGAGCGGCAGGACATTGCCGTCACACTTCACAGAAAGATTTACTCTGCCGTAGCTCTTCTTTATTTCGTTCAGATCGCCCTGAAGCACCGCAGAACCGTGGTGCAGTATCGTTATATCCTTGCAGAATTCCTCAATGACCGGCATCTGGTGGCAGGACATTATGATATACTTCTTCTTTTCGATCTGCTCTTTTATAACGCTCTTGAAAAGATCCGCATTCACAGGATCAAGTCCGCTGAGCGGTTCGTCCAGTATCAACAGCTCAGGCTCGGATACAAGCGCCGCTACCAGCTGTACCTTTTGCTGATTGCCCTTAGACAGCTGTTCAGCCCTCTTATCTGTGTAGTCCTTGAGCTCAAGTCTTGAAAACCAGTATTCGAGCGATTTTTCTATATCCGCTTTCTGCATTCCTCTGAGCTTTGCGAAATATGTAAGCTGCTCCCCCACCTTATACTTGGGATAAAGACCCCTCTCTTCCGCAAGATAGCCAACCTTTTCCGTAACCGGCGACAAAGCCTTGCCGTTCCACAGTACCTCACCGCTGTTGCGGCTGAGCATACCGAGTATTATTCTTATTGCAGTAGTTTTACCCGCACCGTTAGTACCCAGCAGTGCATATACTCCGGGCTCGCTCAGCGTAAAGCTCAGCGGGTGCAGAGCGGTAAAGTTGCCGTACTGCTTTGATATATTCTTAACTTCAAGCGCCATATCAGAATATTCCCCTTTCGTTTCCCAGTTTACTTCACTGTCGCAAATAGTTTTACGACAAGCTAAGTATATCACAAATCACAGCATTAAGCAACTGTAAATACGCTACAGCCCGTCAGCAGCAATACTGTTTATGTGTTATATTAACAGTGTAATCACTAGAGAGCGATTTGTCAATACTTTTTTCGAAAATTTTTCTATTATCCGCAGGTATAATTTAATCAAAGCTAAAGTTTTTCACATTTCAGCCGATATAAAATATAAGAGACAGTGTACTCACTGCCGAAAACCGATAATCAGGAAAGGAAAGACTGATATGGAAATAGCAAAAGTAGCAGAACAGGCAGCAGTTACAGCGCAGACAGTGCCGAAAACAAGCGTACAGACCACAGCCGAAAAGACAAACAGCACACTCGCGACAGACAACGCCGATAAATATGTAAAGAGTGAAGAAACCTTCACTCCCGCATACACAAAGAAATCCGCTCAGAAAAAAGAGGTCGACAACACCGACAAGTCACAGTTCAGGACTGTGGCACAGTCAAAGGCAGATCACCTTGCAAGCGTAGTCGAGACCCTTATATCACATCAGGCATCAAATGCCGACTCAAAGAGTGCGAAGAAGATAGAGCTCTCAGATGATCTTAAGAGTCAGATAGAAGAAGCTACCGGCAAGAAGACCGAATCCGATGAGACATCAACGGAAGACTACTGGGGCGCAGAAGCTACCGCAAAGCGTATGTTCGAGTTTGCAAAGAACCTTGCAGGCAACGACAGCAAGTATGCCGAAAAGCTGAAGGATGCCTTCATTAAGGGCTTCGGACTTGCCGAGAAGGCTTACGGCGGCAATGGCAAGCTTCCTCAGGTATGCTATGATACATACGATAAGGTTATCGATATGTTCGACAGCTGGAGCAAGGAAAAGGTCGATGACGCAACAGACAAGGCTGACAGCAAGGACACCGTTAAGGTTGAAGAGGGCAAGAAGTCTGAAGCTTCCGCTCAGTAACAAAAGCAGATATCATAACACTAAAGGACCGGTCACCGCCGGTCCTTTTATTATTACCAATATTGGAGCATCAACCTCGTCATTCCATATAAAAATTTGCAAAAAAACTCTGATATTTCTAAAAACCTATTGCATTTTTGATAAAATCGTACTATAATGTAGACAAGATTTAGAATAATTTTAGCTACTTCAACAAATTTACTTCAGATTGTTGCTAAAGCTACAAATTACAAACACAATTACACCTTTAAGCGTTATCCTCTTAAGACGGAGGCGAGCAGAATGAAAGTATTGAACGGTAAGAGTCTTAACAGTGCTATCGTAAGCGGCAGTGCTTTTCTGTTCACAAGGCGGAAGAGCAAGGTAAATTGCATACACATAGAAGATCCGGCGGCTGAGATCGCAAGATTTACAAAAGCACAGCAGACTGCACTCAGACAGCTTGAAGTACTGCGCGATACCGCTGTGCCGAGAGTCGGAGAACAGCTTGCGAAGATTTTTGAGATACATATGATGCTGACTCTTGACGACGACTACTGCGACGCAATAAATGAAATAATCCGCACTCAGCTTGTAAATGCGGAGTATGCCGTGTCACTTACAGCCTACAACTTTTCAAAGGTCTTTGCAGCTATTGATGATACATATATGAAGGCAAGAGCGGCTGATATCCGCGATATATCCGACAGACTGGTCGTTATCCTGTCCGGCAACGATCCTAACAGCGCAGAGGATTTTATAATAGGCAAAAACAAGATCGTATGCACCGAGGATTTTCTGCCGAGCGAGATCATACAGTTCTGTGAAAACGGCGTGCAGGGCTTCCTGAGTGCTTTCGGTTCTTCCCAGTCGCACTCGGCAATCCTTGCAAAAAGCCTTGATATTCCCTCTATTGTGGGTCTTGGCTGGGATCTGCTGAACGATGTCCGTACAGGTGACAGAATAACAGTCGATGGAAAGCGCGGCAAGGTGATACTTACCGAGAAAACAGAAAGTGAAAGCTTCGTTTCATAAACAGTAAAGATATAACAAAACACACGGGGTAGTCTTTTGATACTCCGTGTGTTTTGCTGTATATCTATTATATCAAATATCGTAAAAATCGCCTAAAACTTAATCGTATACTCAATAACGGCGTCGCTTTCATTTTCGGCACATTTTGAAAAGTTAGCGCCAATATTGCATTTTAAATGTTTTATCACACTTGCTATACTCAGCGCTTCATTTTTTGTCATTCCGGAAGACGAACTTGCTTTCATTGAATAAGTTCGCTCTGTCAGTTTGCTTCTGTTCGTCAAAACCATCTGAATCAGTGTACTTATATCACTTTCATTGCGAAAATACAACAGTTGCGGCATAATCGGACCGCCGTTCCAAAACGCAGCTTTAAACGTTGTAGATGCCCAAATTTCAACTGATTTTGAATCTTTGCTATTATTATCCGCTTTACCGTTCGCATTCACCAAAGACACTATATTGGCATTGGCTGCAATTGAAGTTTTAGCCTTTGATTTCTCAGTAGCTTTTAGCTTAATACTTATACTTTTAGCATTCAGTGCCTGCGCTACCATGGTCAACTCATTCACTCGTGCTTGTTTCATATAGTTGTAATACTCATCAATTTCTATGTACCTTCCTGCAATGCATGGATCAGCGATATAGACCGACTCACTTAACTGAGGATAAAAAGTCAAACCGAGCTTTTGGGCAAATTTAGTATAGAAAGTCGGCATTTTCCTGTCAGTCGATATTTCATAAAATCCTACAGAATTTTTGCATACTTCATTTTCAAGCCGTGCATCATAATTGATTATTCTGATTACTCGTTCAGTCAACAGTTCATCTTCTGAAATATCTCTTTCGAAAATAGGCGCAAATTTTTTTAAATCATCGGCTTTTTTCTTTTCCAATGCAATAACTTTATTTTCTACCTGTTTTGTTGCTATCTCACCTTTAAACTGAATAGCCTTGTTTTTGATTTCTTCTGTAGCCACCGCCGTTTTTTGAGATACCTTGTCCGCCGCACTTTTCATCGTATCTAAAAACTTATTCATTCTGCTATTTTCACTCATTTTATTACCCCAATAATCTTAAAATTTCTAATTTAACTCAAGGTGTAAATCGACATTTTGTTAAACGCATTATATATTGTAGCACATTGTGCTTTTGTATGCAATATCTGCAATCAACGTGATCTATGCTGGAGGAAAAATTCCACTCAAACCATAAAACAAGAGTTTCGTGCATTTAAGTTGATAAACAAAAAGCACCTGCTTTCGCAAGTGCTTTTTTAATGGAGGCGCCACCCAGATTTGAACTGGGGATCAAGGTGTTGCAGACCTATGCCTTACCACTTGGCTATAGCGCCAAAAAAATTGGAGCGGATTACGAGGCTCGAACTCGCTACCTCCACCTTGGCAAGGTGGCGCTCTACCAGATGAGCTAAATCCGCTTATATAAGAAACGCTATTGCGTTTCTTATGGTGCCTCCGGTCGGAATCGA
>DJPL01000067.1:12268-62115 GCA_002437415.1 Ruminococcaceae bacterium UBA6413 | reverse complement strand
AGGATTTTCAGTCCTCTGCTCTACCGACTGAGCTACAGAGGCGTAGCTTTTGGAAAGCCAAAAAAATGGCGACCTGGATGGGACTCGAACCCACGACCTCCGCCGTGACAGGGCGGCGTTCTAACCAACTGAACTACCAGGCCGTAGGAGTCAAGGCTTTCGCCTTGAAAGGTGGTGGAAACTATAGGGCTCGAACCTATGACCCTCTGCTTGTAAGGCAGATGCTCTCCCAGCTGAGCTAAGCTTCCGTATCCTAAGTCCATACTCCGTTTGCCGAAGTTTTGTGCTCTCTTCAAGCGACTATTATATTATACACGTTTACAAGCAATTTGTCAAGCGTTTTTTTAAAAAAATTCAAAAAATTTTAGACCGTCCGCAAACGGCTTTGCTATGAGGTTTTGAGTGACATACAGCACGGCAATACTCACTACACCTAAGCGCAATATTTCTTATTCCCATGTCTTCCATACATCGGGCTGATATCCGACTGTTGCCTGTCTGCCGTTTCTGACGATCGGAGTTTTGAACATTGCAGGAGTTTCGAGCAGCTTTTCTATTTTGTCCTCTTCATATGCGAGGTACTGCATAGTGCTTTCCTTGTACGCCTTGGAAGATGCATCAATGAGATTTTCATATCCGCCTACAGCCGATGATACGCTGTTGAACTCTCCCTTTGACATACCCTTAGATAATATGTCTATTGACTGGAACTTTATACCGCGTTCCTTAAAATAACGCTCTGCTTTTTTCGTGTCAAAGCACTTTGATTTTCCGAAAATCTGTATATTCATATCAGGATACCTTTTTATTTGCCATATTTTCGAGCAGATCGCATATTCTACCCACCGCTGAGGATATATTCTTTCTCTGACTTTCAACAATACCGCGGCACACTTTCCTGTCCTTAAGCTTATCAAGCGCCTGCTCTATCTTCATTTTTTTGAGCGAAAGGCTCATACCGTGACTTGAAAAATACTTTATATTCTTGGTTTCACAGCCCGGTATCGGCGACATATGCACAATAGGCACTCGTGATACCGCCGCCTCGGTAGAGCTCAGTCCGCCGGGCTTTGTAACAAACACGTCTGCCGCCGCCATATAATCGTGCATTCTGTCGGTAAAGCCGAGAATTGTAAACGAATTATTATCGACTGTTTTTTCCGTCAACATACGGCGGAGCTTATCATTCGTGCCGCATATTATAACAAACTGCGTATCGGTGTTTTCTCTGCCGTATCTTATCAGCTTTTCCGTAAGGCGCTTTATATTTCCCGCGCCCATACTTCCGCCTGTTACCAGCACACAGCGCTTATCGGGTTGAAGCCCGAGCTCTTTTCTGAGCGCGGCAATGTCCTTTGCGGGCGTTTCAAATACACGGCTGACAGGAATGCCATAAGGCAGTAATTGCTCTCTTTTAGCGCCTTGTTTAATGTAATCGCGGCACAGATCCTCCGCCGGGATCACATACTTGTCGCAGGTCGTTTCCATCGTAAACGGCGTACAGGTGTAATCCGTGCCGATAAATACCGTGGGCGGGAGATCATAGCCCTTGCGTTTGAGATATGTCAACATCTCAGCGGCATAAAAATGCGTCATTGCGATAACGTCATACTCATTGCTTTTAAGATATTCTCCGAGCTTCCTTGCCGCCTTGCGGTTTGCAAAGTACATAGGCGATCTTAACGGCAGATGACAAAGGCGCATACCTACATGGTAGACTGCGCCGAATATATGGGGAAAGCATTTGGCTGTGAACACATAAAAGCTGCCGACGTGCGCCGCCTTCCATGTCGGGTCAAGCGTATACGGGTCAAGCATTATCGCATTATGTCCTCTTGCTTCCAGTTCTTCTTTAACAGCACGAGCCGCGGTATTGTGCCCGCCGCCGGTACTGCATGATAAAATCAGTGCTTCCATAGCCATCTGACATCGAACTTCTCACGCTCTTCGGGAACGCTGAGCATCTTTATCGAGCAGGCGATCGTGATCATCAGCATACCTACCGATACCGCCTTGACCGGCTCTATGAAGAACGATACAAGCGTTGTACAGCAGTATGAAATGATAGTGCAGAAGCAGTGCGGAGTTATCTTTATAAGCGTCATAAACAGGATAAAGAAGAAGCACAGCGTCAGCACCGTAGTCCAGTTAGGCCACATACCCGCAAGCGAGCCGAATGTAACAGCTATAGCCTTGCCGCCCTTGAACTTTGAGAAAATAGGCAGAATATGACCTATTACCGGCGCTACAAGCACTATAGGGAGCATGACCTCTGACGGATTTTCAGTGTGCATATAAATGAACACCGGCAAAAATCCCTTGCCCATATCGCACAGCAGTGTCAGTGCACCGCACAGCACACCGCCGTAGCGGAATGCGTTAGCCGTTCCGTAGTTCTTGTCGGGGCTTTTGGATATGATATCCTTATGAAACAGCTTTGAAATAATGCTTGCAAACAAAATACTGCCGAGCAGATAGCCCGATACCGCAAAAAACAAGCCTGTAAGCATATGTATCCCTCCGTATCAGTTAATAATTATAAGTTCCTTTGTCGTTTCTGTGAGATTGCGGCAGCCGTCCTTTGTGACAACTACCATGTCTTCAATTCTTACGCCGAATTTGCCCGAAATATACACACCCGGCTCGTCTGTCAGTATCATACCCTCTTTGAGCATATACTGCGATGACGGTGAAGCAGTAGGCGCTTCGTGTATCTCAAGTCCTACACCGTGACCCAGTCCGTGACCGAAATACTTTCCGTATCCCCATGCGTCAAGTGTGCTTCTTGCCACGCTGTCAACCACCTTGCCGCTGATGTCCGCGCGTATAGCCTTCATAGCGTCAAGATTTGCAAAGAGTACAGCGTCATACATTCTCTTCATCTCTTCGGTAACCTTGCCGATAGCTATCGTTCTTGTCATATCCGAATGGTAGCCGTCATAGGTCGCGCCGAAATCAAGCGTCAGAAAATCTCCGTTTTCGAGCCTTTTATCTGTAGGGACTGCGTGCGGTGAAGCCGAATTTACGCCCGATGCCGCAATGGTATCGAACGATTTTCCGTCAGAGCCGTACTCAGCCATATAGTATTCAAGCAGAGCCGCAACGTGCTTTTCCGTCTGCCCGGGCTTTATGTCACGCAAAAGCCGTGAGAAAGCCTTTTCCGCTATCCTCTGCGCCTTTACTATCTTCTCTGTCTCTTCGGGAGTTTTAATAACACGCATTTTCTCGATCATATCGGAAAGCTCTCGTGAGCTGTCAAACTTTATGAACGAATAGTTAGCCTTATATCTGTCAAGCTCAGTTACCGTCATAGCACTGCTTTCAATGCTTACAGTCGTTATGCCGTGCTTTGTGAGCAGGCTCATAAGCTGGCTTTTCGCGTTTTCGAGAAGCACTACCTCACAGTCGGTAACACGCTCCTTAGCCTTGTCGAAATAGCGGAAATCGATAAGCAGATAGCTTGCCTCTTTTGTCACAAGTATCATACCCGCAGATGATGTAAACCCGCTGAAGTATCTTCTGCTTATATCCGATGTGATAAGCGCCGCGTGCTTTTCATCAGCAAGATTATCCGCAAGCTTCGCTATATTTCCCGCATTCTTAACCATATTTCCTCCGTTGCGGCAAAAAGCCGCATTTATCCAAATGATAATTTTAACTCTTAAATATTAACTGAAAATCAATCAGAGCGCTTTTGTCAAATCCTCGTCAATCCATATTGAGGGCGTAGAAAAGTGCCATCATATAGCTCTTTTCACCGAAGCCCGCGATAGTGCCCTTGCATACGGGAGATATCACGGAATGATGTCTGAACTCTTCTCTTGCGTGTACGTTTGACATATGGACTTCTATTACAGGTATCTTAATAGCCGAGATAGCGTCCCTAATAGCGTAGCTGTAATGCGTATATGCGCCCGCGTTGAAGATAACGCAATCGTACTTCAACCTTGCGTCATGAAGTGCGTCGATCAGCGCGCCCTCGTGGTTTGACTGGAAGAAGTCAATCTCTGCGCCGTTCTTCTCGGCACATTTTTTCAGTCTTTCGTTTATCGCCGCGAGCGAATTGTCGCCGTATACCGACGGTTCACGCTCGCCGAGCAGATTTAAGTTGGGTCCGTTCATTACAAGTATCTTCATTTTCTTTTCCGTCCTTATTTCAGATAGCCGAGGTAAGCTTTTTTCATGGTTGACGCGTCCTCCGCCTGTGTTCCGTCCGATTCACAGATGACCGTGCAGTCAAGATCTCTTTTTGCAAACAGTTCACACAGTGGTTCGTACCGCGGTCCGTAAACCTCATCTTCAAACGTCAGGTGTCGTCTTTCGCCGCTCGAGGTATATTCTATCTTTGAAAAATGGACGTGCATCTGTGAAAGTCTGTCGTGCCCGAGCTTGTTTTCAATGCTGTTGAGTATTGCGGCATAATCGTCAATCGTCTTTATCGCACCGTGCGTTCTTGCATTAAGGTGTCCGAAGTCAACGCACGGGAGCATCTCATCGTCAAGTGTGCACAGCTCGATCACTTCCTCAAGTGTGCCGAGCTGATTTATCTTACCCATGGTTTCGGGGCAGATGATAGCTTTCAGTCCCTCGCTCTTTCGCGCGGCGACTGCCTTTGTGAGCGTCTGTTTTGCAAGGCACAGCGCTTCTGCCCTTGTCATCTTTGAGCACGAACCCGAATGTACGACGACCTTGGTAGCACCCAGCTTATCGGCGGCTCTCAGCGAGTCCATTATATAGTTTACGCTGTTGTCGCGCTTCTCAGCCTCAACGCTTGAAAGCGATATGAAGTACGGAGCGTGGAGCGTTACGGTTATATTGTTGTCACTGGCAAGTGCGGGTAATTTCTCATATGTTGCCGCCGCAATGCGCACTCCTCTGCCGCACTCGACCTCGTAACAGTCAAGATCCATTGACGCAAGATATGCGGGCAGCTCATCGGGAAATTTCTTCTTGCCGAAGCTTACCGAATTACCGCCCGGTCCGAATTTAACAGCCATTACTTATTCTCCTTAGGTTTAAGCTTTGAGTAATCCCTGTGAAAAAACAGGCTCTCAGCCTTTCTTTTAAGCTTGAACGTCCATGCGCTTTCCATATGGAAAGGCTCGACAAGCACCGACACAGCGCCTTTGAGGTTGCCCGCTATCACATCTGTGAAGATCTGATCTCCGACAACGGCTACCTGCTTTTTCGGCACACCCATTATCCTTATAGCCCTTGAGATGCCGAATGTCAGAGGCTTACAGCCGTTTGCGGTAAACGGAAGTCCAAGCTTTTTGGCAAGCGGTGCTACGCGCTTATTCGTGTTGTTAGACACAATGCGCATCGGTATGCCTATGCTCTTCATATGCTCGAGCCACTCTGGTACACCGTTTTCTGCGGCGGGGTTTCCGTGCATTGACAGCGTATTGTCAAGGTCAAGCACCAGTGCTTTTATATTATATTTATCAAGAAAGTCCTCATCTATGTCGAGAACTGAATTTATCCAAATCTGCGGTTTAAAAATCATACCGTATCCTTTTTGATAAAAAATTAAAAGGCGAACAAAGCGTCAGCATGAGGCTAACCTTGTCCGCCTTTTATTACCGTAAGTAACTAATTACTTAAACTTGCGCTTACGAGCAGCCTCGGATTTCTTCTTACGCTTTACCGAAGGTTTTTCGTAGTGTTCTCTTTTACGAACCTCTGCGAGGACGCCGTCTCTGGCGCATGATCTCTTGAAACGCTTGAGTGCTGTATCTAAAGATTCATTCTTGCCTAAACGTACTTCTGCCATCTATATCCCTCCCTTTGCCAAATGGCACAGGTTATAACTCATACAAATTTTATAAAGATGTATGCTAGTATTATACATTATCGCACCGAATTTGTCAATACGTTTTTGAAAATTTCGTAAAAATTCTTGCAGGAATCTATATTTTCGGCTTGTAGAAAAAGTCTGTTTTTATAAAAAAACAGCAAATTTCCAATCCCTATCCCCTTTAGGACACTCTGATGGCTTTGCGTCCTGCAAAGCTTAGTGTGTCCTTATTTCGGCATCCTTGCCGAAAGCCCCTTTCCCCCGGAAAGGGGGAGAATACGGGGACTGGCGTCCCTGCGACCTGCCTTGGGGCTACGCCCCAAACCCCATTTTAAAATTTGAAATAGTTTTATCAATAGTCTGATATTTTACCCTTGTACGGTGTCACATTTAATCAAGAAACTGATTAACATCGATCTCCTCTGCGTCCTGCCAGAGCCTTTCAAGGTCGTAGAAATCCCTCGTTTCCTTATAGAAAACGTGGAAAACAACATCTATATAGTCAAGCACTATCCAGTTTCCGCTTGCCTTGCCGTCTACGGACTTAGGCTCCTCGCCCTTTTCGCCGAGCTTAAAATCGACCTCGTCTGCGAGCGCCTTTACCTGTGTCGAGCTTGAACCGCTTGCAATTACAAAGTAGTTAGCAAGTATCGTAAGGTCGCGCACCTTGAGTATTTTTATATCATCTGCCTTTTTTGAGTCAAGAGCCTTTATGCCCTCTTTCAGAATTTCTATATCGGTCATTCCTTGGATTTTTCCTTTCTGTTTTGCTTTTCCGCGTTGCGTGCTCTCATAAGCTTTGTATAGAAATTATACCCTGCCGAAGTGCACGGCGGTATAACTCCGCCCTTTCCGAGCGTTTCTCCTATAGAGTATTTTAACGCATTGTACATAGCGTTGTCAAGATTTTCAAAGCTCATTTCGCGGTATTTTTCTACATCTTTATAGCTTCTGTCCGCGCTTGTGAGATCGCCTAAGTAAACGATCTTTTCAAGAAGCGACATATCTGCTCTTCCTGCCGTGTGATAACGCACCGCGTTTAAAATATCCTCGTCCTTTATGCCGAGATTTTTGGATATATGATATGCCCCCGCAGGACCGTGCCAGAGTGCTGGGGTATAAAGCTCCTCGTCACTCACGTCCATATTGCTGAGCACTGCCTGAGCTTTCATGGCATCGGGTGTTTCTTCCTTTTTGATATCATGCAGAAGTCCTGCAAGATACGCCTTTTCCTCGTCACCGCCGTGCTTTTTTGCAAGCGCTAAGCACATCGAGGCAACATTCATACTGTGCGTAAAGCGCTTTTGGGAAAGCGTACTTTTAAGAAGCTCTATATAATCAGCATATTTCTCGGCGTAACGCTGTTCGTCCTTACTCTGCTTTTCACACATAAAGCTCACGTTCCTTTATATAGCTTTCGACATCTGCGGGGACAAGTCCTGTAATGCTTTCGCCGTTTTTCAGCTTTTCGCGGATCTCCGTTGAGCTTACCTCCGTGACGTGCAGATTAAGCACCTTTATTCTGCCCATTTCTGCGGCATATTCGCACATATCGCTGTATTCGCTGTTTTCTCTTGCGGCGGCAACCACCTTGCACTCGCCGAGAAGCGCCTCATAGCGATACCACTTATCGAAATAGAACAGCATATCGCCGCCGATTATCAGGTAAAACACCGCATCATCGGGGTAATGTCTTTTAAGCTCACGGATAGTATTTATCGTGTAGCTTGTGCCGCCCATACGCTTCTCAATATCACTTATTTCAAACTTGCCGCTTGCTATTTCGTTTGCAAAGGCAAGCTCACACATCTTGGCTCTGTCCTCAAAGGCGATAAGTCCCTTGTTGCTCTTATGCGGTGAAACGCAGGTGGGGATTATCAGCATCTTCTGAAGCTTAAGGTCGGTGAAAGCCTCATTCACCATATTTATATGTCCGTTGTGAATAGGGTTGAACGCCCCGCCGAATACGCCTATCTTAATCATCTAAGCTTATCTTCCTTTTCTTTACGTCCTTATTCTGTCTGTAAAGGACTATCTTTGTGCCTATTACCTGAACCACGATACTGTCTGTCTTTTCGCCTATTTCTCCCGCAAGCTCCTTTGCGCTGTAACCGCAGTTTTCAAGGACTCTTATCTTGATAAGCTCTCTTGCTTCCAGTGCGTCCGAAAGCTGCTTTATAAGCTCGTCCGATATTGCGTTCTTGCCTATCTGAAAGATAGTGTCTAAGTTACTTGCTATGCCCTTGAGCCTTGCTCTCTGTCTGCTTGTTATCTCCATTATTATCTCCGTTTCTTATCTTATAAAGAAATACCATATTGCAAATACAGCACCGAGCTGTAAAACAATAATTATCGGTATCCCTATCATAAATCTCTTATGCTTTGTCTTGTGGTGGAACAGCCGCATTGAAATATACATTGCGACCGAGCCGCCGAGCGCCGATACAAGGAAAAGTGTGCTTTCCTTTATGCGCCATTTATCCTTTTTTGCTCTTCTCTTGTCTACTGCGGGGAGTATAAAGCCTGCGACATTCACAATGCCGAGATACACCCAAAGCAGATAGAGCAGTATATCCCTGATACCCATTACTTTTCGCTGAGCTCGGCGACTAGCTTTTCAAGTGCTTTTGCCCTGTGGCTTATCTTGTTCTTTTCTGCGTCTGTAAGGCAAGCCATACTTGTATCATCGTCAAGCATAAATATAGGGTCGTAGCCGAAGCCGTTTTTGCCTACAGGCTCTTCTCCGATAAATCCCTCACACTCGCCGGTAACGCATATCTCGTATTCATCGTCACGGATAAAGTATAAGGCACATACGAATTTTGCGTTTCTGAGCGGCTTGTCGACACCCTTGAGCTCATCAAGCACCTTGTTTATCCTGTCCTCGTTTGTAGCGTTCTCGCCTGCGTATCTTGCGGAGTATATACCCGGTGCACCGCCTAAAAACTCTATAGACAGTCCGCTGTCGTCCGCAAGCACGGGCGTATGCGTCATATCGTAAATTGTCTTTGCCTTTATATGTGCGTTTTCGCTGAATGTCGTGCCGTCCTCGGGTATCTCTGTATCGATCCCCGCCTCTTTCATAGAAACAGGCTCATAGCCGAGAGGCGTCAGCATTTCCTTGAATTCTTTTATCTTGCCCGCGTTGTTCGAGGCTATAATAAGCTTCATATATTATCCTTTCGTAATTTATCCGATCATTCAAACAGGGCTTCTACATAGTCCTGCGGAATAAACGGCTGTAAATCGTCTATCTTCTCGCCCACACCTACAAGCTTTACCGGTATGCCGAGCTCTTCCTTTATAGGTATTATTATACCACCTTTTGCCGTTCCGTCAAGCTTTGTAAGAACTATGCCTGTTATATCGGCGGTTTCCTTGAACAGTCTTGCCTGGTTTACCGCGTTCTGCCCTGTTGTTGCGTCAAGCACAAGCAGTGTTTCTACACGGCTGTCGGGAGCGTTGTTGTTTACTATTCTTGCTATCTTTTTAAGCTCGTCCATAAGGTTCTTCTTATTGTGAAGTCTGCCTGCCGTATCACAGATGATAACGTCCGCATCTCTTGCCATACCTGCCTTGATAGCGTCGAACACTACAGCCGCAGGGTCGCTTCCCTCTGCGTGCTTTATTATATCAACGCCCGCACGGTCTGTCCATACCTGTAGCTGTTCTATTGCCGCCGCACGGAATGTATCCGCCGCCGCAACGACAACCTTCTTGCCGCTGTTTTTAAGATTATACGCGAGCTTTCCTATAGTAGTTGTCTTGCCTGCGCCGTTTACGCCGATAACAAGTATAACAGCAGGCTTTGTATCAAGGTTCAGCGAATTATCGCCCTCAAGTATTTCTGCGATTATCTTCTTTAAAAGTCCTTTCACTTCCGCAGGGTCGGTAGTGCCTGTAGCCTTTACTTCTTTTCTTAATGCTTCGCAGATATTCGCGCTTGTCACAGCGCCGATATCGGACAGTATAAGCGTTTCTTCAAGCTCTTCAAAAAAGTCCTCGTCTATCTTTGTAAACGAATTTATAACTCCCGTTATCTTGCTTGCGAGTGCGTCTTTTGTGTTCTTTAAGCCGTTTTTCAGCTTTTCAAAAAATCCCATTGAAAATTTAACTCCTACTTTATATATTCAACCAGCTTTTCCTCAGCCTTGTCGGCATCGACCGTATAGTCGGGGATAAGCGGTTCTATGCTCTTTGTCATATCTGCACGGTAGAATTTCTTATATGATACGCTGAGTACAAGCTTTGACTCGGGCAACTGAAAGCTCAGCTTGTCGCCGTATGCGGTGGGCATATTTCCCGGTGTTTCGCCTATCACCTTGCCTATGCCGTTATCCTGTATCACAGTTGCAAAGTCCATTGCCGAGCTGAACGTGTATTGTGATGTCAGTACATAGATATTACCGTCAAAGGCGTTCTCAACGTGCTTGTTAGGCGTTATCTCGTCACGGTACGAGATCAGATTTCCGCCGATTCGTATATCCGTTCCGCCGAACAGCTTATAGTCGCTTATATTTATATATCTCAGAAATTCGTTTATGACTTCTGTTGTTCCGCCGCCGTTACTGCGCAGATCAACAGCTACGTTTTTTATATCATTATCTTTTACTTTGCCGAAAAATTCCGACAACTTATCGGTGTATTCTCCCGACATTTCACAACGGTTGAGTGTGAAAATACCGAGTGAATTTTCCTTGTCAATTTTATATGAGCAAAGCTCGAGCTGTTTTCTTGCAGGCGGTTCATCGGTCATATCAAAATGCTTTGCTTCGCTGTTTTCGCCGATAACGACATCTATTCCGTCGGATATATCTGCACCGAGGAGCGTAAGCCAACTGCCGTATTCCAGAGCCACGCCGAACATATAGTCCGCATAGAAGCTGACCTGCGGCTCATATGGGAACACGTTTTTGAAGTGCTCCTTCATACTGTCAGCCGATATACCGTCAATTGATACAAGCGTGCCGTTTTCATATGCGCTGCTTATCTCATCTCCGCCGCTGACATACTGTGTACCCGATACGGTAACTATCGTATGCGCGTCGTCAAGCGTACATACAAGCTTTGCCGACATTTCCCACAGCTCGTTTACTGTTATCTGCTCCTTATCTGACAGCTCTTTACGCAAAGATATATAGGTTTCTCCGAATTTTTTCTCTGTGTATTCGTCAATCAGAAAAGCCGGGTGATTTGCTCTTACCGCATCATAAACATATTTAAAGTCTTTTTGTGCCTGCTCGGTACTGAGTACGGTATCAAGCGGTAAAGTCGGTTCAGTATTGTCTTCTGCGCCGCTTATTTTAAGCACTATACCGCTCACCGCAAGAATAACGGCAAGCACAACAGCTGTTACTCTTAATTTTTTCATTTTTACCCCCGATATTTCATATACGTTTCCGTTACGAGTTTTCAAGCTCGTTTAAAAATTCCTCGCTGAACTCCTGCCTTAACAGTCCGGATACGCCCTTTTCCTGCATATAAACGCCATACAGCACATCGCACAGCTCTATTGTACCTCTTCTGTGGGTAATTACCATCAGCTGAGTGTTATGTGAGAAGCGCTTAAGATATGTAGCGTACTTCTGTACATTGGCCTCGTCAAGCGCCGCATCGACCTCATCGAGCATACAGAACGGTGTAGGTCTGTGCAGTAATATCGCAAGGTATATTGTCAGCGCTACCATTGATTTTTCGCCGCCGGATAACAGCGACAGGCTCTTTATGACCTTTCCCGGAGGTGCGGCGTATATCTCGACATCGGAATTCAACACATCGTCCGGGTCGGACAGCTGAAGTCTTGCTTCACCGCCGCCGAATATCTCACTGAACAGCATTCCGAAATGGTTGTTGATAGCTTCAAAGCTCTCTGTAAATCTCTGCTTTATATCCTTTATCAGATCTGCAATCAGGTTTTCAAGCTCCTTTTTGGACGTTTCAACGTCCTTTAACTGCTCGGCAAGCACGCCGTAACGCTCTGATACCTCTTCAAGCTCTTCTATTGAGCTGTAGTTTACGCTACCGAGCGCCGCGATACTGCGCTTTATCTCGGCAAGCTCAGCCTTCAGCATAAATATACCCGCGTCATCAACGGGCTTTGCACGTTCTCGCGCTTCACTGCGCGTCATCTCGTACTTATCCCACAGTCCCGAAATTATCTTCTCGGTCTGGCTTTCCGCCGAGCCTTTGCGCTCTTCCTGACGGGCAAGGTCTGCGCTGAACTTTTCCTTTGCCTCGGTAAGCTCTCTTATCGACTTGTTTATCTCGCTGATACGCTTTTCAGCCGCATTTGTAAGCGAAACGTTATCGGCTATAGCCTTTTCGTTGTCGCCCGCCGATTTTGCTATTTCCTCGGTCTGAGCCGTCTTTTGCGCTATAACGCTGTTCTTCTGCTCAATGCTGTTTTTAAGCTCTTCTATTTTCTTCAGTTGTTCGCTTCCGCCGTCGCTGAGCGCCGCTACAGACGCTTCTATACCCTCTATTCTTGTGCGGATATTCGATATATCGCCGTTTACCGACAGAATATCCATATTGTTCTTCTGTATCTTATCAGCAAGCGTTTTTCTCTTGTCCTCAGCCGCATCAAGTCCGCTTCTCTGCTGTGACAGAGCCGCTTCGTTCTTTTCTATCTCGGCAAGCACGCTTTCAAGCTGTGACCTTGTATCACTAAGGAGCTTTCTGCCGTCATTCTCGGCTCTTTCCTGCGCGTCAAGCTGTTCCTCGGCGCTGTCGCGCTGTGCGGTGAGCTGTGACAGGAGCTGTTTTATACCGTCATGCTGAGCTTCAAGTCGTGCGATCTTAGGCTCGCACTGCGATACGGTTTCGGCAAAGCCCTCCATCTCAGCCGCCATCTTGGCGACCTCCGCCTGGAGCGGCTTAAGCTGTTCGCTCTCGTCCTTTATCTTTGTATTCAGCTTTTCAATCTGCTCGGATAACAGAGCAAGCTCCTGCTTTCGTGCGATTATGCCCGCGTCATTTCTTACGCTACCGCCGGTGAACGAACCGCCTGCGTTTATGACCTGACCGTCAAGCGTTACTATCCTGAAACGGTATCCGTACTTTTTGGCTATAAACGATGCCGTGTCGATATCTTCAACTACCGCCGTTTTGCCGAGTATGGATTTTACTATGCCGTCATACAGTTTGTCGTATTCGACAAGGTCGCAAGCCATACCCTCAAAGCCGCTCTCGTTACTCAGTCCGCCGACCTCGAGCATTTTTCCCTTTACGCATGTGAGCGGGAGGAACGTGGCACGTCCGAGATTGTTTTCTTTAAGGTAGCGCATACTGCGCTTTGCCGCTTCCTCGTTGTCGGTGACAATGTTCTGCATAATGCCGCCGAGAGCTATTTCTATAGCCACGGTGTAGCGCTTGTCAACGCTGATTATATCGGCGACCGTACCTCTTATGCCGCTGAGTCGACCCTGTCTGTCTGCCATAATGACCGACTTTACGCTCGACTGGAAGCCCGCCATATTCTTGTCTATCTCGTCAAGGACCTGGTAGCGTGAGGCTTTGGTTTCGTACTCCTTGCGGAGCGCTTCGAGCGTCTGACCCGCTGTTTTCAGCTTGTCGTTCTTATTTGCAAACAGCTTTTTGTAGCCTGTCAGCTTGTTTTCGGCTTCTGCTTTTTCTTCCTTAGCCTGTTCGAGCTCCTCATCTGTATCGGTGAGCTTTATTCTCTGTGTCTTGGCTTCTGCCGCCGCATTTTCGGCGGTTCTTGTGAGCTCTTCCTTGCGCTTTGACAGCTGCTCGGAGGTCGACTCTATCTGCTGTATGGAAAGCTGCAGCTGTGTCCTTTTGAGATACAGCTGTCCTTGCTTTTCATCAAGCTGTCTGTACTCACCCGAGAGCGTTTCGCCCTCGGCATCTATGCCGGTGAGCTCTTCTGTAAGCTTTTCACTGTCGGCTTTCAGCTGTGCGATGAATGTCTGCTTTTCTTCTATCTCATTTTCAAGGGTTTTCTTATCCTCTTCAAGACGTGCCTTGCCGCTCTTGCCGTCCTTGATCTGCTTTTCGGCTTCGGCGATGGTTTCCTCTGCGTGGGAAATGTCGTTATGCAGTACGGCGATCTCCGCCTTGATGTCGCCTATGCGGTCTCTTGCCGCGTCGCTACCCGCTTTCAGCTTTTCAAGCTCGGCGCGGAGCGTCATTCTGCGGTTGTTGTTATCCTCTTCCTCGGCTTCGAGCTTTGCTATGTCCCTGTCAAGGTTTTCGCACTCAGCCTTGCTGAGAAGAAGCTTATCTTCGGCTTCGGAGATCGTCTTTTCAAGTGCGGACAGCTCGTACATACTTACGGTAATGTCGAGGTCTTCTTCTCTTGCAAGCAGTTCCTTTGCCTTTTTTGCCTTTGCCGCCTGCTTTTCAAGCACGGGAAGTCTTGTTTCAAGCTCCGATGCTATATCACGGATACGAAGTAAATTGTCCTCGGTGCGTTTGAGCTTGTTCTCCGCGTCCTTTTTTTGCGCTAAGAATTTTGAAACGCCTGCCGCTTCTTCAAACACCTCGCGGCGCTTGCTTCCGCCCGACTCTACTATTTCCGATACCTTGCCCTGACCGATAACGCTGTAGCCGTCACGACCGAGACCTGTGCCCATAAAAAGCTCGTTTATGTTTTTGAGAAGCGTCTTTGCGCCGTTTATCTTGTACTCGGACTCGCCGCTTCTGTACAGCTTACGGGATATTACTACCTCATCGCTGTCTACCCTGAGCGCTCTGTCTTGATTGTCTATAGTCAGCGTTACGCTGGCAAAGCCCATGGGCTTTCTGCGCACAGTGCCGTGAAAGATAACATCCTCCATTTTATCTCCGCGCAGACTTTTAGCGCCCTGCTCTCCCATTACCCAGCGCAGTGCGTCACTTATATTACTTTTGCCGTTGCCGTTGCTTCCGACAACAGCGGTCATTCTTTTGTCAAAATGCAGTATGGTCTTATCGGGAAACGATTTGAACCCGTATATTTCCATAGATTTAAAAAACATTAACCGATCCTCTCCGCACGGAAATCCGTGCCCTTCTCTTCCTTTATTTTAAAGGAAATCCCGCGCTGTGAAAGCGCTTCGCGGTTAGCTCCGCTCTGTCCTATAATTTTGCTTATATTACGCTTGTCCGTGTAGAAGACATACTTTCCCCCGTCCTCGCACATGGCATTCATTTTATCAAGATATAATATGCTCTCGGCTATCTCGCGCAGTGCCGGGTGATATACTCCGCCGATCATATTCTGCTCAACGTCACGGCTCGCGTGCAGTCCCATACGGATAACCGCAACTCCCGCCTTATTGAACATATCGAGCAGCTTTGCGCAAAGCCTTGTCGTCTGCTCAAATGTAAAACTGTCGTACACGCCGCTCTCGTGCAGTCTGCCAAGCTCCGTGTTTTTAAGTATAACGGTCGGGTATATCCTCACCGTGTCGCAGTGAAGCGCGATAAATTCGTTTGCCGTATCAATGCAGTACTGCTCAGTGTCCTTGTACAGCCCTGTCATCATCTGAAGTCCGAGCTCAAAGCCGTACTGCTTTATAAGCCGCGACGCACGTCTTACATCTTCCGCCGTGTGACCTCTGCGGTTAGCACGAAGCACCTCGTCGTTCATACTCTGCGCACCAAGCTCTATCGCCGTCATACCGTATTTTTTCAAAATATCAAGTATCTCTTCATCTATGCAGTCGGGTCTTGTGGAGCAACGTATACCGTCATACTGCTCGGGGTATGCGTCGATATAGCGCTTTGCCACAGCAAGCAGTCTTATCATATAATCGCGGTCTATTGCGGTAAAGCTGCCGCCGAAAAACGCTATCTGCGCTCTTGTTTTGCTGTTTTTAAGATTTTCAAGCTGACCCTCGAGTATGCTTTCAAGCTCCTTTTCGGTGACCGGCTCACTGTGTCCGCTTATCGTCTTCTGATTGCAGAAGCTGCATATATGCTTACAGCCGTAATGCGGTATAAATACCGAAATGTTAGTTTGTTTCATATCCCATAAGGCTTATAGCCTCTTTTGCGGCGTTCTGCTCCGCTTCTTTCTTGCTCTTTCCCTTGCCTGTGCCGATTATCTGACCGTTGAGAAGCACGTTCGCGGTGAACTGCTTGTTATGCGCCTGACCGCACTCGTCGCTTATCTCATAGGTAACGCGCTCTTCGGGGTTCTGCTGGATTATCTCCTGCAATACCGTCTTGTAGTCGCCGAGCAGGAATTTGCCTGTACTCAGCTTATCGAGCGGAGGAATAAACGGCAGTATGAAATTCTTTGCCGCTTCAAATCCGCCGTCAAGGTATATTGCCGCTATCAGCGCCTCGAACGCGTCCGCGAGTATAGAGTGGCGATCTCTGCCGCCTGTATGCTCTTCTCCTTTTCCCAGGAAAATATACTTGCCCAAATCTATTTTCCTTGCAAAGGGATAAAGCGCATTTTCACACACAACGCTTGCTCTTATCTTAGTCAGCTGTCCTTCTGGCAGATTTGTAAGATTTTCAAAGAGATGCTCGGACACAACGATGCTCAGCACGCTGTCGCCTAAAAATTCAAGGCGCTCGTTACTGCGCAGATGTTTGCCGTTTGTGTATGACGAATGAGTGAGAGCTTCTTTCAAAAGCTCGGGATTTTTGAACGTATAGCCTATTATCTGTTCAAGCTCTGTCATTTCTTTTCCTTTCAATAATTCTCACGGGAGGGGGCTACCCTCCCGCAAGCAAAAATCAGTCTTCCGTATTTTCCGACAGCACCTTTTCCATCTCTGCGATAACGTTTCTTTCTACGAAATTCTTAGCCTGTCTTACGGCGTTCTTGAATGCAAGAGCGTCACTGCTTCCGTGCGCCTTGAGCACGGGCTTTGCAGTACCGAGAAGCGGCGAACCTCCTGTTTCTCTGTAATCCATCTGCTTGCTTATTTCCTTGATACCCTTCATCGTGAACATTGCACCTATCTTTGTGCCGAGGTTGCGGAAGAATATCTTTTTGAGCGAAGCCTTCATAAACTTGCCCATACCCTCGACTGTTTTAAGATAAACGTTGCCTGTAAAGCCGTCGGTTACCACAACATCGACCTCGCCGAGTGCGGCGTTTCTTGCTTCCACATTACCTGTGAAGTTAAGTGTGCTGTTTTTGAGAAGCGCGTAGGTTTCCTGCTCAAGCTCTCTGCCCTTTTCTTCCTCCGCACCGACATTAAGCAGTCCGACCTTAGGGTTATCAACGCCCATAATCTTATTCATATAGACACTGCCCATTACGGCAAACTGTCTTAACATATCGGGGCGGCAGTCAACGTTTGCACCGCCGTCAAGCAGTATGTACATATTCTTAAGACCCGGCATTATAGGGGTGAGCGAGGGGCGCTTTATGCCCTTGATACGCTTTACTATAAGAGTGCCGCCCATAACAAGAGCCGCTGTACTGCCCGCGCTTATCATAGCGTCAGCTCTGCCGTCCGCTACCATCCGGAGTGCAACGCCCATAGAGCAGTTCTTCTTTTCCTTTAAGATCATCTTGGGGTTATCTTCTATCTCGATAACGCCGTCAGCCTGTTCAAATGTGATATGATCCTTGGGCAGTCCGAGCTTTGCAAAGCACTCGTCAAGCTTTGTTGTGTCGCCTGTAAGTACAATATCAACACCGTATTCCTTTACGGCGGCTACCGCGCCCTTTACTACCTCATCGGGTGCATTATCTCCGCCGAATGCGTCTATAGCTATTTTCATAATTCGTTTTCCTTTCATTACGGTAATTTTTAATCTTTAATGATCCCCTGCTCGCAGAGCGCCTTTTTTAAATCTTCAAGCCCTCTGTCCGCAATCGTCCTGTATCTTAACTTCTTGTCCTTTATCCTCTCGGGGAGCGGCGGTAATATTCCCATATTCGCTCCCATCGGCTGAAAGTCCTTATTTTCGGTGCTTATATGCTTTGCAAGCGCCGCCGTCATACAGGTTTCGGGCAGTTCGAGCGGCTTTTCACCGCTAAGCTCTCTTGCAAGATTTATTCCCGCGATAATTCCCGATGCCGCGCTTTCGACATATCCCTCAACGCCTGTCATCTGACCTGCGAAGTAGATATTATCGCTGTCGATAAGCTTAAAATTCTTATCAAGCAGTCCGGGGGAATTAAGGAATGTATTTCTGTGCATAACGCCGTACCTTACAAACTCCGCGTTCTGAAGACCTGTTATCATCGAGAACACTCTCTTCTGCTCGCCGAATTTCAGGTTAGTCTGAAACCCCACAAGGTTATAAAGCGTGCCCTCATTGTTTTCTTTTCTGAGCTGAACAACGGCATAAGGTCGTCTGCCTGTCCTCGGGTCGGTAAGACCGACAGGCTTCATACAGCCGTAGCGCACGCTCTCTATTCCCCGCTTTGCCAGCACCTCGACCGGCATACAGCCCTCATACACTTTGAGGTTTTCGAAGCTTTTGAGCGGTACGCTCTCTGCGTTTACAAGCTCGTTATAAAACGCCTCGTACTCTTCCTTTGTCATCGGGCAGTTGATATAGTCAGCCTCGCCCTTGTCATAGCGTGTTGCGAAAAACGCAAGGCTCATATCTATGCTTTCGGCGGTGACTATAGGTGCCGCCGCGTCATAGAAGCTGAGCGGACTGCCGCAACGCTCCTGTATCTTCTCTGCAAATATATCGCTCGTCAGCGGTCCTGTAGCTATTACGGTATTGCTTTCGGGGAACTCGGTTATCTCGCCGCTTACGATCTCTATATCCGGGTGATTTGTTATCATCTCTGTCACAGCGTCGGAAAACTCCGTTCGGTTTACCGCAAGAGCGCCGCCTGCGCTGACTTTTGTTTTTTCTGCCGCAATCATCGTGACAGAGTTCATATAACGCATTTCTTCCTTAAGCATACCGCAGGCACTGGCAGTGTCGGCGCTTTTCAGCGAATTACTGCATACAAGCTCCGCAAAACCCTTGTACTTGTGGGCGGGCGAATACTTTTCGGGCTTCATCTCGCAAAGTCTTACATAAAAGCCTCTGTTTGCAAGCGCCCATGCCGCCTCTACTCCCGCAAGACCCGCGCCTATCACGGTAACAGTCTTTTTATCCAATTTATCTATCCTTATCAGTCGTTCTTCTTATCCTCATCGACGGGGCGTACATATCCGCAACCGTCCTTGGCGCAGTACACCTGTCCCTGCTTTCCGACCTTCTTGAAAAGTGTCGAGCCGCACTTGGGGCACTTATCGGCAAGCGGTGTATCCCATGTCATAAAGTTGCAGTCCTTATAATTCTCACAGCCGAAGAAAGGCTTACCCTTCTTTGACTTCTTGGCAAGCATCTTGCCGCCGCAGTGGGGGCAGAGTCCACCGGTTTCGTTTACTATCCTCTTTGTGTTCTTGCACTCGGGGAAGCCCGAGCAGCCGAGGAACTTTCCGTAAGGTCCTATCTTTATGACCATAGGCTTGCCGCACTTATCGCAGATTATATCTGTAGGCTCATCGGGTATTTTTACCCTCTTGCCCTCCATATCCTTTTCTGCTTTTGTCAGCATCTTGTCAAAGCCTGTGTAGAACTTTCCGAGTACATCTACCCAATTGGCTTTGCCCGCTTCGATCTTATCAAGGTCGCTTTCCATCTGAGCTGTGAACTTAGCGTCAACTATACGCTCAAAGTGACCCTTCATAAGGTCGGTAATTACAGTGCCGAGCGAGGTAGGCTTCAACTGCTTTGCTTCACGCTCAACATAATGTCTGTCAAGTATTGTGGCAATGGTCGGCGCATAGGTAGACGGTCTGCCTATACCGTTTTCTTCGAGTGCCTTTATAAGGCTTGCTTCTGTATATCTCGGTGGCGGCTGAGTGAAGTGCTGGTTGCCTGTAAGCTCTTTTACCTTCAGCTTTTCGCCGACTTCAAGAGCAGGCAGTGCGCCGCCCTCTTCTTCGTCATTATCTTTGCTTTCTTCATACAGCTTTGTGAAGCCGTCAAATTTTACGGTGTATCCGTTTGCCTTGAAAAGGCAGTCGCCGCAAGTAATATCAACAGCCTTGGTATCAAGGAGCTGATTTTCCATCTGGCTTGCCATAAAGCGCTCCCATATCAGCTTATACAGCTTATACTGGTCGCTTGTAAGTGCAGACTTCACCTTATCGGGGGTGAGCGTGATTATTGTCGGGCGTATAGCCTCATGAGCGTCCTGAGCATTGCTCTTTGACTTGAACACTCTGGGCTTTGACGGCAGATATTCCTTGCCGTATGTTGTTTCGATCATCTGAGCAGCTGCGGCTTTTGCCTCGTCCGAAATACGCAAACTGTCGGTACGCATATAGGTTATGATACCTACCGCGCCCATATCGGGTATCTCAACACCTTCGTACAGCTCCTGAGCCGCTTTCATTGTACGTCTTGAGTTGAAAGACAGCTTTCTTGACGCTTCCTGCTGTAAGGTTGAAGTTGTAAACGGCGGCGCGGGAGTTTTCTTTCTTGTGCTGTTCTTGATATTGGTTATAATAAACTCGCCGTTTTCAAGCATAGCGAGAACCTTGTCGGTTTCTTCTTTATTGAGCGCCTTGAACTTCTCGCCCTTGACCTCCGTCAGCTTTGCGGGGAACGCGCGTCTGCTTGAGCCTGACAGGAACTTCGCGTCAATGCTCCAGTACTCCTGAGCCTCGAAGCTCTCGATCTCCTGCTCTCTGTCAACGATAAGCCTTACGGCGACCGACTGTACTCGTCCTGCGGACAGTCCGCGTCTTACTTTTTTCCATAAGAACGGGCTTAGCTTATAGCCCACTATTCTGTCGAGAATACGTCTTGCCTGCTGAGCGTTGATAAGATCCATATCGAGCGTTCTCGGGTGGCTCATACCTGCCGCGATACCGCTCCTTGTAATTTCGCTGAATGTAACACGCACAGGTGCATCGGGGCTTATCCCGAGGACGTGTGCCAGGTGCCATGATATAGCTTCTCCCTCTCTATCAGGGTCGGTCGCGAGGTATACTATATCGGATGCCTTTGCATCTTTCTTGAGCTCTTTTATAAGAGCCGCCTTATCTTTTTTGTTTTCGTATTTCGGCTCAAAGTTATTATCAACGTCAACTCCGAGCTTTGATTTAGGCAGGTCGCGTATATGACCTACAGAGGCAACTACGGAATAATCCTTGCCTAAATATTTTTCAATTGTTTTCGCCTTTGCCGGCGACTCAACTATTACCAAATGAGACAAAACTTCGTCTTCCTTTCCGCGGCAACGTGCCGCCCCGAATTCGCCTTTCAAACTGTTTGCATATTGCTACAGTTTGTGTACGGCGAGCGGCTACGCCGCCCCCACGGCAATGTACCGCTTCAAATTCGCCTTTTAAACCGTTTGTGCATTCTGCACCTCGTATAACGGCGGGTGGCTACGCCACACCCTCTTAACGTTTTATTTCAATTATTTGAGTTACTGTCTTTGTGCTGTTGAGAATTTAACATTATTCCGGCAGGCATAGCACCGGATAAATTTGCTGCAATCTCAACGCGTAATTATATAGTGCAATTATTAACCGAGTTTAACATCAAACTACTTTCTGCTCTTTGACAATTCCCACGCAATGACCGATGCCGCCACCGATGCATTAAGGCTCTCGGCACTGCTTATCGGAATAAACAGCGACTTATCGCAAAGGCTCTTCACCGTATCGGTGACACCGTTGCCCTCGTTGCCGATAACCACGGCGGTCTTTTCGGGGAGCTTTTCCTCGCCGAGCTTCACCGACCTGTCGGAAAGTTCAGCCGAGTACACGGTAAATCCTCCCTTTTGCAAAAGCGTGATCGCTTCTTCGGTTTCACAGCAGTATATCGGAAGTCGGAACAGCGAACCCATCGCGCTCCTTACTGTCTTGGGTGCGAACACGTCCGCACAATCTCCGACAAGTATAACGCCGTCGATCGAGAATGCGTCACAGGAACGAATAATCGTTCCAATGTTACCCATATCTTGTAAATTTTCCAATATTATAAACTGCCTGCTACTATCTATTGTACTTAAATTCAGAATTTTGTCAAGATGTCTTACCATAATAAAAATTCCCTGGGGGGATTTTGTGTCGGAAATACTGTCCGCCACCTCCTTGGTGATCTGTATCATTTTGCAATGTTCCTGCAAAAGGCGGATACATTCGGGATATTTTTCCGCGGCGGCGGCAGTATAGTATGCGTTTTCACCTAAAGTGCAACCGCTCCTAACCGCTTCAACAGCAAGCTTTGCGCCCTCGCACGGGAAAAATCCCGACTGTCTGCGGTACTTTCTCTGCTCGACAAGCTTTCTGTATTCCTTTATATAACTGTTTTGCTTTGAAGTGATTTCCATATTTCTCCTTAACACTCAATTTCTTGACTTTTACCTGTCGTTATGCTAAAATTTCTTTATCCGTGTACATAAAGAAAGGACTTATTACATGATTTTTTCCGAACTCAGCCTTATTGAAAAGGAAACAGGGCTTAAATATGACCCCGAAACCGCTACGCTCAGCGGCGTGAAGAACGGCGTTCCTATAGTGGTTTTCGACAACGACAAGAAGCACAGATTTGATATAGTGTGCGGTGCGGTGATAACCGACCGACAGTTCGGCAGGATATACACCATGGCTGAGCGCTTTCCCAAGAAAACAATGCTCGGCGTTGAAAATGTTGACGGTTGTGTCAACATCTACTGCAAGGGATACAACCTCATGCAGGAAAACCTGCCGATACTCATTGCATTTTTGGAAAAACTCACTGCCTATTTAAAAAGTGAAATGCGCGGCACAACACCCATTCAGGTCGCAAAGGTCCTGGAACTTGAGGACTACGAGATACTCACAAGGCGCAGACGCTCCGATGGAACTGTTCGCCCGCCGTTTGATGTAAAGGGCACTGTAAAAGGTGTGCTCGGCGGTATCCTCGGACTTGTCATCGGCTCTGCGATATTCGTGGTATTTATAATGATGTCCGACCTTGTCGGCTGGATAGGCGGCGTTATAATGTCTGCCGCTGTAATATCGCTCTACACCGTGTTCTCAAAGAAGCTGAGAACCGTGGACTGCGTATTCACCGCGATACTTACATTTGCGGGTTGGGCACTGTCGAACGGCTTTGCTTATCTGTTCCAGATATTCTTAAAGGAGCAGGAAGCGGGCATAGCAGTCAACATATTCGGCATACTTGACAATATCGCGAAATACTCAATGCAGTATACGGAGCTGTCGGGCAATCTGCTCAACCGTCTTATCGTGACATTCATTTTCGTTGTTGCGGGCGCTATCGGAAGCTACATATTCTACTACAAGCACCACAGCAAGGATATGTATTAAAAGGATTTATATACCCGGCTTGCAGTCGGGTATATTTTATACCTTTAAGTCGGCAGCTCTGTACTTCAATATAAAAAATCACACGCCCATAATAATGTGGGCGTGTTTTTTTCTCTTAAAGAGCAGCCTTAGCCTTCTCAACGAGTGCAGTAAAGCCTGCGGGGTCATTGATAGCTATCTCTGACAGCATCTTTCTGTTAAGACCGATGTTAGCCTTCTTTAAACCGTTGATGAATGTTGAGTAGTTAGTACCGTTCATCTTGCAAGCGGCGTTGATTCTTGCGATCCAGAGCTTTCTGAAATCTCTCTTCTTTAAACGTCTGCTGATATAAGCATACTGACCTGACTTCCAGACAGCTTCCTTGGCAGTCTTGAAAAGTCTGCTCTTGCCGCCCCAGTAGCCCTTTGCCAGCTTTAATGTTTTATTTCTTCTCTTACGAGTTGCTAATGCACCTTTAATACGAGCCATCGTTAAATTCCTCCTATAGTGAATATTGCGCCGAAACGGTCGCAGTTAGTTTTTATTTGTAAGGTATGAGCTTCTTAACTTCTGCAACGTTCGTCTTGTCGCAGTATCCTGCTGCACGATTGATACGTTTTCTCTTTGTAGCCTTCTGTGTCAGTCTGTGACGACGGTTTGTCTTCTGGTACTTGACCTTACCGTTCTTGGAGAGGTTAAAACGCTTTTTAGCACCGCTGTGGGTTTTGATCTTGATCTTCTTTGCCATGAGTGGAATCCTCCTTATTTATTTTCCGCCGGTTTTTCGGCGTCCTTCTTTGCTTTCTTGCCGTTTGCCGCTGTCTTGGGAGCTACAACTGCCATGTAGTTTCTGCCCTCAAGCTTTGCAGGCTTTTCGCATGAGCCGTACTCTGAAACCGCTTCAAGAACTCTCTGCATAAGCTCCTCACCAAGATTAACGTGCGACAGCTCTCTTGCTCGTCTGTAACGAACCTTGATACGGACCTTGTCGCCGTTCTTAAGGAACTTTATAGCCTGATTAGCCTTTGTGTTAAAGTCGTTGGTGTCAATGTTGAGCGACATCTGTATCTCTTTAAGCTCAGCCTGTTTCTGGTTCTTTTTAGATTCCTTTTCCTTCTTTGACTGCTCAAAACGGAACTTGCCGTAATCCATGATGCGGCATACCGGAGGAGTAGCCGAAGGAGCGATAAGCACGAGGTCTAAGTCAGCCTCGATTGCCATATCAAGAGCCTGCGCCGAAGACATAATGCCGAGCTGTTCGTTGTCAGCTCCGATCACACGAACCTCTTTTTCATTTATCTCTTCGTTGATGAGTTGTTCTTTTGTGCTGATTTTAAAGCACCGCCTTTCTGAAAACAAATCGTTTTATGCAAAACAAAAAGCGTGATAAACTGCAATGCAGATTCTCTCACGCTGTACAAATATTACAGACGGAACTATGTATAGTCCGTCGGGAATTTCTGTAATTACCTCATTGAACAACCAAGCGGCGTAAATGGGTGAGAGTGCTTCTCTGCTTTTGTTTTACAATTTAATTTACCAGTAGATTATACAACATTGAAGCGGAGTTGTCAATAGGGAAAGTGAAATTTTTTTAAAATTGTTTTATCCCTCGACCAGATTTTTATAGCCCTCGCCCCAGCACTTCATAGCGTCAAGTATAGGATTAAGGCTCTTGCCGAGCTCGGTCAGCGAATACTCTACCCTGGGCGGAACTTCGGCATACACCTTGCGGTTTACAAGACCGCTTTCTTCCATATCGCGAAGCTGTGAAGTCAGCACCTTCTGCGAAACATTGCCGACCGACTTTTTAAGCTCACCGAAACGCTTTGTACCTGTCATCAGATCACGCAGTATCAGCACTTTCCACTTGTCGCCGATAAGCGTAAGCGTTGTTTCAACCGGGCAGGCAGGTAATTCTTTTACAGCTTTAATTTCACTCATAGCAGTACCTCTTTTCCGCTTGGTTATCAAACAGTATCATATTGATACTTACAGCCCGATTATACCATACTCACCTTTACGCCGTCAACACCCCGACACAAAAATTTTTTAAAAAATTTAGGCAATTACCCGAATGCAAGCAAGCCGCACGGTTGTGCAATTGTTACTTTCGGGTAACCGTGCAATAGTCACTCCGAGGTAACTATCCTACAAAAAAGTGCGTACTTTACAGCCGATATCCGATGTGCTATGATAAGGTCAAGGAAAGAGAAACAGCGCTGAATCTTCCGGAAAAAGCAAATAAACCCACAGAATTTCAGGAGGATTTCAATATGAACAAGAATACTTATACAAAGACATCACTCGCAAAAGGTGAAGTAGGCGTATACGACTTCGGAGAAGTAAAGCTCCATGCATACAAGACAAATGACCTTATAGATGATGAGGTTTTCATTGTCGAGAAAAACGGAAAGGCTGTTATTATCGAATCGCCGTGCTTTTTCGACAACATTTCCGAGCTTACCGAATATCTGAAAGACGTTGAGATTGAAGGAACGCTCGTCGCATACCACGGTGCAGGCGCAACATTCCTGCCCGATGTACCGAAATACGCAACTCAAAACGCAGTCGAATATTCCGAAAGCGGTGGCGGCAAGGCGCTCATAAATAACTTTACAAACGCTTTCGGTGACAGCTTCGACAAGTCTGTACACGAAATTACAAACGTTATCGGCGAGGGAAAGATCACTATCGGCGGTATCGACTTTGTGATAACTCAGACTGCCGAAGCGTTCGATATCGAGATACCCGAGATCAATGCTGTATACACCCATATGCTCGGTCACGACTGCCACTCAATCGTAGCAGGTGCAGGTCATGCAGACGCAATTATCGGTCAGCTGAAAGGCTACATTGAAAAGGGCTACACGCTGATACTTACATCGCACTACACACCCGAAGATTTAAAGGACGCGGAAACCAAAATCAAGTATCTTGAAAATCTCAAAAAGATCGCATCTGATTGTGCAAATGCCGACGAATTCAAGGCTGAGGTAAACAAGCAGTACCCCGATTACAGCGGTGCTAACTACCTCGATATGACGGCAGGCTTCTTCTTTGCGTAATAGTTCTTATGCTGTTCAATTACAATTTATAAAGTCACATAGGGTTGTTGAATAACGCTTCAACAGCCCTATGGCTTATGAGGTGAGATCATGAACTATCAGGAATATATCGTAAACTCCGTTCACACGGTAATAGCCGCGACAACAGACAAAAACGGTCTGCCTGTTACCTGTGCCATTGACATAATGGACTGTGACGATGATGGATTGTATTTTCTGACGGCTAAAGGCAAAGGCTTTTACGACAGACTGACACGTAATAATTATGTTTCTTTTACAGGCGTTAAAGGCAAAGATACTATGAATATGACCGCCGTTTCCGTAAGAGGAAAAGTTATTGAAACGGGAAACCAAAGACTGCCGCGGCTTTTTGAAAAAAATCCTTATATGGCTGAAATCTATCCTACGGAGGACAGCAGAAAGGCGCTCACCGTTTTCTGTATATATGACGGCGAGGGCGAATGGTTCGACCTGTCAAAAAAGCCGATCGAACGCAAATCATTCACGATAGGCGGCGGAAAGGTAACAGACAAAGGATATTTCATAACCGAAAAATGCACAGGCTGCGGAAAATGCCTTGCCGTCTGTCCGCAAAATTGCATTGACAAAGGTTTGTCAAATCCCTATAATATCAGGCAGAACAACTGTCTGCATTGCGGCGGTTGCCTTGAAATATGTCCTGTCGGAGCGATAGAAAGATTATGATCTTACAAACAGGAATGCGGACGGATATCCCTGCATTTTACACGGAATGGTTTATGAACATAATAAAAGAGGGCTATGTACTTGTGCGAAATCCGTATCACACGGAGCAGGTAACAAGATATGAGATAAATCCCGATGTTGTCGACCTTATAGCTTTCTGTACGAAAAATCCTTACCCTATGCTACAGCATATGGACAAGCTTGAAAAGTACGGACAATACTGGTTTGTCACCATAACTCCTTACGGCAAGGAGCTTGAGCCGAATGTTCCCGACAAGAAATTCGTTATAGAATGCTTCCGTCGGCTTTCCGGGATTGACGGGGTAAATTCGATCGGGTGGCGGTATGACCCGATAATAGTAAACGACAGATATACGGTAGACTATCACGTCTTGGCTTTCGAAAAGGCGGCATCACAGCTTGCAGGCTTTACGAAAACCTGTATCATAAGCTTTGTAGACATTTACGAAAAAGTTAAGCGCAACGCTCCCGAGATACGGGCTGTTACAACGGACGAACAGATAGCCATAGCAAGCGCATTTGCCGAGACAGGCAGAAAATACGGCATTACCGTCAAGGGCTGTCACGAGGACAATATCCTTGCGGACTGCGGCATAGATATGAGCGGCTGTCTTAATCGGCAGGTATATGAAAAGGCGCTCGGTATTACGCTTAAAATGCCGAAAAGGAAATCTCAGCGTGAATGCAATTGCTTTTTCGGAACGGATATAGGCGCATACAACTCCTGTGGTCATTTCTGCCGATACTGTTACGCAAATGCAGACGTAAGCTCCGTAAAGAAAAATATGGCTCGACACGATCCGAAATCACCGTTTCTGATAGGCGGTCATATGCCCGGTGATATTATCAGACACGCCGAGCAGTACAGCTATATTGACGGTCAGCTGAGTTTATTTTGAGAAGAGTGAAAGATTATGAAAAAGCTTATAGAATATTTACTTAACGAAAATGCAAGCTACAGGGATATCACTGTTCCGACCGATGAAAAAGAGCAATTCCGGCTTTACCGCAGTCTTGTGAATGTCCGCCCTGCTATGAAGATATCGACGGAATATCTCAAAGCAGAGGACGAGCTTCTGCAAAAGCTGACGGCGGAGAAAGGCATTACCGACATTACCGATTTACAGTCTGCCCGGAAGAATATTTATCTTTGGCAAGGCGACATAACGGCGCTTGAATGTGACGCGATCGTCAATGCCGCAAACTCGGGAATGACAGGGTGTTATCACCCTTTCCGCAATTGTATCGACAACTGTATCCACACCTTTGCGGGAGTAAGGCTACGACTGAAATGCGCGGAGATAATGGAGTTACAGGGGCACGAAGAGCCTACAGGAAAAGCCAAGATCACTCCCGCCTACAATCTGCCCTGCAAATATGTTATCCATACGGTAGGTCCGATAGTACAAGGCAGACTGACCGAAAAGCACCGTATGTTGCTGAAAAGCTGTTATGAAAGCTGTCTTGAACTCGCGGTGTCAAATGGGATAAAAAGCATGGCATTTTGCTGTATCTCAACCGGAGTTTTCGGCTTCCCGCAGGATAAGGCGGCGGAAATTGCCGTGCAGACGGTAAGAGAATTCCTGAAAAACCACGATATAGAGGTGATATTCAATGTTTTTAAAGATGCCGACTATGAGATCTACAGACAATTACTCGGATAAGCTGAGTCGTCTTAAAGACGAGATAGCTACTGCCGACGCGATAATAATAGGTGCAGGCGCAGGACTTTCCGCATCGGCAGGCTTTGACTACAGCGGCGAACGCTTTGAGAAATATTTTGCCGATTTTCACGAAAAATACGGTATCACCGATATGTATTCGGGCGGATTTTATCCGTTTGAAACGCTGAACGAATACTGGGCGTGGTGGTCGCGGCACATTCTCATTAACCGCTATGAAGCTCCTGTCGGAAAGCCGTACAAGGACTTGCTTAAAGCGGTAGCGGACAAGGATTATTTTGTACTGACTACGAACGTTGACCATCAGTTTCAGCTTGCGGGATTTGATAAAAAGCGGCTGTTCTACACGCAGGGCGATTACGGTTTATTTCAATGCAGTGAGCCGTGCCGAAACGAAACCTTTGACAACGAAAGCGCCGTGCGTGCTATGGTAAAACAGCAGCAGAATATGAAGATCCCCGACGATCTTATCCCGAAATGTCCTCACTGCGGCAAGCCTATGGCTATGAATCTGAGATGTGACGACAGCTTTGTACAGGACGAGGGCTGGTATACCGCCGCAGAGCGTTATGAAGAATTTATCCGCAGGCATAAAAATCTGCACATTCTGTTTTTGGAGCTTGGCGTAGGCTTCAACACCCCCGGGATAATAAAATATCCGTTCATGCAGATGACGGCGAGAAATCCGAAAGCGGTTTACGCTTGTGTCAATATGAATGAGGCGTATGCACCGAGGGAGATAAGCGACAGGGCGATTTGTATTGACGGGGATATCGGTGATGTGATTGAAAGCTGTGTTAAAGGATTGGCTTAAATACAGGCAAAAGTAAAACGACTAAGGGAGTTGTTCCTTTAGTCGTTTTTGTGTTTACAGGGGGCGGAAAACAGAATGTTTTATGGCGGTCATTCACACCAAACGGTATTTTTTAATTTTTCTCCCAATCGTACACTTCCGAAGAAAGAGTAAATCCTATTCTGAAATAAAACTCCTGATCGGAAATAACAGTGGCGCGCTTGGCACCAAGCGCCTTTGCACGGATACACGCTTCATAAACGACCGCTTTTGCCAAACCTTTCTTCCTGTGCTCGGGGACGGTTGCAACAGGTTCAACATAGGCGGTATCACATGTTGAGTACCACAATCCGCAGTGTGCACAATATTCGTTATTGTTGATTGCAAAGGTTTTCAGATCTTCATTTGCATGGGGAACACGCTCCAAAAATTCATCGTCCCATTTTTCGGGGATACCCTCGTTGTCAAAGCCCTTATGAATTACCAATTGATATTGCCATGGATCTGCAACAGATCCCCGCGGGCTCATAGTATACGCATCGGGCATATTATACTCCGGCGTATCTGACAGATCCAGCGATAATACGCAGGCACTTCTTTGCCTCTTTTCGAAGCCTTTTTCCTGCAATATCCGGCAAAGAGCCGTATCGCGGTCGTTCACCTTTATAACTGCGCCGTTACTTTCGGCTTCAATAACAGTATCGACCATCTGCCGGAGCAATGCCTTATCCGAGCTCGTATGGATCAGGTATACCCTGTCATCGTAGTCTGTATCATAAGTAGTCAGACCGACAATTGCGCCGTTTTCATCCTTGAACATAACGATTTCGGTCAGCTTGTCCTCATCAAGGTAGCTGTGAGCGTGCATCCATTCAAAGCGACCCCAATGAAAGTGCTCGTTGTATTCCTGCTTTTCCGCTTCTGAAAGGAAGTGATAGATGCTTTCATACTGTTCATTGAAGCGCTGACAGTTTTTGTATTTCTCTATCCTGTATTTCATTTATATATCTCCTTGTCATATTTCAATTCACCTGTATAAAATATATACATTCTTCTTTCATTACTCCGTAAACCGTTTCGTACTTACTGTTTTTCAAATACTTATATCCACACTTTCCCCGCGCCCTTTTTGGTTGAGCGTTATCGGTAAAATAGCCGCATACGATGAAGTCAAGACCGATATATCGCAGGTATATTGTAGCATGGGCAAAAGTTGAGTTCAATAGAATTAAAGTTGTGTTGACGGAAGAAAACAACGGTAAAAATGAAACGACTAAGGGAGCGTTCCTTTAGTCGTTTTTGTGTTTGTATGGTGAGTAAATGAGTTTTCGACGATTATGAGTGATAGACGAAATTACATTATCGGTTACCCGATTTTTTGCACTCCGTATCCCAGATAAAAGCGCAGAGGTAATAAGAATATTTTTTACCGCGTAAACATTGCACTTCCTTTATCATCGGGAAAATTTCATCGCTTATGTATTCGGGTTTTAAAATTATCTTATCTGCGTCCAACACTTTTATAAATTCCTCCCGTGTAGGATTCTTTGAATTGCATAATTCGTTCCATTTATGATAAAGTTCTTTTTCTGCTTTATTCTCTGTCCATATATCAAAAAGCAAAATACCGTAAATGCTGTAATCTGAAACATTTTCGCCTTTAAGTGCTTCGGTAAACCTGTTTACTTTATCCAATTGCATGATCCTGCAATAATCATCTATAAGCTCTGCTTTTTTCTTCCGAACCTTGTTCCTTGAAATACGCTTTGCCTCAATCAGATATATTTCTTTAGTCGAATGATTGACAATAATACCGTCTATGCGATTATCAGATCTTTTGCCGTTCTGAATCTGAAATTCATACCACGAACTTACAACTTCTTTCTTATAGCCGGCAATCAACTCATACGCACTTACAAAATTCACTGTCTGATTATGTTCGGCGAATCCATTACTTTTGATACTTGGTTTGATACGCTCCAGAATATCATTATATCTGTTATGATATATTTCCATGACTTTTTCTAATCTCTGCCTTTTCATTTGTTCCAACTTCATTTCTCCGCATTACGTTTTATACCGAACGCATTTTAAGGAATATCAAACAGCTTTATTCATCGTGTTGCGGTTATGAACAATCTTCTGAAACGGAAAATTATATTTCCGTTCTTCTGTGCCTTATATACTTTGGCGGCTTTTTGCATTATCTCGTCAATAAAACGCACGGCAGCCGATTCATTCAATGACTGTATATACGGCAGAAGCCTTGTTCCTTTGACCCATTCTATCATTGCATTTACCGACGGCATATTGTGATAATAGGTTGTTTCCCAGATATCAAAAGTATCGGTAAGCGAAGAAATGATATCAAAATATTCACTGCCGCTCAGCGTTCCGTTTTGCTCATGTAATGAATGCGGAAAATTCCACTTTTCTTCATGTACGGTATCGGTTATGATCCTGAACAGCGGCTCTTCGGTATTGATAGGTATCTGAATTGCTATGACTCCGTTTTCATTCAGTCTGTCGAACAGCATAGTCAGAACCCTTTTATGATCCGGCACCCATTGCAAGCAGGCATTTGAGAAAATCACATCATACTTTGTTTCACTGTCGCAGATATTATCAACACTCATAAGTTCAAAACACAAATCCGGATTTGCTGATTTTGCCTTTGCGATCATATTTTCGGAATTATCAACACCGATAATATGAGCCGAAGAAAAAACGTTTTTCAGAACAGCTGTGCTGTTGCCCGGTCCGCAACCTATATCAAGCACTGTATGCGGACTGATACCGCTTATTCTTTTTGCCAGATCAACAGCAGGCTGTGTTCTTTGATTTTTGAATTTCAGATACTGTTCGGAATTCCATTCTGCCATTTTATTCACCTCGTGATTTATTGTATTACATTGTCCATTGCTCAAAGAGCTATCAAATTCCCTCATGGTTTGCGATATTTCAGGTTATCTGCCACGTAGTTCTGTTATTAGCTTAAGTACAGGCGTTGCAGTAACACCTGAATTTAAAACAATACCGGAGGATAATTATGAGCCGCGGCAAGATCACCGCGGCTCATCATTATTATACTATCGTTTCGCTTTAAACTCAGGCGATAGCCAAAGCTGTTACACTGAACATACTCGGACCGTCTATAGCCTTGGGAACGATCTTTACGATATGCTCGCCTGCCGTATCAAAGCTCTTGATCTGCGCGCATTCAACATAGTTGCCCCAACCGCCTGAGAAGTCGGCATTAAGCGTTGCTACAAGCTCATCATCAACATAAACATCGGCTGTGCAGCCTGCCTTTGTGTACTTGCCGTAAAGGATACCGATCTCCTTAGCGTTCACCTTGAAGGTAAGGTCTGTTGAGCTTAAGTCTGTCTTGTTAGAGCCCTTGAAGAACCAGTAGCCGTCAAAGCCGCCGAAGTTCGATTCGTTTGACTTGAACTCGCCGTTCATTGTAACGGTGTCGCCAGCCTGTGCAAGTGTCAGGAGTGAGCCATTTTCAAATGATGCTTTTGTAGCAGGAGTTGAGAAGTCGCTCTCATCGCCGCTTATGTTGTCAATATCCTTGTCAACATCTGAAATGTAAGCCTGAAGAAGCTGTGATACTATCTTGTGACCGGGTACGTTGGGGTGAATATTGTCGTCCGAAATATCCTTCCACACGATATCACCGTGCTTGATCGTATCAAGAATGGTGTTCTTGTATGATATCATAGGCAGGTCGTAATGCTTTACAATCTCTGCGTGCTCTTCCTGGAAGCTTGTACCGTTTTCCTGCGTTGTAGCTATTGTAATGATAGCGGGATTTGTAGACGACTTCCAGATAGTTCTCAGCAGGCTGTCGTATGAATCCTTGTTACGCTCTGTGTTTTCTGTTGTGTCGTTTACAGAGAACTCTACAAACACAAGGTCGGGGTTCTTCGACAGAAGATCTGTTGTAACTCTGTGTACGCCTATGTATGAGCCTGTAGCGCCTATACCGGCATTTACATAGTTCACCTTAGCGCTTGAATATGTCTGCTGTAACCAATCGGCTGTAAGCTTTGCATAACAAAGCTCATTGCCTGCACTTGTACCCTGTGTAATAGATCCGCCGATGAAGCCTACCGTTACTTCTTCACCGTTTTTGAGCTTCTTTATTACGTTTGCAAGTCTTACCTTGTTGCCCTCGTTAAGACGTGACATATCGATCATATGCTGTGTCAGGTCGCCGTCAAGAGTGTACTTCGTATAATTTGCTTCCAAATCCTTTGACTCCTCCTGTGAACTGTTGTCAGCGCTTTCTTCGGTGCTGCTGTCCGTGCTTTCTTCCGCGCTGTTGTCCGTGCTTTCTTCGGTGGAGGTTGCGTCCGACTCCTCTGCGGTGCTACTTATTTCCGAGCTTTCTGCTACCGATGAAGCAGTGCTGCTTTCAGTACTGCTTGTCGCGTTGTTTGTACAACCTGTTACAGATACAGCAAGTGCGGCTGTAATAAGTATCGCAAGTATTCTTTTCTTCATAGTTCTGCCTTTCCTTAATTTAAGTCCTGTTAAGCGATTTTAAGGTAATCGCTTACACAAATATATCACTATTTTTACCGAATGTCAAGATAAAACGGTAAAATTTTCTGAGCAATTTTTACATAATTCTGTTGAAAACGATGCCGCAATATGATAAAATAAATGTAAGCCGATTTTATTACGGCAGTACCTTAAATTTAGCGAGGAATAAAATAAATGACTGACAAGAAGATAATCAGCCCTGCAAATGAGGCGTTCTCATATATGGGCAGAATTGACTTTTCAAAGCCGGACAGCCCCCTGTTCATCTACGCGGGAAGTATGGTGAGCGCAAAATTCACAGGAACATCGGTCGGAATGATGATTTTTCCCCACCTTATATATAAAGTGACATGGATCGGCGTAATAGTTGACGGCATTCAGCACACCTTTGAGCTTGATCACTCGGATACACCGGTATATATCCCCATAATCGACGGACTTGAAGACGGTGAGCATACTATTATTATATTCAAGAGAACCGCAGGCTCGCACCACTACTTCAATTTCTGCGGACTTATGATCGACAGCAACGCAGAAGTAAGACCCGATGATCACGAATACGATATGAATATTGAAGTGTACGGCGACAGCGTATCCGCGGGCGAGGTAGTAGAAGCTGTAAATTACTGTGAGCACACCGACCCCGATCACATCAATCAGTTTGACAACAGCTGGTTCTCATATTCGCTCCAGCTCGCAAGAAAGCTCAACGCCCGCATCAACTGCAACGCACAGGGCGGCATTTCACTTATCAACGGCGCAGGATATTTCGACAACTATGTCGGTATGGAAACGGTTTATAAGCAGATGGGCTATGAGCCGCACTTTGAGCTTACCGACTGGGATTTCTCGCGCTTCACACCCGACTATGTAATAATCGCACTCGGTCAGAATGACGCAAACCCCGACCCCAAGCGTATATACGAAAAGGAATACCGCGAAAAGTGGAAGACGGTATATAAAAATATGGTGCTTGACCTTAACGAAAAGTACGGCGGCAAGGCAAGCTTTATCGTTATCACAACAGTTCTTATGCACGAGCCCACCTGGGACGATGCACTTGACGAGATAGTAAACGAGCTTGCTATGGATAATGTCAAGCGCTTTAGGTTCAGAAGAAACGGTGCGGCTACCCCCGGTCACCCCCGTATCCCCGAGCAGACCGAAATGGCTGATGAGCTGTACAGCTTTATCACTTCTTGGGAAAAGTAATTGTAATTTTGCACAAAAAGCAAAGTTGAAACAAGGCACAATTCATAAAATCGTCACAAATCTATTGAAAGCTTTTGGGAATTGTGCTATTATTAAGATAGTAAAATATAATGTTAGGAGTATCTGTTATGGCTATTAACGTGCCTAAGGAATATGAAGTTCCGCTTTACCTTTTCCATCAGGGAAAGAATGCCGAAGCATACAGACTTTTCGGCTCGCATTTTACCGAAAAGGACGGTGTGAGCGGCGTAGTTTTCAGAGTGTGGGCTCCGAAAGCCGTTGATGTCTGCGTAGTAGGCGACTTCAACCACTGGAATCGCGAAGAAAGCTATATGAACAAGATAAGCGACGGCGGTATCTGGGAGCTTTTCATTCCGGGACTCAAAAAGTTTGATAACTACAAGTACAGCATCAAGACCGCAAGAGGACAGATAAAGCTTAAAGCTGACCCTTACGGCTACCACATGGAAACACGTCCTAACACCGCATCAAAGGTATACGACATTTCCGGCTATAAGTGGAAAGACGCAAAATGGATGAATGATAAGAAGACTAAGGATGTTTACCGTTCACCCATGAATATATACGAGGTCCATCTCAACTCATGGTTTACAAAAAACGATGAGGAAGAGCTGTTCAGCTATATGCAGCTTGCGGAAAAGCTTGTTCCTTATGTAAAGGAAATGGGCTACACACATATTGAGATGATGCCTATAGCGGAGTTCCCGTTTGACGGCTCGTGGGGTTATCAGCAGATAGGCTATTACGCACCCACATCACGTTTCGGAACACCGTCCGACTTTATGGAATTTGTCGACTACTGCCACACTCACGGAGTAGGCGTTATCCTTGACTGGGTACCCGCACACTTCCCAAAGGACGCGGCAGGTCTTTACGAATTTGACGGCGACTACTGCTACGAGTATTCCGACCCCAACAAGCGCGAGCACTACAACTGGGGCACAAGAGTATTCGACTGGGGCAAGCCCGAGGTACAGTCGTTCCTTATTTCAAATGCCAACTACTGGCTTACGGAATATCATATAGACGGTCTGCGTGTAGACGCAGTAGCATCTATGCTCTACCTTGACTACGACAGACAGGGCGGCGCATGGACACCTAACAAGAACGGCGGCAACGAAAACTTAGAGGCTGTGGACTTCTTGCAGAACCTCAACTCCTGCCTGTTCTCACGTCACCCCGGACTGCTGATGATAGCGGAAGAGTCAACGGCATGGCCTATGGTCACAAAGCCCGTTGATATCGGCGGTCTCGGCTTCAACTTCAAGTGGAATATGGGCTGGATGAACGATATGCTTTCGTATATGTCCATGAGCCCTGAGTACAGGCAGTACAACCACGACAAGCTAACCTTCTCGTTCTACTATGCATTCTCCGAAAACTACATACTGCCTATTTCACATGACGAGGTAGTTTACGGAAAGTGCTCAATGCTCGACAAGATGAGCGGACCGAGAGAAAAGCGTTTCGCATCGCTCAGAACATTCCTTGCATATATGACTGCCCACCCCGGCAAGAAGCTGATGTTTATGGGTCAGGAATTTGCACAGTTCAAGGAGTGGAACTACAAGACAGGTCTTGACTGGGATATTCTGAAATTCCCCGAGCACGCACAGTATCAGTCATTCGTAAAGGCTATGAACAAATTTTACCTTGACAACAAGCCTTTATGGGAGATCGACTACGACTGGAGCGGCTTCAGCTGGATCTCAAACGATGATAATCGCAACAGCGTTATTGTATTCCGACGTATCGCATCAAACGGCGATGAGCTTATAGCTGTATGCAACTTCCTGCCGAATGAGCACGAGCAGTACAGCTTCGGCGTTCCTTATTATGCGGACTATAAGGAAGTGTTCACGACCGACGACAAAAAGTTCGGCGGCGACAGCGACGGCAATGCTTCATATACCGCAAAGCGCGAGGGAATGCACGGACTTGAATATTCGATAACAATAAAGATACCCGCAATGTCGGCTATATTCTTAAAGCCTGTCAACAAGCGCAGTCCCGAAAGTGACAAGCCCGCCAAGGAGGTTGAAGCAAAGCCTGTCACAAAGGCTGCCGAGAAGCCCGCTGTTAAGGCAGAAGAAAAGCCTGTAGCAAAGGCTGCCGAAAAGCCCGCTGTTAAGGCAGAAGAAAAGCCTGCGGCAAAAGCACCCGCAAACAAAGCAAATACAGCTAACCGTAAAAAAAGCGGCAAAGCTAAGAAATAAATAACGGAGGAACTTATTTATGAAACATGTAAAGAAGGAATGCGTAGCAATGCTGCTCGCAGGCGGTCAGGGCAGCAGACTGTATGCTTTGACAAAGGATATGGCAAAGCCTGCGGTTCCTTACGGCGGAAAATACAGAATTATCGATTTCCCGCTTTCGAACTGTGTAAACAGCGGCATAGACACGGTAGGCGTACTTACACAGTATCAGCCGCTCGTGCTTAACGAATATATCGGCAACGGTCACCCTTGGGGACTCGACAGAGTTCACGGCGGTGTTCATGTTCTGCCCCCTTATGAGTCATCATCCGGTAAGTCGTGGTACGAGGGTACGGCAAACGCGATCTATCAGAACATAAGCTTCATCGACAGATACAACCCCGACTATGTGGCAGTGCTTTCAGGCGACCACATCTACAAGATGAACTACAACAAGATGCTTGAGTTCCACAAGTCGCACAACGCCGACGCTACTATCGCGGTTCTTGAAGTACCGTGGGAGGAAGCTTCACGTTTCGGTATTATGAGCGCTGACGAGAACGATGTTATTTACGAGTTTGCTGAGAAGCCCGCAGAGCCCAAGTCGAACCTTGCTTCAATGGGCGTTTACATATTCTCATGGCAGAACCTGAAAAAGCACCTTATCGCAAACGAAAACGACGAGGGCGCAAGCAAGGACTTCGGTAAGAACATTATCCCCGCTATGCTGGCAGAAGGCAACAAGCTGGTAGCTTATCACTTTGACGGCTACTGGAAGGATGTCGGAACGATCGACAGCTTATGGGAAGCAAATATGGATCTGCTCGACCCCAACGTTCCGCTTGATCTCCACGACTCAAGATGGAGAATTTACTCAAGAAACCCCGTAATGCCTCCTCATTATGCAAGCCCCGAGAGTATTATCCAAAATTCACTTATTTCAGAGGGCTGCAACATTGAAGGTCACATTGACTTCTCGGTACTGTTTGCAGGCGTAACGATCGAGCCGGGCGCAGTAGTGCGTGACAGTATCATAATGCCTAACACAACGATAAAGAAGGGCGCAGTAGTTGAATATGCTATTGTCGGTGAGGATTGTGTAATAGGCGAAAACGTTAAGGTCGGCGCAAGACCCGAGTCCATTGAAGACAAGGATACATGGGGTGTAGCGGTAATCGGACACGGCGTAACAATAAGCGACAACGCGGAGATCAAGCCCAAGGCAATGATCTCGGCTGATGTGTGAACGGGAGGAGAAAAGAGAAATGGCTAATATGGCAAATGTACTCGGTCTGATCTTTGCAAATATGCACGAGCAGAGCGTAGCCGATCTTACAAAACAGCGCACACTTGCAAGCGTGCCTTTCGGCGGCAGATACAGAATGATAGATTTCCCGCTGTCAAATATGGTAAACAGCGACATTGACAACGTTGGCATAATCACAAAGGATAACTACTTATCACTTATGGATCACTTAGGCTCAGGCGATGAGTGGGATCTTTCAAGAAAGACCGGCGGTATGCACCTGTTACCTCCTTACGGCAACAGCAGTGCACTTTACAGAGGCAGACTTGAGGCTATGGCTCAGGTAAAGCCCTTTATCGAAAGCTCAAACGCAGAATATGTACTGCTTTCTGATACAGATGTAGTGGCAAATATCGACTACAGACCTATAATCGACTTCCACGAGAAGAACGGCGCAGATATCACCGTAGTTTACGGAAGAGGAACATTCACCACAGAGCAGACAATGACAAAGACTGTTCTCGCTGTAAACGCTGACAACGTTGTATATGATGTTCTTATCCGCCCCGAGATAAGCGGTGAACACAATGTCAGCCTTAATATGTTCGTTGTAAGCAAGGATTTCCTGCTCAACGTTATCCGTGAGGCTGAAAGCAGAAACCTCTACAGCTTTGAGGTCGATGTGCTCCAAAAGAAGCTTCACGAGATAAAGGTTCTCGGCTATAAGTTTGAAAAGCCCTTTGCACAGATCGACAGTATGGATACATACTTCAAGAGCAATATGAAGCTTGTTGACAAGAGCCTGCGCGATCATCTGTTTATGAGTGACGCGCCTATCTATACAAAGGTAAGAGATGACGCTCCCGCAAAGTACGGCATTGACGCAGAAGTAAAGAACTCTCTCGTTGCAGACGGTTGCATAATCGAGGGTACCGTTGAGAACTGCGTACTGTTCAGAGGCGTAAAGATCGAAAAGGGCGCAAAGGTTAAGAACTGCATACTTATGCAGGATACCACAGTAGGCGCAAAGGCTGAGATGAACTTCGTTATCACAGATAAGAATGTTACGATCAACGAATACCGCTCGCTTGCAGGCACTGAAAGCTACCCGGTATTCGTAAACAAGGGCGCAAAGGTTTAAGCGCACTAAGATAATGATATACCCATCTCCTTAAATAATTAAAGAATAAGAGCCGCGGTAAATATGCCGCGGCTCTTATTCTGCCTTATAGAAACGTTTTTTGCAAACCAAACGGGCATCGGTGAAAAACCGATGCCCGTTATCAATATTGACTTTAAAAGCTTTTACTTTGCCGCAGTCTTTCCGCTCACACTTCCGTAATTACCGTAAAGTGCGGTCTTACCGCTCATGTAGTAAGCCTTAACTCTGAACTTGTAAGTAGTATTCTTAGCAAGTCCGGCTTTTCTGAATGTGGTAGTATTGATGTTTGTGATCTTAGCGGCTCTTACCCATTTTCCACCCTTGTACATTTCAACAATGTAGCCCTGAGCAGAGGTATTTTTTGTCCAGCTTACTCTCAGCGCGTTCTTAGCCTTACCTGCTATCTTCACGCCCTTTACTATTGACGGATTTGTCCTAGCCGTAACGACAGCACTGTAGTCACCGTAGAGTGCAGTCTTGCCGCTCATCTTGTATGCTCTTACTCTGAACTTGTATTCTGTAGAAGCCTTAAGACCTGTCTTTCTGAACGTTGTAGTGCTGTTCTTGGTTATCTTACCGGCACGTACCCACTTGTTGCCCTGATACATTTCAACAATATAACCATCGGCAGATACATTCTTAGTCCAGTTGATACGAAGAGCGTCAGCGGCTCTGCCGCCAAGCTTAGCGCCGGTCACTACGGATGGATAAGTTCTTTCGGTAACAGTTGCGCTGTAATTGCTGTAAACCGCAGTCTTGCCGTTCATCTTGTACGCTTTTACTCTGAACTTGTAAACAGTTCCTGCTTTAAGACCTTTTGCTGTGCAGGTTGTCGTACCGTTACTTGTGATCTTTGCGACCCGTGTCCACTTGCCGTCGATGTACTTTTCAATTATATAGCCGTCAGCATATGAATTTCTCGTCCAAGTTAATGCGACTGAGTTATCGGTCTTTTTGCTTAACTTGAAATTATTGACTGCAGGGAGCTTTATAGCAAATGTCTTGCTGACCGTACCGACATATCTTCCGACACCTGTAACCGTTACCTTAGCAGTACCGATATTGGTGTTATTGAGATAAGATACTGTATAATCGGTCGTTTCAGTGAGCACCTTGCCGCTGTACTTAACTGTAACGACAGGCTTCTGAGCCTTGCCGTTATATTCAAATGCCGTAGCCGACAGAGTGACTGTCGTGTTGCTCATCTTTATGGGATCTACGATTACAACACCACAGGTCGCCTCAACCTGAACAGGCTTGGGATCGTTTATTGTAGCTTCTCTGACTGTTGTAGCGGTGATCTTACAACTGCCTGTCTTAAGCGCCTTGACTTTAAGCACCTGTACATTTGACTCTGAGTTGTAACTGCTGCCGATTACTTTCAGTATGCTCGGATCGCTTACCGTCCAGCTTACCTTTTCGTTGGCAGTTGAAGGATTTTCCTTAAGCTCGATATCATACTCACTGCCTGTAAGCAATGTATAGTTCTGAGCCGAGAATGTCATTGTTGTTACAGGAGTATAAGCGTTGACATTGAACGAAGCGCTCATGGGGATCATATTGTCCGTAGTAGCCGTGATCGTTGCCGTACCCTTCTTATTCAGAACGGTTATTTTACCTGTCAGCTCATCAACCTTAGCTATTTTTTCATCACTTGATGTCCAGATAAGATTATCTGTAGATGATTTTGTGGAATCCTCTATAGATATGTCGATAACTTTATTTCCGTCATATGTCGAGCCGACCTTGAGATCGATCTCCTTGAACGGGAAATTAAGCTCTGTTATCGGATTTGCCTTTACTACCGTTACCGTAGTTGTAACATATAAGCCTCTTTCTGAGTTCTCCGAAGGCTTTACCTTAGCGGTAACTATTACCGTGCCCGCCTTCTTGGCTGTCAGCATGCCCTCGTCCTTTGAGATCTCGGCCTTTGTGGTATCGTCAACAAACCATTCAACCTTATCAGTAGTATTGCTCGGCGTGTATTTTACAGTGAATGCCGTCTGGTGGTTTTCAGCCACAAATACGCCGCTATCTGTAACCTTTTCGCTGCCGTTATAGAGCTCAAGCTTTGTCGCAGGCTGAAGTATAGTAAACTTAAGCTTCTTGTTCAGCTCACCGCTGAGCGATGAGATCTGCATTTCAAAAGAGCCCTTTGTTTTGCCTTTTACACTGATAGATGCTGTTTTGCCGTCCTTTGAGTATTCTGTAAAGCCTACAGTAGCATTCTTATTGCTGGACTGTATTGCTACTAGCAGGCAGTCGTCACTGATATTGTCTGCATCGTCTATGGCGATATCGATATCCATGACCTCACCCACATCGATATAGAGCACAGCGTCATTTGCAATTTCCTTGCCGTTTTTGTCAAATGCTTTGATACCCTTTGCGGGGTTCTTGACATCTCTGTTTACAATAGTGAAAAATCTCTTGATCGATCCGGTAAAGTTAGCCGATTTATTGAAATCAAGCGTAACCGACGCTTCATTACCGGGGTTGCTGTTGTTGGAGTAATTCAGCGTATAGTCGACATTCTCTGTAAGCGTTCTGCCGTTATAAACTACTGTCGGCTCAGGCTTAACAGGCATACCGCCCATATATCCCTGTTCGGGTATATCGCTGACGCTTACTTCGCTGTCTTCAGTTACATTCTTCTTTGTTATCTTAAATGAATTCTTCTTTAATAAGGTTCCGGTATAGTTTCCGACACCTGTAAATGTAGCATCTGCATTGCCTACGTTTACATTATTGACGATCTCCGTCGTATAGTCTACACCCTCGGCAAGAACAACATTTCCGCCGTTGATTGTAAGCACATAGTCGGGGATTATCTCATCACCCGTGTATGTGTACGATTTAGTATTGCTTACCTGTACAGATGATATACTTCTGGGCAGGATCTCGTAGTCCACGGCAAAGCTGCTTGTATAGTTACCCATACCGGTGATCGTAGCCGTTGCTGTGCCGGCATCGGTATTATTTATATATTCTACAGTAAAATCAGTATTCAGAACAAGCGAAAGATTGCGATACTTTATTGTCGGTACAGTAGGCTTTAGCTCACTGCCGAAATTATAAGTCATATCCTTTAAAGTCGGCTTTGTGATCGCACTGATATCAGCGGGAAGTATCTGATATGTTATATCGATCGTTCCGTACTGTGCGGCAGACTCTATACCTGCAACACGCACCGTTACAAGTCCCGCATTCAGTGTGTCGCCGTTATATGTAAGAGTATAGTCCTTGTCCTCTGTAAGCTCGTTGCCTGCGGCGTCCGTAACAACAGGCTTAAGTGTCTGGACCTCGCCGTTATATACAACATCTGCGATAGGCTCGTTTATTTTGAATGACACATATGAAGCAATAGAGTCTACGACCTCGATCTCACAGGTTGCCGAGATGTTCTCGGGAGTTTCATTACCCTCTGTTGCAATTCTGTCTGTGCTGACCGTGATTTTTGCCGTACCGGTCTTAAGTGCCTTAAGTCTGAATACCTTGATATTCGGAGTTTTTCCGTCGGATACTCCGAGCACCTCTACAACATCTTCACCCTCCGTAACCGTGCATATAAGGGGCTCATCTGCAGTGTTAGGTGATTCGAGTACCATTACATCGGACTCATTTCTTTCACCCATATCCAGCATATACTTACTGCTGCTGAATGAAAGGACAGTCGCAGGTGATGATACGTTTACAACAAATGAAGCCTTGACAGGATCTGCACTGTCAGTCATTGCTGTTATCGTTGCAAAGCCGCTCTTTTTCTGACAGGTCAACATACCTGTCTTTTCATCTACTGTGACTACTGATGTATCGCTTGACTTCCATGATATATAGTCGGTGGAAGAGTTGTTTTCATCCTTCAATTCACGTTTAAGAATGCCATCGGCATTATATGTATCGCCCGTGTTCAGGTTAATCGAACTTATCGGATTATTATCTTCGTCTTCAAAACGGAGATCCGTCATCGGGTTTGACTCAAGTATAGTAACTGTAGTCGAGCAACTGTAGTCTCTCTGATTAAGTCCGTATGCTTTGAGCTGCTGCGCAGGATAGTCATATTTATCATAATACGGATTTACAGCCGATGCGGTTACTGTTATCGTGCCGGCACTTTTAGCAGTGAGAACACCGTCGGAAGATATCTCAGCCTTACCGGTATCGCTGACACTCCACACTATTGTATCGGTCGTATTTGACGGAGCATTTGTAATTGTAAACTCAATCCGTTTATTATCCCTTACCATGTTTCCGCTGTCGGTTACATCTTTGTTGCCGTTTTTGATTTTTGCTCCGGTCAGGGGATTAAGCACAACTAAATTTATTTTCTGATTTGCTTTACCGCTTTTTGTGGCAACCACAACAGAATATGTACCCGGAGTTATACCCTTTATAGTAAGCGTTTCCTGTAAAGGATCATCTGTAGGCTTCAGTGTGCATTCTATTTTCTTCTCTGCGTCATCAGCTATACCTAATACAATGCTGTCATCGCAGTTTTCAACACCGTCACCGATACGCAAATTAAATTCACTTGACGTACCTTTGTCAATGTATATAGTCGTTGCGTCCTTTACGGGATAACTGCCGTCAACTGTGGTGATTATTACATTATTTGACGGATTCTGAACATCGTCGGTCGCTGTCACTATACCTGTCTGCACAGCTTCCCATTCAAGCTCGTCCGCAAATGTCTGTAAGGATACAGAACCGAATACAAGCGATAAAGCAAGTATTCCCGCAAGCGGTCGTTTAAGATAATTCTTCATTGCTTTTCCCTCTCATAAGTTATTATTTAACGCATTACAGTATAATGCATTCAATACATTATAACATATTCCGAGGAATTTGTCTATGCCGCTTCTTACAAAACAGAGGTAAAGTAATTGTGAAAAATGCATAATGTTTACATTTTTACATCAGCTCTGTGAGCAGGCGCGCAATGCTTTTTCCCGCAAGCTCTGCGGAATATCTGACCTGACTTATATCGTTTGCAAGCGCTCCGAACTCAATGACAAGCGATCCCCTTGTAAGATCCTGATTGTAAAAACGGTAATCAAACAGCATAGGGCGCGTCAGTCCCTCATTATCGGCTTCAATACCGTTTTGCAGATACGTTGCAAACCTGAGGTTGTGTATGTAATCGGGAAGTATCCCCGTACCGTCGTCACAGCCGCATATTATCATGATCTGCGCGGCTTTTCTGCCGTTTAATTCGGCTACCGGCGCAATTCTTACATCTCCGTCCGCTATTCCGTCACGGTGGATATCAAGCACTACCTTTATTGACGGATACTCTTTCAGTATCTCCTCTATGCGCTCCCTGCTTCTTGAATAGGAATAGTTGTATATCGGGTCATCAAAAACCGTACCGTCATGAATTGTGCTTATGCCGTTGTCGGCAAGTGTCTGTGCAAGAACCGCTCCCACTCCTACAACACTGTTTGCGGGACACAGCGATCGTCCCGAATAGGAGGTATCGTAATATCCGTCACTGTCGCGCTCATAGCTCTCGGTGGTATGGGTATGTATTATCAGCACCTGCGGGTCACTGCCGCTTTCTATCCTGATACCCGGCTTTCTTGTGCCCTCGGTCAGCAGAACATTTGACGGCATTTCCGTACAGTTTCTCACCTGTCCGTGCTCAAGCTCCACCACATTGTCGCCGGTGATCTTGCCGTAGTGCTTCTCTTCCGTCACTCCGTCCTTTGCCGTATAAGAGGTCAGGTCGTCCTTGTCCTTTCTTATATTGAGCGAAATAAGCCCTGTCTTGCTTTCCACGGGAGCAAGTGCGGGTACAAGCGACTCCGTCGGTTCGCTTTCCGTAGTGCTGGGTGTATTTGATGTGGCTACGCTCTCGCTGTGCGGGAGCTCTTCAACACTTTCTGCTGAAGCTGTTTCCCCGGCAGGGGTTTCGGGCTTGTCCTGAGAAACGGTATCATCAGTCTGTGTACTTTCGTTTTTGTCAAATTCGTTTATCGGCATAGCAAGCGTCGCGCTGAGCACCGTCAGCCGTTTAAGCCCGTATGCGATATCATCTGAGCGCAGTGCGCCGCTGACTACATTTTCCGCAACGCCTGTCAGCGTAAAGGATATTACCGCCGCCGCAAGCCCCACTGTGAGTATTTTTATTGCACCTTTGCTTTTATTGCTGTTCATAAGCACCATCCTTTCGATACAGCTTATGAACAGCTGTGCGGTTTTATTCACGAATAATTCATAAGCATCGCTATATCGCTCTGAGAAAGCAACGGACAAAGCGTGCGGTTTATCGCCGTTGATATTACATGAGAATATCTTGCTATCTCAATGTCGATATCGTGCCTTGTAACAAAGAATTTGTCGCTTCCGTTCTCATATTCCATAGATGTCGGCACTCCTACCGCTATTACCGGGATACCCGCCGAGTGCCTGTCGAGCTGCTTTTTACTGCCGCCGATACCGCTTCCGGGCGCTATCCCCGCATCGGTTATCTGTATAGTCCTGCACAGCCTTTCGGGGTCGCTGCAGGTAAGGCTGTCGATCGCTATTATATAGTCGGCGTTTGTCTTTTCGGCGCAGAATACCGCATGATATACGCTGTCAATGCCCGAATTTGCGCTGACATCGGTGCGTATGACCGCGACATTGCCGATACCGTCCGAGTTATGCATATTTTCGACAAACTGCGAGGTCGCAAGTACCTTTCCCGCCGTTTTCCAGCCAAGGCTGTCCGATGCCACAGAGGGATTACCCAGTCCAGCAACAAGGCACTTTCCCTCCGGCAGAAGCTTACGGAATACCGTACAGAGCGCTCTTATCTGACCGTCAACATACGGCACATCTCCGCTGTCGATCGTATAATATCTTCCGCTTTGGCGTCCGAAAGACGCTTTATCATCCTCCGATATCAATATCTCGGTTATTTTTTCGCCGTAAAGCTCATAGCTTTCGCAAGATACGCCGCTTTTTCGGGCTGTAAACTCACTTGCAAGCTCTGTTCTTCCTGTCATCTTCATAAATTTGACCTCCGTTCAGAAATTTTTAAAAAAAATTGCAAAAAGTATTGCAATTTCAAATCGGACGTGCTATAATAAGTCGTATTGTGAGATATAACTATGATTATATGTAGATCTGAATAAAGGAGGTGCCGTAAGTGCCTAACATTAAATCTGCCAAGAAGAGAGTTTTAGTATCTGCTACAAAGCAGGCTCGTAATAAGGCTGACAAGACCGCTCTTAAGACTATTCTGAAGAAGGTTGACGCTGATACTAACGCTGACAACGTTAAGGTTGCAGTTAAAGCAGTTGATAAGGCAGCAGCAAAGGGTATTATCCACAAGAACGCTGCAGCTAGAAAGAAATCTCAGCTCGCTAAGAAGTTAAACGCTGTTTCCTGAGGATAACGATTTAACGTAACGCCCCACGAGGGGCGTTTTCTTTTTGGACGTTTTCTTTTTAACATCAAAAGCATCGGGTTGCATTATTATGCGCCGATGCTCTTTTTTTATTCCGTTACGCTTCTGACGGTATAACCGTTTTCCAGCCAGTAGTCAATCACATCTGCAAGTATTGCCGTATTTGTCTCTGATACGGCGTGAAGAAGATATACCGCTCCGTTGTGTGATGCCGAGGTTATACGTTTATACGCCGCTTCCCTGTCGGGCTGATCGTCAACATTCCAGTCATTATACGCAAACGACCATAATACCGTATCGTATCCCGCGTTCTTTGCCGCCTTCAGCGTCCTTACCGAAAACTCTCCGCGCGGCGGGCGCATAGTGCTCATTTTATATCCGCCGAAGTTCTCACTGACATATTGCTGAAGTCCGTTCAGCTCATCGAGCACTTCTTCGTCGCCGATATCGGGTAATGACGGATGGGTACAGGTATGATTTCCTACCTCATGCCCCTCGTTTATCATACGGCTTACAAGCTCCGGACTGCTTTTAACATAATCCAGCGTAACATAGAATGTAGCCTTTACATTCTTTGATTTAAGGATATCAAGTATCCGACCGGTACAACCGTTTTCATACCCCTCGTCAAAAGTGAGGTATATCGTCCTGTCGTCCTTGTCGCCTATGAATATCCCACCGTACTCCCCGTACTTCTCCTGTGCCTGAAGCGCGCCGACAGGGCGGTTTTCACTGTCGGTCTCATACCCTTGCCCGTAGCATACCTTTTCCGAACTGTCGGTCAGCAGTGCCGCCTCGGCAGGTGTCTGACCGCCTCTGTCATCATGCTCCGCATTGTGTCCTACTGTATTTTTATCTGTGGTACAGCCGCAAAGAAGTATTGCCGCCGCTGATACCGCCGCTATTTTTTTGTACAAAAAAATCACTCCTTTACGAAAATAGTATCCGTAAAGGAGTGTCTGTAATCCATTGTAATTATTGGTGTCAGCTACCGAGATATGTCTTTACCATAGCCTGCAAAAGCTCATCGCGGTCGATGTGGCGTATCAGACTGCGGGCATTGTTGTATGTAGTTATATAAGTAGGGTCTTCGGACAGAATATAGCCGACAAGCTGATTTATCGGATTGTAGCCCTTTTCCTTGAGCGCACCGTAAACTGTCGTCAGTATCTCCTTCATCTCATTTTCTCTTTCGTCTTTGAGTGAGAACGGCATTGTTTTATCGATCATAAAGTATCAGTCCTTTCGTTAATATCTTCAGAAAACCGAAATAATTTTAAGGTTGTTTATACTATTATACACTACAAACCGATAAAATACAATAGCGGACAGCAAATTTTCGTTAAAATCACCAATAGCGGCTTTCATTTTTGGGTAATTGATAAAACTTTACAATTCGCTATTGAATTAAGGGATTATTTTTGTTATAATAACAATAACCAGATTTTCAGGGGGTAAGATAATGGCTGAACAGAAAAAACCGTCATCTACAAACGGTGAATTTAAAACATCGCCTTTAGGCTTCGACAAAAACGAAGTAATGGCATACATAGTACAGCATAATAAAGAGCGTAAAGCCCTTAAAGAAGAAAATGACGAGCTGAAAAGAGCTCTTGAAGAAAAACAGCAGGCAGGCACCGGCTCAGACAGTGAGCTTACCGCTGAGCTTGAAAAGAAAAAGGCTGAGCTTGACGCACAGATCCTTGAGAGCAGGAAACAGGTGCTTGACGAAAGACGCAAACTTGCCCAGACCGAAAAGGAGCTCCATGTCCTTCAGGATAAGCATTCCGCTCTGACGGAAGAGTTTGCCGCATTCAAGAAGCAGGCGGCAGCTAAGATAGATAAGGCAAAGCACAGCGGCGGAACTATAAATCCCGCACAGCTCGCCGAGATCTCGGCAAAGGCAAATGCCGATGCAAATGCGGTAGTAGCCGATGCGCAGAAAAAGGCAGAAGAGATCATTACAGCCGCAAAGGCATATTTTGCCGACACGGTACAGAAAACATATGATTATAAGCAGTCAGTCCTCGAAAAGGCTGACGCGTTTGCAGGCAGTGTAACATCGGGCACAGCTGCTCCCGCAGTTGACGTTTCCGCTGTACTTGCCGCAGTAAGCAATGCTTTAAATGAAGCGATCACAAATGCTCAGAGCGCAATAGCAACAGCTATCGACGAAGCAAAGAGCAAGGCTTCCGATGAAGTAAACGCAGTAAACGATGCTGTTTCAAAGGCTGTCGAGGATGCTAAGAACACAGAAGCTCCCGCTTCAGAGGCTACAGACGCTCCGGAAGAAAAGCTTTCGGACGATGCTCAGCTCAGCAGTGCAAAGGCAGAGCTTGAGAACATCGGCGGATTTGACGAAAGCGAGCTTGACTCATATGCTCCGATGAGCGTTGAGCCGTACAATTTTGAGCTTAAGCTTGATATGCCCGCTCAGGCAGATGAAAGCGACAATGACGATATTGACGATATGCTTACAGACAATAACGGTTTGTTAAGCTCATTCGAGATAGTATCAGGCGATGATGATATTTCAACAGACAATGTCGACACAGGCGATCTTCTTGTAGAGGAGGCTCCCGCCGTTGCCGACGTATCGGAGCTTCTTGAAGAAGAACCCATAGTTACCGCTTCACCCGCAGAAGAACCTGCATCAGATGATTTCAGCGATCTGCTCGCCGAAGAGCCCGCTCCTGCACCTGCACCCGCAGTTAAGAAAGAGCCTGCCGCAGCAGAGGACGATTTCAGCGATCTGCTTGC
>DJPL01000067.1:0-12117 GCA_002437415.1 Ruminococcaceae bacterium UBA6413 | reverse complement strand
GATCTGCTTGCCGAAGAGCCCGCACCCACAGTTAAGGAAGAACCTGCCGCAGCCGAAGACGATTTCAGCGACTTACTTGCAGAAGCTCCCGCTCCTGCCGAGCGAGCTGTAGACCGTGGTACAGACCAAACTAAAGAAAAGCTCAACGAAAGTCGTTCAATGGGTGTAGCCGGCAAGGAGGAAAAGGCAAACGATCCGTGGAAGGATCTTGAAGCGCAGATGAACGGTATGACGATAACGCCTCCGCCCGCTCATAAAGCGGCAGACGACGACGGAATGACCTCTTCGTTTGACGATCCTACCGCTCCCGCCGCATCGACAAAGGAAGAAAAGATAGATATGTCCGATTATTCCTCAATGCTGGGCGGAATAAACGATAATATGAACACAAACACCGCGCAGTACGATCCTTCATGGGATCTCAAGATGATGGAAGGTCTTGACGGCGACGATGACGATGAGATGAGCTCAGACAACGTCGGCTTCTTCGACCTTTAATAAAAGTAAATACCCGTTGCCGGAAAGCATACGCTTTCCGGCATAATAATTCACGAAGAGATAAGGAGAACAACCTTGGAACTCAACACAAGCGAACTTAAAGAAAAGGCAAAAACGCTCAGAGCCGGCGACAAGATAGAGCTCAGCGGAACAGTATATACCTCCCGCGATGCCGCACATAAGCGTATAAAACAGCTTATCGAGGAGGGCGGAAAGCTTCCGTTTGAAATTGACGGTGCAGCTATTTACTATGCAGGTCCTACAGGCACAAAAGAGGGTATGGCTATAGGCTCATGCGGTCCGACAACATCTGGCAGAATGGATCCCTATGCTCCGCTTCTGCTTGATATGGGGCTGTCCGCGATGATCGGCAAGGGTGAACGCAATGCGGCTGTTGTCGACGCTATAAAGCGCAACGGCGCGGTATATTTCTGTGCAATAGGCGGTGCGGGTGCGCTTGCCTGTCAATGTATCACCGAATGCGAGGTAATAGCCTTTGAAGACCTCGGCTGTGAAAGTGTAAAAAGGCTTACATTTGACAAGTTCCCGCTGATAGTCGCGATTGACGCAACGGGCGGAAATATTTTTGAAACAGGCAGAAAGCAATACGCCGAGGTCTGATTTTGACACTGATATATAATATCACAGCGTACAGAATAAAGTAAAATGAATTTAGCTGTCGTAAAAAACGAAAAAATTTCAAAAAAAGTGTTGACAAACGTAAAACGCTGTGATATAATATAAAAGTCGCTGAGACAGAGTGACAGAAACGGAAGATATGGCGGTATAGCTCAGTTGGCTAGAGCACTTGGTTCATACCCAGGGTGTCGTTGGTTCAAATCCGACTGCCGCTACCATTTCTTCGGCCCGTTGGTCAAGCGGTTAAGACATCGCCCTTTCACGGCGGAATCATGGGTTCGATTCCCGTACGGGTCACCACAAAACCTCGCAGAGAAGTCTGCGAGGTTTTTGTTATATGTTGATTTTATGGAAAAGTGCAAAACAAAAGCTCTCGTTTTGTTGAATGCACGACTATAATATGATATAATAACCTCAGACATAAAATCCGCCGCGTCGGTTGACACCGACTAATAATATTTTATCACAATATCGGTTGTACTGACCTGATTTACAAGTATGTTAAACAAGGCTGACAAAATAACTCTTTGTGAAGGAGGAGTAGTTGATGGAAAAAACAGTAAGGCTTAACAACGAACAAACAATAACGATTATAACTGAAAACGAAAACTCGCAACCGGTTTCGGAAAATGATGCTGAAATGGATAAAAGAGCCCGTGAAGCTGTAAAAGCGGCTATCAGCAGGGCAAAAACGTGCAAAAAGCCAATTGCAATGTACGATAAACAAAGAAAACAAGCATATATAGCAACACCCGACGGAGAGAAAAAATATGTCTGAAAGAAAGCCTATGGTTCTTGTTTTTGCAGGTCCTAACGGTTCCGGCAAAAGTACTGTTACAACATATTTTGACAAAGTCGGCACCTATACAAACGCTGATGATATAGTTGCGGCTACCGGAATGGATAATATAGAAGCGGCTCGTCTTGTCGATGAAATGAGATACCGATCTATTGAGCGAAAAGAAGATTTTACTTTTGAAACCGTTCTTTCTTCACACTATAAACTTGATATTCTGAAGAAAGCCAAAGAAGAGGGATATTTCATCAAATGTTTCTTCATATTAACAGTAGATGCATCTGTAAATGTTGCCAGAGTATCAGCAAGAGTAGCCTCAGGCGGACATAATGTTGATGAAGATTTAATCAGAGCACGATATATCAAATCTCTTAATAATATTAAAGAACTTATGAAAATATGTGACATAATGCACGTTTATGATAATACCATTGAGCCTATCCGAATTATACGAAAACACAAAGATGAAATTTCTATATATCCCAACGATTTGTGGAGTGAAGAAATGATACTTGATCTGCTTTAATCATAAAATGCAATTATGCCCTCTGCTTTTCTGTTCACCGCAATGAAAATTTGACATACCCATATCAAAAATCGGAATACCCGTAAATATTGACATTGCCCCTAAAAGGTGATATAAATAAATCGTAAAAACGGATACGATATCCGCAATCACTTACAAACCTACGGAGGTGCTTCATTTATGATGGGAAGATTAAGAGCGATGCGTGAACCGCTCAAATATGTTCAGGGCAGAGATGCTCTCCTTAAATTTCACGAAGAGATGGGCTATATGGGCAAACGCTGGCTGTTTGTATGCTCAAACAGCGGTTATAAGGCTTGCCACGACAAGATCGAAAAGAGCTTTGAGGGGCTTGACGACTACAGACGTTATGAGATATTCGGCGGAATATCCAGCAACGGTGAGATAAACAAAATGAAGGCTATTGTCGAGCAGGACAATATCGATACAGTTGTAGCCGTAGGCGGCGGCAGTGCCGTTGATACAGCAAAGGCTACCGCATACTACAGCGGCAGACACATTGTAATCGTGCCTACAGTTGCGGCTACAGACGCTCCCTGCACAGGTCTTTCGGTAATCTACAACGATGACCACAGCTTTGACAAGTACCTGTTCTACCCTACCAATCCCGATGCTGTAATGGTCGATACGACCGTTATCGCCAACGCGCCTGTCAAATTCCTTATCGCGGGTATGGGCGATGCACTCGGCACATATTTTGAGGGTCGTGCTTCTATCCGTACAGAGTCCGCGAGCCTTGAGGGTACAGGTATCACAAGAGCGGGACAGGCACTCGCACGTCTTTGCTATGACACGCTCCGCGAATACGGCAAGCAGGCTGTTGAAGCTTGTAAGGTACACGCAGTCACTCCCGCACTTGAGAATATCGTTGAGGCTAATGTTTACCTCTCCGGTGTCGGTGCTGATAACGTAAACTGTGCCGCCGCTCACTCGTTCTACAACGGCGTAACCTCTCTCGGCATAAAGCACGCAGATCACGGTTGCTGTGTTGCACTCGGCACGCTTGTACAGCTCGTACTCGAGGGCGCACCCAAGGAAGAATTCAAAGAAGTACAGGACTTCTGTCTTGAGGTCGGTCTTCCTGTAACGCTTGAAGAGATCGGCGTTACTACGCCTGAGCAGGTAAAGACGATCTCCGAGAACGCTTGTATCCCCGGCGAAACTATCCACAACCTTGCAGGTGATGTACAGCCCGTTGAGCTGTATGACGCTATTATGCAGGCTGACGCTATGGGTAAGCTCGCACTCGGTAAGTAATCCGAACACTTTATAAACAGTTTGAACCCCGCAAGGTGATTGCGGGGTTCATTTTGTTGTATAATGAAAAGCTCACCGTCACGGTGCGCTTTCAACATATCAGTCAAGGAAATACGAGGCTTCCATATCCGCCGTACTCAGCGCAAATGCAAGCGGGAACATCTCGAATGCCTTTCCCACGTTGTTTGCATTCTCTTCTCCCGAAAATCCCATATGATAGCGGATAGCGAACGCCTCCTCGCGGGTAAGCCGCATAAAGCCCGTTATCATATAAACGGACTTTTCGCCGTGTCCGTAAGGCAGTTTATCGTCAAAGAAGTATGTAGGCACCTTATCCCACTGCCCTGTCTGCTCATTCTTGACGTTGCGCGTACCTCTTGTATAAACGTTCACCTTGCATATGTCGTGCAGAAGAGCGCATATAGCCATAGTTTCCCCGCTTGCCGTGAGCTTGTACATATCACGCACACGCTCGCGCTCAAGGTATGCCTTGAAGCAGTGATATACATTCAGCGAATGCTGTGCAAGTCCGCCGTCATACGAGCCGTGAAAGCGTGTGCTTGCGGGCGCGATAAAGAAGTCGCTCTTGTTTACAAGATAGTCGAGCAGCTTTTCGATACCGTCCCTGTGAACGTGTTTTGCGAAGATATCGAGTATCTCCTGTTTGTTGCCTTCTATCTGTTCGGGTGTCAGCACCTTGTTTTCTGTGTTAAGTGGCATAATAATTCTCCTAAGTCAACAAAAGCCCCGCATAGCAGGGCTGAATGTTTAATAATATGCTTATTCTCCGAGCGCTATGCTTTCGGGGAAGATGTTTGCGCTTTCGTCCTTCGAAAGGTAAGTCGTTGTTACAAAACCGTTTATGACCGCGCCGTCCGATATAGCGATAGAGCCTGCCTTGATATCACCGATTATAACAGAATCCCTGTCAAGCTGTATCTTGCCCGAGATCTCGATATTGCCCTTTATCTTACCGTTGAGCTGAGCTACCTGAGATGTAAGGTCGCCTATCAGCATTGAGTCGTTTGCCATAACAGCCTGACCCTTAAGGCGAACGTTACCCTGGATAGCTGAGTTTTTCATACTGATGTTATCGCAGGTGAGGTCGCCTACGACCTTGCCGTTGATGTTTATATTCTTTGTAGTTTCAACGTTGCCCTTTATATTGCCGTCTATCTTCATATCGGCGAATGAACGCACATTGCCGTCGATCATTGTATTCTTTGAAATAACCGTCATTTCCTGAGTGCTGTCCGCTCTCATACCGCCTGCAAAGGGTGTACCGCCGAAGCCCGATCCGCCGTTATCCTGTGCAAAACCGCCGTTCTGCGAATTCTGCATATTCTGCGCAAAGCCGTTATTACGGTCGTTCATATTGTTCTGCATACCCTGATTAAAGCTGTTATCCTGAGCGTTCTGAGCAAATCCCGCATTCTGTGCACTCTGCATATTCTGTGCAAAGCCGTTGTTCTGATTATACCGGTCATTCATATCACGGGCTATGCGCTGTGAAAAATCCTGTCCGGCATTCTGACCCGAAAAGCCGCTGTTTGCCGCTGTACCCTGCTGTACATTCTGAACATTCTGCTCCTGAGCATTTCCCGTAAAAGTCTGTGAAGACTGCACATTGTCCTGCTTTGGCTGTGCATTCTGTGCGGCTTCACCCGACTGTGTATCGGCAGTATCATTCATATATGCCGCAACGTCCTTGACCTCTTTGCGGTTTTCGGACGATCTGGGATTTGTAAGCTCCTTCATAGCCTGCGAAAAATTATCCTTGATTCCCATTGTTATCCCTTTCTTGAAATCAGAATTATTTATTGAAATTGGATCGGTTCGGTCTTCTGCGAAAGACTGCCGAATTTATATCCTTTGCCTTTAAGTGCCTTGATGATATCCTCTATCACAAGCACCGTATTGTCGCGGTCGCCTGTATTATGGAACAGTATCACAGGCGTTGAAAACTCCTGCGCGTCGGCGAGCACATTTGTGTAAAGCGTTGTCCAGCCGTAGCCCTGCCAGTCGTTGCTGTCCACGTTCCAGTCGAAATATGTAAATCCTCTGCGGTCCATCTCCGCTATTATATCGTCACGCGTATCTGCGTTGTAGTCGTTTATACTGCCGCCGGGAAATCTGTATATATCGGGTGCTTTTCCCGTAGCCTCAAGCACTATGTCATACGCTTGCTTGAAATCGTAAAGAAAAGCGTCGACCGAGGCATATATCTTTTCGTAATCGTGAGAAGCGGAATGGATACCTATCGTATGTCCCGCGTCGCTTATTTCTTTGAGCAATGAATAACAGTATTCTGTACGCTCGGGAACAACAAAGAATGTTGCCTTTACGTCCTCCTGTCGTAAATAATACAGCAGGTTCTCAGTCAGCACCGAAGGTCCGTCATCGAAAGTAAGATATACGGTATTCGCGCTGTCCTCATATTCGCCGTCATATTTATCCGTGTAAAGCTCGGGATAAAGCTCAGCATATGACTTGTCGGCATCACTGCTGTCCTCGGGATCTTCACTGCTTTCGGGTACGCTTACCGGCTCGTTTGTTGTATCCGGCGTGGTTTCGGACTGTGATGAAGCTTCCGACTGCGATGAAACCTCCGACTCCGAATTCCATATCGATACCGGTGCCGAGTCTAAATCTACAGGCTTGCTTTCGGTCACAGAAGGCTCCGCCTTTTTTGTGTTGTCCGCCGAGCTGTTGCTGTCAGCGGAATTATCGGAATTTTCTGTCGCCGAAGACGATATATCCTGTGCCGACAGGCACGAATTGAGCCTGTCTATCTCTGCCGACTTTTTGCCGTTGTCTACTGCAAGAATTATACAAAGCACTGTAGGCACGATTATAAGCAAAGCCGTAACAGTCAGTATCAGATGCTTGAAAAATCTGACGCTACCGAAATACAAGCGCACCACTCCCCTTTGACATATACCAGTATCATACTATATTTATCGTGTTTTGTCAAGTATAGTCGAACAATGTGAAGAAATTTCCGTGAATTTTTTCTCACATCATAGCTATATATACCACAGCGGTTTTTGTCGCTTTTTGCTAAATTTGAGCGTAAAAATTTATTGAAATTCTATAAAATGCAAAATATCGGTTGTAAAAAATGCTCAAATGTATTATAATAGTTATATTATTCAGCCCGCCTTGTGTACGCGGGCAGAGCGGAGGGTGATCTAGTGAATACCGAAGAGATCAAATGGATATCGTACTATGGCAAAGATATAAGTGCGATTAGCTGTTCTTTTCACGAAAAGTTAAATAAATTCGGCTTTTGCCTTGTCCTTGACGAATACGGAGCGGACAAAGCGACAAAGGCTCAGGTAAGCATACTTGATACCGTACTTGAAAAGCAGGCACCCAATATCCTGCTGATATGCCCGCGACACCTTATGCACAGCTGGTACCGCTCGGTAGTAACCTCAAACGGTGTCGATTTCAAGATGATATCGGGCTCGTCAAAGGCTATCACCTACTTTAACGAAAACACGTCAAATACATATATAATCGCAGAAGAAGCACTTGAAGCGGACAATCCTCTTATGCAGAAGTTTGCCGATGCGGGTCTTACATGGGATCTGGTCATAATCGATGCCGGGCTTAGCACCTCGGGAATGCACTGCGAGCTTTATACCGAGCATATACGCGCAAAGGCTGAAAAGCTCGTGATACTGAGCCCTGTTCCCTGTGGCTATACTCAGAGCTATGACGAGATAAAGGGACTTGTAAAGAGCCTTCTCGCAGACGAAAGCAAGGCGGCGGCAGTTGATAGCATAAGCTTTGACGAAAAGACTATATGTTTCAACCCCTATACACCCGTTATGCGCTATTTTGACAAGTCCGTATACAACGGCGAGGTTTCAAGAAACGTTACAATGCTTGAATATGAGTTCTCACAGGATTTCATTTCAAATTCACGCAGACTCATCGATATAAAGACAGGACTTCCGCTGTACGCGCAAGGCGGCAATATCTTTGAAGAATACGGTCTTGAAGCGAAAAAGACCTACACCAAGCCCACATACAACGTAGCCGATGTCAGGGAATTGCGCGATGTCGACAAGAAGCTCGACTGCTTCCTCACAAAGCTTGACGATGTGCTCAAGGGTTCTGAGAACCGCGCCGTGGTATACTGCGTGACAGGCTCGACTATCCTTTATCTGAAAAAGGTTATTTCCGCCCTGTATCCGAATATCAATGGACTGCTCAAGATCGACAGGGGCGATATCTTCAACACAAGATACGATAACTTCACAAACGACACGCGCGACAACGCGAGAATAGTTCTTACCGTTGACAAGATAGGCTCTATAAGCCCGCAGGTAAAGCGCTTTACTCATATATTCAACTATGAGCTGCCCGACAGCCCGGTTATATTTGAACAGCGTGCCGCACGTCACGGCGGAAAGAACGAGCAGTCAAGAGAATTTATCGTATTCTCCGACAAGAACAAGCTGTTCGATTCAAGAATGCTGTCAAAGGTACTCTTCGGAAAGATATACAAGAGCATAGTTGCAGGACTTCCCGGCAGAAACGTGCTGTTTGACCTTCCGAACGCCGCACAGCTGATAACGGACGGCATAAGAGATCTACAGTATGTATGCTCGTACACGGGCGAGGTTTCAAACTGCCACGATGTGATCACCCAGTTCAGGAGTGATTACAACATATCGCCGTCAATAGATATAGCTACTGCGGCAAAGACACACGAATATACAAAGCTGAAGCTCGACAAGATATACCGTGCCTTCGGCATTGAAAACAGGATAAAGGAAAATGCCTCGACCGAGGAAAAGGTGCTGAAGCCGATGATAAAGGAAGCGCTGGAGCGTTTCGGCGGCGCTCTGCTCTATCTTGACGAACAGCAGCATATAGTCGCGCTCGGCGGAACACAGCTTGAAGAAAGCCTTTACAGCGAGCAGTTCCGGGCATATAAGGAGCGTTGTGCCGCAGCTGATATTTCATCGGGCATACGCGCCGCAGAAAAGGCATTTGAGAATTTCATTACCGATAACAAGAGCGCAGAGCTGCGTTTATGCGTAAATGAGCTCCCCGACACGGTAAAGATGCCTGTATTGCTTAATTCGTGGCGGTATCTCACCGACAACTTTATGATACAGGAAACTTTCAGACAATTTATGAAAAAATACAATGAGGGAGTGATGTAAGGTGGAGGCTTTTCGTAACGAAGAAATCGCGGGACTTTTAGGCGACTTTTATCAGGCGCACGCCAACGAAAACCGCGAGGTAATGGAACAGTCGCTGATGAAGATGCAGAACCTGCTTTACACAGGTGAAGCCGACAGCACTCCGTTCAAGGATTATTTCAACTCGGTATTCGGCGGACGTACTCCGTACAACGCTTCTCTGTCGGTAAGCGACTATCCCAAGGAGTCGATAATCAGAGAGCTTTTACAAAATACATTCGGTTGTTACTACTCCGACCCCGATATCAAGGTACTGTTCAACTTTGAGCAGGACGGCGAGGTAAGGCTGACATACAACGAGGACGGCTTCACGCTTGAGCAGATACTTTACTATCTCAGTATAGGCAGAAGCGACGGTGACAAGTCCCGTGAGGGTCGTTTCGGCGTAGGCTCAAAGAGCGTATTCATGAATGTAGAATGGCTGAAGCTACGCTCCAACAACTTTAGTTTCAGAATAGTAAACGATGCCGGAATACTCAAGATAAGAGAGCTCAATCTCACCGCCCCCGTATTCAAGGGCACCGAGATAATCTTCAAGGTATCTGAGGAAGAGCAGGCAAAGATAAAGGAGAACCTTGTAAATCTCACTATCCACAAGGGCGAATACATAAACCTTGTTGAGTTCTGCTTTGCTTTTATCAGAAAGAAACAGCTCGGAAGATTCGGCGAGGCGGAAAACCCCAACCGTACCTTCAATATAGCAGTAATGGATATGGGCAAGCCCCTTGCCGTATATAAGGTTATCCGTTACCAGAAGACCCCCGACGATGACCCGACAGTACGTTTTCTTCAGAACGGCAAGAGCGTTATTGAGTTCATCTGGCACGAAAACGAGGGCTTTGTATACCTCATTCCGTTTGCCGTATCAGCCGCAAGACGCGATACGATCGTAAGGGTACTGCTTGATAAGTACAACTACTTCTCTACCTATGAGCTGACAGGTCTTATCAAGTCAACAGGCGAGGATTTTATCAAGGAAAAGCTGTCGGCATTCTTCATAAGCGTGCCGAACTCATACATCACGACCCACAGAACAGGCATACGCCACGAGTGTGAGGAAGAGGTCTCCGAGGCTATAAACAGGGATCTCAAGTTCATGATAGACAAGTACTCACGTTACTTTGTGCTTGAACTGCTGAAAAGGACAAATTCCGAAAAGTACTATATGCGTCCGAAGCATTATGTATTTGAGTTCTTCAGCAACTATCTGACGACCAGCGTAATGGTCGGCGACCTGCGCAGCGTGTTCCATAACAGCATATCACTCCTGCTCCCCGGCAAGACTGAGGCTATGCCCTACTCCGAGGTAAAACAGCTCGGCTTCTTCTCAATGACCGACCACGTTTCAAAGCAGGAGCATGAAAGCGGCGCGGCGTTCACCGAGTATATCGAGGACGAGCTTGCCAAGATGCGCAAGGACGTAGCGGATATGCCCGAAAACATCATAATGGCAAGCTACAACTGGATCGACGAGGAAACGGAGGAGGAAGGCAGAGAATTCTGCTACAACTTTAACTTTGACGGCAATACCTATGTTCTCGACAGCGAGAAGAACCCCGCTATCAAGGACTTTGACTTAAGCTTCGGCTTCAGGAGCATAGTAAGCTTAAAGCTCGGCAAGTACGTTATAAACGATGCGGTCGCCGATGAAGAAGCGCTTATCGGTGCGCTCGGTCTGTTCGACACAATGTACGGTCAGGACTACAAGATAGGAATGAGATACTTCCAGTTCAACGTACATTACCGTGACATCACCCACAACTTTGACGTTGCGCGAATGACGGTACACAACCTCAAGCGTGCTTACGACTGCATAGTTGCCCACAAGAACAGCTTTGAAAATCACCAGATATACAACGAAGTCATAAATATGCTGATAAACAGCTTCACACAGGGCAAGGACACAATGACCTTCCTGCGTGAGATGAAACAGCAAGGCAGTGATATCACGCTCCAGCTCGATATCAACAAGAAGTTCAGATTTGCCGCTTACGGCAAGCAGTTTATGATACCGAGCAGTATCACCAACGCCGACCTTCTTGAAATAATCGGCGACGTATACGCACTTATCAACTGCGGTATGTTCAACGGACGTGTATTCGACTTCCCGTTTATGAAGTCGGGCTACTCATTTGAAAAGTCCTCTCTGATGAGCTTACTGCGCGAAAACAACCTCACCGACGAAAAGGTATCGGCAGTAATCCCGAACCTTTATATATGCGACCTTAAGATCCCCCGCATAGCGCTCCTCGGCGAGAAAGACAAGATCATACGCATTATTGACATAAACGACCCGATAACAGAGGAAGAGCGCAACAACATCACAAAGTACGTTGTACTGCGTGACGACTGCACAAAGCCCGAGTTTGCAAAGTACGTCGAATATCTGCTGATAGGCGAAAACAACAATGTTCTCAGCCAGTTCTATTCAAGCACGGAAGAACCGAACCAGGTTCTTCTCGATCAGATCCCGTACTACTACAAGCCTCTGCCCTCAATCACGGCAGGCGAGCTTGCATTCCTGCGTACAAAGTACAAGGCACTGCGTAACCTTTCAAATCTGCGTGTTTACCGCAACTACTTTGCAAAGGATATCAACGGTACGATGTTCGGCTACGGCGGAACCTGCTCGTGTTGCGGATTTGAGTCCAGCATTATCAACAACTACGTTATAAAGAGCTTTGAGGTCGGTCTGTTCAAGGACGACAGAGAAGAAAAGTTCAAGTTCTCTCTTTATATGTGTGCAAACGACTCCTATGCCGCAAGCGGTTGGATAATTGAGGACATCAGCATAGGCGGTATGAGCCCGTTCGTATGGCTTGATGAGATCTCCACCTGCGATGTTATCCCGCCCGAGTTCCTGCTATGCACAATCAAGTACCGTTGCCAGCTGACATACGATATCATCGGCAGCGAGGGACGCGAACAGGGTGAGATAGTCACAATGGAAAGCGTCAGCGACGGCGAACAGAAGACAATGGATATCATTCTTTCACCGCTTATGATGGCTAAGTGGATCGAAGATAACCTGTCGGACGAGTATGCTACAGAAACCCCCGACAATAGCGAAAACAACGATACCGAAGCACAGAATTAAACATATAACCGCCCCGAAAAACAGGGCGGTTATTTTTATGGGCTCTTTGTCAATAGTTGGG
>DJPL01000052.1 GCA_002437415.1 Ruminococcaceae bacterium UBA6413 | reverse complement strand
AACTATTGACAAAGAGCCTATTTGTGCAACAAAAACCGCCCCGACAGGAGATTCTGTCGGGGTGATTTTTGCTGTAAGGTGTATATTAACTATAACTCGTTATCACTGTTATGCGTTGGCTGTCATATTACCGTTCTGACCGCCGTTCATATCGGGAGGATTACCTCCGCCGAAGCCCTGACCGTTATCATCGGGGCGATCGCCGCCGCCGAAACCGCCTCCCATTCCGCCAGGCTGTCCTCCCATTCCGCCGCCCATGCCGCTACCACTGCCGTAGATGTAGCCCGACATGGTGATCTCCTGAGTGCTGTCGCCGACTGTCAAGGTATAAGTTCCGTCCGATGTGATATCGGGTGTGCTTATTACAACCGTCTGGAATGATACGGTAGGCGTGAACTCTGCGATTATGTTACCGCTTGAATCAGTGAGCTTTACGGTAGTTCCTGCGCTTGCGTTACCTGTGCTTGCAAGTATAGAGCCTTGTGTTGACTCCGAGCCGAAGTTCATAGCCATACCGTCAGAGCCTGCCATAATAACAGTGCCGCCTGTAATTACCGCATTTCCTTCATAGTCGAGCGAGCCATCACCGCCACTTGTAGGACCGTATACATAAACCGTACCGCCCGAAATCTCAAGATCGCCGTTTGAGTCAAGTCCGTCACCGCTTGCATTGACGTGTATTTCACCGCCTGTAATAGTGATCTTTGCGTTGCTGTCAGCCGAGAATGAGTCAGGACCGAATTCGCCGCCGATACCGCCGTTGTCACCGCCTGCGGCATTTATGCCGTCGTCCGATGCCGTAAGTGTTATCTTGCCGCCGCTGATCGTAACCGTCTGACCTTCAAGACCTTCATAGCATTTTTCAATAGTGATTTCACCGCCGCTGACAACTGTGTTGTTGTCTGCGTGAATGCCGTCATCACCCGTGCTTATGTCAAATGTACCGCCCGTAACGGTGACATCTGTGTTGCTGTGGATAGCGTCGTCAAGCGTGTCTATTGTAAACGTACCGCCCGATATTGTAAGCACTCCGTCAGCCTTTACACCCTTGTATGATTCGCTGTCGTCGCCTGTTGTCTTTTCGGAAGAACCGCCGCCTGCGTTAAGAGTGAATGTGCCGTCCTTTATATCGATCGTGCCGGACGCATCAATGCAGTCCTTGCCGCTTGTGATGTTGACCGTACCTCCTGAAATATATACATATCCCTTTTCGGTATCGTCTGCGTTTTCACTGTGGATACCGTCTGTACCGGAGGTAACTGTGATATTGCCGCCTGCAATTCTTACGCTGTCCTTACCCGAAAGACCCTGTGACGCGGAGGTGATGTTATATGTTCCGCCCGTTATCTTAAGGTCGTCCTTTGTAACAATGCCGTGCTTGCTTTCGCAATTGACATTCAGAGTACCGCTGCCGTTGAATGTGATATCCGACTTTGAGAATACCGCACCGTCAATGTTTGTTTCATCGTCCGATGAAGCAAATTCGCCTGTGCTTGCGAGTGTATTTTCGGTACCGTTCACGGTCGTTACGAATACCTTGTCGGCGTTTATCACATACAGCGCCGCACTGCCGTCTTTGGTGATACTTGCGTTGTCAAGGACAAGCTGTACCTTGTCGCTGTCGCCTGCGTTCACTATTATCTGACCTGTGAATGTGCCGCTGAGCTTATATGTTCCGGCTTTGGTTATTGTAACAGAGCCGTCTGTTACCGTTACCGAGCTATCCGAACAGCTTGCTGTTGAATTATTGAGCATTATATCAACGCATTCGGAGTATTCTCCCGACAGATCGCGGTCGGAGAACATATCATCGGCTGTGAGCTGATTTTCGGTATCATCGGACGATGTACCGCTGTCGGTTTTGCTGTCGGCGCTTTCCGCGCTGTCTGAACTGTCTGTGCTTTCGTCATTGCCTGATACATTGTCTGAAGCACTGCTGTCAGTTGCATCGGATACACTGCTTGTCTGCTGAGAGGACGAAGCGGTCGAAGAAGTGCCGCTGTCGCAGGAAGTGAATAATGAGGCTATAAGAGCCGTAGCTACCAATACCGCAAGAATTTTTCTTTTCATTTTATCCGCCTTTCCGGGCTTACAGCATTTCTCTGCTGTCATTGCCCTGTGAAGATATATTTATTTCAAGATTGCCGTTTCTGCATCTGAGCTCATCTATCATCTGCTTTTCACAGCCGGCTTTGCCGAGTGTGATATTGTAGGTGAGCTTGTTAAGGCTGCCGAGATTTGTAGTCTTGACCTGTGTCATTTTGTACTGCGATAAGTATTTGCCGAATATATCGTCAAATGCACCCGCATATTCAAGGTCTTCGGGAACTGTGATGTGAAGCACCTTGTTAAGCTCGTTTTTCTTTGACTCGCCGAAGGGAGAAGCTGTAAGTATGATGTTCGCCGCGCCCATGATCACTGCGAAGATAAGGGCGTATAAGGGATAACCCATACCGCAGGCAAGACCTACTGCCATTGCAAGGAAGATCGAGCCTATTTCCTTTGCCGTACCGGGCACTGAGCGAAATCTTACAAGGGAGAATGTTCCCGCTACCGCAACGCCCGCGCCTATCGAGCCGCTTACCATCATAATTACTATGCTGACAACAGCGGGGAGTGTCGCAAGAGTTATTGCAAAGCTCTTTGTGTATGTGTTTTTGTACATATACATAAATGCCATCGCTATACCGAGTATCAGAGCCGAAACGACACCGATAAGAAAACCGCCGAGTGTTATATCAGCCGCTCCGCTGAAAATTCCTTCTATTACCGTATCAAACATTTACTGTTACCTCACTTTTGATTTTTTTTGTTTTTAAGCCCATGCTCCTTTTGAGCATTGTCATATATGCCATTCCGTACTTTGAGAACGAAGTCTGTTTTATTTCGCCCTCGGCGAGAAGCTCAACCAGCCATATCGGCATTGAACCTGCCGCTTTTATTTCCATAAGCGAACAGCCGTTTTCAAGAATTTGCTCACCGTATGGCGCTATTTTCAGATCAACGTCCTGTGTTCTCCAACGTATATTGCGGTCGAACGTAATTCTGAGGTCGGGGTCGTCCGCTCCGAAATAAGCCGTTCTGTCGTAGCACAGATAAACCGCAGGGAATATATCGCCGTAGAAATCAAGGAAGTAGTTGATCTCTTTTGCTATCTGGCTGTCCTCCGCGAGTCGTTCGTTGTTTTCGAGTATGTCCTGAACCTCATCGCAGTTAAGCGATATGCGGCGCTTGTAGACAATACCTTTGTATTTTTTCTTAAGCTCAAGGAAAACGTTTTTGTCGCCTGAAGCTGTGCCGTAACTGCGAAGTCTCAGCTTCTCCTTGTAGACGGGCTTTTCAAGCGACCGTCTTATCAGTCTGAAATCTGGGGTGTCGTAATAGATGTTGCATATCATGCTTTCACCGTGCTCATCGTGCACCATATACCGTTCAAATGCACTTTCTATGAGCTCTCTTTGCTCTGCACTTACAAGGTACTTAAGCTCGTGACGTTTGAAAATGCTCTTATCCATATATCTCATTCCTTTCGGTTTCTTGGGTTGCTTTTTTGTTTCTGCTGTAATGATACAGCTTCTGCCTTAAAGAAACCTTAGAAAATTTTACAAAAACTTTACAAAACGGTGAAAGTACTGTGAAAACGGCTGTTAAACGACATATTACGTTTAGATATAAGGGCTTTGGGATATCAAAACTCTTGATTTTTCCTGCGGTTTATGCGATAATATAGAATAGGAAAGTTTATCCGTACAGTGTAAAAATACTGTATGGAACGGGAAATAAATAAGGATTATTAAAGAAAGAGAAATATGGCGCAGTTTTTGAATTTCAGAGGAGATTATACCGGACTTAGTGCGGATAAGTCGGCGGATAATCTTGAGATGTACGGAAGTAATATTTTCAGGGAAACAGAGGATAAGAGCTTTAAAGCATATCATTATCTTCTTGACCCGACCGCAGTTCTGCTTTTTATTGCGGGAATTATACAGATAGCGGCATTGTCGCGGTATGTGACAGGCATAATGTGTATCGCTATGGCGGCGGCACAGATAATAACGCTGTGTGTTATCTGCCGCAAAAGCAATGACAGCATACGAAACCGCACACTGTCGGCTAAAATGAAATACAGAGTTATCCGCGATGCTACGCTTGAGCTTGTCCCGGCGGCTATGCTTGTCCCCGACGATATAATAATTGTCCAGGGAGGAGAAATAGTCCCCGCGGACGCGCATATACTTGAATGTATCGGACTTACCGTTGACGAAAGCCGATTTACGGCAGACCCGACAGCGGTCGTAAAGCACGACGGCTCAGACCCTAAGGCAAACGGTCTTAAAAAGAGCTGTATATATGCGGGAACACGCATACTTTCGGGCTCGGCTGTTGCAAGAGTAGTTGCGACAGGTGAAGATACATACAGGGCGAGAAACGGTGAAAAGCTTGGAAAGTCGTCCGACCCCAACTTCTCACGCTATGAGAAGACCTGTGTAAAGCTCCGTCTTCCGCTTGCGATAGCGGCGGCGGTAATATGTGCTTTGGGAGTGCTTATACAGATACTTACCGGCAGAAATACAGATGTTATGGGTGTTGCGGTAAGCGCCTGCGGCTGGCTTATCTGTATGTTTATGCCGTTTGTCGAGCTGTTTATCAGAATGTACAATATGAATTTTGTACGCCGCATAGAGCGCAAGGGCGCTATAATCAAAAATCTTACCGTCCCCGAAAAGCTGAATGGGCTGACAACGCTTATCATTGATAAATCGGTAGTGGTAGCACCGAATATGCTTGAGGTCGCAGGAATATACAGCAAAAATCCCGATCTTATGACTACCGTAATGGTGCTTTCGTGTGACAGAGATGATCCGACGCTTGCGGAGCAGGCATTTCTGCTTAATGCCGCACTCGGCGGTGCAGATGTCAGCGCACTGAAGCGTAACGAGGTGGCGGCACAGTTCGCTTACAATGACACCGACAGAATAGGCGGCAATATCTACAAGATGGGCGATAGGCATCTTGTTTGCGTAAAGGGCTCGGTCGAAAAGATCACAGGGCTTTGCGATATGGATACGGATACGCTGTTTGAAATAACAAACCGTGCCGCCTCTCTTGCAAAGCGCGGACTTGAGGTGTGGGCTTCCGCCTACTATATAATCCCCGACGGAGAAGAGCTGCCGAAGAGCCTTTACTCTGTGCGCTACAGCTATATGGGTCTTGTGTCGTTTATGAGTGCCACAAGAGATATGATACCGCTTGCGATGCAGGGCTGTAAAAGAGCGGGAGTTAAGCTTGTACTGACCTCCTCCGACAGTCCCGAGACCGCGAGCTCAATGGGCAAGAAAATCGGTCTTTCGGATAAGGGTATGATATCGGGTGACGCTATCGCGGAAAGCTCGGTAACAGACGAAAAGCTGAACTATACCGATGCGGAGATATTCTGCCGCGTAAGTGCCGCACAGCGAATAACTATAATCGATGAGCTTAAGGCGGCGGGTGAAACCGTTGCGGTTGTCGGATATTCCGACAATGATTATGAAATGGTGACCCACGCGGATCTCGGCATAACCTCGCTTGAAAATACTACAGGCTGTGTATATGAGGCAAGCGGACTGATAGTGCGCGATGACAACTTTGCCTCGGTAGTTGAAATGATAAAAGAAGCGCGACAGCTTCACCGCAATATAAAACGCTGTATCTTTATGCTGCTTTCGGCGCTTGTAATGCTTTCGCTTACGTCAATTGCCGATATGGCGGCAGGAAGCAACGCTGTAACTCCTATGCTTGCGGCACTGCTTACCTCAGTTGCAGTCCCGCTGTGCTGTACAGGCTTCAGAAATGTCACGGCGGATATAAAGAGCGATATGACCGCATCAGGCTTTATTTCAAGGGGCAGAGGTGACAGAAGGTTCTTTGTCAGAAGCCTTGTCTGCGGCGTAATATGCGGCGTGATAAGCACATTGTTCGTTTTAGTACTCAGCGGACTTATGCCTACTGCACAGGTGTCATCGGCGCTTCTGACGCTTCTTACGGTTATGATCGGCGCTATGTCCGTTGCCGCTGTCGATAAGCGTCCGGGCTCGTTCAGAAATAAGACGATACCGAAATATTTGCTTACAGCCGTAATTTCAGCATCACTTGCGGCAATACTTCTGCCGTACATACCTTTTGTAAATATGCTGTTCGGATTTGCAATGCCGCACCCGCTCGCTACTGTAGCGGCGGTTATAGCAGGTGTTGTTCCCGCAATAGCGATAGAAATAAAAAAACATCTTAACTAAGGAGTAATTATGCTGACTCATCTTCTTAATATCGTATATGGAATAGTATTCGGTGTTGCAAACGTAATTCCCGGTGTAAGCGGCGGAACTATGATGGTAGTTTTCGGCGTGTACGACAAGGTAGTAGACGTGCTGACATTAAAGCTGTCGGCTATCAAAAAGAATATCAAGTTCATAATCTTTTTCGGCATAGGCGCGGTTGTCGGAGTGCTCGGCTTCTCGTTTGTTATAACTTGGTTGTTTGATAACTTCCCGGTTGCCACAAATATGTTCTTTATGGGACTTATTATCGGCAGTATACCGCTTATTTACCGCAATATGACAGTCGGCGGCAGAAAGATCACGCCCAAATGCCTTATTGCATTTATTCCGGCACTTGCCCTTGTTGTCGGTATGACATTCGTAAACAAGCTTCCGCAGAATGAAACATTCGCAATAAACGCTGTAAAAAACAGCACGGAATGTACCGTTACCATAACAAACAACGGCAGCTATGATATGAAATCCGACTGGCAGCTTAAGGTCGCAGGCAAGGTTGACGGCGAGCTTACAGGCTGTACGGTAAAAAAATCCACAGCCGATGTAACAACGCTTGTCGGCACTGAGGACAGTGAAATAGCTAAGGGCGGAAGCGTAACGATAAAGCTCCCCGCAAATGCGGATATCAAGTCAATAACGACCGACGACTTCACTTATACCTATAAAATGAACCCGATACTCTTTATAACGCTTTTACTCGGCGTTACCGTTGCCGCGGTTGCTATGATAATCCCCGGTGTCAGCGGCTCATTCGTAATGGTACTGCTCGGAATTTACACGACAGTTATCGGCGCTATCAAGAGCCTTGACTTTATGATACTGATACCTACGGCTATCGGCGTATTCATCGGCATTGTGTTCGGTGCGAAGATCATTTCTGCGCTGATGAAGCGTTTTTCTCTGCTTGTATACAGCGCTATAATGGGTCTTGTGATAGGCTCGCTGTATGCTGTATTCCCCGATGGCTTCGGACTTAATCTTGAAACGCTTGCGGGCTTTGCCGCACTTATTGTCGGCGGAGCGATCGCAGTGCTCGTCGGAAAAAATACAAAGGTTGAAGAACAGTAAATTTGCTGTCATTGTCACCGCCTTTCGGGGCGGTGATTTTTTGTGTTGTCGGAGAAGTTTTACTTCCTGTTTACAGTTATTTTTCTTGACATCACAGCGTAAAAATAATATAATAGACAATGGCGGAGTGTATGGATTTCTCTGCCGCAAATACAGCTAAACAAATTGAAAGGTAAGACTGACCTTGCTTATAGATATAAACGATTTAAGAATAAACTACATTGACGAAGGCGAAGATAACGGCAGGGGAGTGATACTGTTGCTCCACGGCTGGGGAAGCAATATCACGCTGTTTAAAAACATAGTCGATATGCTGTCGCCTCATATGAGAGTGGTTGCCCCCGATATGGCAGGCTTCGGTGAAAGCGATGAACCTAAAAGACCGTGGTGCGTTGACGATTACGTTGACTTTATCGGCACTTTCTGCAAAAAGCTCGGTATAACCCCGACCGTTGTTCTCGGACACAGCTTCGGCGGCAGAGTGATAATAAAGGCGGTAACGCGCGAAAAGCCTGTGCTTACTCCCGAAAAGATAATACTCACCGACAGTGCGGGTATAAAGCCGAAGCAGAGCACAGCATCAAAGCTCAAAACGAGAACCTATAAGATGGGCAAAGCGGTAATGAGCACAGCACCTATGAAAAAGCTCTTCCCCGATGCTGTCGAGAATATGAGAAAAAAGCGCGGCAGTGCGGACTATCTTGCGGCTTCTCCTGTTATGAGAGCAACTCTTGTAAAGGTCGTAAACGAGGATCTGACATATCTTCTGCCCGAAATAAAGCAGTCGACTTTGCTTATCTGGGGAGATAAGGACTATGCAACACCGCTTTCGGACGGCGTGAAGATGAGCGAGCTTATTCCTGACAGCGGACTTGTTACAATAGAGGGCGCGGGACATTATGCGTTCCTTGAAGGCTGGTTCACATTCTCAAGAGTACTTGCTTCATTTCTTGATATAAAATAAAACAGAACGGAGAATTTATTTTGGATATTTTACAGACAATTGCGGTTGCCGTACTCGGTATGGCGCTCGGTGCATCATGCGGACTTAATTTTGTGCACTATATGCATATGTTCCAGCTGAACTCCTATCATGCAGACGAGCAGTTCAAGTGGATAGGAAAGAACATAGGAAATGTTATAATGCGCCATGTGTTTACTTTAGGCTCGGTGCTTACATTCCTGATATGCGGCGAGATGAGAGCGTCGACCTGCTTTATTGCGGCGGCTTTTCTGTGCCTTGATCTCGTATTCTCCGCACCTAAAAAGGCTAAGAAAAAGCTTGTATTCACCCCGAGAGTGATCAGAATGACGGTGACATCGCTTATCGTTTATATACTTTTGATACTGATCGTGTTCTTAACGCTCGGTATGGGGTATCTGTCGCTTGCAATAACAATGGGTGTGCAGATTTTGACACTGTTTATGGCAATGCTCGCAAACCTTATCAACAAGCCGATCGAAGCAATGATAAACCGCCATTATATCAATGACGCTAAGCGTGTGATAAACGGACTTCCGAACCTTACGGTCGTAGGTCTTACCGGAAGCTATGGAAAGACCAGCACAAAGTTCTATCTTGAAAAGCTGTTCGGTGCAAAGTACAACGTGCTTATGACTCCCGAGAGCTACAACACCACTATGGGCGTTGTAAAGGTAGTGCGCGGTCAGCTCAATGCGACACATGAGATATTCCTGTGCGAAATGGGTGCAAAAAATGTCGGTGAGATAAAGGAAATATGCGATATCGTAAAGCCGAAGCACGGCATTATCACATCGATAGGTCCTCAGCACCTTGAAACCTTTAAGTCGATCGACAATATCATAAAGACCAAGTTCGAGCTTGCGGACAGTCTGCCCGATGACGGAACTATATTCTTAAATTACGATAACGAGTATATAGCAAAGCACGATTGCAAGAAGAACAAGGTGACATATTCGCTCGGCGGCGGAACGGATTACTATGCCGATAACATTTCCGTCAGCGAGAACGGAACACAGTTCACCGTCCATCACGGCGATGAAGAAAAGCAGTTTGCAACAAAGCTTATCGGAAGTCACAATGTACAGAATATTGTAGGAGCGATAGCTGTTGCAAATACGCTCGGAGTACCGTTTGCGGATCTTGTTATACCTGTAAAGCGCCTTGAATGCGTACCGCACAGATTGCAGATAATAAAGGGCGCTAACAAGACAATAATAGACGACGCTTTCAATTCAAACCCGACAGGCGCAAAGGCGGCGCTTGATACTCTTGCGGTGTTTGAGGGCTACAAGATACTTGTTTCACCCGGAATGGTGGAGCTCGGCGAAAAGGAATATGAGCTTAACAAGCACTTCGGCGAACAGGCGGCTGACATCTGCGACTTTGTAATAGCGGTCGGTGAGCGTCAGGCAGTGCCGATAGTCGACGGACTGAAAGCAAAGGGCTACCCCGAGGAGAAAATCTACGTTGCTAAGAATCTCAATGAGGCTCTTGCAAAGGTTGAGAATATAAAGACAGGCGGCGAAAAGAAGATAGTCCTTCTTGAAAACGACCTGCCGGATAATTACTGATAGCTTACAGGAACAAGGACAAGGGAGAAATTATGGACGTATTCTGCGATTACTGCGGGGCAAAGCTTGATGTCGAACACGAGAACTGCTGTACACAGTGCGGCGCACCGTTCGACAACAATGAAAGTGTAAAGGCATACCGCGAGGCAAAGAAAAAGAAGGAAGAAGAATACAGACGCATGAAAGAAATGCGTCAAAAGGAATATGAAACTTCACAACAGCAGTCACAGAGCACTGCAAGCACACCTCAGAACAACTCTGCGCCTAAGGTCGCAAAGATAATTGTGACTATAGTTATAATACTGTTCTTTGCCCCGATGATCATAAGTCTGCTGGGATCGGTGATCGGTGCGATATTCTCTGTAGTCGAAGAAAATTTCACCGATGACAACTACGGATACATAGTGGAAAGCTCATCATCGTCGGAAGAGGAATCGGTGGCACAGCAGGAGGTTCAGCGCGTCAACTTCAAGGAAGTAGCGCAGACCGCGGATTTCAGCTTTGTATGCGATGAGGTGTACAGAACAGATATATGGTACGGTGGTGCAGATAAGGGTTATATGTATGTTGCGTTCCACTTAAAGGTCAAGAACACAACACAGAATAAGCAGTGGCTCAGCAATGAGCTTAACTGCATCTATGACGGCGATATCAGCTGTGACAGAGCGTGGGGCTTTGATGGTAAGAGCTTTGACGCTTCCCCTGTTCTTTCCGCAGGACTTGGTACGGACGGATATGTCTGCTACATAATTCCCGAAACGGCAAAGAGTGTGGTTATCGCATACGGCGATTATGTCAGGGTGAATGTCGACCTCAGAAACCTTGAGTACAAAACCGAAAGCACAGAATCAGGTACAGAGTCAGACTCTGAATCCGATTCAGAATCAAACCCGGATAATAATTAAAATTGACATAAAGAAAGGACAACAGACATGAAGATAAGAGTAGGCGTATTTTTCGGAGGAAAGAGCGTTGAGCACGAGGTGTCGATCATATCCGCACTTCAGGCTTGCAATTCAATAAATAAGGATAAATACGAGGTAGTACCCGTATACATTACAAAGAGCAATGAAATGTATGTCGGCGAAAAGATAGGAAATATCGCTTCATACAAGAATCTTAAGTCGCTTCTTAAGGAAAGTCACAGGGTAATACTTGTAAATGACGGCGGACAGGTACAGCTTGTGCTTTACCCCGGCAAGAAGTTCGGCAATAACGTATACGCAACGATAGACGTTGCATTCCCGATAGTTCACGGTACAAACGTTGAGGACGGCGTATTCCAGGGATATTTACAGACGATAGGCGTTCCTTATGTAGGCTGTGATGTAATTTCATCTGCCGTAGGTATGGATAAGTACGTTATGAAGACCGTATTCAAGGATAACGGTATACCCGTGCTTGACGGTACGGTAGTTCATGTGAGCGATTTTGCCAAGGACGCAGACGCTGTAAAGGCGGATATAAAGGCAAAGATCGCGTACCCGCTTATAGTAAAGCCCATCAACCTCGGTTCAAGCGTCGGAATTATGATAGCCCACAACGACGAACAGCTTGACGAAGCGCTTGACAACGCATTCACATACGCATCAAAGCTTCTTGTTGAGCCCGCTATAACCAACTTAAAGGAAATCAACTGCTCGGTATGCGGCGATTACGCTACAGCTCACGCATCGGAATGTGAAGAGCCGGTAAATACCGATGAAATACTAAGCTACAAGGATAAGTATATCGCAGGTGATAAAGGCGGAAAGTCAAGCGGTATGGCAACGCTCAAGAGAAAGATCCCTGCCGATATATCGGACGAAACAAGAGAGCAGATACGCACTCTTGCGGTAAAGGCATTCAAGTGCCTCGGAGCATCAGGTACATCGAGAATTGACTTTATGATTGATATGGATAACGGCAACATTTATCTCAACGAGATAAATACGATCCCCGGCAGCCTTGCATTCTATCTGTGGGAGCCTGTCGGTGTGAAATACCCCGAGCTGCTTGACGAGATGATCTCGCTTGCACTTAAGCGTGAGCGTGAGAACAAGGCGCTGACATTCAGCTTTGACACCAACATTCTTGACGGCTTTACAGGCGGCAAGCTCGGCGGAGCTAAATGCGGCAAGCTGTAATCGCATTGACACGCGAAAGCGCAGGGGAGCAGGCTCGTTCCTCCCGCTTTTAACAGCTTTCACAAAACAAAAGATCCGATAAGAACATAAAGGAGAACCATGAAAAAAGCATATATAATAAACCTCAAATACGGCATATGGGAAAATCAGCTCTGGCTTGAAGCTGATGACACTCCCGAAATGCAGGAAAAGTGGGAAATCGCCAAGGCTAAGCTTGCAGATATAGCAACGGCTTGTCAGAGCTCGGGCGACTATTTCAACAAGGCGATAGAGCATTTCTCACAGTACGGCTTTACGAGAATACAGAAGTGAGCCGTAGATGAAGGAAATTAAGGTAACAAAGAATGACAGCGGTCAGCGTATTGACCGCTTTTTGTCTAAATCCTTCCCACTGGGTCAGGGGCAGATATGTAAGCTTGCACGCAAGAACTGTATCAAGCTCAACGGCAAGAAGTGTAAGCCTGACACGCACATAGCGGAAAACGATATAATAAAGCTGTTTGTTCCCGATGATATGCTGATACCGAAGGCTAAAGCCAACCCCGATGATTTCACAGCGGTAAGCGATAAACTCGATATCGTTTATGAAGACGAGAACATTCTGCTTGTTGACAAGCCTGTGGGAATGGTAGTCCACGAGGACGAGAGCGGTGACAGCGACACGCTTATAAACCGCATAAAGAGCTATCTTTATCACAAGGGCGAATATCACCCGGAGAATGAGCTGTCCTTCGCGCCTGCGCTCTGCAACCGCATAGACCGCAACACCTGCGGGATAGTAATAGCGGCAAAGAACGCCGAGTCGCTCAGAATACTCAATCAGAAGATACGCGACAGGGAGCTTACAAAGTTGTACCTGTGCATAGCCTGCGGCAAGGTAACTCCCGACAGCGCTACACTTACGGCGTATCTCGAGAAAAACAGTGATACCAACACGGTGAAGATAAGCGACAGGAAGACAAAAACCAATCTCACGATAAAGACAAAATACAAGGTTCTGGCGTATAACGGTGAAAATTCACTGTTAAAGGTGGATCTGCTCACGGGCAGAACACATCAGATAAGGGCGCACCTTGCGTATATAGGACACCCGCTCCTCGGCGATGGAAAATACGGCAGCAACAAGCTCAACAGGCAATACGGCTTTAAATATCAGGCACTGTGCAGTTATGAGCTTGAGTTTATATTTACGACCGATGCAGGTTGCCTTTCCTATCTTAACGGCAAAAGCTTCAAAGCAAAAGCACCCGATTTTGTTAGAATGTTCGGTGACAGGGTAAGGCTTTGATTTCGTAAATCCTATAGCAGAGCCGTGTGCATGATGTACGGAAAAAGTTTGAGATTTTTTTAAAAAAGTGTTGACAAAACGTAAAATCCGTGCTATAATATCATAGCACGATACGGAGAGGTATCGAAGTGGTCATAACGAGGCGGTCTTGAAAACCGTTTGGGGGCAACCCCACAAGGGTTCGAATCCCTTCCTCTCCGCCATCTATATTTACACTTTTAAGGATACTACAGTAGTAGTGTCCTTAAAGCTGTAAATAATATATCACACAGCGAAGCAGGTGCAAGGAAATGCTCCGCTGTGATAATATACAATTTGAACCGTCGCTTTGTTACTTTTGACTTTGACGCATCCGAAACGAATTACAGCAATACAGCTACGTTCGGTATCCGCCCTTTCTTCGCTCGCTGATATTCAGCAGATACAATGTATCCCATACCGGAGAACCGGTTGTCATCGCAAAGTCTTGTTATCGCAAAGTTGGCTATTCAATTTGTACTGCCTTGTAGTAGTGGCAGGTGGGGATATACACTGCGGATTTACGCCTTGTATATCAGATTCAAAAACACAAGAGCCTCCAGCGTCCGGTAAACTTCTGAAAGCTCTTGCAAAATTGTATTAAATGTGCTATAATGAAGCACACTAAAGGCACTATTGCACTAAGTCAGTCAGATGGGTTTGTGACATCGAGCTGATGAGGGGCTGTATCGTTCTTGCAGGAACTGTACAGCCTGTGTGTGGTGTTTTTTATTTATATACATTCTATCACAAAGCATAAATCATGTCAAGGGGAATTTACATAAATTTCTCTTTTTTTATGCTCATATATATCTGAAACCGCTCTGTTATGCGGTTTTTTCGTTTTCATATATGAGTTTTTTCACCCCTCTGAAAAATTTGCACAATTTTTTGTAGGACAGTAAACGGCTTTAATATGCGATACAACGGGCATTGCCCGTTGTTTTTGTATGAGTGCTTGTAGGCACTCTTTAACTTGCATTTTAGATGGATAGCAGAAACGGCTGGATTTACGGTCGAGGTTGGCGATAAATTGAGGATAATATTTCAACAGTTTGTGGAATAAAAAGGAAAATCGAGCTACATAAAGTAACTCGATTTTTTTAGAAAAGATCGCTGTGTGTACCGGTTCGGGTTAATTGCAGTATTAGCTCATTTTGATTTATGCGGTATATCAACAACCAGTCCGGCGCTATGTGGCATTCCCTGAACGAAGAATAATCACCGCTTAAAGAGTGGTCTTTGTACCGTGCCGGCAGTGGCTGTTCATTCACTAAAATTTCAAGAACAGTCTCAAGAAGCTTTGCATTATAACCTCGTTTGATAATACGCTTATAGTCTTTTTTAAACGTAGTTTCGTATTTAATCGTCAGCATTGAGATCCTCCATGAGTTCCTTAACGGAGCTGAACGATCTGCTCATATCTTTGCTGTTCAATACGTTTTTCATTGCATTGATTGTTGTTTCGTTCGGAGCTTCGGCAGTAACTTCGAACGGAATTCTGCGCTCACGGGCGACTTTAGTTGCGAAAATTGTAAATGCAGCAGTCATCGATAACCCCATTTCTTTACACGCCTTTTCCATATTTGTCTTAACATCATTGTCAAGTCTGAAATTTACCATTGTACTTGCCATTTGAAACAACTCCTTTCGTTAATATTATTATAGCATTTTGTAAAGCAAACGTCAAGCAATTTCTTTACTTGCCAAAAGCTGCTTTTATTGTCGCCGGTGGCGACAGTTTTCCTGCCGAAAATGCTGTGCCTATTGCGAAAAATAAAATCCGAATCAAATTCTTACAGTTGAGATCGTACTCGAGCTGATCCGTTTAAGAGCGACGTTTTATTTGCGATTTAACCGCACGCAGAATAATCCCATAACATCATTGTGCGCTTATAGCGAAAAATAAAACCGAAAATTGCGTTATAAGTATCGTTAATATAGCAGGAATATAAAGAACGTAATCTAACACTTATACTTATTTTCACAATAAAACAGCTGGTTTATATATAGAACTTCGATTTTGGGGGCTACCCCTTACCCTCAAAAAAACAGATTGACAAATTTCAGATAAAGTGCTATTATACAAGTGTACAAATTTATTTTTGTATGTTGATATGTGATTGCAGTTCTGAGGGCAAATAAGGAACTGCAATTCTTTTTTAAAACGTTTTTTGATCAGACGCACTGTTTTAATGCTATAAACGTTGTCAGAATATACGTTCCTGTTATCATATCTGAGCTTTCTCGTTTTTCTGATACATCTTTCACAGACGAGATCAGAAACTATGGCAATAACATCATCTCGTTTTATCTTAAGCACATTTGATATATCGCTGAAGCTGTTCCAACAGTACCTCAACTTTTTATCTATGCACTTTAAAAGATATAAGTATATTTTAAGCTGTTTTGCATTAAAATTTCTTGAAAATACAGAGCGTTTTATAGGCGTGTATTCGCCGCACAATTTTTCTGTGTTAAGAACATAGGTATAAGTGCCTATCAGATTGTCAGGACGGTATGCTTTGATTATATGAGAAATAAAACCTTTCCTATGGAGCGATTTTATGATTCTCGATACGGTTTGTGCAGTTTTTATACCGCAGGAATGAGCAATAGTTGTTTGTCGTACACGTTTGTAATCGCCTGTTTTACTGTGTATATTTGTGTGCAGAGATATGAGATAGGCGAGAACGGCAAACTCATTGTGTGTAAGATCTGCGGTAAATATATAGTTAGGCAATTTGAAATAGTCCAACTTTAACACTGCGCTTTCACTCCTTATTCTATTTTTTGACCTTGAGTTAATTTTTTCTCAAGTACTTTTCTTAATATTTCTGCCTCGACAGAATGGTTAATAAATTGTGACTGATCAATATTTGAGTCTTGCGTCATCCTTGTAAGCTGACCAAACAGAGAAATAGCAATGCCGCCGACAGCAGGATCTATAGTCGGGGCAGTTTCTTCGAGATCTTCTTCAGTGTCAGAGGCTTGTTTGTTGATAGCTTTTTTGATATTTTTGTCATTTTTTTGTACAATAGGCGGCTCATCGGGCAGAGGAATTTCTTCGTTTTCGCAATGATCATAGCTGTTTTGCGTTTCCGGCGGCTCATCAGGTAGCGGAATTTCTTCATTTTCATAATGATCATAGTTGTTTTGCGTTTCTGACGGCTCTTCAGGTAACGGTATGTTCTCAAACGCCGGATCTTCAGTGTGAATCTTAACTGATTGGGTTTCGATAATATCCGAAATTTCCGTTACAGCTCTGATAATATGATTTTTTATCGTTTTGAATTCCGGATTGTCTTCTAATGATGGGAAATCCGGAATTTTCGAAGTATATATGCCTATACGGTCTTTTTGACAGTTGCACCATTGTTCATATAATGACTGTATATCCTTGTTTCTGCAAATCTGCCGTGTAATGCTGTCAACAACAGCCTTAGCATCAGGCTTGAGAAATTTATACACTTTTTTGCCTTTGGTAGAATCAAGGATATTTTTGAGCTTTGTGATATCGTCATATAATTTCTGCTGACCCGGCAATGTTCCGGCTCTGAGCTGCGCTGCTATTTTGTCAAATGCCATAGCCGCTGATGAGCGCAGTTGATTACGCAATTCAGTCTGATGTTCATTAAGCATGGATAATTCTTCTGAATAAATATCATTGGCAAAGGCAGAGCGTATTTTTTCTATCCCATTGTTAGTCAGATAGCCTTCTTTAGGATCTTTCGAGTAAATCATAATATGTACGTGAGGATTTGTTTCCTTGTTGTGAAACGCAGCATACCACTGTAAATTTTCAGGTTTGATTTTCGTATGTTCTGCCATAGTCAGAATATGTCGGCGGACAAGTGAACGCCATGCGTCAGCTGTTATTTGTTCATCATTATAGGCATAGCCGGAAAGCTCGGCATCAGAGCGGCGCAATGATACAACGTGCGTCCACACATTGCCCCGGTGCGTCGCAACTTCTTGAGCTACCTGATTCAGATCTACACTCTGACCGTCCCAGGAGAATAGACCGTGTTCACCGTCCTTTACAACACCCGGGCGTTCGCCGAGATAGTGGGTGTATGCCGATTTTCCTACTACTATATCCGCATTTCTGTCTATTACAGCTGATATTAATTCGGTTGCCGTCCCTTGCGTAGGGTTGTTGATATAATCCTCATATTCAAACAGTTCTTTGGTATCTTTAAAGTCCTGCAGAAGTTGATCTATCATCTGTTTTTGTTTTTCACTTACGTGATCATTTGGATGGGACGGCTTCTGAGGTTCGATACCGGCAGAGAGTGTGTTATTCATCACTACACCGGGACGTGTAGCAATATATTTTGTGTAATACTCCAGGTGCGATTTTGGTACAGATGGAGCAATGTATCTGCTTGTAACTATTATTTTCGGCATTATTCATCACCATTCTGGAATTTCGTTGCGTCTTCGAGAGTTAGTATACCGTTGATTTTCGACACTTCTTGTACGCAGCGTATATGTAAGGACTTTAATGTGTTATCATCTAATTGATGAAATGCCGCTGTAATATTTGCGAGCTTTGCCGTTTCGACTGCTTCTTTGAATAGTAACCTGGCAAGACGCTGCTCTGTCGCGTAAACAGTCGATTTTATCGTATCGGTTATAATTGGAGCGATAAAATTCACGGAATTCTGACTTTCAAGATAGCCAATATAAAATTCGACTGCTTTCTGCACGAATTCTGTCATTGTACTGCAATTATCGCTTTTGTACATGCCGCGGATCTTAGCTTTTAATGCCGGGTCAAGCGCAACGTTCATTTGTTCTTTTTTCATATTATTGTCCTTTCTGCAAAATAGCAAAAGAAAAAACCTGCGATAATAACCGCAGGTTAATCTGTATCATAAAATTTATCCGTTTACCCTATTGAATAGGGTTTGTCAAGCGGCTGTTCTGTATGCTTTAAACCATAATAGCGGATTTACTTTTGCGCCTGTATTCTTTACTGATAATCCGTTATATGTATGAGGTTCTTGATATTCCGGTCTGACAACTTCGCCGTCAATAAATGCTGCTTTTATTCCGAGATGGTATACATTTTTTTCACTGCCGAATGTATGATACCAGCCGGTCGAATCAAATCCCTCATCTTTTTCCTTGCTATGAGCGCCACTATGTGAGTATCCGATTATCATTTGTGAGTTACCGAATATATCGGAAAGCGAGCGACCGATATCTTCTTCGCTGATAGTAATACGTTCCATACAGCTGTATTCAACCAGCATGGTAATTGTGTCGCCAGCCTCAAATGTATTGCCATTTGTCGTTACTATAGTGGGAAAATCAAATCCATACTGTTCTTTAAACGTGTCAACGTCTATGATATACGCGATTTCGACAGCAGAACAGTTATAAGTATAATTTGGTGTGCTTTTTATTATATTGTGTTCTTCGCTGTCATAAACGTCATAGATAAAAGCGTCTTGTATTACATCAGCAGCATTTGGTAAAATATCAATCCTTACAGGAACTTCAGAATTTTTCAGCGCAAGCGTTACACCGCCGTCATAGGCTGTATATAGCCCATTATGATGAAAAAATTGCTCCGCATTTAGTGATGTAAGAATAACTCTGTTTTCAAGCTCACTGCTGTTTACAGGTAAATTGAAAAAACCTTCAAAGTATGTAAACAGAGCGGATTTCATAGTAGTGGCTACAGGAAAATATAAATCCGTTATGCCGGCTTTTTCAAGCATGGTTTCGATTACTTTCAGATTATCGGTAACTATATCTTCTTTTTCACTTACACCGAACATTTCCTCCCATTCTTTTTGAGACGGCATAATGAGAGTTAATGTAAGCTTACGATTATTTTCATCTGAGGTAATCTTATGTGTTATACTGATTGCGCCGTTTGATATAGCATTGGTAACAGCCCTTCCTATTTCAGCTGCGCCGAAAAGATCAATATTTGCTAAACGTACTGTAGCAATAAAATCGTTGTAATCCGCAATTCCGTTCGATTCAGTGTTATCGGCTATATTGCTCGTCAGTTCCGATACGCTGTTCTTCAACATATCTTTTACATATACACCGTTTTTAGCGTGATACATTGCTATAAACAGCGGTAGGTATATGTCACCTGCGCCGCTGACTGTATATTGAACTGTATCTGTGTTTTCGCCTGATTTGACAGTCAGAACCTGTGTTTTGTAAATCTTGTTATCAATCGTTTTTTCTGTAACAATATAATTATAGTCAGGCAACCCTTTACGAACGAGTGTTTGTATCATTTCTTTCGTTTTCTCTTTGAAATTATTCTTGTCATTCAATGAGAATGCCGTATCGTTTTCGAGATCCGAATATTTATATCTTTTATCCGGAAATATTTTATTGAGATCACTCTGACTTTTGACGGCTTTTAACATTGTGACAGCCTCATCGGCAAGCTTGTCGTACTTCTCTATATCTGAACTGTCGTACAACAGGATAGTTGAAGCATTGTTTTCTTCTATCGTCTGCTGCAGTACTGCCTTCGACAGATTGATTGAAAAATCCGGCATAAAGCTGTATGTAGTTTCTTTTATTTCTCCGCTTATTGTATTGTTGACATCATCGAGTGCACCGGCTACATATTTGTTAATATCGGACCATGACTGATTAATCAGTACATCAGTCATGGCATTGCCGATCAATCCGAAATATGAAGCAATGATAAACCACACAGCTGCTGTAATTCCGAACAATAACAGAAAAACAGCGCAAATTATTCCTACGATAAAACGCCGCCCTTTTTTAGAGCTGAGCAATTTTGCGCTGACTTTGACAATAACACTGACAGCCATTATCTACCGCCTCCAGTACCGAAAAGAGCCGCCTTGTACGGCGGAGCAATAACCTTAAGCAAATAACGTTCATTGCCGCAACGATACAGACAATGCGAACGTGACGGTTTGTTAATCAATTTGTATTCCGCCGGATCGAGCTGAAGAGTATCTATAAAGTTTTCGGATGATACTATACCGGGATAGAAGAAAAACTGATGTGTCGGTATTGATAATAAAGGCTTGGTATATTCCTTTATTCCCGGCAAAGTAAGATCCTCGACATTTTGAGAAGCGATAATTAGACCAGAATCCATTTTTCTATCCTGCTTCATGATAGCTCTCAGATATTTTACTGTTGTCAGATTGTTAAGAAATAAATGTAATTCATCAACTCCGGCAAAAGTACGTCCTTTTGTAAGTAACCGATTTTGGATGTATGACAGCAGATTGAATAGTATAGTGTCACGGAGCTTTGCGTTTGTATCCATGATACCGCGGATCAGAAAGTTAATCATCTTGCCATCTTTTATATTAGTGTGACCGTTAAAATACTTACTTTCAGCACCACGGCATAACGAATTTAAACCTAAGAGCAGATCCTGAAGAGTATCGGAACGATATAATGTTTTTTTGCCTTTTTCACATTTATCGTATTCTTCTTCAATAACCGTATATAAGTCTGTAAGTAACGGAAACTTGTTGTGAGGTATTTTATCAAGATTGGTGTTTTCAAATATGTTGAATTTAGCATAAAGTTTTCCGAGCATTATTTCAAGCGTATCTATAGCTGCGTCAGAAAAATCTTTGTAACAACGAAAAAAATCCTTGAGGTATGATATATGTTGCGACAGTGCTGAGGTTTTACTGAATGCCTCCACCTCAAGCATAGTTTGTTTATCATCAGTTGCCCATGGAGTGGGTTCGAGCGGATTTATCGTATATTTGCCACCCATAAGATCAATATTTATGCCGCCGAGATTATTTGTAAGCTCTACATATTCTGTATTCGGATCGATGTTAAGTATATCAAATCCGGATTCTCTCAGATTGGTAATGATAAGCTTTAAGAGAAAAGATTTACCTTCGCCTGCATTGCCGAGAATTACAATGTTGGAATTGGTTTTGTCATCGCTTCTGACATCAAAATCAACACATATACTGCTGCCGTATTTATCTTTTCCGATATACAGCCCTTTTTCATCTGTTTTACCACTGTAATTCAACGGGTATAGATTAGCTGCTGAGCTGATTGGCATAACACGTTCAAATAAGTTTCCGAACATATCTCTGCCAAAAGGAAGGGTTGCAATAAATCCTTCTTTCTGCTGTAATAACAGCCTGTCATAACTGATTTTGGAACGCGTCAATTCCATTGAAATATCAGCCTGAAGCTCGGTCAACCGTTCTTTAGAAGAAGATTTCAATTGAATGAACACCGATGTATGTACCATTGATTCATTATTTCGACGTATTTCTGTAAGCATTTCTACCATATCACTTAAATTGCTCTCAGCGTCTATGGCTTCGGCAAGCTTGGTTGTCGTGTTCTTCTTTGCATTATTTTTTCTGTCGGCGTGTTCTATAATCTGATTTTGTTCAGCTGCTGAAACCGGGCGATTATATATCTTCAGCGTAACATTTTCGTGGTCTGCAATATGTGACAGTATTGCCTGTTCCTGTGTTTTCGGCGCATATTCTCTGATTGCCCACACAGAGCAATAATTATTGCCGCATATATAATAATCGGGATAGAATCTGAGTACAGACGGCGTAATGCGATCGAAGTATGATTGAATGCGTATTTCTTCTTTCTGCTCGGGTGTCAGCTCAACCGCTTTTTTATTACATATTTTCATTTGTTGCTCCTTCCACATCTGTAATTTCAGCACCATATGATGATATGCCGAAGTATACAGCTAAAAATTGTTTTAAATCTGATTTTTCGAGTCTTTTGCAGACGAAATCGTATTCACTCAGGCACTTTTCCAGTCGTGATACAATTGTTCCGACAAGATCTTCAGATTGATTGCGAAATCTGTATATAAGGTAGAACTGCCGTGAGTTTGACAATTCGCTTTGTATACTTTCCATATGCTCGAGATCTTTAGCGAGCAATTCGCGAACAGCATTATTTTCCTCGTCGTCTATACGAGAGTTTATAAATATTTTATTATTGTCAAAACACTCGCAGCCATCGGTGCAGAAAATCTGTATATTTGGAAAAGCAGTAAGAAGATTCATTAATTTTTCGATCTTAATTTGTACTGATTCCAAAGACATAACGGCAATGTTAGACGGTAGAATTGAAAAAATTACATACTCCGCTTTTCCGGCTATCAAGCCGTATTTGCCGAAAGTTTCAAGCCCTAAAAACTGTTGCACGGTTTTCTTTTTCGTTTTAATTTTCATGTTATCCTCACTTCCATAGATATTTTTGTTGCTCTAACAAAAAGTGCTTTGCCGCAATTGTTACATAACTGCATAATGTGCGATCTTCTTCTGTCACGATTGTTAATATGGAATACACAAACAAAAAGACAAATTGTTCGGCTCTTAATGTGTTGGCAAGAATCATAACACATATTATAGAGAAAAATACAATAACAATAAAATCTCGTGCCTGCCATTTGAAAATTTTTGTTTTCGATTTGAGATTCTTGGGATACAAATAATTTTTCATTGTTTCACCTACTTTGCAACTGTACGAATAAATCTCATGCCGTTTAATGCCGTATTAGCTGTCATCGAAACAGCCATCATGTTTCCGCGAATAGACGTATCTAATCCGAATCTGTCAGCTATGCGCGGGACTTCCGTGGCAGACAAAATAAGACACGTACCGATAAGCCAATCACTTTGAATTGTAATTAACCCGGTAAAGAAAAGCGTAGTTTGCATAAACGACGTAAAGCATAACGCTACGACTTGCTTTATCCAGCCATTGAATCCATCACTGTAGCCTCGCGGGAGATTAAGCATATACAACGAGCCAACGCCGATAAGAGTAAGTAATATACCGCCTCTTTTAACGTTCGCAAAGAACACCTTTACCGTTGCGTACAGTGTCATTAAAATGAATACCACATTAACAAAATTGGTATTAAATTCTACAAGATGATGATAATAATTCTCGTCGGTTACCTGATCAATTATAGAACGGGAAACAGAATCTTGAGTATATACTGCAAAATTATATAAACGTTCCGGTAATATTGTAAATAGACTTACAGCTAAAACTGCTTTTAACCAATTTATAGCAGTTGTCTTTACATCGCCTTTGCCGTTGCTGTATTCAATAACCATATCCGATATTGATACAACTAATCCGATTGCGAACAACGCCCAGCCGAGTATGTAGAAGAAATTAACAAGCGATTGAACCCAAGGAAGACGAAACAGATCAGCTCCGGTTTCATTTATCTTGGTGAAAACAACTTTTATAACACTGAAAATAACTTCATAAATCCAGTTAATAATACCATTAAATATACTTGAAACGAATCCATCAACAGAAATTCCGAGCACATCAAATAGCCATCCCATACACAACACCTCCTTATGTTCGTATCATTTTTTTGCTTGAAGGAGTTTCTGTGAAAATATCATCTTCTTCAAGGGAGTAATCGGTTATAATTTCGTAAATATCACTTATATTTTCGTCTTTATTCATTTTATCCTCCTGATCATCAATATGCTGTTTTTTAATTACTCTGATAATCGATTTTCGATCAGCATAATATACCGTTTTAACTTCTTTAATCTCAGCGTTCAGTTTTTCATCGTAACGTATACCAAGTTTTTCGTAAAACAGAAGCTGCACTTTGAACGGTGACATTCCTGTTTTAGTGCAAATAAATGTTCCTTTTGGCAAGCGCTTCAGCTCGTCGGCTGTAATTAATTCGCGTCCTGTCATCTGTAATTGCTGAGATTGGCGACTGCTGTTTTTGCCTCCATTGCCTTTAGAAATACTACCTGTCAGAATAGTTTGCTTCCCGAGGTCTTTTGACAGCTTTTCGGCAGAAGAGCTACCGGGAGCAAAACCGCCAAACAGCATTAGTTGCGTGTTATCGACGATAATTTCAGCCCCTTGCTTTCCATAGTTTTTTTCAAGCTGTGCGAAAGATTGTATAATTGCAACGATAGACACCGAACGTGAGCGCAGGGCAGAGAACATTGCTTCAACTCCGCTTATTGGCGGCATTGTACCAAACTCCTCGAAATATATCATTATACGCTTATCTAAATGACCGCCGTTTTCATCGGCGATATGGTATATTTCTCGGCTGATCTGTTCTATAATCAGATTAGCAATTACGTACTTTGTCCTGTCTTCTTCAGGAAGTACAATAAATACAGCACATTTTTCATTACAGAGTGTTTCAGTATCGATCGCTGTGTTAAAGCATAAAATCTGTTCGGTTTCTGTGTCAATCAGTGAATTTAAACGTGACAGGGCAGTAGAAACAACTGAGAGTGCTGCTTGATCTGCATTGTTAATCGCCGCACCTGATAACCATCTTGCTTTATGTTCCGGCGGCAGCAATTTAATCAGATCAGCAAAGTATGTTTCCGATTTAAGTTGCGACTTTTTCTGCGGTTTTGCTTCTAACAACTCTATCATCAATTTCAGTACGGACACTATATGACATTCATTGTCATTTCCGTATTCGGAAATAATCAAAATCAGTGCTGCTATTAATCCCTTTGCAGCATCATAGAAGTATGTGTTTGCTCCGTATTTGTCGCCATCGGCGGCAATTATACTGTCGGCAACGATTTTTGCATATCGCTCTGATTTGGCTTTTGCAGTGATATCCATAGGATCATTTTTGTATTCATCCATATATTTCTTTACAAGATGTAACAGATTAAATCCATCTGATTTAAGCGGATTCCGCAGATCTATCACTGATATTTTGTAGCCGTAACGTTTTGCGGCTACATAACCGCAATTCCTGTATATATCTCCTTTTGTATCGGTACTTATGAAACTCATACCTGTCGCACAGCAGTATTCAATGTTAGGCTCGAGAAAAAATGTAGTTTTACCTGTTCCTGCGGCTGCGACCATCAATGTATGTACATCACTTGTATCAATCAATGCGTATATGTCTTTTCCTTTCTTTTCAAAACCGACTATTGTGCCGTCAACTGTTGGTCTGCATGCACCCATACGCCATAATTGCGGCTCATATTTTAGAATTGAAAAGTTTTGTGAAATTTCTTTGTGTTCCGCCCAGTGTGCTGTTCCATGTTGTCCGTTGCCAACCTTGCGAGCCTTGATTTTGTCAAGACTGTAATTCTTCCCTATAACAGCAAATATTATCATAGCCAAAAAGACAATTGCTATAATAACGATAAATACATACTGCTGCATATTATCAACCTCCCATTGCCATAACGGCAGTTTCAGCAATGATTTCCGATTGTGCCTGTTGCATTTCAAGAGTCAGGCTTGCTTCAATCGATACAGCTGTTTGCGCTATTTCATAGAAACGTTTTGCAACGCTTTTACACGTGTCAGTTTCTTCTATTTTAAATGCACATTTAATTTGATCAGTTAATTGATCAATTTTTATTTGCGGCTTACATTTTTCCCTGTATGCTCTGAAATCTTTATTGATACGATTGGCTAGTTTTTCGTACATAGCGGTATAGTCAATTGTCGAATCATCAAGTTTCAGTGTTTGAACACTATGATCCAGTGCAAGAGCAGCTATATCTGTATATAGCCCTTCTGCAAGCAGATCTTCAAATCCGGGTGATAATGTATCTGTTTGTGGTTCAAGTGTATTCACAACATTAGCAACAGCATTTTTCAGCGGGTGAACATTTGCCGGAATATATTCTTCGCCATAATTATGTTTAAGATCTTCGTTCCAGTCTTTTGCCTGTGAAGTTGCCCGCCCGATATGCTTATAACCTTTTGAATAAAGTATATCTCTTATTCGTTCAGCGGCGTCTATTCCGCCTTCATCGTTGTCCGTACATAAAACTACATGCTGAAGATGAGGATAGTCAGACAACGTCTGAAGAAGCGAACGCTCTGAAATACCGTCAAGAGCTATATAGCTATGCTTTTGCCAATCAGCCGGATATAACGTTATAAATGACAACATATCTATCGGTGCTTCGAAAACCAATATCATATCATCAGTGCCGATATGACTAAAACTGAAATTGGTATCAGATCCGGCAAGTGTCATGCGAAAACTTTTGCCGTATGTAGCAATTGATCGTTTATTAGCCTGCTTGGCATTACCGTCCTTATCTCTTCCGATGAATACAACATTATGAGCTTCTTTTTGTTCGCCTGTAATTTTATCGTTGTAATATTCAAGGCTTTCGTAGATCATCTTTTTATGAGCAAAAAATGAAACAATATTGCCTGATATGTGCCGGGTTTTAGTGAGATATGCAAAAACTCGTTTCATATCGCTGTTGGCTTTAGGCAACTGAAATTCTTTTTTTATCGGCAATTGCGTATTAACATTTGATACACGCGTTACATTTGATGATGAAGGAACTGATGAAAGCCCTAATAGCATTTCTACAGCTTCAGGATAAGAAGAACCGTAAAAATTCTCGACAAATTTAATAGCTCCGCCGCCAATCTGATTTTTATGATCATACCACTGATTTCCGTTAATGGTTATACTGTCATGCTTTTGTCCGTTTTCAGTATATACAAGCTTATAACCGCTGCCATGTCTTTGTAATTGTTCGCCACGTGACGTGAGAAAACTGTACAGATCCGTTGAATTTGCGGTTGTTCGCTGTTCTTCGGTAATACGTCTGTATTTTGCCATTTCTGACTCCTTTCTGTTTCAAAATAGGAAAAAGGCTTGAGAGCTATTAAACCCAAAAGCCTTTTTTCTATTTTGAATTATTTTATTACTGCTGAAAGTATTACCACGGAATGATGTTCCAAATATAAAGGGGTGCAGTAAGAACAAATAGCAATCCACCCAGGCATACAGCCGGTGCTATTATATCAAATTCACCGTTACGCTTATAGGAAATAGCACTTTTTGTAATGAATACAATTAGCAGAACACCGAGTATTCCGTCAAGTATAGGAAACACCACATCATTTACTATTGTCTTGATCTGACCTTTCATGCCATTCCATGTACTTGTAATAGCACCGGCTACGTCGGTACTGCCGGCAGCAAAGCATACAGTTGTGAGAGTCATTACGGTTATAAGCGCAACAAGAAATGTTGCAAGCACTTTTGCTTTTTTCATAATATAATATTCCTTTCAGATAAAAAAATAAGAGCGGTGAACGCTCTGACGAATATATTAAATTTTATTGTCGCCACTGGCGACAATTTATATCTGCATGGGAATCACATCCTTTCGTTATGATTTTGTACTTGAAGAAAAATGAAAATCATGTTATCATCACCATCAAGGCGGCAGAGCTTTTCTGCCGCCCGGTGACAAATAAAATTTAATGCTGTTTAGTGTTTATGCTGTTTCTGTTTTCGCGGGGATATCAGAATAGCGCTTG
>DJPL01000035.1:18260-97776 GCA_002437415.1 Ruminococcaceae bacterium UBA6413 | reverse complement strand
CCCCAACTATTGACAAAGAGCCTGTAAAAATACGGGCTTTGAAACATTCAAAGCCCGTATGCTTTATCCGATACATAAAAATAACCGCAGCCCGAAAGCTGCGGTTATGATTATTTATAGGTTACTGCACTTAGGAGTTACCGCTTGTGATAAGTCCGTTGTAGTATTCGATCTGCTTGTTGATTGAGCCTATGTTAGCCTCACGCATCTGAGTCCATGACTGACCTGCGTAGGTTTCGCTCTGGAGGTCGAACAGTGTGTTGCCGAGGATATCCTTTATGATCTGACCTGTTGTTTCGTCAAGACCGTAGGGCTCGTCAACGACTGCATCAAAGTTAGAAACATCCTTGAAGCTGTACAGGAAGTCGTACTGTTCATCAGTATACTTCTTGTTCTTCATGATACTTTCCTTGGTCGTAGCCTTGAGATCTTCATCAGTGTTGCTCAGACGGCAGCAGTTAATGAATACAGAAGCCTGCTTAGCATACTTTGAACCTGCGGGAACAAGATAGCCGAAAGCTGACATTGAGTAGTAATATTTATCTGCCTCGGGATCTCTGGGTATCGGAACGAAGAAGATGTCAAGGTTGTCGTCCTTCTTCATCTTTCTTGCATAGTTTGTGATGATCCATTCGCCCATGCCCTGGAATGCTGCTGTACCGGAAACGATAGGATCTTCATCTACGTCTATAACGCCTTCCTGGAACTTTGCAAGACCTTCCTTCTTGAGCGTCTGCATGAAGTTAGCGGCTCTGTCAACGTTTGCGTTGTTGAAGTTGCTTATGAGCTTGCCGTCGTCGCCGATCTCAATAAGGGGAGTACCTGTTGTATCGATGAATGCGTGAGCTGTGTAAGCTGTTGCACCGTAAAGACCTGTTCTTGCACCGTCCGAATCGGAGTCAATGAACTTGCGTATGCAGTCTGTCATTGTATCCCAGGTCCATTCGCCCTTATCATAGAGCTCCTTGGGATCGTCTATACCGATCTGCTCAAATACGCCGCGGTTGTAGATAAGGAAGTAGGGTGAAGCGTTGTAAGCCCAAGGGTAGTAGTAGTTCTTGCCGTTCCACTTATACTTGTTTATGTACTGATCAAGTCCCGACCACTGCGGAGCAGAGAGGTCGATATACTCATCAAGAGGAGTGTACATATTCTTTGACATAATAAGCGGGAAGGTGTTATCCGCATAGTCAACAAGGTCGGGTGACTCACCTGAAGAAATAGCTGTTGTCAGCTTTTCAAGTATCTGAAGCGAGCCTACGATCGTGCACTTTATCGTACAGCCGTAGTTCTCTGAGAAGTACTTGTAAGCGGGCTTTACGTCACCTGCGGTCGTAATGTCATAGCAACCGAGATATTCAAGCTCTGCGGCTTCAACCTCTTCGCCTGCGTCTATGCTTATGTCGCCTACACTGACGGGGTTGTCTATCTCGTCATCGATAGTTGTCTCCGTGCTCGTGTTTGAATCATCGGAGCCTGTTGAAGCTGATGTGCCGGTTCCGCTGTTAGAGCACGCCGCAAGTGAAACAGCAGTAGCGGCTGCCATTACTCCTGCGAGTATTCTTTTGAAATTGATCATAAAAACCTCCATATCGTAATGTGTTGCAATCGTTTACACACATCTTACCTTTGATTTTATCACAATATGTGCATTTATTCAATTCACATTATAGTCAAAGTTGATTTAGAAAAATTGTGCACTATGTACAATGAAACATATGGAAATAAATAAAATCAAGCTGAAAATCGCATAATATAGCCTGTTTAATGAGACAATTTTCATATTTACTTTATTAACTAAAATTGCCCCCTGTAAGTAGCTTTGCAGAGGGCAATTGCTATTGAATTATATTTACTGAGCGAGCAGACCATTGTAATATTCTATCTGCTTCTGGATAGCACCGATATTCGCTTCTCTCATCTGAGTCCATGACTGACCGGAATAGTCGCTTTCGATATCAAACAGTGTATTTCCGAGGATATCCTTTACTATCTGACCTGTTGTTTCGTCAAGTCCGTAAGGATTGTCGACTACGCAATGGAAGTTTGCGGGTTCTTTGAAGCTGTAGATGAAGTCGTACATTTCGTCTGTGTACTTCTTGCTTCTCATTATGCTTTCCTTAGTGGTAGCTTTGAGCTCTTCGTCTGTGTTGCTCAGACGGCAGCAGTTAATGAATACGGAAGCCTGCTTAGCATATTTTGAACCTGCGGGAACAAGATAACCGAATGTGGTTATAGGATAGTAATATTCATCGGCTTCAACATCTCTCGGGAACGGAACAAAGAAGTAGTCAAGGCTGTCGTCCTTAAGCATTGCTCTTGCGTAACCTGAGATGATCCATTCGCCCATACACTGGAATGCCGCTGTACCCTCAAGCATAGGTGTTGTATCAACATCTATAATGCCTTCCTGGAATGATGCAAGACCTTCTTTTTTCATTTCCTGCATAAAGTTTGCGGCTCTGTCTACATTTGCATTATCAAAGTTCTGTACAAGCTTGCCGCTCTCATCGATCGTTATTAAGGGAGTGCCCGTACTGTTGATGAACGACTGTGCCGAGTACTGCATTGCACCGTAAAGACCGGTTCTTTTGCCGTCGGGATCGGAGTCTATGAACTTGCGTATATCGTCCTTCAAAGCGTCCCATGTCCACTCGCCTCTGTCGTAAAGAAGCTTGGGGTCTTCAATACCGATCTGTTCAAATACGGCTCTGTTATAGATCAGGAAGTAGGGAGCTACATTATATGCCCAGGGGTAGTAATAATTCTTACCGCCCCACTTGTACTGATTTATGTACTGCTCAAGTCCTGACCACTGTGGAGCTGAAAGATCCATATATTCTTCAAGCGGTGTGTACATATTCTTTGACATAAGCAGAGGGAATGTGTTGTCTGCATAGTCAACGAGGTCGGGAGATTCACCTGAAGAAATTGCCGTTGTAAGCTTTTCCTGAATTTGCAGTGAGCCTACAATTGTACACTTTATCGTACAGCCGTAATTCTCGGAGAAATATTTATATGACGGCTTTACGTCGCCTGCTGTTGTGATATCATAGCAGCCGAGATATTCAAGCTCGGCAGGTTCGACCTCTTCGCCTGCGTCGATACTTATGTCGCCGACACTTACAGGGTTTTCTATCTCGTCATCGATAGTTGTTTCTGCACTTGTATTTGTCGTGTCACCTGAACCCGTGCTCGAGCCGCTTGTTGCGCTGTTTGAGCAGGCGGCAAGTGAAACAGCTGTAACACCGGACATAACGCCTGCGAGTATTCGTTTAAAATTTACCATAAATACCTCCAATTTTTTATATCGGGTTTAACTTTATTTATACTATACCACCGAACAGAAAATACGACAATGCTTTTTTCTGCTTGATATAGTTACATTTTGTGCACGTTTTTATGCGGCTTATTATGGCTGAAACAGCGTAAACGGCTTGTAAAAGGCTTAATGATATAGAAATTTGCGCAAAAGAAAAGCCGTAAGCCCTTATTACGGGTCACGGCTGAAATTTTAAGTATCTGTTTTTATCAGAAATTGATATTGTTTACATCTGAGTTTGCAAGCTGTATTTCCTTCTTCGGGATACGCTTGAGGGGAGAATATACAAACTTCTTGCAGGAATCGTAAGACTTTACAGCACCGAACTTCGAGCACTGAATCTTATCGTCACCCATAGCGGTGCCAAGCTCACAGTATTTGCAGGAAGGCTTGATATTGTTGCCAAACAGTTTCTTTTTCATATAAAACACCACCTTACGAAATTCGCACTGATCATCAGTGTCACTATATTTATCGTAATTATAACATAAAATCAAGTCGGTGTCAACATACACGACGGTACTTTGAAAATTTTTATCTCAATTTGATTTTTCAGTGTTTTTGAGCAGAATAAAAGTCATTCCCGCAATGCAAAGCAGTAGCAGAGGGTCGGTTATCATCGCATCGGTTGCGTATGCGAATACATTTACTGCGGGGTTGTATCCGCAAAGACAGACGACAGCAAAGCATATCAGTGCCGCAAGTGTCGATATAACTGCTCTTGATACTATAAATCTCAGCATATTTATCCTGAACGCCGATAACGCATACAGCTGGTAAATAACGCACAGCCCCCCGAAAGATATAAGTGCCGTGACTATCGGCAAAGAATACACCGTGTCTGAGCTTTTTATGTTGGTTATTTCAACTATGGTTTTTATGATATTTGGTAGCTCATGACCCGTCAGGTTACTTATTACATAGCCTGTAAGCTCTGTAGCGGTGTTGAACAGAAGAACCGCAAGCGCGATGCTCATAAGCGCCTTAGCCGCACCTGTAAGACACGTTGTGATATCTTTTCCTGACAGACAGAACTGCATATTGCCGCCGCTTTGCGGCTTGCGGCGGATATTCATAATAACCGCCGCTGTGAAATTTGCCGCAAGACACGACAGGAATACAATAAGCCCGGCTTTAACATCGCCGTATATTCCTATTCCCACAAGTCCCACAACGAATGCAGGACCGCTGTTATAGCAATAGCAAAGTGCCGCGTTGCATTCTTTGTTATATTCCTTACTGCCGTCTGCAAGCTCGCTCAGAAGCTTTACTCCGACAGGATAACCGCCAATCTGGCTCAGCAGAAAAATGCAGAACATCTTTCTGTCAAGATGAAGTATGAATTTCGTTATGTACCAAAGCGGAGTGAACAGAATTTCGCCTATGCCGCTTTTTATAAGCAGTGACGAGAACACCATAAAACAAAACAATGACGGTATCAGGTTGTCAAGGCAGACATATATACATCGCTTTATCGTGTCGGCTGTTCCCGCACTGTCGGCTATAAGCAATATGCCTATCATAAGCGACAACAGTGCGGAAAATATAATGATCGCTTTTTTTCTTTTCATAAACGCCTCACTTCTTTTTTATCCGGACCTGCATATAGATTATATGAAAGGAGAGAAGAAAAATGAATGTGAACAAGCTTGCAGGCAAATATGAACAGTTGAAAGACAAAACACGCAGTCATTCCTATATTACAATAAAGGATAACAATTTTGTTGAAATAGAGTGTTGCAGAAAGGTTACGGGCTTCGGCGACAATATCATAGAGCTTGAGATACCTTGCGGCTTACTCAAAATAGTAGGACCGGAGCTGAGATTAAAGAACTTCGGCACTGACAGCGTGAAGATATACGGCAGGATACATTCTATAGGCTTTGAAGAAAATACAGGACACAATTCGGAGGAACTATGAAGAAAAACAAAAAGAAGATAAAATCAGGCTTTCCCGCAACCTATATAACGGTCGAGGGCATAGGCGGCTTTCAGGAAAAATTCATCAGTGGTCTTATATCCGAGGATATACAGATATATGCTATAACACAGCAGTCGGCAGGGTTTACGGCAGTCGTAAAACCGAATTGTTATCTGAAAATGAGCAGGATCGCACGAAAAAACGGCGTAAGGCTCAGGGTGACGAAGCGGAAGGGACTTGCGTTTCGCCTGTATCCGTATCGAAGGCGGTGGGGACTTGTAGTAGGAACATTATGTTGCTGTGCGGTAATAGTATTCCTGTCGCAGTTTGTATGGAGGATAGATATAGAAGGTAACACCCGACTTTCCGATGCCGAGATAAGCGCTGTTATGGAAGATAACGGCTTACTTCCCGGGTGCGGTGTGAAATCGTTTGATACAAAGGTGTGTGAACTGTCGGCTATGTCACGTCTGAAAGACCTGTCCTGGATAAGCGTTGAGCGCGAGGGGAGCAGAGTATACATAAAAACAGCGGAAACAAACGACCCTCCGAAAGCCGACATTCCGATAAACACGCCGTGTAATGTTGTCAGCGATTATGATGGACAGCTGGTGTACACGGAGATTTATAAAGGAAAGCTTCAGACGACAGTCGGAAGCGGCGTTGTTAAAGGTCAGCTTCTTATAAGCGGAACGGTAAACGACAACGGCGGCAGGATAGTTTATGTTCATGCGGACGGACTGCTTAAGGCTCAGTGCGAACAGACGGAAGAATTTTATCTGCCGTTTGAGCAGACAAGACAGATAAAGACCGATGAGAAGTATTATTCTACCTACCTTATGTTCGGCTCTTACGCTTTGCCGCTTCCGTGGGAGCATTATACCGCAGACGATATGAGTGAGCTCAGCTACAGCGAGGATACATATAATATCTCGGTTTTCGGTGCGGAAACTCCGTATAAGTACAAGCAAGGCGTATATACAAGGCTCAGGACCGAAACGGTAAAGTATACCGCCAAGGATATAATGTCACAGCTTGAAAAGCAGAAAAAGGATTACGAAGAGAACTTTCTTTCCGACTGCAAGATACTTTCAGACGAAAAAGAGGTCACAACAGATGAAAAGGGAATTAAAATGATAATAAAATATAAGGTTGAGCGCTGTATCGGCGTAAAACAGCCGATAAGCATTTTATATTGATTTGACGTAATTTAGTGTTGAAAAAAACGGCAGGTTGTGGTATACTAGCATAGAATAGATAAATTTCTAAGTATTGAAAGGAATATCTCACGATAAATGACAGAAAAAGCCGTTAATATTTCAGATTTGAGCCTGATGCACGCCGTTTTCGGCGACTTTGACGAAAATATCAATATTATTCAGAAGGAATATAAGGTTTCAATATACAGCCGTGATGATGAGATACGGATTAAAGGCGATGAGAACGCCGTAGAAAAAGCAGCAGAGGTCATAGAGTCGCTGTTTACCACAGCCTCAAAGGGCGAAACACCGACCGACCAAAGCGTAAGATACGCGATCTCAATGATAAACGAGGGTAAGAGCGATGAAATGCAGGCGCTGTCCTCGGACTGTATCTGTGTCAGTCACACAGGTAAGCCGATAAAGGCGAAAACTGTCGGTCAGTCCAAATATGTAAACAGCATAAAGAAAAATACCATAGTATTCGGTGTAGGTCCTGCGGGTACAGGTAAGACTTATCTTGCGGTAGCACTTGCCGTAAGGGCGTTCAAGGCACACGAGGTGCAGAGGATCATACTTACTCGTCCTGCGGTTGAAGCAGGCGAGAAGCTCGGATTTCTCCCGGGTGATCTTCAGAACAAGGTCGACCCGTATTTAAGACCGCTGTATGACGCGCTGTTTGATATGATGGGATCTGAGGCGTTCCAGCGTAATATGGAGCGTGGCTGTATCGAAGTAGCTCCGCTTGCATATATGCGAGGAAGAACGCTTGACGACAGCTTTATCATTCTTGACGAGGCGCAGAATACTACGCCCGAGCAGATGAAGATGTTTTTAACGCGTTTGGGCTTCAACAGTAAGATGGTTATAACCGGCGATGTGACGCAGATCGATTTGCCCGACTCAAAGCGTTCGGGACTTGTGGAAGCGACAAAAATTCTGAAGAATATAGATGATATTGCGATAAACCGTTTCACGGAAAAGGACGTGGTGCGTCACAGACTTGTACAGGATATTGTAAGAGCCTATGAGCAGTACAACGAAAGAAAGAAAAATCAGTGATATAAAGAGGAAGTAAAAATGTCAGAAACAAAAATGCCGAAGATATATATGTCGTTCAGAAATAACCAGAAGGCTATAGAGGTGCCTAACGGACTGCGTACTGTTATCAGAAAGTGCATCGCGGAAACGCTCAGAGTTACGGATTTTGTCGGAGATGCAGATGTATCTGTAACTCTTGTCGATAATGAGCGCATCAAGCGTATAAACAAGGAATTCCGTGACAAGAACAAGGTAACAGATGTAATTTCATTCCCGCTCGGAGCGTATGACGAGTATGACATCAATCCCGAAAACGGTGCATATATGCTCGGAGATATTGTGATCTCAATGGAAAAAGCCCATGCGCAGGCTATAGAATACGGACATTCGCTGATAAGAGAGGTTGGCTTTCTGGCAACTCATTCAACTCTTCATCTGCTCGGATACGACCATGAGGACGACCCGGACGGTGAAAAGGTAATGCTGGAGCTTCAGGATCGTGTGCTGAACAACCTTAAGATCACACGGGAATGACCCGGAGGATAAAGTGTTTAAAAGACTAGGTAACAGCTTTAAATATGCGGCAAGAGGCATATGGTTCTGTATAACCCATGAGATGAATATGCGTATTCATATTGTGGCTACAATGTGCGTTCTGTATCTTTCTCAGTTTTACAACTTTACAAAAGAGCAGTTTATACTGCTGATAATCACCTGCGTTGTTGTGATTTCCGCCGAGATGATGAATACCGCAATAGAAGTCGTGATAGATAAGGTTTCACCCGGATATTCCGCACTCGCAAAGGTCGGTAAGGACGTAGCCGCAGGCGCGGTATTTATCACAGCTATAGCTGCGGTCATAATCGGCATAATACTTTTCTGGGATACAGAAAAATTTGTGCTTATATTCAAATTCTTCACGGGTGATATATGGAATCTTGCTATGCTGGCGGCTTTTGTCTGCCTTGCGTTTTTGTTTGTCACAAAAGGAAAGAAAAGAAATGTCAAAGGAAAGATGAATAAATGAACAATCCAAAATCGGTATTTGTAGCGATAGCGGGCAGACCCAATGTGGGAAAGTCCACTCTCACAAATTATCTTGTAGGGGAGAAGATAGCTATAGTCAGCGATAAACCGCAGACTACCAGAACAAGAATAAACGGTGTGCTCACAAAGGGTGAAACACAGTATGTGTTCATAGATACGCCCGGTATGCACAAGGCAAAGAACAAGCTTTCCGACCAGATGCTCAAATCCATCAGAGAGAGCGTTACGGATGTTGACGTTATACTTATGATGGCTGACGCTACCAAGAAGATCTCACCTATAGAGCGTAATCTTATTGACAGCTTCAAGGACAGAAAGACAGATGTCATTCTGCTTATCAACAAGGTCGATTTAATAAAGGACAAATCTGAACTGCTTTCGCTTATAAAAGAATACAGTGAGCTGTATGATTTTAAAGAGATAGTTCCGATAAGCGTAAGGCAGAGGATAGGCGTTGAAGAAATAATGCCGATAATCGACAGATATGTAAAGCTGTCACCGCATTATTTTGACGATGAGCTTCCGACTGACCAGGCAGAAAAGGTGTGGCTTGCGGAAATAGTACGCGAAAAGATACTTCGCAATATGAACGAGGAGATCCCGCACGGAACTGCCGTATATGTTGAAACTATGGAAGTAAGACAAAAGCCTAACGGTAAGGAAATAGTCGATATCGGCATTGTAATTGTCTGCGAAAAGGCTTCACACAAGGGTATGATAATCGGCAAGCAGGGCTCTATGCTTAAGAAGATAGGCTCTGAGGCGAGAGAAGATATGCAGGACTATTTCGGCTGTAAGGTCAATATGCAGATATGGGTAAAGGTAAAGGAAGACTGGAGAAACAGAGAGTCTGACATTGCCGACTTCGGACTTAAGGCTGACTGAGATATTTAAAGGAGTAGCTGTTCAATGCTTATTACGCTGAAAGGGCTTGTTATCGGACAGCGCAGTATAGGCGAGAACAGCTGTTTTCTTGACCTGTTTACGGACAAGCTCGGTATGATAGAGGTTATGGCGCACGGCGCAAAAAAGATAGGCGGTAAAAATTCGGGGGCGGCATCGCTTTTCAGCTACGCAACTTTCTGTGTAAGCCGCAGCAGTAAAGGCTATACGCTTAACAGTGCCGAGCCGATATGCAGCTTTTACGGCATTTCATCTAGTATTGAAGCGCTGTCGCTTGCGGCATATTTTGCGGAGATAATAAAGTACTGTGTCACTTCGGAGGAAGAGCACGACGATCTGCTCAGATTTACCTGTATGACGTACTTCCAGCTTGAAAAGCAGAAGCTTCCACTCGGATTTATAAAAGCAATATTCGAGTTCAGATTTCTGTCAAGGATAGGCTTTATGCCTGACCTGCGCGCCTGCCGTGAATGTATAGCGTATCAGAGTGACACCATGATGTTCTTGCCTGTCGAGGGCGTGATCTACTGCTCGGACTGCTATGAGGAACACAGTGAATTACTTGAGAAAAACGCATTCGCACTTAATCCCACGCTTCTTCACACACTGAGATATGTCGCGTATTCGGATACCGATAAAATGTACAGGTTCAGAATATCAAAGGAGAATGAAAAGCTGTTCTGCGCCGTGGCGGAGTTCTATTTGCTTGCACAGCTCAACAGGACATTCCCAACGCTTGATTATTACAAAAACATCGTAATAGAAACATAGATAAAAAAGGATATAAATATGAAAAAAGATTATAAAAAGCTGGAGCTGGACAAGATACTTGACCTGCTCTCACAAAACGCATACTGTGACGTATGTAAGGAACGGATAAAAAAGATAAAGCCGTCATTTGATATTGACACGGTAAAATCAGAAATAGCAAAGACAGATGACGCATTTACACTGTCGTCAAAATTCGGCACGCCGAAATTCTACAATATCAAGGATATCTGCTTTGGTGCTAAAAGGGCACAGCAGGGCTCATCGCTGTCACTCAGAGAACTTATGGATATCGGTATGTTTCTGCGCGAGGTATCGGGACTTGACGACTGGTACTCGCAGTGTAGCGGCATTCAGACATCGCTGACGGAATACTTTGAACAGCTGAGTGTAAACAAGCACCTTGAAAATATGATAACCAACGCTATCATATCCGAAGAAGAGCTTGCCGACAGTGCAAGCCCTCAGCTTGCCGCGATACGCCGCTCAATACAGCGCAAGAGCCTTGCCGTAAGAGAAAGACTTGATAAGCTGATAAAGAGCCAATCTACGCAGAAATACTTGCAGGAAAGCCTTGTCACAATGCGTGACGGCAGATTTGTCGTACCCGTAAAAACTGAGTACAAGAGCGAAATCAGCGGACTTGTGCACGACACTTCTGCAACGGGTGCTACACTGTTCATAGAGCCTATGGCGGTAGTCGAAGCAAACAACGAGATAAGAGTTCTGCAAATTGAGGAGCAGAAAGAGATAGAACGTATCATAAAGGAAATGTCGGAGCTTGTCGGTAGCTTTGCAGAGCCGATGATAAACGATTATGAGATAGTCCTTACGCTCGAAATTTACTTTGCAAAAGCAAACCTCGGTGCTAAGATGAAAGCGGTAACACCTGTAATTACCGACAAACCGTGCTTCAATCTGATAAAGGCAAGACACCCTCTTATCGATAAGGATAAGGTCGTGCCGATATCTCTTGAGCTCGGCAACGAATATTCTTCGCTTATAGTAACAGGTCCTAATACAGGCGGTAAGACGGTTTCGCTTAAGACTGCGGGACTGCTTGTACTTATGGCAATGTGCGGTATGATGATACCCGCAAGTGAGAACAGTGTTATAGGTATGTTTGATGAGCTGTATGTTGATATCGGTGACGAGCAGAGCATTGAACAGAGCTTGTCGACGTTCTCGTCACACATTACAAATATCGCGCGCATACTGAGAACAGCCGATGATAAGTCGCTTATAATGCTTGATGAGCTTTGCTCGGGCACTGACCCTGTAGAGGGCTCTGCGCTTGCCGTATCTATCCTTGACGAGTTCAGAAAGCGCGACTGTAAGGTTATCGCTACTACTCACTATCAGGAAGTAAAGATGTATGCGATAAAGACAGAAAGCGTAGAGAATGCGTCCTGCGAGTTTGATATAAAGACGTTAAGACCGACATACAGAGTGATTGTCGGTATGCCGGGTAAGTCAAACGCTTTTGCCATATCCTCAAAGCTCGGTATCGGCAGTGATATTATCGACAATGCAAAGGAGCTTGTCAGCACAGAGGACAAGCGCTTTGAAGAGGTCGTGCAGTCGCTCGAAAAGACAAGACAGGAGATTGAAAAGTTGAAAAGCTCGGCGGCGGCAGAGCAGAGAAAGTCAAAGGAGATCACCGAACAGCTCAAGGCTGAGAGAGATCAGCTTGAAAAAGACAAGGAAAAAGAGCTTCAGGACGTAAGAAGTAAGGCGGCAAGCATTATCGAAGAGGTGCGTTTTCAGGGCGATCTTATGCTTGAAGAGCTTGAACGGCTCAGAAAGCAGAAAGAAAGCGCCGATTTTGCCCAGAAGGTCAAAGGCGCACGTTCACATATCAACTCCTCTGTGAACGGAATGTATGACACGGCAAACCCTATAATGCAGAAGAAAGTAGATCATTATGTACTTCCAAGACCGCTTAAGATTGGTGATACCGTGCGTCTGGCGGATCTCAACAAAGAGGGAACACTGCTCAGACTGCCCGATTCAAAGAATATGTGCTTTGTACAGGTCGGCGCAATGAAAACCAAGACCAAGCTTGAAAATCTGCGCCTTGTAGAAGAGAAAAAGGAAAGCAAGAAGCAGCCCACACCCTCAAAAGTCGGCAAAAAGCTTGTCAGCAACTATTCCCGCAAGAGCGGTATGGAGCTTGATATAAGAGGAATGCTCGGCGATGACGGCGTTATGGAGGTCGATCGCTTTATTGACAGCTGTCTTTTAAGTGGAATATCGGTTATTACGATAATCCACGGCAAGGGTACTGGCGCACTGCGTGCGGCGGTTCAGCAGTATCTGCGTAAAAATCCTCACGTCAAATCGTTCCGTGACGGTGCTTACGGCGAGGGTGAAGCGGGCGTTACCGTTGCAGAGCTTGAATAACTACTATCGGAGGCTGATATGATCAAAGTTGCCGCATTTGACATAGGCGGTACGCTTATGGAATATAAGGGTATGCCGGGTGTATGGGTCGATTATTACGAAAATGGCTTTAAGAACGTCCGTGAAAAGCTGTTGCCCGATTTGAGCGAAAGCGATATAGCCGCAGGTATGGAAATACTGCGCGGTTATAATCCTACAATAAAATACCGCGAGGCAGATTATTCGCACGAGCGTATATTCGGTGAGATAGCACAAAAATGGGGTACTGATATTTCGGCTGACAAAATTGCATATTGCTTTTTCGAAGCTTTCCCGCTTGAAGCATATACATATCCCGAAACTATACCGGTACTGTACCAATTGCGTACCGCCGGTATAAAGATAGCAACGCTCACCGATGTCGCCACCGGAATGCCCGATGAGCTTCATAAAAGCTATTTTCCTGAGCTTATGCCGTATTTTGATCTGTACGTTTCGTCAACCTCGTGCAGATACCGCAAGCCGAATATAAAAGGGCTTGTTGACATAGCGGTGCATTTTGGTGTAGAGCCCGATGAAATGATATTCATCGGTGACGAAAGAAAAGATGTACAGGTAGCAAACAGCTTCGGCTGCACGTCGGTTTATATCGACAGATATAATAATAACCGTGATTTCGGTCAGAAATACACGGTTAAGAACCTGAATGAGTTTTATGATATTGTTAAATCACTATAATAATTGCCCGGTCGTTGACCGGGCAATAGTTTTATATATCAGTTGTTCTGATCGTCGGGAAGTTGCATATCATCGGGTTTGTCGCCGTTGTTCCATTGCTTGCGATTATCGTTTCCGTCCTGCATATTATCGGCATTGTCATCTTTGTTGTTCTTGTCGTTTTTATTGTTACTATTATCCGAACCATTGCCGGTAGACTCGGAAAGCACTACAACATCGCCCTCGTTAAGTCCGCTGAGTATCTCGGTGTAGCCGCCTGCTGTTGCGCCGACCTCAACGTAAAGGTCGTACTTCTCGTTACCCTGCAAAACACTGCAATAGGTCTTTGTGCCGTCCTTCTTAATTGCCTTTTCGGGAACAGCAAGTACATTGACGCGTCTTGTCGTAATAGCGTGTATCGTAGCCCAGCCTGCGTCTACGGCGGTTACGCCGTTGTTCTCGTTCAGGAGCTTGTCAAGGCTGTCCTTTGACAGCGTAACGGCGCAGTACTTGGTTGCGTCCTTGCTGGCATCTAACGGTGCAGTATCGGGAGCGGCAGTAACCGTTCCTGTGTAGTCAACGTTGTTTATAACAAGATCAACATCCATACCGAAGCGCAGGTTTTTGCCCGCACCCTCGGAGTTGTATACAAATATCGATTCAAGCACGGCAACGCGGCAGAGCAGTGTGCCCTGCTCAATGTTTGTTCCTACCGCAGAATAACAGCAGTCGGCGATCACACCGTCATACGGCGCTGTGACCACTGCACCTTCACGCTGTTCCTTGAGCTTATCGAGCTCGATCTGCGCGTAGCCTTTGTCAACACCGTCTGCCATAGCGGCTACCTTCATTTCCTGATCGCTTATCTGGAAATCAAGGTCGGTGGTATCAAGAGCGATCAATACATCGCCCTTTTTGACTTTCATATTCTTTGATATGTTATTAGCTTTTATTTTGCCTGAAATCGGAGCGTAATATGACTGCGACTGAGCATAGTCCAAGCTTGCGGGGATCTTCGCTTCCTCTTCGATAGTCATATACTGCGCTTTTGCGGTTTCATATGAAAACTGCACCTGGTCGGTTATAGATGTAACTATTTCCTGTCCGACAGGATCACTGTTACAGCCGGACAAAGCTATTGCTATCGCTACAGCCGAAAACAAAGCCGCAGTTTTTAAAATTCTGTTTGAAACAGACATGGGGAAATCCTTTCGATTACATACGAGAGATTATCTCTAAGCACATTCTTCCGTTATGGTAAGGGCACTTCCACGGATCTACAACCGGCTTGAAGTCGGCGGGCTGATCGTTGTCGTCAAGCTGTGAATGCCATTCGCCGCCGGGACGCTTGTCGACCATCTTATCCTTGATGTAGTTCCAAAGAGTGCGCGATATTTCAAGATATCTTGCATCGCCGTATCTCTGATATGCATTGCAGAAGCCTACAACGCCCTCGGCCTGTACCCACCAGATGTGCCATGTGTTCACAACACCGTGTTCAACCTCGTTATTGAGTCTGCCGTTTGATAATGCTCTGTCGGCAATGTTTCTTACAATTACCTTGTTCATTTCTGCGCATCTCTTTGAAAGATGCTTGTCGCCTATTACATCACAAGCTCTGTCAATAAGCCATGTAGCCTCGATATCGTGACCGTATGAATAGATATCGCCGATTTCGTTAAGATTCTTATCAAAGAATACAAACAGCTTGCCGCCGTTCTTGTCGTATATCTTATCGAGCGTGATCTCAAGCGTAAAGCGCAGTGCCTTTAAAACCTGCTTGTCGCCGCTTACTCTGTAAAGCTCGGTGTAAGCTTCCATAACGTGCAGGGTAGTGTTCATTGTCTTGTCTGCCATAAGACCGTTTTCGGAAAGTGCGTCATTCGGGATAATGTTCCAGTCCTTTGAGAAAGCCTCAAGGTACGCGATATCGTCACGGCACTTTTCTTCAACTGTATGGAATACATCGAGTGCAAGCTCTAATGCGGCCTTGTCCTTTGATGCATCATAGTAGCTTGACATAGCGTAGATGAAGAAAGCCTGGCAGTAGGTGTGCTTCATACTGTCGTTTACAGTGCCGTCTGCATTCATCATCCAGTAGACACCGCCGTTTTCCTTATCTACACAGTACTTTGAAAGAAATTCAAAAGCGTGCTTAGCCTTCTTAAGGCAGTTCTGATCCTTGAGTACAAGATAGCAGTTTGAGTAGAACCAGAGTATTCTTGAGTGCAGGATAACACCCTTGGGTGCATCTTTATCAAGTGTAAGGTCGTTTCCTACATAACCGTAGAAACCGCCGTTTACATCATCTTCAAGGTTGTTCCAGAAAGGAATAATGTGTTCTGTAAGTTCTTTTTTGCATTCACGAGCAAGCATTGTTTTTCTCCTCAGTCAAAAATTTTGTTCATAACAAGTCCCGTAGTGAGCTTGGGATAGAAGTATGTGGACTTCTGCGGCATCTTCTCGCCCGCAAGTGCAACATCTCTTATCTCTGAAACTCGTGTCGGGTTAAGTATAAATGAGCAGTTTGCACTGCCGTTATCTACAGCTTCGATAGCTTCATCGAGAACTCTTGTATATGTAAGGTTCTTTTGATTAGCCATATTCTCTTTATCTATGCCGAATATTCTTTCAAGCACAAGTGTATGCAGTACGCTTACATCAAGCTCACGCAGTGCCTTGCTTGCAGTCGGCATAAGCTTTTCCATAAGAGCAGTGTCCTTTAATGTCATAAGTGTGTACTTGCCGCCACAGTAAAGTACAAACGACTTTTTGCCGTCGTTATACGCCTTGTCGAGCTTAGCTGTGCTGTCTGCGCGTGAAAGTCCTGTTTCAATATCAAAGTAATCCTTTGACTTTTCGATAACCGCGTTGACATCAAAGTTTTCAAGATCTCTTACAATTCTGTGAGTAGGGAATACTACAAGTCCGCTATTCTCCATGTTTACAAGCATCATTGTAACGTATTCGGAAGTACCGACTTCCTGCTTGTTCTCGGCTACGAACTTCTTGTAACGAAGTGCCGTTTCGTAACGGTGGTGACCGTCCGCAATATATAACTTCTTGTCAGCCATCTTTTCGGTAAGCTGAGCGATAAAGCTCTCGTCATTTACGCACCACAGCTTGTGTGTTACTCCGTCGGGATCGGTAAACTGCTTGTCGGGAGCACCCTTGCTTGCATCGTTTATGAGCGTAAATACGCTGTTGTCATCGTCCATATATAAGGAATATATCTGACTGAAGTTACAGCCTGTAGCGCACATAAGGTTAAATCTGTCTTCCTTAGCCTTTGAAAGTGTTTCCTCGTGGGGGAGAATTATTCCCTTTGAGAACTCTTCAAGCTTTACAAGCGAAACATAACCCTTTACGCTGTAATTTGAACCGAGCGCATCAAACACCATCTCATAAATATAAATTGACGGCTTATCGTCACACTTCAATATCTCTTCATCAAGCCACTCATTAAGATAAGCTCTTGCCTTGCCGTATGCATCATCTGTATCGTTTGCGGTCTTGGGCAGTTCAAGTCTTATGATATTGTGAGGATTTTCAGCAATATACTGCTTTTTCTGTTCCGGACTGATAATGTCGTAGGGAGGACAGCAAACCTTGCCTATTTCTCCTGCCTTATCAGTAAATCTCAGTCCTTTAAAAGCTTTGATTTCAGCCATTTTTTTATTCCTTTCACTGTAAACTTTGATAAATTATGCCGATGGGTTAATTAAAGCGTTCAGCTTGCATTCGTTTTATGAACACAAGCTGAAACTGCATTGTTAATTATAATTATTCGTCTTTGCCGCAGCACTTCTTGTATTTCTTGCCGCTACCGCAGGGGCAAAGATCGTTTCTTCCGATCTTTTCAGAAGCAGATTTCTTTACAGTAGTATGTGAGCCTGCGTTTTCGGCATCGGGCTTCATAACCTGTTCGCGCTCGAGTGGCTCTTCTATTCTTACCTTGACTGTAAGGACAAGTCTTGCAGTATCCTCGCGGATCGATGCGATCATTTCGTCAAACATTGCGAAGCCTTCAATACGGTACTCGACAACAGGATCTCTCTGAGCATAGCTTCTGAGGTAAATACCGCGCTTGAGCTCTTCCATTGCATCGATATGATCCATCCACTTTGTATCAACGACCTTCAGCAGACAGATACGTTCGATCTCACGCATATTTTCCTCACCGAACATCTCTTCACGCTCGGCGTAAAGCTCATCGGCTCTTTCCTGTAAGAGCTTGACGAGATCCTTGCGATTGATGTTATTGAGGTCGTCAGTAGTATAATTGAAGTCGTCTTCCTTTGTAAGCATATTTGCAAAATGCTCGCGCAGACCGATGAAGTTCCAGTTTTCGGGATAATCGTCAGAACAGTACAGCTTGACATTCTCTTCAATGGTTTCTTTGATCATGCTCTTTACATAATCGCTTACGTCTTCACCGTCGAGAACCTTTGCACGCTGTGAGTAGATCGTCATACGCTGCTGTGACATAACATCGTCGAAGTCAAGGACGTTCTTACGAATTGAGAAGTTTCTGCCCTCAACCTTACGCTGTGAAGACTCGATAGTCCTTGTAAGAAATCCGTTTTCGATCGGTACATCGTCTTCGATACCGAGCGTCTGCATTACGCTCTGTACCTTTTCACCGCCGAACTTACGCATAAGATCATCTTCAAGTGAGATGAAGAAGCGGCTTTCACCGGGGTCACCCTGACGACCGGCACGACCTCTTAACTGGTTATCGATACGGCGTGACTCGTGGCGCTCTGTACCGAGTATGAACAGACCGCCCGCCTGTCTTACTTCCTCAGCCTCGTCCTTTATTGCCGCCTTATATTCGGCATTGTACTTGATATATGTTTCTCTTGCGTTGAGGATATCTTCGTTATCTGTTTCGGCAAAGCCGGTAGCCTCGTTGATAAGAGACTCGTCCATGCCCTCTTTTCTCATTTTTGCCTTTGCAAGGTACTCTGCGTTACCGCCGAGCATGATATCCGTACCACGACCTGCCATGTTGGTTGCGATAGTAACCGCACCCTTCTTACCTGCCTGAGCTACTATCTCGGCTTCGCGCTCGTGGTTCTTAGCGTTGAGCACTTCGTGCTTTATGCCTTTTTTCTTAAGCATAGAGGAGAGAAGCTCTGATTTCTCAATCGTGATAGTACCTACCAGTACGGGCTGTCCCTTTGCGTGGCACTCTTCGATTTGGCGGATAACAGCTTTATACTTGCCCTCTTCGTTCTTATAAACCTGATCCTCGTGGTCAATTCTTGCTACGGGCTTGTTTGTAGGAATTTCGATAACATCAAGAGCGTAGATCTGTCTGAATTCCGCTTCTTCCGTCATAGCCGTACCTGTCATACCCGACAGCTTATCGTATAATCTAAAGAAGTTCTGGAATGTGATAGTAGCGAGCGTCTTGCTCTCGTTTTTAACCTTTACGCCTTCCTTTGCTTCAATAGCCTGGTGTAAGCCCTCGTTAAATCTACGACCGAACATAAGACGACCTGTGAATTCGTCTACGATTACGATTTCGCCGTCCTTTACAACATAGTCAACGTCACGCTTCATGATACCAACAGCTTTTATAGCCTGATTGACATGGTGGAGAAGCGTCATATTCTCTGCGTCCATAAGGTTTTCTACGCCGAAATACGCTTCCGCTTTCTTAACACCGCGCTGAGTAAGTGTGGCATTCTTTGCCTTTTCATCTATAATATAGTCGCCGTCAAACTGATCCTGATCTTCCTTGCTGTCAAGATCGATTACGGTAAAGGGCTTTAACTGTAATGCAAGTCTGTTTGCTTTCTGATAAAGGTCTGTTGACTTATCGCCGGGGCCCGATATGATAAGAGGCGTTCTCGCTTCATCAATAAGGATCGAGTCGACCTCATCGACAATTGCAAAGTTGAATTCACGCTGAACCTTGTCCTGCTTGTGAATGCACATATTATCACGAAGATAGTCAAAGCCGAACTCGTTGTTTGTACCGTAAGTAACATCGCAGTTATATGACTTTCTTCTCGCGTCATTTCTCATATCGTGCAGGATAAGACCTACGGTAAGACCTAAAAATCTGTGTACACGACCTATCATCTCGCCGTCACGCTTTGCAAGGTAGTCGTTGACTGTTACAACGTGTACGCCCTTGCCGCTGAGTGCTACAAGGTATGAGGGGAGAGCCGCAACGAAGGTTTTACCTTCACCTGTTCTCATCTCTGCAATACGTCCCTGGAAAAGTATGATACCGCCGAGTATCTGTACGGGATAAGGCTTTATGCCGAGAACTCGCCACATAGCTTCGCGGCATACAGCAAATGCGTCAGGCAGGATATCGTCGAGAGTTTCACCTGTTTCAAGTCTTTCTTTGAGTGCGGGTGTCTGTGCCTTGAGCTCAGTATCCGTCATTGCGGAATATTTCGATTCAAGCTCAAGAACCTTGTCCTTTATAGGAATTATTCGTTTGATCTCTTTTTCGGAGTAGTTACCGAATATTTTTGTAAGTAATCCCATGTAATGTGCATTTTCCTTTCGTTTTTGAGTAAACGGGCTGTATTGCGTAAATTACGGCAGATGTACCGCCGAGCTTATATTGCAAGCTAAACGCCGTGTGACGTTATCAGCCTATTGTCATATTTTAGTTTACATTCTTTTATATTATACACTCCGTACACGGATTTGTCAATATAAGAAGAGCAAGCGAAAAAAATTTTACGTTATATTTAAATATGTGTAGAAATACCGTATTTTCTATTGACTGAATTGAGCGATTGTGATAAAATTGAAATAACGATAAATCTACCCGAAAGGACTGACGATATGCTTATAAATATGATGGAACATTACGTTGACGAAAGACTTTCCGAACGGCTCAGAGAATACGACTGCTGTAAATGCGAAGTGTGCGTTGAGGATATGAAGGCGTTTGCGCTCAACCGCCTGCCTCCGAAGTATGTCAGCACAGTGAACGGTCAGGTGTTTACGCGCATAAAGCAGGAACTTGAAAATCAGCCGTCGGTTGACCTTGACGTTGCGATAATACAGGCTATTCAGCACATCAGTGCAAGCCCCAGACACGGCGATGACAAGTAAAAATGTATAAATATTTACGTTTTTTAGTGCAAAATGCGGATAATCAATAATTGTTATTGACTTAGTCCGCTTTTTGTGCTATATTTTTTACAGTAAAATCGTAAAGTGCGAGATTTATTTCTTTCACTGAACGGTAACACGTTTACAATTTTATATCAACCGAACTGATCCGGAAGATTTTTTCTGACGGAAAAGCAAGGCGTTTTTTGTTTTACGATATTTACGGTAGAGCTGTGCCTTGGCATGGCTTTTTTTATTTTTACAAGGAAATAAGGTGAGAAATATGTGTACCGAAAGCAGGGTCGCGCTTATCGGAATAGTTGTATCCGAACCGGCTTCCGTATCAAAGCTGAACGAATATCTGCACGAATGTGCTCATTACATTATCGGCAGAATGGGTGTGCCTTATGAAAAGGCAGGCGTGTCTATAATCAGCGTAGCGATCGACGCGCCGCAGGACGTTATAAATACGCTCTCGGGCAAGCTCGGAGCGCTGAAGGGCGTAACATCAAAGACTATCTATCAGAAGCTCCCTGAGGAAAATGCAAAAGCAAAGGAGGCGACCGGTTGAACGAACCGAAAGCACTTGTTGACAAGCTTTACAACGAACATCATCTTGAAAAAGACGAGTATGTAACGCTTATTGAAAATAGGGAAAACGTGCGCGATCATCTTTTTGAGCTGTCGCACAGTGTCCGTGAAAAATACTACGGTAAGGAAGTCTATATCAGAGGTCTGATAGAATTTTCGAGCTACTGCAAAAACGACTGCTATTATTGCGGTATACGCCGCGGCAACAAGCAGGCTGAGCGCTACAGGCTGAGCAAAGAGCAGATACTTGACTGCTGTAAGACCGGATATGAACTCGGCTTCAGGACGTTTGTACTACAGAGCGGCGAAGATCCGTATTACACAGATGATATGATATGTGATATCGTCTGTACGATAAAGAGAGATTTTCCCGACTGCGCCGTTACGCTTTCGATCGGTGAAAAGAGCGAGGAAAGCTACCGCAGATATTTTGAAAGCGGTGCGGACAGATACTTGCTTCGTCACGAAACGGCAGATCACGGGCATTATTCAAAGCTCCACCCGCCCGAGCTTTCTGCAAGGCACAGGCAGGATTGTCTGAGGACGCTTAAAAAGATCGGCTTTCAGACGGGCGCTGGCTTTATGGTGGGCTCTCCGTATCAGACGGCTGAGAATTTAGCTGAGGATATGCTGTTTTTAGAAGAGCTGAAGCCCGAGATGGTCGGCATCGGTCCGTTTGTTCCGCATCATGCAACACCGTTTGCCGATATGCCGCAGGGCACGGCGGAGCTGACGCTCTTTATGCTGGGGCTTATACGGCTTGTTTTGCCCGATGTGCTTCTTCCCGCGACAACGGCACTGGGTACGATACACCCTACAGGCAGAGAACTGGCGCTGAAAGCGGGAGCAAACGTCGTAATGCCTAATCTGTCACCGACAGATGTAAGGAAGAAGTATTTGCTATACGACAATAAGATCTGTACCGGTGATGAATCCGCACAGTGCAGAATGTGCCTGCAAAGACGTGTTGAAAGCGCAGGCTACGAAATAGTTGAATCAAGGGGCGACCACGCCGCTTATAATGAAAGGAAATGAATATGTATAATTACGATCCCAAATCACTTAAGGCTGAGGAATTTATCAATCACGAGGAAATCGAAGAAACACTGAAATACGCCGAAGAGAACAAGCACAATGCCGAGCTTATCGACAGTATAATTGAAAAAGCAAAGCTCAGAAAGGGTCTTTCACACAGAGAAGCCGAGGTTCTGCTCGACTGCGACATTCCCGAAAAGAACGAGGAGATCTACAAGCTTGCCGAGCAGATCAAAAAGGACTTTTACGGCAACAGAATTGTAATGTTCGCTCCGCTTTATCTGTCAAACTACTGCGTAAACGGATGTCTTTACTGTCCGTATCACGCTAAAAACAAGCATATATGCCGTAAAAAGCTGACACAGGACGAGATAAGACAGGAGGTTATCGCGTTACAGGATATGGGTCACAAAAGACTTGCCATTGAAGCGGGAGAAGATCCTGTGAATAACCCTCTTGAATACATACTTGAATGTATCAACACCATCTATTCGATAAAGCATAAGAACGGCGCTATCCGCAGAGTAAACGTAAACATCGCCGCAACCACGGTAGAGAATTACAGAAAGCTGAAAGAAGCAGGAATAGGCACATATATCCTGTTCCAGGAAACCTATCACAAGGAGAGCTATGAGCGCCTTCACCCCACAGGACCGAAGCACAATTATGCTTATCATACAGAGGCTATGGACAGAGCTATGGAGGGCGGAATTGATGACGTAGGTATCGGTGCATTGTTCGGACTGGAGCTGTACAGATACGAGTTTGCCGGACTTTTAATGCACGCAGAGCACCTTGAAGCAGTACACGGCGTAGGTCCTCACACTATCTCTGTTCCAAGAGTAAGAAGAGCTGACGATATCGATCCCGATGAATTTGATAACGGTATCTCCGATGATACTTTTGCGAAGATAGTAGCCTGTCTCAGAATTGCCGTTCCTTACACGGGAATGATAGTATCTACACGAGAAAGCCAGAAATCAAGAGAAAGAGTGCTTCACCTCGGTATTTCACAGATAAGCGGCGGTTCAAGAACAAGCGTCGGCGGTTATGTGGAACCAGAGCCCGAAGAGGAAAATTCGGCACAGTTTGACGTATCGGATAACAGAAGTCTTGACGAGGTTGTAAACTGGCTTATGCGCATGGGTTACATTCCTTCATTCTGCACAGCCTGCTACCGTGAGGGAAGAACAGGCGACCGTTTCATGAGCCTTTGTAAAGCGGGACAGATCCAGAACTGCTGTCATCCCAATGCTCTTATGACGCTTAAGGAATATCTTGTAGACTATGCATCTGAAGATACAAGAAAAATCGGTGAGGAGCTTATCGCAAGAGAGCTTCAGAATATTCCGAATGAAAAAGCAAGAGCAAAGGCGACCGAGTATATCGACAACATTATGCACGGTCAGAGAGATTTCAGATTCTGATAAGAAAGGAGCAGTCTGTGAGCTTAAACACTACTCCGAGCGGCGAGCGGATACATATAGGAATATTCGGCAGAAGAAACGCCGGCAAGTCAAGCCTTATCAACGCGATAACAGGTCAGGAGCTTGCGGTAGTTTCTGATACCGCGGGAACGACGACCGACCCTGTTTCAAAAGCAATGGAGCTTTTGCCGCTCGGTCCTGTTATGATAACCGATACACCCGGACTTGACGATGAGGGTGACCTCGGAAGTATGCGCGTCAAGAAAAGCTATCAGGTGCTTTTCAAGACCGATATAGCCTTGCTTGTTGTTGACAGCACAAAAGGCATATCCGACTTTGACAATGCTATACTTGAAAAGCTGAAGAAGCAGAATATTCCTTATATAACGGTTATGAACAAGTGCGACCTGCTTGATACCGTACCTGTCGGTAGCAATGATACGATTTACACCGACGCGCTGAATAAAACCAATATAAACGAGCTTAAAGAGCTCATCGGCTCAAAGCTGAACGTAAAAAATGAGTCACTCCGCATCTGCGCAGATCTGCTTAACCCCGGAGATATTGCGGTGCTTGTAGTGCCTATTGACAAAGCCGCTCCGAAGGGCAGGCTCATACTCCCTCAACAGCAGACTATAAGGGATATTCTTGAAGCTGATGCCACAGCCGTTGTATGTAAGGAATACGAGCTGCGTGATACGCTGTCAAAGCTTAATGTAAAGCCTGCGATCGTTATAACCGACAGTCAGGTTTTCTCAAAGGTTTCGGCAGATGTTCCCGATGATATAATGCTGACATCGTTTTCGATACTTATGGCGCGCTACAAGGGTGACCTTGAAACGAATGTACTTGGCGTAACCGCACTTGACAGACTGAATGACGGTGATAAGGTGCTTATATCCGAGGGTTGCACTCATCACAGACAGTGTGATGATATAGGCACGGTGAAAATACCGAGATGGGTAAGCAATTACACGGGAAAACAGCTACAGTTCGAGTTCTCGTCGGGCGGCACTTTCCCCGAAGATCTAAGCCCTTATAAGCTGATAATACATTGCGGGGGCTGTACTCTTACTGAGCGTGAGATGAAGTACCGCATAGCATGCGCTAAGGACGCGGGTGTGCCTATAACAAATTACGGCATCTGCATTGCTTACACACAGGGTATACTTAAGCGCAGTGTACAGCCGTTCGAGTACATTTATTCACTTCTTTGCGGAGATAACGATGAGAACTGAAAGCGATTTTTTGGGTAGCGTCACACTGCCCGATGATTGCCTTTACGGCATAAATACCGCAAGGGCGGTATCAAACTTCGATATATCGGGTAAGACTGTTCATAAGGAGCTGATATATGAGCTTATTATGCTGAAAAGATCCGCCGCTGTCGCAAACCGTGACGCGGGGCTTCTTGACAGTAATGTAGCACAGTACATTGTAAGTGCGTGCGATAAGCTCAGCTCTGACATTGATATGTCGCTTTTCCCGACAGAAGTATTACAAGGCGGGGCAGGCACGTCAATAAATATGAATGTAAACGAGGTCGTCTGCAACACCGCCTTGCTTACAGCAGGCAGAAAGTGCGGAGATTACGACTTTATAGATCCGCTTGACCATGTTAATCTCAGCCAGTCCACAAACGATGTTTTCCCGACTGCCGTACGCATTGCATCGATAAAGCTTATACGCAGGCTGAGTGATGCGTGTGCACAGCTTCAGACTGCATTACAGGAAAAAGAACAGGAGTTTGCAGGCATTCATAAGATCGGCAGAACCGAGCTTATGAATGCAACAGAGATCACTCTCGGCGAGCAGTTCGGATCTTATGCTCAATGTATAGCAAGAGACAGATGGCGGATATATAAGGCGGAAGAACGCCTGAGATTTGTCAATATAGGCGGTGCGGCAGTAGGCAAAGCGGCAAACAACAAATATGTCTTCCGTATGACGGAGCTTATCCGTAAGGAAAGCAGCATAGGGCTTGCACGCGCCGAATATCCTATGGATATAACTCAGAACTGTGATGTATTTGTCGAGGTGTCGGGATTACTGAAATCCCTTGCGGTCAATCTTATAAAGATAGCAAGCGACCTGCGGCTCATGAATGCCGAATTCCTCGGTGAGATAAAGCTTTCCCCTATGCAGAAGGGAAGTACCGCGATGCCGGGCAAAGTGAACCCTGTTATACCCGAAGCCGTAATACAGGCGGCAGTTAAGGCGATATCCGATGACGCGGCTGTTACATATGCTTCATCTATGGGAAATTTTGAGCTGAATGCATTTATGCCGCTTATAGCCGACAGCCTTATTGACAGCCTTAAAATTCTTACCGGTGCGGTCTTGACTTTTACCGAAAAATGCGTTAAAATTCTCACAGTCGATAAAAATGCCTGCGGCTATCACCTTGAGAACAGCAGGGCATATGCTATGAAATATGTTTCTTTGATCGGATATGAAGCGGTAGAAAAACTGCTGGCTGAGTGTGAAAACGACAGAGAGCGTTTTACAGCTCTTGCCGAAGGATACTTGCAGGCACAAAGCGGCAAAGGAGAATAACTATGGCAAAGGAAAAAGAGAACAAGACCAATGCAATGCGCATACTGGATAAAAACAAGATAAATTATGAAGTAAACACTTATGAGTGTGATGAATTTATAGACGGCGTACACATTGCCGATATGCTCGGACAGCCTTATGAAAGCACCTTTAAGACGCTTGTGACCGAGGGTAAGACCAAAAATTACTATGTATTCGCTATTCCGATAGCGCTTGAGCTTGATATGAAAAAAGCGGCAAAGGCGGTCGGTGAGAAGTCGATCGAAATGGTGCACGTCAAGGATATAAACGCGGTAACAGGCTATATACGCGGCGGTTGTACCCCGATAGGAATGAAAAAGCAGTACAGGACGGTTTATCACAGCACAATTAAGGACTTTGATAAGGTTATCGTCAGCGGCGGTAAGCTCGGCACGCAGATAATAATAGCTCCCGATGATCTTATAAAGGTCACGAGAGCCGATGTGTGCGACATTGTAAAAGAATAATTTAAATTAAGCATGGCAGAATTTATTTCATTGTGCTTCAGCTTGTAGAAAAAGTCTATTTTTAATAAAATAGAGTAAATTCTCGATCCCCATCCCCAAACCCCTTCCCCTCGGGAAGGGGCTATTTTACTGGGGCTACCGCCCCTAGTCCCTGTTGGGGGCTATGCCCCTCAACCCCATTTTTTAATAACGATAGAGATTTTTCGACAGACTGAAGCACGGCAGAAATCGTTTCACCGTGCTTTTAGTCTTGTCAGAAAAAAAGTCTTACTGCGACCGCAGAAGCTATCCAGCCTATCATATCGCCTGTCAGCGCCGCAGGAATGGCATATCGGCTTTTCTTTATCTTAGCCGCTCCGAAGTATACGGCGACAGTGTAGAAAGTGGTTTCTGTCGAGCCCATCATAGTAGATGCAACACGACCGATAAAGCTGTCCGCACCGTTTTCTGCGATTATGCCGTCATATACCGATAATGCGCCGCTTCCCGACAACGGACGAATAAATATCAGCGGGATACATTCATCGGGAAATCCTAAAAAAGATGTCAACGGGCTTATAAGCTGTGTCAGCATTTCCATACAGCCCGAAGCCTTGAACATACCTATACAGGTCATAAGGCAGACAAGCGCCGGGAGTATGTCAAACGTGGTTTTAAGCCCTTCTGCCGCACCTTCGATAAATGCGTCAAATATATCTGTTTTAGTGGCTATGCCGTATGCAAATACGGCGAGTATCATGGCAGGTGCTATGTAATCGGTGATTTCAGTCATTTTTATTTCTCCGTGATGCTATTCTGTCAATGATAAATACCGCCGCAACCGAAACGCCCAGTGCAATTACCGAAACTATCCACACACAGGGAACGATATCAGCGGGAGATGCACTCCCGTAAGATGCTCTGATCGCTGCTATGGTTGACGGGAAGAACTGCACGCTGGCAGTATTCATTACTACAAGCATGATCATACTGCGTGTAGCGGTCTTATCGGCATTCTGTTCTTTTTTCAGCTCGCTCATCGCTTTAATGCCGAGCGGTGTTGATGCGTTACCGAGCCCGAGAAGATTGGAAATAAAATTCATTACTATGTACTGCATCGCACTGCCTTTTTTGTCGATATCGGGAAAGAGAAGCGACAAGGGCTTTGCAAATATAACCGATAACTTTTTTACCGCGCCTGAGCGCTCGGCAATATTCATAACTCCGCTCCACAGACAGATAGTTCCGCAAAGAGCAATGCACAGCGTCACTGCATCTTTGCATGAAGTAAGCACCGCTGTCGAAAGCTCTGCCATTCTTCCTGTTACAGCAGAAAAAAGGAACGAAAGGCATATTATAACAAAAATTACATAACGCATATTAGCTCCACCGATTTTTATTCATATCAAAATGTACTATATATAGCGTAACAGCAAATGCTTATATGTGCATATTGCTGAAATTTTACAACGCCTTTAAAGATGATAACAGTTCTTGTTTTTTGAAAAATTTTGTCGAAATTGTTGTAAAGGTCGTTAAATGCAATAATAAAGCGATTTGCGATAAAATACGATTTGAATACCGTTCAATTTCTTTTCCTGCTATGAATGGAAGTGAATTACAGCTATATAAAATCTGCATTTGACAAATGTGCAGAGATTTGGTAAAATATAAGCGAAGCAAGCAGAAGTGACGGTCTTCTTGCTCAAAAAGGAAAGAAAAAGCAAAAACAATAAGGAGAAAAAACATGAAATCTACAGGAATTGTTAGAAAAGTTGACGAACTCGGAAGAATTGTTATCCCGATAGAGCTTAGAAGAACTCTTGATATCGGCATAAAGGACTCTCTTGAAATCTATGTTGAGGATGACCAGATTATTCTCAAGAAGTATATGCCTGCTTGCTCATTCTGCAACAACGCAAGTGACATTCAGCAGTTCAAGGGCAAGAACATATGTTCAGAATGCCTTGCAGAGCTCATCAAGGATTTTGCTGAATAAGATACATAGGGTCGCCTTTTCGGCGACTCTTATTTTTTGTTAATTTGCACTTGCATTTGCAGGGCAGATGTAGTATAATAAATCTGAAAGGCGGTTTCCGCCGGAATAAGAATCAAAGGAGAAAACAAATGTTAGTTTCTGCAAAAGAAATGCTGAACAAGGCACTTGAAGGCAAGTACGCCGTAGGCCAGTTCAACATAAACAACCTTGAATGGACAAAGGCTATCCTTCTTACTGCACAGGAGTGCAACTCACCTGTTATCTTAGGTGTATCTGAGGGTGCAGGTAAGTATATGTGCGGTTACAAGACCGTTGTTGGTATGGTAAAGGGTATGATCGAAGAACTGAACATCACAGTTCCTGTTGCTCTTCACCTTGACCACGGTACATTTGAAGGTGCTAAGGCTTGCATCAATGCAGGTTTCTCTTCTATAATGTTTGACGGTTCTCACTATCCTATCGCTGAGAACATCGAAAAGACAACAGCTCTCGTTCACACTTGCGATATCCTCGGCATCTCACTTGAGGCTGAAGTAGGATCTATCGGCGGTGAAGAAGACGGCGTTGTTGGTATGGGCGAATGTGCTGATCCTAATGAGTGCAAGGCTATCGCTGATCTCGGCGTTACAATGCTCGCAGCAGGTATCGGTAATATCCACGGCAAGTATCCCGCAAACTGGCCCGGTCTTTCATTTGAAACACTGGCAGCAGTTAAGGAAAAGGTTGGCAATATGCCTCTCGTACTGCACGGCGGTACAGGCATCCCCGCTGACATGATCAAGAAGGCTATTTCACTCGGCGTTTCTAAGATCAATGTTAATACAGAATGCCAGCTCGCATTCCAGGAAGCTACAAGAAAGTACATCGAAGAAGGCAAGGATCTTCAGGGTAAGGGCTTCGATCCCAGAAAGCTCCTCGCTCCTGGCTTTGAGGCTATCAAGGCTACAGTTAAGGAAAAGATGGAACTCTTCGGATCAATCAACAAGGCTTAATCGAAAGCTCAAAGATATGGTCGCCGCTGTTTTACAGCGGCGATTTTTTGTATTCTGTTTTATGTATTGTAGATTTTTTCGGTTGCATTTGCCGATATGTGCCTTGCTACGCAATGGCTGAGAACATTAAAGCATGATTTTATTTTGCCCGATAGGCAAAACTTGCGGCATTTGCCGCTATGTACCTTGACGACACATTAAAATCGTGTTATAATTAAATATTATGACGAAACGAAAAGGATGATGTAAATGCCGATCAAAATTCCTAATAATCTGCCGGCTTTCAGTACACTTGTAAACGAAAACATTTTCGTTATGGCTGATGAAAAAGCATCAAGACAGGATATAAGACCACTTAAGGTGGCTATAGTAAACCTTATGCCTACAAAGATCGTTACCGAAACACAGCTTTTAAGACTGCTCAGTAACACCCCCTTGCAGGTGGATATAACCCTTGTAAAGACCGAAACTCATAACCCGAAGAACACCTCACAGGAGCACCTTATAAATTTCTATACGACATTCAATCAGATAAAAGAGCAGTATTTTGATGCTCTTATTATCACAGGTGCACCGGTTGAGCTACTTGACTTCAATTCGGTACATTACTGGAAAGAGCTTTGTGACATAATGGAGTGGAGTAAGACACACGCATTCAATACTGTTCATATATGCTGGGCGGCTTTTGCTGGACTTTACTATCATTACGGTATTCAGAAGCAGGTGCTTGATAAAAAGATGTTCGGTATTTTCCCTCACAAGATAAATGCGATAAATCACCCCCTGCTTAAAGGCTTTGACGATATTTTTATGGTTCCTCATTCACGTTATACAGGCGTAAATATGGAGGACATCGAAAAGAACCCCCATCTTGCACTGCTTGCATACTCCGATATTGCAGGTGCATATATCATAGCCGACCGTACTAACAGACAGATTTTCATAACAGGTCATGCGGAATACGACAGAAACACGCTCAAGGACGAGTATATGCGTGATGTGGAAAAGGGCATACCGATAGATGTACCGTACAACTATTTCCCCGACGATAACCCCAAGCTGACACCGCATTTCACATGGCGTGGTCATGCAAGCCTTATGTACTCAAACTGGCTCAATTTCTGCGTATATCAGGAAACACCGTTTGACCTTACGAAACTCGAACCGCTTGAATATTAACAATTAAACTTAAAAAGCCGCAGTCTGACTGTGGCTTTTGCTTTCAGGGAGATATTGAAAATGGATCGCTACTATGAAATTAAACAAAGGCTTCTTGCTCTGTGTGAAACCGAACAGGAAATAAAAGCAGTAATTCTCATCGGCTCTCAGGCAAGAGATTACTGTAAAGCAGATGAATATTCAGATATTGATCTCATTATTGCCTGCTCACATCCTGAGAAGTTACTGTATGAAGATACATTGATAAGAAAGCTCGGCAAGCCTGTTTATTCGTTTGTTGAAGATACAATAGCAAGTGAAAAGGAACGCCGTATCCTCTTTGACGGTTCGCTTGATGTCGATATGATAGTACTTAATGAAGACAGACTGAAAAGTTATCTGAAATCCCACTCAATCGATGAAATTATGAACTGTGGATATAAGCTGTTATTCGATAGGTGCAGAATAGCGGAATATCTTGATATGATTTCTGTGATGGAAAAAACGAGTTATATTCCCTTATCGGAAGAAGAATTTAAAAATCAGGCAAACGATTTTTTCTTTCACACTGTATGGGCTGAAAAGAAGATAGGACGCGGAGAATTATGGACTGCGATAATGTGCATTAACGGTTACCTTAAGTCAAAGCTTCTTGCTGTAATAGAAATGTACGAACATATTATTCACGGAGAAACTTACGATACCCGGTACGGCGGCAGAATGATAGAGTGGTGGTCGGAAGATTTCATCACCGAAAAGCTTAAAGACTGCTTTGCCTGCTACAACTCCGACGATTTGCTGTCAGCGCTTGATAACACTAAGCAGCTTTATATAACTCTGTGCCGAAAATGTGCACAAGCCTACAGTTATAAGACAGGTATAGATGAAATCGACAACTGAATATAGCAAAGCCTCAGACCGATTTAGTATCAACCTGCGGTTATATCTTTACTTTTCACAGAAAAGCTCTATCTCTTCACCGAGCGGTCCGTAGCAGAACGCAATCCTTGCCATAAGCGGAATTTCCGCGGGTATATAAATGCTTTTAGGCTTTATAAAAACCTCATATCCCGCTTTTTCAATCCTGTCTGCAAGCTCGTCTACATCGGTAACGTCAAGTGCAAAATGCCTGATAACACCTTGCGGCAAGTCGCTTTCGGCGTTTGAGAAAACCTCGATAATCCCGTTTCCGGTATCAAACATAACCCCGATGGGATTATCCCAATCGGGACCCCATTGTCTTACTATCATCATACCGAGCGTTTCGGTGTAGAAAGCGATAACCTTTTTTAGCTGTTCGCCCTTATTGCATTTGAATGAAACGTGGTGTATACCTTTTATCATTTGTTACTCCTTATTTCTGTGGCAATTTTTTATCCAGCCTGTGATACCGTCAGGAATCTTATCGTAATACGGTGTTCCGTCATCAAACATAAGATTTGCCTGCACCTGAGTTATCATGCAGTGCTGACCCATTTCTATCCCGAAAAACAACGATGCTACGCCGTGGTCGCCGTTTCGCACCCACTCTGGAGTATAACAGATACCGCTTTTCATTGTTGAGATGTAGTCATAGATTTCGCTGTATTCTTTTTTATAGCAGCCGAACTCGTCGTGTTTGCCGCAGGCATAAAGCACATTTATGCCATTGTCTTCAAGCGTTTTAAGTTGATTTATCGACGGCATAAAGTTTGAAGAAACAGGTATACAGCCGTCAAAAAGCTTCGGGTAGCTCAGAACCATTCCCCACGTCATATATCCGCCAGAAGAGCCACCTGCGATAATTACGTCCGAAATCGGATTGTCGCTTGCCGTCTTGTCTATAATGCTTTTAAGATATGGAAAATATCTTTCATCCCAGCTGTCACTGAGCTCTCCGTTTTCGTCCTTCTTTTCGTTCGCGAGAGGTACAAGTATAAAAGCACCGCCGCCCATCTTCTGCTGATAATCGGCAGTTGCAAACATTTCACCGCCGCTGTGTGATACGCATATTCTGCCGTCAAATGAGTTTGTCGCACCGTGTATAAATACAAGCAGGGGATATCTGTCGCTTTCGCGAACAACTCCGTTTTTTATCGGATCGTACAAATAGTAAGTAATATCACCTGTCTTTTCGGCAGGGAAAGTAAACTTATCAAATTTATTGCGTTCTGTACCGCCTGTATATGAGGGATTGTAGCTTATAAAATCATCTTTTCCGAGATACTGTTCCCACTCGGGTCGGACATTATCAACCTTTGTCTTGTCACTGAATTCAGTTACTTTCATATTTTCTCCTCTGTATTATTTAAGGCAACACCGACATTCTTATGCAGGCGTTGCCTTAAAGTTATGTGTTATTTATTACAGCTGTACCGGCTCTATCTTCCAGATTTCCTTAGCATAATCGCTGATCGTTCTGTCTGAGCTGAACTTGCCTGAGAAGCACATATTAGCCCAGCACTTTCTCGCAAAGTCAAGACGTGCATTTGCATAGTCGCTGTTAGCCTTGAGCTTTGCCTCAACATAGGATTCAAGGTCGCCGAGCAGGTAATAGTGATCGGGAACATGCCAGCTTGCACCGTCTGTCAGAGCAAAGTAAAGCTCCTTGAAATCGTCCGTCCCGCCGTCGCTTACAGTGCCGTCAATAAGCGTATCAAGCACACGCTTGATTTTAGAGTTCTTGCTGACAAGCTTTCTCGGGTCGTAGTCCTTCATAATCGTTTCAAGCTCTTCAACTCTTGCACCGAAGATGTAGTTGTTGCTTTCTCCTGCTTCCTGTACTATTTCGACATTTGCACCGTCGTAAGTTCCGAGCGTTACCGTACCGTTGAGCATAAACTTCATATTTCCGGTACCTGAAGCCTCTGTACCTGCGGTAGAGATCTGCTCTGAGATATCAGCGGCTGTAACAAGCTTTTCGGCATAGGAAACGTTGTAGTTCTGTACGAATACGACCTTTATCAGCTTGTTCACCTCTTCATCGGCATTGATAAGCTTGCCGATCTCGTTTATGTACTTGATGATAGCCTTAGCTCTCATATATCCGGGTGCTGACTTCGCACCGAATATGAACGTGGTGGGGTAGAAGTTCTTTATGCTTCCGTCCTTGATGCCAAAATAGATGTACAGAACGCTGAACGCATTTAGAAGCTGCCTTTTGTATTCGTGCAGACGCTTTATCTGAATGTCGAAAATGCTGTTCGTGTCAACTTCAATGCCGTCCTTAGACTTCATATATTCGGCAAGCTGATTTTTCTTTTCCTGCTTTATGTCCATAAATCTCTGCATCATATTGTTATCGCCGCGCAGTCTTTCAAGACTCTTGAGCTTTGGAAGGTCTGTGACCCACGAATTATCACCGAGCTGTTCGGTAATAAGCGAAGATAACTCCTTGTTGCAAAGGGCGATCCAGCGTCTTGGTGTGATGCCGTTTGTCTTGTTCTGGAACTTTTCGGGGAAGAGCAGATACCAGTCTTTAAGAACATCGTTCTTCAATATCTCGGTATGAAGTGCCGCAACGCCGTTTGTATAGCTTGAACAGTAAACCGCCATCTTAGCCATATGTACAACGCCGTCCGAAATCATCTTCATGTAATCAGTCTTGCCCTTAGGCATATCCTTTGCATACATCTCGGCAATGAAAGCCTCGTTTATCTGTAAGATGATCTCGTAAATTCTTGGCAGTACTTCCTTTACGATATCAACACCCCACTTCTCCATAGCCTCAGCCATTACTGTGTGGTTTGTATAGTTGAATGTCTTTTTTGCGATCTCAAGAGCCTTTTCAAATGAAAGCCCCTCATTATCTACAAGTATTCTTATAAGCTCGGGGATAGATATAACAGGGTGAGTATCGTTGAGCTGAATTGTAACCTTTTCGTACAGCTTTTCAATATCGTAGCCTGCCGCCTTATGCTTCTTCACAATATCGGCAAGAGAAGCCGCACTGAAGAAATACTGCTGCTTGAATCGGAGTATCTTACCCTCTCTTGTATCATCGTTGGGATAAAGAACACGTGATATATCCTCAGCCTTTATCTGCTCTATGCTTGCATTTACATAATCCTGAGCGTTGAACTTAAGAAAATCAAATGTATTGACGGGCTCTGCCTGCCATAAGCGCAGAGTGCCGATATTCTTTGTTCCGTAGCCGATAACAGGCATATCGTAAGGCACTGCCACAACAGTCTGATCTGCAAAGCTTATTGTAACCTTGTCGTTTTCGTTTCTTCTGCTCCACGGATCGCCGTACCTTGTCCAGTCGTCAGCTTCTTCCTTCTGGAAGCCGTCAACGATAGACTGCTTGAAAAGACCGTATTTATAACGTATGCCATAGCCGTCAAGCGGTAAGGAAAGTGTAGCGGCACTGTCTAAAAAGCAAGCCGCAAGTCTGCCAAGACCGCCGTTTCCGAGAGCCGCGTCTTCAATTTCTTCAAGGTCGGAAAGCTTTGCACCGAGTGAAGAAAGAACCTCGCTTGCATCGTCTTCAATACCAAGGCAGAGAAGATTGTTGTAGATCGCTCTGCCTACTAAAAATTCGGCTGAGAAATAGCACGCTCTGCGTGTGGCAATATGAGCCTTTCTGCTGTCCTTCCATATCGGTGCGATCTGTTTCATTATCGCAGATGAAAGTGCCTCGTGTAGCTGATAGGGCTGTGCCTTATCAGCGGTAACTTCATACTTGTCGAACAGTACCGATTCAATATCGGATTTAAGTAATTCCTTGTTCATAGCTCCTCCAATAATCATATATCTGTTAATATGCCGATAACGGCATTTGATACCAAAAATCCTTCGGGAGTAAGGCGTATAGCCTTATCGTCCGCTTCGTACAGCTTACCCGGGATAAGTCTGCACTTTTTTAATATATCTTCTTTTGATATGCCGAAACGCTCCTTAGCAGTACTGAAATCAAGTCCTTCGCTGAGCCTAAGCTTCAGCATAGCCCATTCTTCATAGTCGCCGCCTTCACGTTCGGTGATAACGGCAGGCTGAACCTTACTTTCAGTGAACGCTTTAAGGTCGCGTCCGACAGCAAAACGCTCACCGTTATAATAAGAATGTGCGGCAGGACCGATGCCGAGATACTCCTTGCATCGCCAGTATTTCAGATTGTGTCTGCTTTCCGCACCCGGCTTTGCAAAATTGCTTATCTCGTATTGCTTATATCCTTTGTCTGCAAGACGGCTTACCGTTTCGAGATAGATATCGGCATATCCGTCATCATCGGGAAGCTCAAGCTCCTTTTTTGCAAACGGTGTATTCGGCTCGATTTTCAGCAGATACGCCGAAATGTGAGTAAGCGGCAGGGAAGTCATATAGTCGATCGTTTCTACAAGGCTTTCTTTTGTCTGAAGAGGTATTCCGAGCATTATATCACCCGAAATATTCTCAAATCCCGCTTTGTACGCCATATTTACCGCATCTGCACCAACCTTTGCATTATGCCGTCTGCCGAGTGCTTTAAGCTCAATATCATTACCGCTTTGAAGTCCGAATGATATTCTGTTCGCATTATGCCGTTTTAATGAACACAGCGCGTTTTCATCTGTACAACACGGGTTTGCTTCAATCGTAACCTCGGCATTTTCGGTTATATACGGCTGTATTTCGTCCATAATATCGCAGATTTCCTGCCAAAGCAGTATCGGAGTACCGCCGCCGAAATATACCGTGTCAAATCTGAGCTCGCTGTTTTGCGACAGGTAATACCGCAGGTTTCTTATCACAGCGTCCTTGTACTGCTTCGCTGTATCGCTGTCAAATGCCACCGAGTAGAAATCGCAATACGGACATTTCGACAGGCAGAACGGAACGTGAATATATAAGCCTTTATTCATCAAGCTTGAGCACTGCCATAAATGCTTCCTGCGGAACTTCGACACTGCCGAGCTGACGCATACGTTTTTTACCCTCTTTCTGCTTTTCGAGCAGCTTCTTCTTACGGGTAATATCACCGCCGTAACACTTGGCAAGTACGTCCTTACGCATAGCCTTTACGGTTTCTCTTGCTATGATCTTGCCGCCGACTGCCGCCTGTATCGGCACTTCAAACAGCTGACGCGGAATATTGTCTTTGAGCTTTTCGGCAATCTTTCTTGCCCTTGTGTATGCCTTATCCGCGTGAACAACAAATGACAGCGCATCTACAATATCACCGTTAAGCAGAATATCAAGCTTTACAAGACGTGACGGAACAAATCCGGACATCTCATAGTCGTAACTTGCATAACCCTTGGTGCGTGATTTAAGCGCGTCGAAGAAGTCGTATACAATTTCGTTCAGTGGCAGGTCGTAGTGCATCTCTACACGGTTTAAGTCAAGGTATTTCATATCCTTGAATGTACCACGTCTTTCCTGGCAAAGATCCATTATACTGCCCACATAATCAGACGGAGTGTAGATATTCGCCTTAACCATCGGCTCTTCCGCAACTTCGATCTCAGATGGGTCGGGGTAGTTGGTCGGGTTATCGATATATACCGTTTCGCCGTCTGTCTTTGTTATCTTGTATACAACCGACGGAGCGGTCGTAACAAGGTCAAGGTTATATTCGCGTTCAAGTCTTTCCTGGATTATCTCCATATGAAGAAGTCCGAGGAAGCCGCATCTGAAGCCGAAACCGAGTGCTATTGAGGTTTCAGGCTCAAACGTAAGCGATGCGTCATTGAGCTGCAGCTTTTCAAGTGCGTCACGCAGATCGCCGTACTTTGCACCGTCTGCAGGATAGATACCGCTGAATACCATCGGGTTTACATTACGGTAGCCCTCAAGCGGTTCATCGGCAGGATCGTTTACAAGAGTGACCGTATCGCCGACCTTTGTATCGCCTATTGATTTTATCGATGCGGCAATATAGCCTACCTCGCCTGCGCGCAGTTCATTTGCGTTTTCAAGCGTCTTTGCTCCCATATATCCTACATCGACAACATCAAACTCAGCACCGGTCGCCATCATTCTTATTCTGTCACCGGGCTTCAATGTGCCGTCCTTAATTCTTACATAAACGATAACGCCCTTGTATGCGTCATAGTAGCTGTCAAAAATAAGAGCCTTGAGCGGAGCATCGGGGTCGCCCTTAGGTGCGGGAACGTTCTTTACTACCTGCTCCATAACTTCCTTTATATTGATGCCCATTTTCGCTGAGATAAGCGGAGCTTCGTCTGCGGGTATACCTATTACGGTTTCGATCTCTTCCTTTACTTCATCGGGGTGCGCCGAGGGAAGGTCGATCTTGTTTATTACCGGTACAAGCTCAAGATCCTGCTCTATGGCAAGATATGTGTTCGCAAGTGTCTGCGCTTCTATGCCCTGAGAAGCGTCAACGACAAGTATAGCGCCCTCGCAGGCGTTCAGTGAACGTGAAACCTCATAGTTGAAGTCAACGTGACCGGGAGTATCTATAAGATTGAAAACGTATGTTTCGCCGTCATCAGCCTTATATTTGAGCCTTACGGCGCGCGCCTTGATAGTGATGCCGCGCTCGCGTTCAAGCTCCATATTGTCGAGTATCTGTTCTTCCATTTCACGATGCGCGACAGTTTCGGTCTGCTCGAGTATTCTGTCTGCAAGCGTGGACTTTCCGTGATCTATGTGTGCTATGATACAGAAGTTGCGTATCTCCTGCATATATTCCTTATCAGCCAAGCTAAAAAATCCTTTCTGTAATAAAAAATCGCTTATTCCACAAAATTATAGCATAATTCCCGACAAAAAGCAAACTATATTTATATATATCCGGATAAATCAAATAAAAAACTGTCGGAGGACATAATTATGAGCGATATGCTTGCGTATGAAGCGGTACAGTTAAAAAAGCTTCTTTCCGAAGAAAAGGCAATAAAGAATAAATATATTACAGCGTCCGAATCGATTTCCGATCCTCAGCTGAAAGAAAAGCTACAGAAGTGTGCCGCTGTGCACAGCAGTCATGTCAGTGTTATCGAAGGGCTAATAGGTGAAACAAATGACCGATGAAAAAAATATGCTTAACGAGTTGCTCAAAGCCGAGAATTCGCTTGCACAGAAATACGCCGTGATGCTTTGTTCGGCGGTAAACGGCAATATCCGCACAAAGCTTACATTCAATCAGCGCGGAATAAACGAAGCGGCTTCATTGGTGCTTGATGAGATAAATGCGCGCGGCTGGAATGTTCCGAAAAGTATTTCGGACGGAAAAAGCAACCGTTCCTAAACTTATTATCCTTTCTGCCGATACAATATACAGAAAGGGTGATTATAATGTCCGCAGTAAATACAAATTACGAATACAAGCCCGCTTACAAGGTAAGCACAACCGAAAAGACCGATAAATCCGATAAGACATCTTCTGTTAAGCTCAGCTCCGAGGCTCAGAAATATCTCGAACAGCTGAAAGACAAGTACAAGAATGTAGATTTCATAGTAGCGGATTTTTCTACAGATGAAGAAGCACAGAAGCACCTTGCCACGGGTAAAGGTGAGTATAACTGTGTCATAACCCCCGATACTCTTGAGAAAATGGCGACCGATGAAAACGAAAGAGCCAAGTTTGAGGGAATAATCGACAAGGCGATCGGCGAACTGCCTGAAATCAAAAAACAGCTCGGCGATGATGCGGACAAGGTTACAAAGCTTGGCATCAGCGTTGACAGTGACGGTAACGTTTCATATTATGCTCTTATCAAAGAGAGCCTTAAAAAGAATAAAAACGTAGAAAGGGCTAAGGAAAAAGCCGCCGAAAAGAAAGCGGAAGAAGCAAAAAAGGAAGAAAAAGAAGAATTTGAAGAGCGGCTTGTAACCGCATCTTCAATGGAAGAACTCATAAGTCTTATAAAGGGCGAAAAGTCGGACAAGAATGACGACCGCTTTGAAAAGAGCGACAAAAACGATGATTCGCTTAAAATCGACAGAGTTGACTTTAGCGCCGGCAAGACTCAGACAACATATGAACAGTATGTTCCGTCTGCCGTTCCCGAAGAAAAGCACCCGTTTGACTTCAAGGCATGATCGACATAAATCAATATTAACGCAAGACGTTTATCCGACTTAAGATAAGCGTCTTGTTTTTTTAGAAAAAACGATATTACAACAGCCTTATCCGGTATATTCTTGTCCTGAGGATAATAGTATTAACCGGAAAGGACTGATTATTTGAAAAACACCTATGTAAAAAACACGGCGATACTTTTTGTATCAATGGTAATAAGCAAAATAATCGGCGCAGTGTTCAAGATACCGCTGACCAATATACTGGGTGGTGTCGGCATGGGCTACTATTCTACAGCCTACAGCCTTTACACTCCGATTTTTGCTATGACAGCTGCGGCTATACCTACTGTGATCATTAAGACCGTTGCCGATAACATCGCTCTCGGCAGATTTGCAAATGCTAATAAAGTCCTGCGCACGGCAATAATGACGTTCGGCTCTATCGGAGCACTCGGAAGTGTGCTTATACTGGTACTGGCAAAGCCGTTTTCCGACTATGTTGCTCAATCCCCGCAGAGCGTGTGGGGAATTATGATAATAGCGCCGTCGGTATGTCTGTGCTGTATTTCATCGGTCTATAAGGGCTATTATGAGGGATGCTGTAATATGATGCCGACTGCCGTTTCACAGGTAGCAGAGTCGGTTTGCCGTGCCGCTGTGGGACTTGGTACATCGTATTTTATACTCGACTACGGAATTAAATGCTTTGATAACGGCAAAGCGATATTCGGCACGTTAGCCGATAGCAGAACGCAGGCTATAGATATCATAATGCCGTATGCGGCGGCGGGTGCGGTTCTTGCTGTGACCGCAAGCGAACTTTGCGCACTCATCTGTTTGCTTATAAGAAAGAGATTTTGCCGCAAGGTAATCGATATCCGCAAAGGCGATACATCGACCGACAGAACATTCAGGATAGCCGCAGAGCTTTTGAAATGCTGTATACCTGTATCTGCGGCGGCTATAGTTATTAACCTTTCATCGTTTATTGACCTTATAACTATCCCTCGTTGCCTGAATTATGCACTGTCGTGCGATCCGGAGTACTTTTCGGGGCAGTTTTCCGAAATAATCAGCTCTCAGGGCGGCGCTGTAAAGCTTGCAAATTTTATGTACGGAAGCTATACAGGACTGTCGTGGACAATGTTTATGCTGATACCGTCATTTACGGCAATGTTCGGAAGAAGTGCGCTTCCTCAGATAGCCGGGGCATGGACGCTTAAGAACAAGGCAGATTTTGAACGCAAGGTTTCGATAGTACTGCGCTCAAACTTTATGATAGGCTTTCCGCTATATCTCGGGCTTTCCGCAATGAGCCCGTACATACTGGGCTTTCTGTTTTCGGGCAGACAGCAGGAGGTGGCTGTAAGCATACTGCCGTTGTTTATTCTGGGGCTCGGAGGAGTGTTCCTTACTTTATCATCGACCTTTATTTCCGTTTTTCAGGTCATTGGGCGCTCCGATCTGCCGATCAAACTTATGCTTCCCGGCTGTGCACTGAAGCTTATCGTAAATGTATTTACGATATCTGTACCTGAAATAAATATCAGCGGTGCGGCAGTTTCAACGGTGATAATGTACGCATTTGTTTCTCTCGGCGGATATTTTGCGCTTGAAGCGGTAACAGGAATAGATTTTCACATTCTTCGGAAAATGTCACTGCCGCTTATCGCGGGAATTGTATGCGCGGTAACTGCTTATCTCGGTGAAAATATACTTTTTGAGCATTCTGGTACGTTTATGAAGCTGTTTGCTTCGATCGGTGCGGGAGGTTTGATTTATATAATTTTACTGATATTATTCAACGAAATCAATATAAAATCCTTGCTAAATCGACAAAAACGAAAAAAATACAGAAATAGCCTTGATATATGACAGATTTTAGTGTATTATTATATGTGCGCGATGCGCGGTTTACGAAGCTGATTTTATTTAGGAAGTGTATATTTTGGACTTTAAGTTTAAAGATAAGTATGACATAAACGATCTTCTTGAAGTTACCCGTATTCTCAGAGGTGAGAACGGCTGTCCGTGGGATAGGGAACAGGATCATAAATCTATCCGTATGAACGTTCTCGAAGAAGCGTATGAGGTTATGGAAGCAATCGATACCGATGATGCCGCAATGCTGAAAGAGGAGCTTGGTGATCTGCTGTTTCAGGCTGTTTTCCATTGTCAGATCGAAAGAGAGCGCGGCAGATTTGAATTTGATGATATATGTGATGATGTTACAAAGAAGATGATTTACCGTCACCCTCACGTTTTCGGTGATGTGAAGGTAGATAACAGCGACGATGTTCTTAAAAACTGGGATAAGCTGAAGAAAAAATCAAAGCATCAGGATACCGTTGCCGATACTCTTGACAGCGTTCCTATGGTGCTTCCCGCACTTATGCGCGGACAGAAGGTGTTTAAGCGCGCATCTAACGCCGGTGTGGAGCTTAGCTGTACCGATGAAGCGCTCGATCTTGTCAAAAGCAGATTGGATAATCTTGAATTGGCAATAAGCAACAAAAACGAAGAACTTACTGAGGATAAATTTGGAGAACTTTTACTCTCTTGTTGTAATTTATCGCGTTTTATCAAAAAAGATTGTGAAAAAGCCTTGACTTTTGCTGTAAATAAGTTTATAATGCGTTTTAGAGAGCTTGAGAGTAATGCGAAGTCGCAAGGCAAAACGCTCGACAATCTGTCAGATGAGCAGATAAAAGCGCTGTTTTTAAATTCTGATTAACCGTAAAGCAATTAGTCGGTTGACCGTATTACGTCTATAAGCTTTTTAGCTTAATAAAAATATTTATAAATTTTTTGGAGGATTACTCAAATGACAAAGGCAGAATTAGTTACAATGGTTGCAGAAAAGGCTGACCTTACTAAGAAGGACGCAGAAAAGGCTATCTCAGCTGTAGTTGACAGCATCTCTGAGACACTTGCAAAGGGCGAAAAGATCCAGCTCGTTGGTTTCGGTACATTTGAAGTTCGTGAGCGTGCAGCTCGTGAGGGCGTTAACCCCCGTACAGGCGACAAGATAAAGATCGCTGCTTCTAAGGTTCCCGCTTTCAAGGCAGGCAGTGCATTAAAGGATGCAGTTGCTAAGTAATTAAGTCTGATTAAATAGCGGAGGCAGTATTATTACCGCCTCCGTTTTTTATTTTTATTAGAAGAGAGGAATTTCTGTGAGATTAGACAAATATCTTAAAGTATCCCGTCTTATAAAAAGAAGAACTGTGGCAAACGAGGCTTGTGATGCAGAAAAGGTTTCTGTAAACGGCAAGCCTGCCAGAGCTTCCTATGACGTAAAAGTCGGTGATGAAATAGAGATCAATATGGGCAAAAGCCCGCTTAAGATACGCGTATTGAAGGTCGTTGAGGTGGTCGGCAAGGACGGTGCATCTGACCTTTATGAGGTAGTTTAAGCATAAACAGGACATCCCCCGAATATTATTTATTACACTATAAATAATGAGCGGGGGTATTTTTTTGAACGAAAAACAGCAGTTGCTTACTCTTACCGACAGGAGCTCACTGCATATGAACGGTGTGCTTGAGATAATCTCATACAGTAGCGAAAGCATCGTATTATATACAATTCTCGGAGATATACATATAAGAGGCTCGGAGCTTGAAGTCGGAAAAGCGTTTACCGAAAACGGAAATATAGCGATCAGCGGAAATGTACGATCAATCGTTTTCAACGACAACAGAACAAAGTATGCCGATAATTTCATATCCAGGATTTTCAGATAGAGGTGAGCGTATGAATGTCGAAACATCACTTGTCTGGCAACTGGCTTGCTTTTCACTGTGCGGAATATTTCTCGGGGTCGGCTATGAGATACTGAGAGTTATCAGAACCGTTATACCTCATCACAGCTTTACTGTAGGCGTAGAGGATACGTTTTATCTGGCTCTGTGCGGGCTTGTATTGTTCGGGCTGTCAATGGAAACGGGTAACGGTAACTTCCGGGCATCTTATTTGCTCTTTGCGGCTCTTGGATTTATTGCATATATTTTTACGGTAGGCAGACTTGTCAAATTGGTATATACCACGGTCATAAACATAGTTAAAAAGTTGCTGAAATTTATATTAAAAATACTGTTAAGACCCGTTTCAAAAGTGTTTGTATCATTTGCACATAAAGCGGTGCTACTATTTGTTGATTTTTACAAAAATCTGAATGAGAAAATAAAAAGTAGAAGGGCAGACTTGAAAAAGCACCGTGAAATGATATATAATAATGATAATAATCTTGAAAGGAACGAAGTTGTAAATGTCGGCAGGATCAAAGGCAAGGTCAGGAAAATTCAATAAAGTTATGCTGATACTTGCGCCTCTGCTCGTAATAGCGCTTGTAATATGCGTGTATAACTTCATCTCCATACAGGTAGAAATATCGCAGAAGAACGATGAGCTCGCAAAGCTTACGGCTCAGGTGACGGAAGTAGAAAACGAGAATAAAATGCTTGGCAGGTATTCCGAGGACAGCTACAAGGTAGAATATATCGAAACGATAGCAAGGGATAAGCTTGGCTATGCTAAGCCTGAGGAACGCATCTATTATATAGTTCCCGCCGATTGATATAAGTACAATGTGAATAAAGTAAAGGCTTTCATGCGAAAACGTGAAAGCCTTAATTTATTGCCTTATTTAATTCCGAGCAGTTGGAAAGCGACTATACCGACTATGCAAACTATGCTTCCGATCACGTTCAGTGGTTTTGTGCTTTCTTTTTTTATAAGTCCGATAAAGAACAGTGCTACCATTATCATCGGCTGTATAAAAGAATAATTAGTCATACTTGTGGCTATGACCGCATTTTCAAGCACAAGTCCGAGAGCATTCGGTATCTTGGTAAGTGCTACGAATGCACAGCCTTTCGGCTTGTCCTTTATAAGCTTTATCGGGTGAACAAACGGAATAAGCACTATCGCAAGTAATATAAGTCCGAAGAGCAGTGCAAAGTATGACGATATGTACGGCGCAGACGCTGTGATTATAAATCCGTATCCGAACTTTGACAGAAGATAGAAAAACAGCGGTATAGCTATTTTCTTATAATTTATACGTTCTCTCTCCGACCTTGCTATCATAAACAGTCCTACTGCCGTAACGGCAATTGCCAGTAATCTCAGCGGACTGAAGGTATCTACCGCAGTTATTATATCGGTCGCGTATGATGCAAACAGACACAACCCAAGCCAGGCTTTAAGCTCAAATGCGGACATTTCTGTCAGTACAAGTGCCGACATCTTGAACTCAAGTAGCTTTGATATCATAATAAGCACCGCCGCAAGCACCGATTGCCAGCATAGCTGTAAATTAAGATCCGAAAACGGCATAAGCGGCAGTAAAAGTATCGCCGTGGGCAGAGCCATAAGAAAAGTAAATGAGTTGCCGTCAAATTTCAGCTTTGCGACGGAATATTTATCGCTGAGTCCGCAGACAGTATAGCAGGCGACAACAAGAAGCATCAATACCATAACAGCTGTTCCCCATTATTCCTCTATAGTATATTCAAGCATTTCGTAATGAAGCTTGGTTTCGATGTCTGTTCCGAACGGAAGTAAAGCGAGCGCTATGAACAGCGTTTCGCCTGTATTTCTGTCGGTAAGCGTAGCGTATTCGCCGCTTATTTCTGTCACGATATAATCTTTAGGTTCCATTTTGTTTATCTCTTTTCCTTTTTGATAGATTTCATTTAATTTTAGCATAAAAACTCCGCAATAACAAGCATTTTTTACTTGAAACCGTGTCCGCGATATGTTATACTAATGTTTACCGAAAAGATAAGCTAAATAACGTTCGGTATTACCTAAAAAGAAAAGTAACAAAAGAACAACGGAAAGAAAAGAAAAAACAATGAGAGATCTAACAAAGGGAAGCATAATAAGGCTTATGCTCCTGTTCAGTTTGCCTATCCTGCTCGGCAGTCTGTTTCAGCAGGCGTATAACCTTGTCGACATTATTATTGTCGGTAAAAAGCTCGGAGAGTTATCGTTATCAGCTGTAGGCTCAACAACATCGGTGGTTTCGCTGATGTTCAACATTATTAACGGCTTATGCACCGGTTTTGCAATACCGGTAGCAAAGCATTACGGCGCGGGTGATATGAACAACGTGCGCCGTACTGTAGCGGGAATGATTACATATTCGGCAATTATCACAGCAATAATTATGACGTTGTGCATTGTATTTGTCGAGCCGCTTCTTACGGCGCTGAATACTCCTGCGGAGATTTTTGATGAAGCTAAGCTGTATCTTACTATTGTAGCGGGCGGACTTGTTGTTACGCTCATATACAACCTTGAGTCTAACATTCTGCGTGCACTTGGCGACAGCGTAGTGCCGCTTATAATTCTTGTAATATCGGCATTGCTCAATGTAGGACTTGATTTTCTGTTCATATTCGGCTTCGGAATGGGTGTTGACGGTGCGGCGCTGGCTACTGTGATAGCACAGCTTATCTCGGCGGTTATCTGTTTTATTTATCTTATAAAGAAATGTCCGTTCTTAAAGCTTCATAAGTCGGACTTCGGACTTCACGGTGCAGAGATCAAAGCACTGCTTGCAACGGGTCTTGGTATGGCGCTTATGTACTCGATAGTTGACATAGGCTCAATCGTACTGCAAAACGGCATCAACGGACTCGGAACTGACATAATCTCGGCTCACACTGCGGCACGAAAGATATTCAGCTTTACAATTATGCCGTTCTCGGCGATCAGCGCAACGCTTGTTACATTCGTAAGCCAGAACCTCGGTGCAGGCAGATTTGACAGAATAAAAAAGAGCATAAAATACGGTTTGCTGATAGGCTACGGCTGGTCAACGCTTGCGGTGCTACTTGTATACCTTTTCGGTGAACAGCTTGTACTTATGATAGCGCCTGCCGATAATCGCGAAATAATCGATACCGCGGTTTACTATCTGCGTATAAACGTACCGTTCTACTACGCCTTAAACACGCTCCTGTCGCTCAGATGTACCTTGCAGGGACTGGGAAAGAGCGTAGTTCCGATAGGAGCAAGCCTTGTGGAGATGATATGGAAGATAGTAACGGTAATTGCCGTTATACCTATATGCGGCTATTTCGGTGTCTGCATTTCCGAACCCATCATATGGACTGCAAGCGGACTGCTTGTCGCTATAATAGCGATCAGGACATTAAGAGCATTTGAAAGGGCATAACGCCTTGTTTTTCTACATTCTGAGCAATTCTGAGTATTTTTACAAAAAAGTGCAAAAATCGCTTGAAATGTTGTAAATTTAGTTGTATAATTAAAATGATAATAGCGTTTACGCTGGGAAAGGTTAAACTTATGAACATCTGGCATGATATTGACAAAGAAAGAGTGACCCCGAACGACTTTTTAGCCGTTATTGAAATATCAAAGGGAAGTAAATCAAAGTACGAGCTTGACAAGAAGACAGGCGTGCTTATCCTTGACAGAATACTGTACACATCAACACACTATCCCGCAAACTACGGATTTATTCCGAAGACACTTGCAGATGACGGCGACCCGCTTGATGTGCTTGTTCTGTGCAACGAGCCTCTCGTTCCGCTGGTGCTTGTTCAGTGCTATCCTATTGGCGTTATCAATATGATAGATAACGGCAAGATGGATCAGAAAATCATAGCAATTCCTTTTGAAGACCCCAATTACAATTCCTACAGAAGCATTGAGGGCTTGCCCTCGCACATCTTTGACGAAATGCTCCACTTCTTCAAGGTCTATAAACAGCTTGAGGGCAAGGAAACAGCCGTAAATGAGGTAATGGGACACAAGGCGGCAGTTGAGATAATCAAGGAATGTATCGCAAATTACGATGAGGTTTACGGGGAAAAGTACAATAACGATGATCCTGGCAAGTAAATCTCCACGCAGAATTGAGCTTATGACCTTGGCAGGCTTTGATTTTAAATCAGTTCCCGCAACAGGTGAAGAGAATATACCCGACGGTACTTTACCGTGCGATGCAGTGCTTATGCTGTCACGGCAGAAGGCACAGGAGATAGCCGAAAAATATCCGGACGATACGGTTATCGGTGCTGATACGGTCGTTGCTCTTGATAATGAGATCATGGGCAAACCCAAAAATGAGCAGGATGCATTTGATATGCTGAAGAAGCTGTCAGGAAAGACGCATTCGGTACTTACGGGAGTATGCGTAATTTCTCCCGATAAGCATATACATTTTTATGAAAAGACCGAGGTGGAGTTTTATCCGCTCGGCGATGATGAGATTTGGCAGTATATTGCAAGCGGCGAACCTATGGATAAGGCAGGCGCTTATGGCATTCAGGAAAAGGGTGCTATGTTTGTAAAACGCATAAACGGCGATTTTTACAATGTTGTCGGGTTGCCTGTGGCACGGCTTGCAAGAGAGCTGAAATCTGTTTAAAAAATAATCTATAGTGAAAGGACGCAAAGGTATGTTATTTTTGAACAACGCATTTACAAAGGATATCACGGAGTATGACGGAGAAGTACTCAAAGAAGTCAAGACCGTTGACGGAAAGATATATCTTTCAAACGGCTCTGTTATTAAGGAAGGCGCAGTAGGAAAATTTTTCGACATTGCAACGAATGACAAATTCGGTACTGTATTTGAGGCTGACGGTCCTGATGAGATCGGACCGATCGTTGGTTTTGCTCCTGTTACGGGCGATTCTACACCGGATTATTTTGCTTTCTGATAATTATAAAACTCAAACGGCGGCAGAGCAACTCGCTTTGCCGCTTTTTTCTATGCCTTTTTCTTTGTTTGGTTGAATTGGAGAATTTTATAAACTGAAATTTGAATTTTGGAGTTAAATATATGTTGCATACAACTGATATTTGTGTTAAACTTAGTACAAACAAGGGGGAATTGATATGGAAACAATTTTTTCAAAGCAGTTACAGAAGCTCAGAAAGCAAAGCGGCATTACGCAGGAACAGCTTGCCGCTAAGCTGGGTGTTACTGCTCAGGCAGTATCAAAGTGGGAAAACGGGAGCTATCCCGACGGTGATTTACTGCCGAAGATAGCGGACATCTTCAATGTATCGATCGATAATCTGTACGGCAGAGGAGAAGAAAAATGCTCGTTTGAACAACAGGTAGTGAATCATATGCAGGCTATAGCCGACAGCAATCATGATTCCTGTGCCGAGTGGCTGAGAAATTACCGTAACATAATCTGGGCTATGCAGTTGACTGCGTGGCGTGAATGCCGTTATTATTACGATGTTCCCGATTTCAAAGATTCAAAAGGCTCGTTCGTTTCCGAGTGCACTTGCAATACAGGTTTTACGTATATGCGGCTTAATGAGGATTTTCGTTATTTCACCTATATAGAGCAGCCGGAGAGCTTTGCAAAACAGTTTTCGGATATTGATAAGCTGTCGGAGCTGTTTGCCTTCTTGGGTGATAAGATGAATTTAAAGGTGGTAATGTATCTTCTTTCTCTTGATAACGGCGAGGTAGCCAGTGCTTCAACCATAGCAACTCATCTCGGTTATTCGAAAGAAAAGATAGAAAAAGCGCTTCAGTATCTTTTGAGCATCAACGGCTCAAACAAAGAGATAATCGAAATAAGCGTGCTTTGCGCCGACAATGATAAAGAAAAAGTCTATGGAGTAAGAAACTACTTACCGGAAATGCTTATTTTGCTGACAGGTGCGTTTGCCGTACTCAATCAGCCGCATGGTTATCAGACAAGCGTAAACAACCGTGATTATCCTTTCTTTGACCGAAAGGATATGAGCTTTATAAAAATGGGAGAGAAAAATGAAGAAAAATAAAGAGAAAGAGAAGAACACCAATCCTTATCATAAGGAATACGGCGTTTTCAGCAACGGTATTCATGCCTTAAAATCAATGTTTGCTTATTCTCACAAGTTCGTACCAATTATAATAATCAGCATAATATGTGCGCCGATAATCCAGTATCTGTGGTCATTTATATCGAAATTCGTTATCGATATGATAACTACAGGTCAGAGTGTAGCGTCGCTTGCACTGCTTATGGGCGGATTTACCGTAATTCAGATAATTTCCACTATGCTGAGCTATTACGGAAACTCGTTCTTTCACATTTATATCGGTGCGAGATTCAGACAGATGAGTCTTAAGAACCGCAAGATAATGTCGGTAGATTACGGTTATCTTGAAGATAAGGACTTCATGGACTGCTATCAGAAAGCGGGAAATGCCCTCAACAGCAACAATGAAGGCGTAGAGGGTATGATGAGATGTATAGTACGTTTTCTCACGCTCATACCGATAATCGCAGTAGGTATCGCTATTCTCGGTACAATGAATATTTTTATTGTTCTTGCAATACTTGCCTGCTCGGTACTGCAATTTGTTGTCACCAATAAGACAAATGCTTACTGTAAGAAAAAGGTGTGGGATCCCTTAGCTCCGTGGTGGCGCAGACACAATTATCTTTCTTATACAACAAGCGACTTTGAGGCGGCTAAGGATATAAGAATGTTCGGAATAGCAGACTGGCTTACCGAAAAGTTCAGAGCACTGAACAAAGAACGTTATGCGGCTCAGAAGAAAAATTCAAAGATATGGGCGGTGTCGGCTACAGTAAACGCCTTACTCTGGGCAGGAGTGCAGACGGCAGTTTACATATGGCTCCTGTATAGCGTTGTAAACGGTAGTATGACGATAGGTAATTTCACTTTGTATCTTGCATCGTCAATGACATTCTTTGATTATACAAATCAGCTTCTTACCGCTATATCGGATATACTTGCAAGAAGCAGGGAATATGACGATTTCCGCAGTTTTATGGACGCAGACTGCGGAGATAAGGACGACAAAGGAATTGATGTTCCGCATTGTGACAGCTATGAATTTACATTCCGCAATGTTTCGTTCAAATATCCCAAGGCTGAAAAATATGCGCTGAAAAACGTCAATATCACTCTTAACGCAGGCGAACGGCTTGCGGTGGTCGGACTTAACGGTGCGGGAAAATCCACCTTTATAAAGCTGCTGTTAAGGCTCTATGAGGTGACAGAGGGTGAGATACTGCTGAACGGCGTAAATATAAAGCAGTACAACAAGCATAGCTATTATAAGATTTTCTCACCTGCTTTTCAGGAGGTCGAGCTGTTCGCATTCCCTCTGCATATGAACGTTTCAATGAGCAATCCCGAAATATCCGATAAGGAAAAGGCTAAGCAATGCGTTATTGATTCGGGACTTGAAAATAAGCTCTCAGAGCTTGAAAAAGGTATGGATACCGAGATACTCAAGGTCGTTTACGATGACGGTGTTGACCTGTCGGGCGGCGAAAAGCAGAAGCTGGCACTTGCAAGAGCATTGTATAAAAATGCGCCTGTAGTAGTTCTTGACGAGCCTACGGCGGCGCTTGACGCACTTGCGGAAAGTAAGCTGTACGGTGATTTTGACAAGCTTATCGGAAACAAGACTGCGGTTTATATCAGCCACAGGTTAAGTTCTACCCAGTTCTGCGACAAGGTCGCAATGTTCAAGGACGGCGGTATAGTCGAGTACGGAACTCACAGCGAGCTTATGGACAAGGGCGGAGAATATGCAAATATGTTCAATGTCCAGGCTCAGTATTATATTGACAACAATGAAAGCGAGGTGGCTGTAAATGCGTAAAACAAAAGAGAAAAAGACCTTACCGACGCTTAAATTTATGCTGAAAACGGCAGTTAAGAATAAACCTCAGCTTTTTATTGCTTATGCTTTGCAGATCGTAGTTTCATTTACGCAGGCAATGGTTAATATCATCTCGTCCAAATACCTTGTAGATGAGATCGCCGCAATAATCGGCGGCGGTAAAGCTGAGGAGCATATACCTACTGCGATATTCTGCATTGCGCTTATAGTCGGCGTGACCTTACTTGCGGCGCTTATCAACTATCTTGTAAACGAGATAAAGAATATTTATTCCGAGTGGTTCAACGAGTATTTTGAAGTAAGCCTGTCCGAAAAAGTTATGAAGATGGATTTTGAGCATACCGAAGACCCGGATACACTCGATCAGATGAACAAGGCAAAAGAGGGTATGTCATGGTACAGCGGCGGAGTAGTGGGAATACTCAACATTTTCTTTAACGTCGTTTCAAACTGTGTAAAAGTGCTGGGTATCATAACGATAATCGCCGTTACCTGTCCGCTCCTTCTGCCGATACAGATCATATCGCTTGTTCTTATCATGATATTTACTAATAAGAGCAACGAGCTTGATGTGGAATATTTCAAGAAGCTGTCGAAAATCAACCGTCTTTTCGGATATTTCTTCTATCAGCTGTCCGCTCCATCAAACGGCAAGGAAGTCAGACTGTTTGACAGTAAGGATATGATGTGCGATAAAGCGGATTACTACAGCAATGAAACTGTTGATACATTCAGAGAACAGTACAAGGCTCAGCGGAAATATATGCAATTGTCCAATCTGACAAACGGACTGCGTGACGGGCTTTCATATTTCTACTTAGGTTTTAAGGCACTGATGGGAGCGATCACACTCGGTGATTTTACGATGTGTGTTTCATCCGCATCAACGCTTTACTGGGGGCTGTATTCGATCGTATCGGGCATTGCGGAAACAATAAAGGCTTGCGATTACGCATACGAATATCTGAAATTTGATGCAATTTCCGACAGAATGACAAAGGGTGATAAGCCTGTTTCGGACGGCGAACACGTTATTGAGTTCAGAAACGTAAGCTTCAAGTATCCGAGAAGTGAAAAATATGTTCTCAGAAATATCAATATTACAATAGAGCAGGGCGAGCATCTGTCTGTAGTCGGACTTAACGGCGCAGGAAAGACAACGTTTATAAAACTGCTTTGCCGTATGTATGATGTCAGCGACGGTGAGATACTGATCGATAATATCAATATAAAGGACTACTCAGACAGTGAGTACAGAAAGCTGTTCTCGGTGGTATTCCAGGATTTTGAGCTGTTTGCTTTCAGCCTTAAGGAGAATATCATACTTGACGAGCAGGAAGACGAGGAAAAGCTTATCAGAACGCTTAAAATGTCAGGCTTATATGAAGACGCAATGAAGCTTGAAAACAAGTTTGATACAACGATATTCAAAAGCTATGATGAAAACGGCACGGAGCTTTCGGGCGGTCAGCAGCAAAAGACTGCAATCTGTCGCGCTCTTTACCGTGACAGCCCGATAGTAATACTTGATGAGCCTACAGCGGCACTTGACCCTGTAGCCGAATATGAGATATATAAGCACTTCAACGAGCTTGTAGGCGGCAAGACCGCTATCTACATATCACACAGACTGTCAAGCTGTAAATTCTGCGATAAAATAGCCGTATTTGCCGATGATACGATAAAGGAATACGGCACACACGATGAGCTTGTGAAAATCAACAACGGTATTTATTCCGAAATGTACAATGCTCAGGCGCAGTATTATGTAGAGAATGCTTCGTAATATTATGTGATCCTGTAGAGGTATTCGTTGCCGCGCTTACCGGCATAGTCAATTACACCGACATACAGCAGTATCCTTATCGCTATTGAGGCGTCGCCCGAACGCATACACTTTCTGAATTCTTTGAGAGTAAACGTTTCGGGTAAGCCCTCGGGGATAAAGCATCTGTAGCTGTTGCTGTCCTCCAAATAAGTAAGCTGTAGCAGAGAAGTCGGAACGGTAACCTTTCTGTCCGACTTTCTGCGTTTCATATCTTTAGCACAGTATCTCAGGTTTTCTACCGCAATATCTGCAATGCAGATCGTAAGGTTAGGATCGCTGAGGTACTGTTTTATTCTGTAAAGTTCGATAAAGAAATCGGTCATATCGCTTGCGGTGACGGTTCTTCCGCTTTTAAGAATTTTCCCGGTGGCTTTGTCAATGTAATTAAGGCGGCTCTTTTTATGATATGGGTATACTACTGTGACGTGAGAAGCTTTAAGAAAAGTATTGAGCTTGGGTACTAAGTATTTGAAGTTTGCCGTTTGTATCTCAAATATGCCGTTCTCGGTGACAAGGTCGGCAAAGTAGTTTCCTATCTTTATTTCCTTGTCAAACAGGGAAGAAGCAAAATAGCTTTTAAGCGTTGCGTGTATCTGCTTTTCGTTGAGTATCCCGACACCGTCGCCACTGTCGGCTGTAGCGGTGCAGGCACTGAAACGCGCGTTGTCGGGGGCAACGTGTAACGGTTGTTTATTATACTGCCATACTGTGCAGTTGTCGTTTTGGATGAACACAGGCACGCCGCTTTGTTCGTTTGAGCGGATAACGCCTGTTGCAAGCTCTTTCAGCTGTTCGGTAGCGTTTGATACGGCATAGCATCTGTCGGCTACCGAAAACATAGAGATATCGTTTGTATTGTCACCGAACACTATAAGTTCGTCTGCACCGAGCATTTCTTTAAGTTTCAGTGCGGCGTTTGCTTTTGATACATCGTCACGGTATATCTCATACCAGTATTCGCTGGTATCGTATGTATCCGGTTGATAATTTCTTGAAAATCCGTTTTTGTTATAAAAACAGCTGTCAAGCTCCTCGGGGGAGGTTATCGGCTCGATTAAAGTTATATAATAAATATCGCCCTCAAAAAGCTCATCATAGTCCTTGGCACAGTACATACGCTTATCTCCGGCTCTGTCCTTAAGATAGCGCACCGTGCCTTTGTTAAGCCTTTCTTCAAGATAGCTGACGCGTTCATAATTATCAATGACCGAATAGACAAGTACCGACTCTTTATGTTCACGGAAAAAGTCTTTCAGGAACGCTTTTGATTGCTTGCTGAAAAAGTGAGTTACCAAGCGTTCTTTTGTGATCGGGTCAATGATAAATGCGCCGTTGTGTGTGATTACAGGCAGTCTGAAATTTATACAGCTTACCTTCGGCTCTGCAGAATGAACAGAGCGAGCTGTAGCATAGCTTACTGCAATGTCGTTGTCGATAAGCATATTCATCACAGCTTCTGTCATTCGTCCGATTTCGGCTTTATGGTCAAGAAGCGTTCCGTCAAGGTCGGTAAGGTACAGTTTCATTTCATCTCTCCAATTACGTTTTATATATCTCAGCGGGGTTTGGGGCGTAGCCCCAATGCAGTTTGTCAGTCGTTGGTGTCGCTGCATCGTGCAGCGACTGTGTGCGACTAACTGCAAGCATCCTTGCTTGGTGAGGGCGGCAGCCCCACACTCAGCTCCTTTCCGGGGAAAGGGGTTTTGGGTTAGGAATTGAGAATGTGCATATTTCTCAAAAAAAGACTTTTTCTACAAGCTGTTTATATATCTATAATAACAGAAAAACTTACACAATTCAAGCGTTTTGTGTATATTGCACAAATAACTATTTTAAAAGTCGGGAATAATTCACTTTGTTTTTTTGATAAAAAATTATCAAACCACTTGATAATGCAAGAAAAATTTTGTATAATAGAATAGTAGAAATTTAGTAGGCGCTTTGCGCCTGCGAAAAATTCACAAAATTTTTAGGAGGAATATTCCAATGTCAGTTAAAGTTGCTATTAACGGTTTCGGCCGTATCGGACGTCTTGCTTTCAGACAGATGTTCGGCGCAGAAGGTTATGAGGTAGTTGCAATCAACGACCTTACAAAGCCCTCAATGCTCGCTCAGCTTTTAAAGTATGATACAGCACAGGGCGGTTACTGTGGTAAGATAGGTGAGAACCTTCACACAGTTACTGCTGATGACGAAGCAGGCACAATCACAGTTGACGGCAAGACACTTAAGATCTATGCTATGGCTAAGGCTAATGAGCTTCCTTGGGGTGAAATCGGTGTTGACGTAGTTCTCGAATGCACAGGTTTCTACTGCTCAAAGGAAAAGTCACAGGCTCACATTGATGCAGGTGCTAAGAAGGTTGTTATTTCAGCTCCCGCAGGTAACGATCTGCCCACAATCGTTTACAGCGTAAACGAAAAGACACTTACAGCTGATGACAAGATCATCTCTGCTGCATCTTGCACAACAAACTGCCTCGCTCCTATGGCTAAGGCTCTTAACGATTATGCTCCTATCCAGAGCGGTATCATGAGCACAATCCACGCTTACACAGGCGACCAGATGATCCTCGACGGTCCCCACAGAAAGGGCGACCTCAGAAGAGCAAGAGCAGGTGCTGCTAACATCGTTCCTAACTCAACAGGTGCTGCTAAGGCTATCGGTCTTGTTATCCCTGAGCTGAACGGTAAGCTCATCGGTTCTGCACAGAGAGTTCCTGTTCCCACAGGTTCTACAACGATCCTTACAGCTGTTGTTAAGGGTTCAGACGTAACTAAGGAAGGCATCAACGCTGCTATGAAGGCTGCTGCTTCTGAGTCTTTCGGTTACAATGAAGATGCTATCGTTTCATCTGATGTTATCGGTATGAGATACGGTTCACTCTTCGATGCTACACAGACAATGGTAGCTAAGATCGCTGATGATCTGTACGAGGTTCAGGTTGTTTCATGGTATGACAACGAGAACTCTTACACATCACAGATGGTAAGAACAATCAAGTACTTCGCTGAAATATAATCAGTAACTCTTGATACATTACGGCTCGTCTTCGGACGAGCCTTTTTGTATATAAACGTAAATTTTTGAAGCTGGCGGGCTTTTTGATTGATGTATATAATGTACTTTTCTTTTTTGAAAATTACTATGGAAATTTATGCAATGAAAAAAATTTGTAAAATGAGCTGAAAACTGTTGTCAAACCGCAAAAAGTGTGTTAAAATATAAAAGGTTATGCAATAATACTACCGAAAGAGGTGAAAGACGATGACTGCGGACCCTTGTGGGAAACGACTAAAACAGAATGACAAATGCGCAGGAGTCGTCGCATAACGGCTTTCTGTGCAGGAAAGAGGTACGTTATGCTGAAATATTACAAGACTGTTGAGAACACAATAGTTGAGCTTGAAACAATGGAGCCCGGTTGCTGGGTATCTGCTGTAGCGCCTACCGAAACCGAAATATCCTCACTTCAGGAGGATCTGAACATCGACCGCGACTTTATCCGTTCCGCGCTCGATGAAGAAGAAACCTCGCGTATTGAGAGCGACGACGGACAGACGCTCATAGTACTTGACTATCCGGTTGCTGAAAAGGTTCAGGATAAGGACGATACGATCAGCTATTACACGATGCCTATGGGTATCATTATAACAGACAGCCATGTTATAACTGTATGCCTTAAGGAAAACATCATAATCGATGAGTTTACAAAGGGCATAGTAAAAGGAATACAGACACAGTTCAAAACACGCTTTGTATTCCATATGCTGCTCAGGATAGCAGGTAAATATCTGCTGTACTTAAAGCAGATAGACAAGCTTTCAAACTACGTTGAACAGCAGCTGCACAAATCTATGAAAAACAAAGAGCTTATACAGCTCCTCGGACTTGAGAAATCTCTGGTATATTTCTCAACGTCGCTTAAATCTACCGAAACAGTGCTTGAAAAGATATTGAGAGGAAGAGTAATAAAACTCTACGAAGAAGATCAGGAACTGCTTGAAGACGTACTCATCGAAGTAAAGCAGGCCATCGAAATGAGCAATATCTATTCAAACATACTTTCGGGTACAATGGACGCATTTGCAAGTGTCATATCAAATAACCTGAATATCGTAATGAAGGTGCTTACGGTCATCACTATCGTAATGTCTGTGCCTACCATGGTGTTCAGCTTCTATGGTATGAATGTTGTCGACCTGCCGCTCCCGTATACATGGTTCCCGGTTGTCATTTCCGTAATACTTGCCGTCATTGTTGCAATACTGATAACAAAAAATAAGTTCTACAAATAAATCCCGGAGGGCGTAATGGAAAAAGTAAAAATATCTATAAGCGGACACGATTTTTACTTGAAAAGCGAAGATCCCGACAGAATGTATGATGCTGCGGAAAATTTACAGAAGAAGATAGATAAGTTAAGCTCAATGGCGGCATCAATGTCGCTGACAGATATCGCTATGCTTGCGGCACTCGATTTTGCCGATGAAAATTATGACAGCAGAAATGTTGTAATTAAAGCACAGCAGCTTTCGCAGGAAATACAGGCTAAGTCTGTCGCAAATGAAAAAAGAGCGGCAGAGCTTGCGGAAAAGCTTTCAGCTTCAGAAGCTGAGCTTGCTTCTCTTAAGATCACCGTATCCGAGTCGCAGAGCGAATTATCGGCACTTAAAGAACAGCTTGCAAACATCGATACCGAGAAGTCGGGCAAGCTTGAAGCGGAAAACGCAAAGCTTAATGAGCAGATAAAGGTGCTTACCGCCGAAAAGGAAATGATAAGCGAAAGCAAGGTCGATGAGGCTGAGAAGCTTAGTGAAGAAAACGAAAAGCTCAACGCAAAGATAAAAGAGCTGACCGAGGAAAATACTATGCTTGCCGAAATGAACTCAAGCGACAGTGCCGCAATGAACGATGAAAATTCAAAGCTTAAAGCGCAGATAGAACAGCTTAAGGCTGAAAACGCAAAGCTCAGCGAAAATACAGCAGGCTCATCTGCTTTAAGTGACGAAAATGCTAAGCTCAGAGCGCAGATATCCGAGCTCACCGATAAAAACGCCCGTGCAGAGGAAATGCTTGAAAAGCTGAAAAACGATCACGAAAAGCTTATAAGCGAGCACGGACAGGACGAGCTGCTCCTTGCTCAGATCGATAAGCTCCAGGGCACAGTTGATACATATGAGAAAACCTTTGATGAATACGCAAATCAGCGTAACGCAGAGGTCAAGGACTTGAACGATGAGTTATCGGCACTCAGAAAGAAGTATGCCGATCTCAGCGCACAGATGAATGAGATCGTCAATGACGGTCAGATGACGTTATGAGTGAAATTTTAGCTCCGTGCGGAGCACAGGAAAGTCTGTCGGCGGCTGTTAATGCAGGCGCCGACGCGGTTTATTTAGGAGAAGAATATTTCTCCGCAAGAAAAAATGCGGATAATTTTACCGCCGAACAGCTTTGCGAAGCGGTGCGCTTTTGCCATTACAACGGTGTCAAGGTGTATGTTACACTGAATACGCTCGTATTTGACAAGGAAATACCTCTGCTTACAAAAGCAATTGAAAACTGCGCCAAGGCTGATGTTGACGGCTTTATCGTGCAGGATATGGGCGTTGCAAGACTGGCACGACAGATAGTACCAGAAATGCCTTTACACGCGTCAACGCAAATGACCGTAAATTCACCCGAGGGTGCAATTATGGCGAAAAAGCTCGGATTTACGCGTGTTGTGCTTGGCAGAGAGCTATCCTATGAGCAGATAAAGGCTGTTATTGACAGCTGTGACATTGAAACCGAGCTGTTCGTCCACGGCGCGTTATGCGTCTGTCTGAGCGGTCAGTGCTATATGAGCAGTGTGCTCGGCGGCAGAAGCGGTAACAGAGGGCTATGCGCCCAGCCTTGCCGACTTGACTTTACAAGCGGCGACAGACATAATGTGCTGTCGCTGAAGGATCTCTCGCTTATTGAAAGCTTGTCTGAGCTTGAAAAGCTCGGTGTAACATCATTCAAGATAGAGGGCAGAATGAAGCGTCCCGAGTATGTGGCGGGTGCGGTGAATGCCTGCCGTACAGCTCTTGATGGCGGCACTCCCGATCTTATGTCGCTGAAAAATGTCTTTTCGAGAAGCGGATTTACAAGCGCATACTATGATGACGATCTCAAAAATATGCAGGGAGTGCGCACAAAGGAAGATGTGACTGCGGCGACCTCAAAGGTTCTTTCGGGTATGAAGCAGTATTATCATAAGCCTTATAAGCGTTTTTCTGCCGATATAAGCGTCAATGTATGTAAAGATCAGCCGATCTCATATAAAATCACTGCCGAGGGCGTAAGCTCTGTAGCAGTCGGAGATGTTCCCGAGGCGGCTGTCAACAGAGCCGTTACTGCCGAGTATCTTGAAAATCAGTGCAGTAAGCTCGGCGGAACAGTATATTTCCCCGGAAATATTACCGTTAATGTCGATGATGGGCTATCGGTATCTGCCGCTCATCTGAACGAACTGAGAAGGAAAGCGATTGAGAGCGTCAGTGAGAAAATTCTCGAAAAGAACTCTCACCGCTATAAAATATCGCCTTACATTCCGCTTGAAAACAAGGACAGCAAGAAGATCCGTCCCGAGTTCAGATGTGAGGTCAGCACCGCGGCACAGCTCGAACAGGCGCTTTTGCAGGACGAATACTCTTTTATATATGCGCCTATGCATCTGCTTGACGCGGATACACCCGATAAATTCAGGATAATTGCGGTTCCGCCGATATTTCTCGCAGACTGTGAAAAGGAAATAATCAAAAAGCTCGGTGTACTTAAAGAGCAGGGATATGAACATATGGCTGTTCATACGCTCTCGCATATCGGAATAGCCAAAAAGTACGGGCTAAAACCGCACGGTATGTTCAGGCTGAATATTACAAACAGATATTCTCTGAGAGAATACGAAAAGATGGGACTGTCCGACACTGTTCTTTCGTTTGAGCTGCTTATGAGCGATGCTGTATCGCTTTGTGCAGACAGCGAGATCAAGACGGGCATAGTCGGTTATGGCAGACTGCCGCTTATGATAACAAGGAGATGTCCGATAAATAACGGCAGACCCTGCGGAAAGAACAAAAGACCCGACTGTCCGCATTATATCACTGACAGGCAGGGTAATAATATGCCGTGCCTTTGCAGTGAAAATACAGTCGAGATATTAAATCCCGATAAGCTGTATCTCAGCGACAGACAGAGCGAGCTTGCAAAGTTTGATTTTATATTGCTTAAGTTCACGGATGAAAGCGATACGGACGCAGTGCTTGATATGTATCTTAACGATATCAAGCCTGACGGAAAGCTTACAAGAGGACTTTATTACAGAGGAGTACAGTAAATGTTCATAGATGTTAAAAAGCTGAACGATAAGGCAAAATTGCCTTGCAGAGCAACTCACGACAGTGCGGGAGCGGATCTTTGCGCTTGTATTGATGGCGATACGGTGCTTATGCCCGGTGAGCGTAAGCTTATCCCTACAGGTATCACGATAGCCGTACCTACGGGATTTGGCGGATTTGTGTTTCCGAGAAGCGGACTTTCTTCAAAGTTCGGCGTTTCGCTTGCAAATTGCGTAGGCGTTATCGACAGCGATTACAGAGGCGAGGTCAAAGTGCCTGTTATCAATCATTCCGCCGAGCCTTATACCATAAAAGACGGCGAACGTATCGCCCAGCTTGTAATTATGCCGGTGGATCTGTGTGAATACGGCTTTTGCGACGAGCTTGATAAAACCGGGCGCGGCGAGGGCGGTTTCGGCTCAACAGGCAGTATGTAATGCAATTTGCATAAATATCCGATAAAAACGCGCGATTATTTATGAATATTTAATTTCGTATTTTTGTTGTATGCTTTTTCAAAAAGTGGTATAATAATTATCGAATTGTAAAGAAGAACACCCCGGAGGTTTTACTAATGTTTTCAAAAGATATAGGTATCGATTTAGGAACAGCCAACACACTTGTCTATATGAGAGGCAAGGGCATTATTATAAGAGAGCCCAGTGTAGTAGCTGTTGATGTAAAGATGGACAGAGTACGTTATGTAGGACAGGAAGCAAAAGACGTAATAGGACGTACACCCGGCTCGATAGTTGCTGTCAGACCCCTTAAGGACGGCGTTATTGCCGATTTTGATATGACAACAAGTATGTTGCAGGAATTTATAAGAAAAGCTCTTAAGGGCAGAGCGTTTGCAGGCTCAAGAGTAAGAGTAATCATCTGCATTCCCTCAGGCGTTACTGCCGTTGAGCGCAGAGCTGTTAAAGAAGCTACGCAGAATGCAGGCGCAAAGCGTGTTTCGATAATCGAAGAGCCTATGGCTGCGGCAATAGGTGCGGGACTTCCCGTAGCAGAGCCTACAGGTAGTATGATAGTTGATATCGGCGGCGGTACAAGCGAGGTTGCCGTTATTTCGCTCGGCGGTATCGTTACATCGCGTTCTGTACGAGTTGCGGGTGATGAATTCGACTCGTCGATAATCAACTACATCAAGAAGAAGTATAACCTTCTTATCGGTGAAAGAACAGCGGAAAATATAAAGATCGCGATAGGCTCCGCTTATCCCTACAGCGATAACGAGCCTTCAATGGATATCAAGGGCAGAAACCTGCTTAACGGTCTTCCCGAGAACATCACAGTTACCTCGGAAGAGATAAGAGAAGCTCTTTCAGAACCTTTAAGCCACGTTATCGAGGCTATAAAGGTCACACTTGAAAAAACTCCTCCCGAGCTTGCCGCTGATATAATCGACCAGGGCATTATGCTTGCGGGCGGCGGTGCGCTTCTCAAGGGTCTTGACCTGCTTATCCATTCCGAAACGGGTATGCCCGTCAAGGTTGCGGAAAGACCTCTTGACTGTGTTGCAGACGGTACGGGTAAGGTTCTTGAGAATATTGACAAGCTCGTTGATGTTCTTACGGACGACGATACAAGATATTGATTATAATGAATTTATAATGCTTATGGCTAACTGTAGTTTTACGGTTAGTCATAATGTGTTATATAAACCATATTTCGTTTGAGTAACTGCTGAGCTCTGAAAGGTATTGTATGCGTGACTTTTTCAAAGGATTTAAATTTAAAATTATAGTATGCGTTTTTGCACTGGTGCTCGGCGTAGTTATTTATGCCGCTGTTGCCGGTGGCTTTTCCACGTTACCCGGAAATGTGCTTACTACCGTAACAAAGCCTTTCGTTGCTGTATCCAATGCTGTATCACAGTGGGTCGAGGACACGCTTGACAAGTTTGTAAATGCAGACAGATACAAGACAGAGAACGAGGAGCTTAAGGATAAGCTCAACGAGCAGTATAAGCAGATAATCGACCTTGAGAACGTAAAGCACGAGAATGATCAGCTCAAAGAAATACTGAAAATTAAAGAGGAAAACGAAGACTTTGAATTTTCTGCTCCCTGTAATATAATAGCAAGAAATTCAAACGATGCGTATGCAGGTTTTACTATAGACCGTGGTTCGGACGATGGTATAGCACTGTATGACCCGGTAATGACGTCCAACGGACTTATCGGAATGGTCTGTGAGATAGCTCCGAATTATTCAAAGGTCGCAACTATATTGTCAGATGAGATCAATGTCGGTGTGATGACATTCGACAGCAAGGTGACAGGCATACTCGACAACGATATCAAGAACGCTAATGACGGAAACTGCCTTATGAGCTATATCACAAAGGACAGCGGAATTAAAGAAGGCGAGATAGTAAAATCTGTGGCAGGTGTTGTATTCCCGGGAAATCTTCTTATCGGTACTGTTTCAAAGGTGTACGATGACGAAAACGGACTGTCGGTACACGCCGTTATCAAGCCTGCGGTAGATGTCCGTGCCGTTACCGATTGCGTTGTTATAACAGAATTTAAAGGGCAGGGTGTTGTTGACTGATGAAATTCAGAATTATAAATCGCACAGCAATGACGCGCAAGGAGATATTTATAAGCATTGCAAAGTGGGTGCTGTACTCGCTTGTGCTCGTATTAGCGTATGCAATTGAGGTCACAATGCCGTTTGCCGTATGGCAGCCGTATCTTGCTCTTACTGTTGCGGTGGCTGTCTCATTTTTTGAAAATGAGCTGAGCGGTGTTGTATTTGCGGCGTTTGCCGGAATGATGCACGACCTCGCAATGGGCTCACTGTTCGGATTTACTTCTATATGGCTGATTCCGTGTTGCCTTTTTGTAACGCTTTTTACGGTAAATCTTATCCACAGGAATATTCTGAATTTTCTTTGGATGAATTTGGCGGTTTTGATAATTGTTGAAGCGGCAGAGCTTCTTTTCAAGTATGTTATCTGGAGAAACCCGGATATAAATGTTGTACTTCTTGATTATGTCCTGCCCGCTATGATATCAACGGTGCTGTTATCAGCGCCGATTTACCTGCTTATCAGACTTATAAACAGAAAACTGGGAGCCGAAAATACGACTGAGGATATTCTTACCGCTTTTGAAGATGCCGAAGACGGCGAGGACAATGTGAGATATTAACGGAGGACCGAGTGACTAAACTAAGCAGACAGATAAGAAATATGGTGTTTGTTCTTGTGGTAGTAGCTTTGTCGTTTGCGTGTACGATCGAATTACTGCAAATACAGATAGTTGACGGTGAATATTATAAAGACCAGACCACGAACACATATACTGCAAATCAGACTATTCAGGCGGCGAGAGGACAGATATTCACAAAAGACGGCAAGGTGCTCAACACCAATAAGCTTGTATATAAGATAATAATTCAGAAAGCGTTTTTTGAAAGCGGCACAGAAAATGACGTTATAGCGAAAACGCTTAAAATACTTCAGAATAATAAAGAGGAATGGATAGAAACTATCCCGATAAGCAAGACAACTCCGTATGAGTTTACAGGTGACGATGATGAGATAGACACGCTCAGATCCAAGCTTGAACTCGGTGTTTACGCTACAGCCGAAAACTGTATGAATGCGCTGTATGAGAAGTTTGAGATCTCCGACAAATACGGTCAGGAGATGCGAAGATATATAGCAGGTGTGCGCTATGAGATGCTCATACGCGACTTTTCGTATCAAAACCGTTATACAATGGCGGAAGATGTGTCGGTGCAGACTGTAATAGAGCTCAAAGAGCAGAGCTTTATGCTGAAGGGTATCGATATCATAGAAGAGGCAATACGCCAGTATGACGGCAAGGATTTTATCCCGCAGGTAGTCGGCAGGATAGGCGCGATATCGTCGGATGAATACGAGGAGCTTTCCGAAAAGGGCTACAGCCTGAATGATACCACCGGTAAATGGGGCATTGAGAGCGCCATGGAAAGCACGCTTCGCGGAAATAACGGCATACGCTCTATAACGAGGGATTCTTCGGGAATGGTCGTATCCGATGAAATCACTAAGGCGGCAACAGCCGGCAATTCGGTAAAGCTGACCATTGAAAGCGATTTTCAGAATGATGTGCAGGCTATACTTGAAAATCATATCAAGTGGCTTCACTACAACAATGACCCGACGCGAGGAAATAAAGTCGATGCGGGCGGAGTGGTGGTTCTCGACGCAAAGACCGGCGCGGTGCTTGCGATGGCAAACTACCCGAATTACGATATCAACGATTATATCGACCTTATAAATAATCCCGTAGAGCCTAATCCGACCTACAACAGATGCATTTACGGACTTTACCGTCCGGGCTCGGCGTTCAAGACGATAACGGCGACAGCGGCGCTTGTATCGGGTATAGCAAACGAAAACACAGAGGTTTACTGCGGCGGTGTCTACACCTATTACGATGACTATCAGCCCGGCTGTATCATGGGATTTGTCGGCAATGTAACGGTAAGAACAGCACTGAGATATTCATGCAATATTTATTTCTATGATATGGCACGTCAAATGGGAATTGACTATCTTGCCAAGGTAGCCGGCTGGTTTGGTGTAGGTCAGGATCTTAACCTGGAAATCGGCGGTGCAACAGGTAATATGAGTACTCCCGAATATATAGAATCGCTAGGCGGCACATGGACACCCGGTTCTACCATTCAGGCGGGTATAGGTCAGCTTGAAACAACGGTAACACCGCTCAATCTGGCAGTGATCGCACTGACACTGGCGAATGACGGTACGCGTTATCAGCCGTATCTTGTCGACAGCATCACAAGCTATGACGGCACTAAGACGATCAAGAAAACCGAGCCTACTGTTGCGTATAAAATAGATGCCGATAAGCATATATTCCAGGTGGTGCGCGAAGGTATGATAATGGTTGCTGATGATGTTCAGTGGCCGATGGGCTCGGGTATAACACAGCTTGCCGATCTGCCTTACGGAGTAGCGATAAAGACAGGTACTCCGCAGGTCACAACGGATACCTTCAACTCAACTATACTCGGCTATTATCCTGCGGAAGACCCGCAGATATGCTTCGGAATAGTTCTTGAAAAGGGTGAGTTCTCAAGACTGATGGTAAGAAATATAATAGAATCGTACTTCTATGACAACTATCAGCCGGTAACCAATGAAAAGGGAGATATAATCCTTCCGTGGGGCGGTCAGAGTACAAATACTCCCGGAAGACCCGCAAGGGGAGAACTTACTAAAAATAACAGTAATAATACGTCAAACAGTTCAAACAGCGAACAATAACTTGTGCATTTTGCATAAAAAAACGAGCTGAAAACATATCTAATTAACAAAATTTGATTTTTTTCAGTTAAAAGTCTTTATTTATGCTCGTTTTTATGATACAATTATAACAATTAGAACAAAGATAAACAAGACATTTTGTTTATCATCGCAAGGAGAGCGAATAATATGTCACAGATCATAGCAGTAACAGCCGGTAAAGGCGGAACGGGCAAATCGACTACTTCAGCCAACGTTGCCCGCGGATTAGCCACTTTGGGCAAGAGAACTCTTCTGGTTGAGCTCGATTTCGGATTAAGATGCCTTGATATTATGCTTGGCATTAAAGATAAGGTTAAGCACGATATAGGTGAATATCTTGAAGGTAAGATCGATATTCTTACAGCAACAACAAAGGTAGAAACTGTAGAAAATCTCTACCTTGTCTGCGCAACCAGAAACCCGTTTATGGATATCAACCCTGAAAAAATTATGGGTGTATGTGAAGAGATGCGCCAGCATTTCGACTATATTATTATTGATACAGCCGGTGTCGGAAGCTCTGTGTTCAGCGTTATCAAAGCAGCTGAGATGATCCTTATGGTAACAACTCCCGATACTGTATGCGTTCGTGACGGCGCAATACTGTCTGACTTCTTATATGTCAAAAACTGTACAAATCAGCGACTGATCATCAATAAGGTTAGCCAGAACTTCAAGGACGAAGAGATACTTTACGACCTTGACGAAGTAATGGATTCTGTAGGTATACAGCTTTTAGGCGTAGTGCCTGAGGATAACAATATAAAGGTTTGCGGCGCAAAGGGTCTGCCGTTGCCGCCTAACTGTGCCGGCGCAAAGGCATATGCGGCTATAGCAAGAAGAATACTTGGGGAAGATGTACCGCTTACAATAAATATCAACTGATATTTGATGTATAGCACTAAAGGTATAAACAGCAAAGAAAAAAGAGGTATAATATGAATATTGCACTAATTGCTCATGATTCAAAAAAAGAACTGATGGTTCAGTTCTGTATCGCATATTGCGGCGTACTCAGCCGACATAATCTATGCGCCACCGGAACTACCGGAAAGCTTGTATCAGAGGCAACGGGGCTTCATATTCAGCGTTATCTCAGCGGCTCACAGGGCGGCGACCAGCAGATTGCCGCAAGGATATCCTGTAATGAGATAGACGTACTCATTTTCTTCAGAGATCCCTTAAATGCTAAATCGTACGAGCCTAATGAAATGAACCTTCTGCGTCTTTGCGACGTACATAATATTCCGCTTGCTACGAATATAGCTACAGCAGAGGCGCTTATACACGCTCTTGAGCGCGGCGACCTTGACTGGCGTGAAATTGTCAGAGGATAAAGCTTATGCAGGCGTACTTAATGTACGCCTTTTTTATGTTAAAAATCGAAAGGAACAAAACAGATGGAGTTAGTAACTAAAAGACCGAGAGGAACAGAAGATAAGCTGCCTAAAGAAATATATAAATGGCACACTGTCGAGAAAATCGCAAGAAACGTGGCCGAAGCTTACGGCTGTAAAGAAATACGCACACCTACATTTGAGCACACAGAGCTTTTTCAGCGCGGTGTAGGCGGTACTACAGACGTTGTACAGAAGGAAATGTACACATTCAACGATAAAAAGGGCAGAAGCATCACTCTTAAGCCTGAGGGAACAGCAGGCGCAGTCCGTGCCGCTATTGAAAACGGACTTCTCAACGATGCGCTTCCGCTTAAAACATATTATTTTACACGTTGCTTCAGATATGAAGCACCTCAGAGCGGTCGTCTGCGTGAATTTAATCAGGTAGGTATCGAATATTTCGGTACTGCGGCTGCAGCTGCCGATGCAGAAGTCATAGCGCTTGCAAATGATATAATAAAGAGCCTTGGCGTAAAGAATATCAGTCTTGAGATCAACAGCATAGGCTGTCCGAAATGCCGTGCAGAATATCACAAGGCACTGAAAGAATATTATTCTCAGTACAAGGATCAGCTCTGCGGCACTTGTCTTGAAAGACTTGACCGCAACCCTATGAGATTGCTTGACTGCAAGAGTGAAATATGCAGCAGCTTTAAGAAAGACGCTCCGATGATACTTGACTATCTCTGTGATGATTGCAAGGAACACTTTGAAAATGTTAAGAAGCGCCTTGATGTACTGGGCGTATCGTATACCGTAAATCCCCTGATCGTCCGCGGACTTGACTACTACACCAACACAGTGTTTGAATTTATCTCAAATGAGATCGGCTCGCAGGGTGCTGTATGCGCAGGCGGCAGATACAACGGTCTTGTTGAAGAGATCGGCGGAAACAGCGTTCCGGGTCTTGGCTTTGCAATGGGTCTTGAACGTATCATAATGGTAATGGAAAATCAAAAGCTTGAATTTGAGCCCGAGAAGAAGTGTGACCTTTACATTGCGTCATTTGACGATGATACAAATATTTATGCTATGGAGCTTGTACAAAAGCTCCGCGAAGAGGGCTTCTGGGCTGAGTGTGACATTTCGGGCAGAAGCTTCAAGGCTCAGATGAAGTATGCGAATAAAATCGGTGCTACCTATTGTATGGTAATAGGCGGCGATGAAATGCAGACTAAATCGGCAAAGCTCAAGCGTATGTCAGACGGTGTAGAAACGCCTGTTACGCTTGACGATAAGTTCTGCGAGAAGCTCAATACAATGATACTTGATATCGTATAACGTTCATTTTAGCTTAAATTTATGAACGATACATGGAACCCCTGGCACGGATGCAGAAAGATAAGTGCAGGGTGCAAGAATTGTTACGTTTACAGACGTGACGCACAATATGATATAGACAGCACGGCAGTAGTGAAAAACAAGACGTTTTACGCTCCTGCCGAGCGTTATAAATACGGCAATTACAAAATGGTACCTGAGGGCGGGATCATATATACCTGCTTTACTTCCGACTTTTTCCTTGATGAAGCGGATAAATGGCGCGGCGAATGCTGGCAGATGATAAAACAGCGCCCCGATGTCACTTTTCTGATCATTACTAAGCGCATTCACAGATTTGAACAATGTATTCCTGCCGACTGGGGTTCAGGTTATGAGAATGTTCATATCTGCTGCACCTGTGAAAATCAGAAGATGGCAGATTACCGCTTGCCGATATTTCTTAAAGCGCCGATAAAGCATAAATCGATCATATGCGAGCCATTGCTTGAACATATCGACCTAAGTCTGTATCTTGATAAATCGCAAATCACGGAGGTTGTAGTCGGCGGTGAGTCGGGAAATGAAGCAAGAGAATGTAATTTCGACTGGATTCTCAGCATAAGAGAGCAGTGTATAAACGCAGAGATTGACTTTCATTTCCGGCAGACAGGCGCAAGGTTTATCAAAGACGGAAAATTCTATCGTATTGAAAGAAAATTTCAGCACTCGCAGGCGCATAAGGCAAATATCGACGTTGTTTTCAAAACCGTTTGACATTTTCCGCTTGCAGTGATATAATAATACTGTATTTCTATACACTATTAAAGACCGCTCTCGTATGGCGGCTTAACGGAGGAAAAACAATGATAAAAGTTACACTGAAAGACGGCAGCGTAAAGGAACTTGAAAGTGCATGTTCCGTATTTGACGTTGCAAAAGAAATCAGCCCGCGTCTTGCAAAGGCGGCTTGCGTTGCAAAGATAAACGGCGAAATCAAGGATCTGCGTACTGTAATTGACAGTGACTGCACACTTGAAATACTTACATTTGAAGATGAGGACGGTAAAAAGGCTTTCCGCCATACTGCTTCCCACATTCTGGCGCAGGCAGTAAAAAGACTTTACCCCGATGTAAAGCTTGCTATCGGTCCTGCTATAGATAACGGTTTCTATTACGATTTTGATAAAGAAACTCCCTTTATGCCCGAGGATCTTGAAGCTATCGAAGCCGAGATGAAGAAGATCGTCAAGGAGGACTTAAAGCTCGAGCAGTTTGAAATGACTCCCGCAGACGCTATAAAGTATCTTAAGGACATTGACGAGCCGTACAAGGTCGAGCTTTGTGAAGAGCACGCAGGCAAGAACGAGCCTATCTCATTCTACAAGCAGGGTGAATTTACAGATCTCTGTGCAGGTCCTCACCTGATGTCAACAGGATTTGTAAAGGCATTTAAGCTGACAAGCTGTACAGGCGCTTACTGGAGAGGCAGCGAGAAGAACAAGATGCTTTCGCGTATCTACGCTACAGCGTTCCCCAAGGTGTCTGAGCTTGAAGCTTACCTCAATATGATAGAAGAAGCCAAGAAGCGTGACCACAGAAAGCTCGGTAAGGAGCTTGAGCTCTTCACGATAATGGACGAGGGTCCGGGATTCCCGTTCTTCTTACCCAAGGGTATGATTCTTAAAAATACTCTTATTGATTACTGGCGTCAGATCCACACCCGTGAAGGCTATGTTGAGATATCAACTCCTATGATGCTCAACCGTCAGCTCTGGGAAACTTCGGGTCACTGGGATCACTATAAAGAGAATATGTATACTACGGTTATCGATGATACCGAGTTTGCTATAAAGCCTATGAACTGCCCCGGCGGTATTCTTGTATACAAGTCAAAGCCCCGTTCATACAGAGATCTTCCTATGAGAATGGGCGAGCTCGGTCTTGTTCATCGTCACGAAAAGTCAGGCGCACTTCACGGACTTATGCGTGTAAGATGCTTCACACAGGACGATGCGCACATCTTTATGACACCCGATCAGATAACAGATGAGATCAAGGGCGTTGTAAGACTTATCGATGAGGTTTACAAGTTGTTCGGCTTCAAGTACCACGTTGAGCTGTCAACACAGCCCGAGGACAGCATGGGCAGTCAGGAAGACTGGGATATGGCAACAGAGGGCTTACGCAATGCTCTTGACGATCTCGGACTTCCTTACGTTGTAAACGAGGGCGACGGTGCGTTCTACGGTCCTAAAATAGACTTCCATCTTGAAGACTCGCTCGGCAGAACATGGCAGTGCGGTACTATCCAGCTCGACTTCCAGCTGCCTATGAGATTTGAACTCGAATACACAGGTGCTGACGGCGAAAAGCATAGACCTATTATGATACACCGCGTTGTATTCGGCTCTATCGAAAGATTTATCGGTATCCTGACTGAGCATTTTGCAGGTGCATTCCCGATATGGCTTGCTCCCGTACAGGTTGAGCTTATGCCTATCGCCGACCGTCATAACGAGTTTACTTCAAAGGTTGCCGCTGAGCTCAAAAATCGCGGTATCAGAGTTGATATTGACGACAGAAGCGAGAAGATAGGCTTTAAGATCCGTGAAGCACAGCTTCAGAAAATTCCTTATATGCTGGTTATCGGCGATAAGGAGGTTGAAACGGAAAATGTTTCTATCCGTTGCCGCAAGCGTGGCGATATCGGCACTATGTCGGTAAACGACTTCTGCGATATGGTAGAAAAAGAGATAAAGGAAAAGACTATCATCACTGACTGATAGCATTAAAGGAGGTCTTCGTATGGATCTTACTTCTTACATTGCAAGTATGTCTGTCAGCATGGCTCAGGCAAACGTTGCACAGAGCGTTTCCACTGCGATGCTTTCAAAAAGCATTGACAGCATTGAACAGAGCGGAGCAGAGGTTGTTGATCTTATCAACAGCGCAGATATCCCGCCTGCCGGAGTGAACGGACACATTCTGAATGTCAGAGCATAATTTTGCGAAAAACTGTCGATTTTTCGGCAGTTTTTCTTTTTTACCTATTGACATGGAGCTTGCTCCATGTGATAATATAGAAGTACCGAAAGGACGGGATAGATTATGACGATTTCAGAAGTAAGTAAAAAATACGATATTTCCACCGACACGCTCCGCTACTATGAACGTATCGGTTTACTGCCGCCTGTTCCGAGAACCAAGAGCGGACTGCGCGACTATGATGAAAATTCCTGCAAATCCGTAGAGTTCATCAAGTGTATGAGAAGCGCAGGACTTCCCATAGAGGCACTCATAGAGTATATGACTCTTTACAGAGAGGGCGATTCTACCGCAGAAGCCCGTATGGAGATACTTGTAGAACAGCGTGAGGCACTGCTCGGCAGAATTGAAGAAATGCAGAACACGCTTGCAAGGCTTGACAGAAAGATCGAAATGTACAGGGGTATGTGTTCACCTGAGTGTTGCGGTAAAAAGTAAGATCATATAAAACAGCGTCCGAGAAAAATCACACGGACGCTGTTTTTATATGCGTTTATTTTAAATCTTAGTATCATCAAGCGCTTCCTGTATCTCCTTTTCCGATACAGTCAGATATCCTTGTATAAATGAATTGAGCACGTTTCTGTATGCTCCTACAGGGTTATCAAACACTCTTTTTTCCATCTGCTCGGCGCTTTCCCATGTCGGAGCGTAAATTTTAAGCTCCATAAGATCAGCACCGCCCATCTCGTTTATAAAGCGTATGCAAAGCTGATATCCGCCCTGCTCGACCTTTACGATCTCGGTCTTGACTGTCTTTTCAAGCCGTGAGTGCGAGGTGATCTTTTTAGCGTAATAAACAGTATCTTCTCTTATTGAAAGGGGAAGAGTATAGCTGAGTTCTATGGCGAGATATTCACTTTTTGCGGTCGGCAGACAGGTTTCGTCATTTCCGACTTTTTCACAGGTGATAAGACCCTTTTCCTCCATATCAAAAAGACAGCATATGAGGTCAAAATACATAACAAAATCATGATCGACCGTACAGCGCATAAGCTCGTCTTTTGTGATACTTCCTACCTTATAAAGGATATAGGCTACAAGCACCTCAATGTCCTTGCGATCATAAAGCGTATATTTAGGAACGGGTATGCTCATACATATTCCTCCTTTCGGCTTGTAAATCAGATAAGATAAGATAAAATTGCAAGATTTGCCGCGGACTCGATACACGGCACTGCGCGCGGTACAATGCAAGGGTCATGTCTGCCTTTTATATTTAGTGTTTCTTCTGTCATAGTCGTATAATCGACTGTCTGCTGAGGTCTTGATATAGATGGTGTGGGCTTTACTGCCGCACGGAAAATTATCGGCATACCGCTTGTGATACCGCCTAAAATGCCGCCGTGATTATTAGTTCTTGTTCTGATCTCACCGTTTTCGATGCAGAACTCGTCGTTATTCTGACTGCCGAACATATTTGCGACATCAAAGCCTGCACCGAACTCAATGCCCTTTACAGCAGGAACACCGAATACTATCTGCGAGATCCTGTTTTCGATACCGTCAAACATAGGCGAGCCTATACCTGCGGGAAGACCTACTGCCGCATATTCTATAACACCGCCGACGGAATCGAGATTTGCGGACGCATTCGCTATAATATCCCTCATCTGTTGCTCTACAGAAGTATTTATCAGAGGGAGATAACGGCTTCTGACCTGCTTTAATTGCTCGGCATACACATTTACAGGATCATAGCGTTCATCGCTTGCGTTCATAATAGACAGTATATGTGCACCCGTGGTGATACCCTTGCTTTCAAGTATCTGAGATGCAATTGCTCCCGCAAATACCAGCGGAGCGGTAATCCTGCCCGAAAAATGTCCGCCGCCGCGCAGGTCGTTACTGCCGTTGTAACGCACATATCCTGTGTAATCCGCATGACCGGGACGGGCAAGGTGACTTACACTCTTATAATCAGCCGAATGCTGATCTGTATTCTGAATTACCGCGCAAAGGGGAGTGCCTGTCAGCACACCGTCTACCATTCCCGATACTACGTTCGGAAAGTCCTTTTCACTGCGCATTGTGCTTGTGCCGTCTTTTTTAGGCGCGCGTCTTGCCATAAAGTCAAGTACTGTGTCAAAATCTATCTCAGTGCCACCCGGAAGTCCGTCTATTACAACACCTATTGCCTTACCGTGAGATTCTCCGAATATCGAAACGGAGAGTTCTCCGAATTTAAATGCTGATGACATCTGCTATACCTCCGAGTGCTCTGAAATCGTCAAAAAATCCGGGATAGGATTTGTTTGTGCATTCAGCGCCTTTTATTATTACATCGCCTGTTGAACGGGTTGCCGCAACAGCACCCGCCATAGCTATCCTGTGGTCGTTGTAAAAACGTACCGTTCCGCCTTTGAATACTTCTACAGGGAATATCTCAATGCTGTCGCTGTGAGCGACTGCTTTTCCGCCGAGGTCGTTTATAAGCTCGGTGGTTGCCGCCAGACGGTCGCATTCCTTTATTCGTAATCTTTCACAGTTTATTATTCTGCACGGCTTTTTCCAAAAGCTCATCATTACTGCAATCGCGGGTACAAGGTCGGGAATATCCGATGCGTCTATTACCGATAAATCGCCGCCGTTTTTAAATTTGTCGGCTATATCAACTATAGCCTTATCACCCTGAACACTGTTCATATTGAGGTTTGTGAGCTCTATGTCCGAGCCTGCACAGTTTGCGGCAAGGAAGAATGCGCTCTGCGACATATCCGCCTCAACAGTGCAGTTATGCGGTTGATATTTCTGACCGCCCTTTATAAAGTAGCCGTTTTCCGTTTCTGTAACTTCAACGCCGAACTGTTTCATACAGTCGATCGTGATATTTACATACGGTCTTGATTCAAGCCGTGTGGTGAGTATTATCTCACTGTCTTCTTTCAGTACAGAAAGCGCAAACAAAAGACCTGTTATAAACTGCGATGAAACACTGCCGTCTATATAATACTTTCCGCCATGGAGTTTGCCTTTTACTTTATAAGGCATTGCGAGAGCTTCAAATACCGCACCGTTGTCGGTCATCGGCTTTATAATAGGTGTTATAGGTCTTTCAGGTAGCTTTCCTCTGCCTGTAAATTCTGTTTCACAGCCGAACGCCGAAAATATCGGTATCATAAATCTCAGAGTTGAGCCGCTTTCAAAGCAGTCGATCTTTGCTGTTTTTGCGGGTTCTGTTATTCCTTTTACATCATAGCTTCTGTTTTCGCCATTGATCTCAGCTCCGAGTGCGGTAAGCGCATTTATCGTTGCGTGTGAGTCCATACACTCAAGCAAATTGTCTATATGAGTTATACCGTCGCTCAAAGCCGCACATATAAGCATTCTGTGTGAAATGCTCTTTGATGGCGGTACTGTCAGCTTGCCGCTGAGCTTCGACGGTGTTATTCTGATATCCATTATGTTCCACCTTTGAACTGCATTTATCTAAATAATAATACTATAAAAGCGGAGAAAAGTCAAGTTGAGCACTGTTCCGACAAACTGAAAAAGCCGACGTGCCCGTAAAAGCAGTCGGCTTTAAAACATTATTGTTTACTTGCGTTTTCAAGAACCGTCTTAAGCGTTCCTGTAAGTAAAGTTGACATCCTTGTTATAAGCTCATCGGGATCGATCTTCATTCCTGCCTCAAGCCAGTCAAGCACTATTCCCACTATGGCGTATTTATAAAATGACGCTATAAATTTCTTATCGTCATCTGACACACTCAGCTTAAGCTGCTGTGATGCCTTATCGATGAACTTGTTTACAAAATCAAGAGAAACGCTGTAAAGATAGCGCTCGATCGTTTCGCGGTGGAGCGAATTATAAACGTGGTAAACAAGCTTTTTGTTCTCTTTTACAAAGCACAGCCCCGTTTTAAGTCCTTCCTCCCACGACTGACCTATGACCATCTCGTCTACCGATTTCTGCGCTTCGGCAAGAAAGATCTCTTCCAGAAGCTGATATATATCGCTGTAATGATAATAGAATGTGTTGCGGTTTACCCCACAGTCGTCTGTTATATTCTTGACTGTTATTTTATCTAAAGGCTGAGTGCTCAGCAGTTTTTTAAAGGATTCCTGTATAGCTCTTTTGGTAAGTGCTGACATATTACCTCCGTTTTTTGTCTTAGTTTAGTTGCCGCTTTTCTACGGAACTAATTATACAACATTTCTATAAAAAATTCAAGTTTTAGGCAAACAAGCCTGTTTGCACAAAAATCAGTCAATTTTTATCGATTGTCTGAAATTTGAACACCGGCACTTGATTGACCGTTGTAGAAAGTGCGAAAACGGGATAAAATATAGCTGTAAAGAAAAAGAAAGGACTGAAATCTATGAGATTTATAAAACGTGCTAAAGCAGCTTATATTTCCGCTTGTGCCGCAATTTCGGTGATCGGACTTATACTGATAATTTTCCCGCAGATCTCAATGCTCGCTGTATGCTATATGCTTGGTATTGCCGCTATAGTATTCGGTGTCGTTAAGATCACGGGATATTTTTCGTCAGATCCTTACGGTCTGGCATTCCAGTTTGACTTTGCATTCGGTGTCATAGCAATACTGCTCGGACTGATAGTAATACTTCACCCGGGCAACGTAATGGCTTTGGTACCTGTTATAATGGGCATTTACTTTATGATAGACGGCATAATGAAAATTCAGACTGCTGTCGATGCAAAGCGTTTCGGCGTAAACGGCTGGTGGCTTATCCTCGTCAGTGCAATTGTTACGGGCATAATAGGAATACTGTTACTCGTAAATCCTTTTGAGAGTGCGGTAGCTCTTACTGTTCTGCTCGGTATCACATTGCTTGCCGACGGCTTATCCAACATATGGATCGCCGCTTATACAGTCAAGACCATAAAAAAAGAAATACACGCCGACGACAAAATCTATGTAGAAACAAGCAACAGGGAGGACAAAGATGATTAAGCTAGGCAAATGGATAACAAAGCACAGAGTAATCATTCTTATTGTTGCGGTCGCATTGCTGATACCCTCGGTACTCGGTATGATAGCAACAAGAATAAATTACGATATGCTCAATTACCTGCCCGACACTATGGAAACCATACAGGGTCAGGACATTCTGCTGAATGACTTTGGCAAAGGCGCATTCAGTATGATAGTTGTGGAAGATATGGAGCCGAAGGATGTTTCCGCGCTCAAGGAGAAGATCGAAGCGGTCGATCACGTTGACTCGGTGATATGGTATGATACGATAGCTGATGTATCAATACCTATGGATATGCTTCCCGACAAGATAAAAGACGCGTTCAATACGGATAATTCAACCGTGATGGCTGTCTTCTTTGATACATCGACATCAGCCGATGAAACAATGGACGCTATCAATTCAATAAGAGATGTAACGAACAATCAGTGCTTCGTTTCCGGTATGTCAGCAATGGTTACAGACCTTAAGAACCTTTGCGAACAGGAAGAACCGATATATGTAGCTATTGCGGTCGTACTCGCAGTAGTGGTAATGATGCTCTTTATGGATTCGTTCCTGATACCGATAATCTTCCTTGCAAGTATCGGTATGGCTATTCTCTACAACTTAGGCAGTAACTACTTCTTAGGTGAGATAAGCTACATAACAAAGGCACTTTCCGCTATCTTACAGCTCGGTGTTACAATGGACTACTCGATATTCCTGTGGCACAGCTACAACGAGCAGAAGGTAAGGTTTGAGGGCGATAAGGAACGTGCGATGGCACACGCAATCTCAAACAGTATCATTTCGGTAGCAAGCTCGTCTATCACAACGATTGCAGGCTTCCTTTCGATGTGCTTTATGAGCTTCACGCTTGGTGCAGACCTTGGTATAGTAATGGCTAAGGGCGTTGTATTCGGACTTATCGGTTGCGTAACAATTCTTCCGTCACTTATCCTTGTATTCGATAAGGCAATTGAGAAGACAAGACATAAACAGCTTATGCCGAAGTTTGATAAGGTGGCAAGGTTTATTACAAAGCGTTCGTGGATATTCCTTATAATATTCGCAATACTTATCGGACCCGCTGTTTACGGCTACAACAATACCAAAAAGTATTATGATCTGAGCCAGACAATGCCTCAGGATATGGACTTCGTGATCGCCAACACAAAGCTGAAGGACGATTTCGGAATGTCAAATGTTCATATGATACTTGCCGATTCCAACCTTTCACAGAAAGATGCCAAGGCAATGCTTAATGAAGTGGAAAAGGTTGACGGCGTAAATCTTGCGGTAGGATTTGACTCGCTGATAGGCTCGGCAGTTCCCTCGGAGATAATTCCCGATTCGATATCCGAAGTGCTCAAGGGTGATAAGTACCAGCTGATGCTTGTAAGCAGTGAATACGGTACTGCGACAGACGAAGTCAATAATCAGATAATAGAGATAAACAATATCATAAAGAAATACGACAGCTCGGCAATGCTTATCGGTGAAGCGCCTTGTACAAAGGACCTTATCGAAGTAACCGACAGGGACTTCAAGGTAGTAGATATTATTTCGATAGCCGCTATCTTCCTGATTATCTTAGTAACATTCAAGTCGATTTCACTCCCGCTGATACTTGTATCGGTAATCGAGTTTGCTATTTTCGTAAACCTCGGTATTCCTTGCTACACAGGTACAGAGCTTGCATTTATCGCTCCTATCTGTATAAGTACAATTCAGCTCGGTGCTACCGTTGACTACGCGATCCTGATGACAACAAGATACAAGAAGGAGCGTAATAAGGGTAACGACAAGAACGAATCAATCTACACGGCACTTAAAGCTTCGATACCTTCGATCATCGTAAGTGCGCTCGGCTTCTTCGCCGCAACATTCGGTGTAGGTATTTATTCAAATGTAGATATGATAAGCTCACTGTGTGCTCTTATGGCAAGAGGCGCTATCATCAGTATGGTATCGGTAATCCTGTTATTACCCGCTATGCTCAAGCTCTTTGATAAGATCATAATCCACACGAGCCTCGGCTTCAAAGAAGCAAGAGAAGCCGGTAAGAAGACGAACTGAGAAAGGACAACAGTATGAAAGAGATAAGAAAAAAGATCATAAAGATAGTTTCAATAGTACTTGCAGCCGCAATGATAGGCACATCTTCGGGTCTGCTTGCATTCGCCGCACAGAGCGGTAACGATGATAACACATCGTCATCGGTTTCAGACAGCACAACGACCGGCAGCAGTGAAAAGAAACACTCCGATACAGACGGCAAGGAAGAAACAGTATACATAATCGCTAACGCAGACGGTACAACAAAGAAGGTAATCGTCAGCGACTGGCTGAAGAACGGCTCACAGAGTGCATCGATCTCCGATGAAACATCACTCAAGGATATAAAGAACGTCAAGGGTAACGAAAGCTTCACAAATGACGGCGAGAACTACACATGGGCTGCCGACGGAAGCGACATCTATTATCAGGGCACGACCGACAAGGCTCTTCCCGTTGATATGAAGATCACATACACGCTTGACGGCAAGACGGTAACTCCCGATGAGATAAAGGGCAAGAGCGGTAAGGTAACGATACGCTTTGACTACACAAATAACGAAAAGCGTACCGTAAAGGTCGACGGCAAGAGCATGGATATGTATGTTCCTTTCCTTATGGTAACAGGAACAGTTCTTGACAACGAGAAGTTCACTAATATTCAGGTCACAAACGGTAAGCTTGTAAATGACGGTGACAGATCCGCGGTTCTCGGCTTTGCGCTTCCCGGTATGCAGGAAAACTTAGGACTTGACAAGGACGATTATGAAATCCCCTCTTATGTTGAGATAAGCGCAGATGTCAAGGATTTTGAGCTTATGACCTGCATGACGATCGGAACGACCGAATTGTTCAACGAGGTTGATGCTGATAAGCTCAGCATGGACGACATCGACGGCACTATCAAGGAATTTACAGACGCTGTAGATCAGCTCTCCGACGGTTCTTCACAGCTGTATGACGGTCTGGTAACATTATTCGAGAAATCGGGTGAGCTTGCGGACGGCACAAAGCAGCTCGCAGACGGTGCAGGCACACTTTATGACGGCACAGGTACTCTCGTAAGCGGCGTCAACGACCTTAAGGACGGCGCAGACGC
>DJPL01000035.1:0-18131 GCA_002437415.1 Ruminococcaceae bacterium UBA6413 | reverse complement strand
GGTACAGGTTCACTTGTAAGCGGTGTCAATGACCTTAAGACAGGCGCAGATGCACTGAATACAGGCGCAGGACAGTTAAAGGACGGTACAACAGCCCTCGTAAGCGGAGCAAAAGATCTTATTGCAGGTGTCGATCAGCTTAACAGCGGTGCGGCTTCACTCAACAGCGGCGCAGCTCAGGTTGAGAGCGGTGCGGGACAGGTAAGCACCGGTGCTTCTGATCTTAGCAAGGGTCTGGGACAGCTTTCATCAAACAGCGAACAGCTTAACGCAGGAGCAAAGCAGGTTTTTGAAACACTGTTATCAACTGCCGAAACACAGATAAAGGCTTCCGGACTTACAGTAAACAAGCTCACGATAAAGAACTACAAGACAGAGCTCAACAAGCTTGTAAGCTCACTTGATAAAGACAAGGTATACGACCTTGCATATAATACGGCTCTTAAAAAGGTAACAGCCGAGGTTGAAAAGAATAACGATGCCATAACGGCAGGTGTTACTCAGGCTGTAGAGTCAAAGGTTCTTGAGGCGGTTCTTAAATCAGCCGGTTATGAAATGACGGCAGATCAGTACAACGCCGCCGTAAAGGCGGGACAAATTCCCGAAGCGGTACAGAAGCAGGTCGATGCCGCTGTAAAGGCACAGATGGCAACAGACAACGTAAAGGCTCAGATAAGCACGAATGTTGAAGCTCAGAAAAAACAGCTTATTGATCAGAATATGAAGAGCGAAGCTGTTACAACTCAGATAAACGAAGCGGTTGCCAATGCCGAGGCAGGTCAGACAACGATCAAGAACCTCATTACTCAGCTTGACTCATACAATCAGTTCTATACAGGTCTTACGACCTACACAGCAGGCGTGGACAGTGCATATGACGGATCTAAGACACTGACAGCAGGTGCGTCACAGCTTTACAGCGGTACAAAGGATCTTCACAGCGGCGCTACCGAGCTTAAAAACGGTACTGAAAGCCTTGTAACAGGCGTAGGTACGCTTCAGAGCGGCGCAACACAGCTTGACAAGGGTGCAAGCGACTTAAAGGACGGTACGACAAGCCTTGTAACAGGCGTAGGAACGCTTCAGAGCGGTGCAACACAGCTTGACAAGGGCGCAAGCGACTTAAAGGACGGCACGGCAAGTCTTGTTTCGGGTGTAGATACACTTAAGAGCGGTGCTTCAGACCTTGATAAGGGCGCAGGCGACTTAAAGGACGGTACAGTAAGCCTTGTTGCGGGCGTTGGCACACTTCACAGCGGTGCATTACAGCTTCACGAGGGTGCAGGCGACTTAAAGGACGGTGCTGATCAGCTTAACGATGGTGTACAGACGCTCATTGACGGCGTAAAGCAGTTAAGAGACGGCGCTAAGGAGCTGAACGACGGTATGGATGAGTTCAACGAAAAGGCTGTCAAGAAGATAGTTGACGCTGTTGACGGTGATATCGCAGGTCTTATCGACAAGCTGAAGGCTACAGTAGCCGCAGGCAAGGATTACGACACATTCGGCGGTAAGTCCGACAAGACAGAAGGTACTGTAAAGTTCATTTACAGAACCGAGAGCATCTCAGCCGATGATGAATAATCTATAACAGAATAAATTTAAGGCTCTGTCGGGGGTATTACTCCGACAGAGCCTTTTCATATTATTTTATTACAAATGTCACATATGAAAATACCGTTTGTAACTGGTGCTGACGGACTTTTTGCGGTATAATCGTTACAGAACGATAAAACAAAAACCGAAAGGAGAAAATGTATATGATATTTGCAAGCGTAAAAAATCTTGTCAAGAACTACGGCAATCACTGCGCCGTAGACAATCTCAGCTTTGATGTAAACGAGGGTGAAATATTCGGACTTATCGGTCCTAACGGAGCGGGAAAATCCACTACTATCAATATAATCACCACCCTTGATGAAATGACATCGGGCAGTGTGATGATAGACGGTAAGGATATTGCAAAGCAAAGAGCGGAGATAAGACGCATAATAGGCAGTGTGCCGCAGGAGATAGCGGTATATCCGTATCTTACAGCTAAGGAAAACGTTGAGTTTTTCGCTTCGCTGTACGGCTTCAAGGGCGAACAGCTCCATAAAAATGCGATAACCGCACTTGAGTTTGCGGGACTTGCCGACAAAGCGGATATGAAGCCGAAGAAGATGTCCGGCGGTATGAAGCGCAGGCTGAACATTGCCTGCGGTATAGCACACAGACCGAAGCTTATCGTTATGGACGAGCCGACAGTCGGAGTAGACGCACAGTCAAGAGAGCACATAATGAACTCGATAAAGAGGCTTCGCGAAAGCGGTGCTACGGTAATATATACCTCGCATTATATGCATGAGGTCGAGGAGATCTGCGACAGAGTAGCTATAATAGACAAGGGCAGACTTGTGGCAGAGGGTACACAGCAGGAGCTTATCACTATGATAACGGACAGCTGTACGGTACATATTACCACAAAGTCGTGTGACGGCGAAACAAGAAGCAGAGTGTCAAGGGCAATATCCAACCTTCCCGATGTCAACAGAGCGCATTTTGAAGAAAACGTGATAAGCGTTGATATGAGCATAAGCTGTAATGATATTTCACACGTTATAAGCGAGCTTGTAAATCACAATCTTCCTGTGCTCGAGGTCAACACGGAAAAGCCGGATATGGATACTGTTTTCCTGTCACTCACAGGTCACGAAATACGATAAGGGAGCGGAAATATGCTTAGTTTGATCATAAAACAAATGAGAGAATATTTCAGAAGCCCTGTCAACGTATTTATGGGACTGCTGTTTCCGGTGCTTCTGGTGTTCTTCCTTGGAACGATGTTACAAAATCTTGATATCTCCGATTATGACATAGGAGAGATAAATTTGCAATACAGCGTAAGTGAAGCCGATGAACAAAGCGGTAAGGCTTTTGCCGAGTTTCTCGACAATATCAATATGATAAAGGCTGATAAAAACGATAATGCCGAAAAAGCCTTAAAGCTTACTGACAGCGGTGATATAGAGGCTTATATCGAAGTAAAGGCAGATAAAATCATTTTTCACAGCGGCAGAAACGATATCGCCAACAGAGCGCTGGGTTCGGTGCTGAATTCTTATATCGCGGTGTCGGATACATACTATAAGATAGCCTCTACAGACCCGTCGCTGCTTATGAATATAGCCGATACCGACACGGAAAAATCCTTTGTAGAGCAGGACGGACTTGGCGTAAACCGCAGTATGATCGATTACTATGCTGTCAGTATGACGGTAATGATGATATTTATGTCGCATATGATGATGGGTTGTACCGCTTTCAAGGACGAGGAAAAGATATTTACCATGTCACGTCTTTACCTTTCACCTGTAGGCAGAACAAAGCTGTTTTTCGGTAAGCTTATCGGCATACTGCCGTCTGCCGTTATAGGAAATGCTGTGATAATGATTATATCCGCATTTGTATTCGGAGCGAAATATTGCGACAGCTTTGCGGGCAATCTGCTGTTATTCCTGCTGTTATCCTGCTGTTCACTGGCGGCGATAGCTGTAGGTATGCTGATAGGCGTTATCATAAAGATACCTGCCGAGGGTGTTATAATCCCGCTCGCATGGACGCTTCTGTTCTTCTCGGGCTCATTCTCAAAAAATATATTCATAGAGGGCTTCAGCGAGAAGCTGCCGCCGTATCTTGTTCAGCAGTCGGCATTCAGCCTTACGCTTTACGGTGAAGCTGATGACGCGATCATAACAATTGCTGTTTGTCTTGCTGTGACGATAGTCGTTTCTTTGGTCGGCGCAGCTATATTCCATGCCAAGAAATCCGTCTGAAAGGGGAGTATATAATGAATAATATCATAAACATTTTTTTCAGTATGTTAAGACGGCTCAAGCTCGCGCTTGTCATTGCGCTCCTCGCGGGACTGGCAAGTATTGCGCTGTATTATTGCGGCAGACCGATAGCCGATTTGTATTCGGTTGAAGATAAGATCGACATTGCTGTGACAGATAATGATAACTCGGAGCTGTCGGCTGAGCTGAAAAGCTATCTGTCCGATAAAATAAATATGAATATCATTGAAGACGGGCAGGAAAAATTCAATGATAAATTGATTAACCGCGATGTTTCTGCTATAATAGAGATACCGCAGAATTTTGAAGCTGATGTGGTTTCGGGAAAAGACGTTAAGATAAAATCAACAACTCTTGACGATTATGAAAACGGAGCTTATATTTCGGTATATATAGAAGGCTTTATGAGAAGCGTAGATGTCGCTTCCGATGCCGCAAAGGGTGACGCAGAGCTTTTTTCAAGAATTATGAACAGCACTGTAGCTGATACGGAGCTTATCCGTGAAAACGCTGTAATATCCGACAGGGAAAATGAGTATGTTGCCGCAGGCTTTACGTTCTCCGAGGGCTTTATGATAATGCTTGTTACCGCTATCGGAATGTTCATAACCCTTGCGGTAATGGACGACAGGCAGTACGGAACATACAGCAGAATGGCTATTTCGTCCGTAACAGGTATTCAGTACATAGTCGGTACACTCGGCGCAAGCGTGCTGATATCGCTTATATCGCTTATAATTTTACCATTGTATCTGCTTGTAACGGGCGCTCAGATGAATGCTGATTATTCTCTTGTATTTATAACTGTGATAATCTACTCGCTGTTCAACTCGGCATTATCGATAATGCTTGCACAGCTGATAAGCTCAAAGCAGGCTCTGGCAACACTGTCCGGCTGTATCGCATCAGTCGGAGCATTGCTCGGCGGTGCATGGTTCCCGATCGACGAAACGGTAGGTATGCTGAAATATCTGTCGTATATCACACCGCAGTACTGGTACTTCAGCTTTATGTCGGGTTCAGCAGATCAGCCGATCATAAATATCTGCGTGCTTATACTCTACACATTACTTATTATGCTTGCAAGCGCCGCGCTTTTCGGCAGAAAATCGGTAGTATCAAAGGCATAACGAAAGGAAAACGAATTGTCACTGATATATCTTGTATTCAAGCTCACAGCAATAGCCGCATTCGGTGCTGTGAATATTATGAATAACAGCAATTCAGGCGATACGGTAATAGCCGTACTCGCCTTTTCCTGCTTTGCGTTAGCGGAATATCTGCTTTCGGTACTGAAAAAATCGGATATAGCGGCGGCTGTCTGCTCGTGTATATCCGCCGCTGTCGCAATTATGCTTTATAACGAAAACCTGATATTTGTACTGTGCTTTGCCGTGATATTTGCTATTGACAAATTCGGCGCGGAAAAGCTTTTCTGGCAGATAAGCGCCGTTTCGGTGCTTCTTATAATGTTTATACTTAAGCCGCCGTTTACCGTTATCCTGATACTTCTGATAATGCTTATCGCATTCACTGTAACGCGAATCACCGCCGTGCAGCTTATTCAGTGCAGAAAACAGCTTGCAGACAGCAGAGAAGAAACAGTAAGGCTCAACCGCCGTATAGCAAGCCTTGAAGAGTACTCCAGAACAGCAAAAAAGTCTGCGGCTATTGAGGAGCGCAGACGATTTTCGGCAAGAATACACGATAAGCTCGGTCACAGTATATCCGGCAGTATTATTCTGCTGGAGGCGGCGAAGCTTAATATAAAGACAAACCCCGACAGCGCACAGCAGTGTATAACCACGGTAACGGACAACCTCAGAAGCGGCGTTGATGATATAAGGCAGGCACTGCGCGAGGAGCGTCCTGACAGCAGGACGATAGGTATAAGCGAGCTTAAGGAGATACTCGGGGAATTCAAGGCGAAATACGGTATCGTAACGTCGCTTGAAATCAAGGGAGAAGCCGACAGGGTAACATTTCAGATATGGAACTGCATAAAGGAAAATCTTATAGAAGCGCTCACAAATACACTCAAGCATTCCGCGGCAAGCGAATTTTCACTTAATATATCGGTTATGAACAAGGTTATCCGTGCCGAATTCAAGGATAACGGCGGCGGAAGCGGCGAATTTAAAAAGGGTACAGGGCTTACCGCCATAGAGGAGCGAACAGTGCTTGCAGACGGAAAGTGTATTTTTCTTATGCAGCCCGGCAGCTTTTCGGTCGTTAATATATTCAGTCTGAAAGAGGAAAATGTATGAAGATAATTATTGCTGATGATGATAATATAATCCGTGAGGGGCTTAAGATGATAATTTCATCACAGCCTGATTTTGAAATTATCGGTGTTGCCTGTAACGGTGCCGAAGCGGTGGAGCTTTGCAGAATACACAGGATCGACATTGCACTGCTTGATATAAGAATGCCTGTTATGGACGGCATAGACGCGGCGAAGATTATGCTTGATGAAAATCTTTGTAAGCCGCTCCTGCTGACAACATTTGACGAGCAGGAGCTGATACAGCGAGCGCTGAAGGTCGGAGTAAGCGGATATATTCTTAAAAACACGCAGACAGACGGTATTTTCAGCGCACTGAGAACCGTATATAACGGCGGTACGGTGTTTCAGCAGGATATCCTGTCATATATCCGTGACGCGGCTGTAAAATGCTACGGCAAAAACGCCGTGTTCAGCCTGTTGACGGAAAGAGAGCTTGATATAGTTAAGCTTATTGCGGACGGTTGTTCTAATGCCGAGATAGCAGAGAAGCTGTTTTTATCAAACGGCACAGTCAGAAACTATATAAGCGTGATACTCGAAAAGACAGGACTTGAACACAGGACGCAGATCGCCGTAAGGTATCTCAAGGGCGATGAATAAATATCTCAACCGCCTATGCCAAGCAGAGCACAAGCTCCGTTCACGGCTATGCAAAGCGCTATTCCGATCACAGTCGGCACTATAAAGCTTACGGTAGTCCATTTTATGCTCTTCGTTTCCTTGTATACGGTAATGCAGGAGGTCGAGCACGGAAAGTGAAACAGTACGAATATTACCATACATATCGCCGTAACCATAGTCCAACCGTTTGCCGTAAACAGCTCTTTCAGAGCCGAAAGCTCGGATATCTCGGTCAGTGCCGAGCCGTTTGAGTATGCCATTATAATTATCGGCACTACTATCTCATTTGCGGGGAAGCCGAGTATAAACGCAAATAAAATCACGCCGTCAAGCCCCATCAGTCTGCCGAGTGGGTCAAGGAACTGTGTGCAGTGCGAAAGCATAGAAGCATCGCCTACGGTAACATTAGCCATTACCCATATTATTAGACCTGCGGGGGCTGCGACCAGCACCGCTCTTCCGAGCACGAAGAGAGTTCTGTCAAGAAACGCTCTTACGAGAACCTTGCCGAATTGCGGAGTGCGGTAAGGCGGCAGTTCAAGCGTAAATGATGACGGGATACCTTTCAGAAGCGTTTTGGACAAAAGTCTTGAAACAAGCATTACAGCCGCAATTGCCGCGGCTATAACGACACAAAGCCATAATGCCGCAATAAGCCCCGAGCCCGCAACAGCCGGTATGCCTATCGCAAACATAGTGATAATGCTTATAATTGTCGGAAATTTTCCGTTGCACGGCATAAGCGAAGAGGTGATAATTGCCATAAGTCTTTCGCGCTTGCTGTCAATTATGCGTGCTCCCGTTATTCCGCAGGCATTACAGCCAAGGCTCATACAAAGGCACAGAGCCTGTTTGCCGCACGCTCCCGCTTTTTTGAACGATTTATCAAGATTGAAAGCTATTCTCGGCAATACTCCATAGTCCTCAAGAATAGTAAACAGAGGAAAGAATATCGCCATCGGCGGGAGCATTACGGCTACTACCCATGCGAGCACCCTGAATATTCCGTGTGTCAGAATATCGGTAATGACCGACGGAGTTCCGACAGCCGAGAGCCCGTCGGAAAGCCAAATTTCTATCCTGCCGAACAGCTCAGAAAGAAGAGCGGAAGGGTAGTTAGCACCCGAAATTGTTATCCACAATATGCCAAGCAGCATTAAAAGCATAATAGGTACACCGGTTATCTTGCCTGTAAGAATGCGATCTATCCTCCTGTCACGGGAAAACCTCCTGTCACAGGATTTTTTTACGCTTTCCGCCGCTATCCCTTCGGCGGTTATGAATATGCAGGATACGATCTCATCTGTAAACGGTCTTTCCGCTTGCGCTATAAGCTCCTCAGCTTTCAGCAGTAACGGCTCATATTTCTGTGAGCATATCCCGAATTTACCGCAAAGGCTTTTCTTCATATCGGCGTCGTTTTGTAATAATCTCAGGCAGATAAAACACTGTTTTCTTATGTCATCGGTAATTCCGTTTGCAAGCGGCATAAGCTCGGCTACCGCGCGTTCTATCCTTTTTGTGTAAGTAACCGAATTCGGTGCACGGCTGTTTTCGCCCGATGCCGTCTTTTCTATTTCCGAAAGTAGCTTGCCAAGCCCTTTTTTACTGCGTGCCGAGGTTGCGACCACCGGTATACCGAGTAGCTCCGACAGCTTTTTTATATCTACTGTTATGTTCTTCTTTGCGGCTTCGTCTATCATATTTACACACACCACAGCCCTGTCTGTTATCTCCGTTACCTGAAGCACAAGATTAAGGTTGCGCTCAAGACAGGACGCGTCACAGACAATTACCGTGACATCGGGCTTTGCAAAGCAGATATGATCCCGCGCTATCACCTCTTCCGCCGAGTGTGCGCACAGTGAGTATGTGCCGGGCAGATCGGTTATCACATACTTGTTATTATGAAAGATATAGCTGCCTACGGCATTTCCGACTGTCTTGCCGACCCAGTTTCCTGTATGCTGTTTAAGACCTGTGAGTGCGTTGAACACGGTGCTCTTGCCGACATTCGGGTTGCCGGCGAGAGCTACGGTATATTCTTTATCGTATTTCATATTTTTCACCTTTCAGTTAATGTATTACATTATATGAAAATACGACATAAATGTTAAGACGGGGAGCATTACGCTCTCCGCCTTCAATTATTCGGACAACACTCTTATAAGTGTTTCTACAAGCTGTTTTGTGTGAACGGGCTTTGTAAGAAAAGCGTTCATACCGCACTTGGCGGCTTTTTCTCTGTCTTCGCTGAAAATATTGGCTGTCATTGCTATTATCGGTATTTTTGACGCATAATCGCTTTTGATCTGTCTTATAGCACGGGAGCATTCGTATCCGTCCATAGAAGGCATCAATATATCCATGAGAAGGCAGTCGTAATAATACTCGCCTTGAGTTTTTATTTTCTCCAATGCTTCAATACCGTTTTCCGCAGTATCTATTTCAACACTGTATGACGAAAGCATAGCCTTTACTATGCGGCAATTTATCTCCACATCCTCTGCAAGCAGAATGCACTTACCTTTCAGTATATCCTCTGCGGTTTCGCTGCCTTCAGTTTCGGGGGTATCGCATACCGGACGGTTATCAATGATTTTTCTTAGCTCATAAGTGAGAAAGGGCACTGTGCATATTTGTCCTATGTATGGTGCGATTTGCTGAGCGTTCAGGCTTTGCGTGTTATCACAGGCAACAATAAGCAGAGTGTCTTCAAGCTTGTTTTCTGTGATATATTTTTGAATGTTGTCTGCCTGATCGCAGATCGATATGATAATATCATAGTGCTTATCATTTTGGTATTTCAGCTGTCCGTCATCGAAATCGCAGGATATTCCTAATTTATTCAGTACAAACGCTGCATCTTCCGCAATATCTCTGTCTTTGACAGCTATCAGCGCAGTTAAGCCGCTGAGATCGGAGTTATTATTTTTGACGCGAACCGATAACGGCAGATCGACGATAAATTCGGTTCCTTTGCCTTGTTTTGTGTTGACGGTGATCGTACCTCCTACAGCTTCAACGATATTTTTGGTGATAGGCATACCGAGACCTGTTCCCTGAATATTGCCGGCAACTTTACGCTCGCGTTCAAACGGTTCAAATATCTTTTCCTTGAACGCTTCGCTCATACCTATACCGTTATCTTTAACACATATTTCATAAATCGGGATATTTGCGACTTTACCTGCTTTTTCTGTAACTGTCAGCGAGATATCTCCGCCCTCCTGCGTGAATTTTACGGCATTTGAGAGTAGGTTTATTATAAGCTGTTCAAGTCTGCATTGATCACAGTAAACATTTTCATGGACTACGCCGCGCATAGAAACGGTCAGCTTCTGTTTTTTCTCCGCCGCCTGAGTATTCATCACTGTTCTGATATCATAAAGCACTTCGGAAATATCGACATTTGAATTATTGAATGTCAGCTTTCCGCTTTCAATAGAGCTCATATCAAGGATATCACTGATAAGCCCGAGAAGATAATCACCTGATATCTTTATTTTAGAAAGATAGTCATTTACGATCGGTGAATTATAGTTCTCATTGCGCGCTAGTGTGGCAAAGCTTATTATGGCACTGATCGGTGTGCGTATATCATGCGATACATTTGTCAGGAACGTGCTCTTCGCCTTGCTTGCGTTCTCCGCTTCATTGACCGCATTCTTGAGCGCCTGATTTATATTGCGCTCTTTGGTACGGTCGGACAGTACAAGTATAAATTTTTTCTGACCGCTTATAGTGCGGCACAGTGCCGTTATATGGAACCATTTGCTGTCACCGCTTTGCTGATGCTTATATATGCTGTCCCATTCGGCGCGTTCACCCTCTGACATATCGGCAAATCTGCGACGGATAGCAAAACGGTTTTCTTCAAGAGCGCTTTCAATAACACCGATATCGCACATGGCATCTCTCGGAGTGATCCCCAGCAGCCGCTCAATATTCGGACTTACATATCCCACCGAAAAGCTGTTCTTGTCAAGCATAAGGAATATATCGTCGACATTGTTTGAAAGCACCGAGAACAGCTCTTCACGGTATTTTATCTCAGAGTCTTTAAATCTTATGCTGGCATAATTTTTACAAGTAAGGTACAATATTGAAAGAAAGCTTATAAAAGCTACAAAGCTCACACAGGCTGTTACCGTAATTGTCTGCAACTCGTTAAAGCTTTTGTTTACTGCGGTAGTAGGAACTATACCGATAAGGATCCAGTCTTTAAATCCGATAGATTCATAAACCACATAATGCGTTTTTCCGTTAATCTCAAACAAATCAACGCCCGAGCCGTTATAACATACTTCTGTACGGTATTTTTTTATAGCTTCATCGCTAAGCGGTGTTTTTTCGGAAAGCATACCCCAGAAGTTGCTTATTCCGTTTCCGTATTCGCCCTTATTGTTGACAACAACTCTGCCGTCGGGATATATCATATAGTTTACAGCTTGACCGTCAAATGTCTGTGCACCGAGAAGCGATACTATATCCTTGTTATTAAAGCTTATCGCTATTGCAGAGTAGGTGAAATCCATATATTTACCCTCAGGGCAGGGAACAGCAAATACCACAAGCTCCGAACGGTCGATAAGAGCTGTATCGGACACAACATTTTCTTTATCTGCCATCAGCTTTTTCATATTTTTGCCGAGATCCATACTGCCTGTATTACCGTCTATAGTGCAGTAGCTGCCGGTGTCGGAAAGAAAATAGAAATCTGTAAAAGCGCTTGTTTCTCTAATATTGCAGATATACTGTTTTATATTATCATCACTGTCGGCATCACTGAAGTACGGTATCCACATTTTCATTGTGTTCCAGTTGTCGGTGAGCAAGTTACTGAGCGATTTTCCGACCTGCGAATATATTTCGGTAAGATGGGTCGCGCTTTCATTGAAGATCACCTTAGAAACGTATGTATAATATGCTTCACCGAATAAAAGCGTTGTGATCACCGTCAACAATATTATTAACGTAATGCCTCTGTTGGTTTTCATACAGTTCTCCTGAGTAATTATAAGTTGATTATGCTTTGTCAAAAGCCGTATATAATCATATCATAAATCATATATATTTATTTTAGCACGCAGGAAAACAACTGTCAATAAACAGAGGCATAATAAACGAAATTGAACAATTTTGAATGAATTTTGTGCGCACTTGCCTGAAATAGATGATAAAAAGTCATAATAAATATGTATATTATTCGCTTTTCAAATTTAATTTACTGTGATAAAATGATAAAGGAACTTTGAAAAGAGGTATAACAATGAAGAAAATCGAAAGCAAGCACACTATAGATATGCTGAACGGTCCGCTGACAAAAAACATAATAAAATTTGCGCTTCCTGTTGCGGCAAGCAGTATCTTACAGCAGTTATTCAATTCTGCCGACACGGCAATAGCGGGTAAATTCGGAATTGACGATGCACTTGCCGCAGTCGGAACAAACGGTGAGATAGTTGCGCTGATCGTAAGTCTTTCGGCAGGACTTGCAGTAGGCGCAAATGTCGTTATAGCTCATCTGATAGGCGCGGGTCAGAAGGAAAAGATCTCTGCCGCAGTACATACTTCAATGCTATACTCGCTTATAGCCGGTATTTTGCTCGGTATAGCGGGAATATTCGCCACCCAGCCGCTTTTAAGGCTCATAAACACTCCCGATAATATTTTCAGTTCAGCCGTTCTTTATCTCAGATTGTATTCGGCAGGGATACCGTTCCTTATGATATATGATTTCGCTTCGGCAATTCTCCGCTCCAAGGGTGACAGTAAACGACCGCTTACTGCTCTTATGATATCGGGTGTTATCAACGTTACATTCATAGCGGTAAAAAGGCGGATTTAAAATACCGCTGTACATTTTCGCTGTGATATGATATACTACTGATATAAAAATCAATCAGGGTGGCAGTTAATAAAGTGAGTATAAAAACGGTTTTATCTCGGGAAAAGATATATATTATCAGGTGTGCAGTGTGCTTAGCGCTTGTCGCCGCTATGGTAGGTGCGGCAGAGCTGACTGCTGAGAAAGAAATAATATTTCCCGAAATAGCGGCTTTGGTGGTTGGCGCTGTTGCGGCACCGAAACAGTCATGGCAGACAAGCAGAATAAGAATGGTGATACTCATAGCGATATGCTCAGTCGTAGGTATAGTACTTGTGCGGTATTGCCCGCTTCCGAAAGCGGTGAACCTTGTTTTGGCATATGTACTGTGTCAGGTCATATATATGTTTTCGGGTACAAGCTTTGCTCCGTTGATATCTGCGGCGGCACTGCCTGTTCTTATGGGAACGGATACTATCATATATCCGCTTTCCGCCGTATCAATGACTATACTTACGGTAACTGCGCAGTATCTGCTTGAAAAGCTGAAAGTATATGAGCATACCGAATTTATCCCATTGGGAAAGCCGCAGAAGTCGGCGTATATATCCGCAATTGTAAGGACCGCAACAGCGGCTGTGCTTGCAGTTACGGCAATATATATGAATTTGCCTTTCTGTGTAGCTCCGCCGTTACTGGTAGCGTTCACCGAGTTTACAAACCCTGAAAGTAAAGCAAGAAACAAGCCTGTAAAATCTGTGGGTATTATTACTGCTTGTGCGTTGTGCGGGGCCGTGTCGCGATACCTTTTCGGTATTATGCTCGGGCTTCCGCTTACAATTGCCGCTGTGAGCGCAATGCTTGCGGTTTTGATAATAATGCGGACAGCGGGACAGTTTATGCCGCCTGCGGCGGCACTTGCAATATTACCTATGATAATACCGCAGGTCACTGTATTTATTTATCCCGCTGAAATCTTGTTCGGAGCGGCGATATTTATGGCAGTTTCAAAAATTATGTTTATGTTGAAACGGAGATCTGTATGAAATCGGTATTTATAGATATAGACAACACTTTACTTAGCTTCAGCGAATATGTAAGGCATACAATGCAGGACGGATTTGAGCATTTCGGCTTAAAGCGATACGAGCCTTATATGTATGATATTTTCGCCGAGGAAAACAACAAGCTGTGGCGCAGAATAGAGCAGGGAACGCTTGTCTTTTCGGAGCTTGAAAAGGTGAGATGGAATATTATATTTGCAAGGCTCGGGATCGAATTTGACGGTACGGTGTTTGAAAAATATTTCAGGCACGCGCTTTACGACAGCGCTATTCCTATGCCCGGTGCAAATGAAATGTTACGTTATCTCAGCGGTAAATATATACTTTGCGTGGCAAGCAACGGACCGTATGAACAGCAGGTCCACAGGCTTGAGGTTGCGGGAATGAAGCAATATTTCGACTACATATTCATATCCGAAAAGCTCGGAGCGTCTAAGCCGTCGGTGGAATTTTTCAGTAAGGCATTTGCAGAGCTCAACAGCGGCAGGGAAGAAGCGATAATGCCGACTGATACGATCATCATAGGCGACTCGCTTACTTCCGATATTGAGGGCGGCAGAAGCTACGGAATGAAAACGTGTTTTTACAATATCGGCGGTGTTGAGAATGATAATATCGAAGCGGATTATGTTATAAACGAGCTGTGCGAGGTTGAAGAAATATTGTAACAGAAAGAAAACAATTGCGTAAAATTTTAATTATAACGAAATAAGTGGATTTCGGACAAATTCGATACAGATATCTGTCTTGACATATCGGCACGGTTTTGATATAATAAAAACATTCTGAAAGGCAGGTGAATGATATGAGAATAACCATCAACCGTAACGAGAGTATCTATCATTCACATTTTTGCTTTTAATATATGGCATTTGTGCAAAGGTAAAATTCAAGTGTTCTCGTTATCGGGAACACTATTTTTTGTTTAAAGGAGTCAATATGAACAATTTGAATTTTACCGTTTCCGGCAAAGAAAGCTGCAGAAAAACTTTGCGTGACGATTGCGTGACTGTTTCAGTCAAAGAATTTGTCACACCCGAGCTTGCGGAAAAAACAGCAAAAGCTCTGTGGAATAAGCCCGAATGGGCAGATAGTATTGTAAGCTTCAATTACGAGAATAAAATCAATACCGATTGCTTCAATGTAATTGCACAAAATGATGCCGGCGATGTGATCGGCAGGCTGTTCTGCATACAAAATGCCGAAAATGCAGGCTTGTGGTACTACGGCGATTTATTCGTTATACCGCAGTACAGGGGCAGACATATATCAAAAAGATTGATTGAAACAGCAGAGCAGATATTGTCGGATAAATGGTGTCATACACTGAGATGTTATGTAGAGCCTGATAATGAAATATCGCTGTGCTTGCAAAGAGAATACGGATTTACCGAGTGCGCATACAAAACTTTTAATAATCTTATAAACGACGGTCAGATAATGTTTGAAAAAACGCTTGCAACATTCAATGCTGTAGCGGTTACAGAGAAAAACGGCGCAAGGTATATTACGGATATTTTTAATGAAAACGCGGACTTGCTTCACAGCGACATAATCCCTTACCGTGAATGGCGTGATCTGATTTACGCAAACGATACCGATGAAAAGCACTTTCTGATATGTAAGGGTGCTGTTCCGTGCGGATATCTGAAAATCAACGGACTTAACGGCAACGATGATATCGGTTGGATATCAATTCTTGCGGTAGCTCCCGCATTCAAAGGAAAAGGTGTTGGCAAGTATGCCGTTTCTTATGCGGAAAAATACTTGTCTGAGCATGGGAAATTATGTGTTAAGATACATACGACCAAGGATAATTTTCCCGCTCAAAGGCTTTATGAAAAATGCGGTTATGAGCTTTGTGACTGTACGCAAACAAATACTGCCAACGACAAACTGACATATTTGAAACAGATATAGCCGCCGAGCGCTTTTGCATAGACGGAACTGTTCTTGAGAGTGTAGTTATTCCGGTTCTCATAGTTGATACGGAAGAATGGCAGATATTATCGGGTTATTGCTTTTTTAAAACGCCTGATTGAACCTTACAAATAACAATGCAAAAGGAACAAAGGGGGATTTCCTTATGACTTATGTTATGAGCGATATTCACGGAATGTACGATAAATATGCAAAAATTCTTCGTAAAATTGACTTTAAAGAAAGTGATATTCTTTATGTGATAGGCGACGTAGTGGATCGCGGTGAAGCGCCTATGAAGGTATTGTTCGATATGATGAGCCGACAAAATGTGTATCCTCTTATGGGAAATCACGATTTAATAGCTCTGGAACTGCTTCCGAAAGTAGATAAGGCACTTGTAGAGGACGGTGTGCTTGGTGATAAGCTTACACAGGTGCTTCAGGTGTGGATCGGTGACACCGGAAAGACCACGTTTTCGGATTTTTGCAAACTCGACTCCCGCCGGAGAAGAAAAATTATTAATTATCTGAGAGAATTCACGTTGTTAGAAACAGTCGATGTCGGAGATAAATCTTTTGTGCTCGTTCACGCCGGGCTTGGAAATTACAAGCCCGGAAAGAAATTAAGCGAATACACGGACGACGACTTGCTATCCTGCCGACCCGATCCATCGCAACAGTATTTTGACGACAATAGCATATTTACGGTTATGGGGCATACTCCTACACCGTATTTCTCGGGAAAGCCCGAAATCTATAAGAACGGCAGGAATATATTTATAGACTGCGGCGCGTGCTACCCGAAAGGACGACTGGCGTGCCTGTGCCTTGATACGTTTGAAGAATTTTATGTGTAATTCTCTATACAGAGCTTTTTGAAAGGAATTTACCGGATGTATAAGATACTCTTTGTCTGCCACGGCAACATCTGCCGTTCACCTATGGCGGAATTTGTGATGAAAGATATAGTGAACAAAGCGGGGAAGTCCGATGAATTCTATATTGCTTCGTGTGCGACAAGTACCGAAGAAATAGGCAACCCGGTGCATTACGGCACAAAGAGAAAGCTTGCGGAAGTCGGCATTTCCTGTGACGGCAAAAGGGCAGTGCAACTGACAAAATCCGACTACAATAAGTATGATTACATAATCGCTATGGATGAAATGAACATACAGAATATAATGCGGATCATAAAGAGCGACCCTGATGGTAAAGTAAGTCTGCTGTTGTCGCACGCAGGAATGAGCGGGAGTATAGCCGACCCATGGTATACAGGGAACTTTGATGATACTTACAGAGATGTATTGCTAGGGTGTAAGGCGCTGTTCAATGAGATTGTAAGTAAATAAAACAGTACCGCCGTGTTAATCTGATTAGCACGGCGGTTATAGCTGATATTTAAATTTCGTAAAATTAAAATTATAGCGAAATTACTTTTTGTTTTTTTTCTCTCCGTGCTCTAAATCGGGCTCGGGGAGGTCGTTTTTTATATCCATTACAGGATTTGAGTTTATAGCATCGCGGAGCTGAGTGTTTACCACATGGGTATAGATCTGCGTGGTATTAAGGTTTTCGTGCCCGAGAACTTCTTTAAGCACACGGACATCAACGCCGTTCTGATACATAAGTGTAGCCGCGGTATGACGGAGCTTGTGCACCGAAATCCCTTTACCGGCTAATCCGCAGGCTTTAAGACGGTCATCGATTATCTGTTCAACGCGGCGGTTTGTGATACGGTTGCCGCGCTTGCTTATAAACAAGGCCTTTTCCTTTGGGTCGGCAACGGATTTTCTTGCTTCTGTATACTTTGCGACCGCGTCAACGCATTGGTCGTTCAGATAAACTATACGTTCCTTATTACCTTTACCGAGTACCTTGACCGATATGTATTTTATATCCGGCTGTGACGGATCGATATTCTCTACGAAATCGTTTACATTTATTCCCACTAATTCGCTCAAACGCATACCGCAGTTAAGAAACATTATGATCATCGCATAGTCACGGTAATCCATCCAGCTTGAAAATTCCTTGAAGCCCTCGTGTAACAGCTGACTGCATTCCTGCAAAGTAAGGTGCTTCGGGAGCGCATTTTTAGGTGACGGCAGCTCTAAATTAAGCATAGGACTTGCCGCAAACCACGCCTTATTATTGGTGAGGAATTTATAGAATTGCCGCAGTGATACCGCCTTGCGCGAACGCGCCTTAGCCTGATTTGAGCGTTCGCTTACCGTGAAGCTCAGAAACTCCATAGCGTCGCTGAGAGTTACCGCCTTGATGTATTTGTCGTCAAGGTCGGCTATAGTGATTTCCGAGAAATCTGTATCCTCAGGAACAAGCTTGTTCTTGACCTTGAGAAAACGCATAAACATACGCAGGTCTGTATAATAATTCAAAGCCGTAAGCTGTGAACGGTTTTTGATCGTAGTCAGATAATTCAGGTATTCGGTAAGACAAGCCGGCGCATCTGACGTAGCTTGTCTGAAATCTATGTTGTATGCCATTTTTGTATGCCTTTCGGGTTTTTAGCACTTCTAATTTCGTAAAATTTTGATTTTACGAAATTCAGTG